>JAFYYA010000078.1 GCA_017557785.1 Salinivirgaceae bacterium
CGTCGGGTGTGGCGGTGTAGCCGTAAATCGGATGCTCAACGCGACGGCGCAGAGCGTCAACAACAAAAGGCGGCGTGGCAAAATCCATATCGGCCACCCAAAGCGGCAGCAAATCGGCTCGACCGTAACGCTGTTGCAAAACACTGTGTTTAAGGTCGTTGCTGCCCGCACGGTCAATCACTTCGTCGAAATTGTATCTCATTCCAATGCCTGTTTAATGTCGTTAAAAATGTCGTCAACGTCCTCAAGCCCAACGCTCAGGCGGATGGTCGTCTGTTTGACGTCCGCGGCTTGCAGTTGGCTGTCGCTGAAGTTGCCAAAAATAGTTGATGCCGGGTGAATTGCCAACGTTTTGTTGTCGAACAGGTTGGTGGCGCGCAGAATGAGTTTCAGGCGGTTCAGGAAGCGGAAACAGGCGTCGCGGTCGGCAAGGTCGATGGTGAGCATTGCACCACCCGTTGCGCCAAACTGCCGTTGCGCCCGCTCGTAGTACTGATTATCGGGTAAACCGATGTAATTCACCGATTTAATCGCCTTCAGACTGCGCAAACGCTGCGCCAACTCAAGCGCGTTGGCCGACTGAACACGGTAGCGCGCGTTCAGCGTCTCAAGCCCCAAAGCCTGCATATAGGCGGCGTGCGGCGTCATATACGAGCCGAAATTGAACAGAATCTCGAACGCGATTTTGTCGCGGAAACCGTCGACAGTGCCGTAGTCGATGACAAGGCCACCGAGCGATGTGGCGCCGCCCGAGACATATTTGGTGCTCGAAACCAACTCAATATCAACGCCGAAGTCGGCCAAGTGCGTCTCAGTGAACGGAATGGCCGTTGAATCGACAATCAGCGGGACATTACACGCGTGAGCCACTTGCGCAATTTGTTGCAAGTCAGCCACTTCGAGTTGCGGATTCGACACCGCCTCAAGAAAAACGCAGCAAGTGTTGCGGTCGATTTTCGAGCGAACCTGTTCAATATCGGTCATACTGCAAATGCGCGCCTCAACGCCAAATCGTGCCAACGACTTGGTTATCAGGTTGAAAGTATTTCCAAAAAGGTGCTTCGACACAACAATGTTCTTCCCGCTTCCCGCAAGGGCGATGAGCGTTGACGCGATGGCCGCCATACCCGAGTTGAACGCCGCCACATAACTTGCGCCCGTGATGGCCTTCACCTTGTTTTCAAAAAAAGTGACCGTCGGGTTGGCCACGCGCGAATAGTCGGGCGCGTCGATGCGGCCACAGAACGCGTCGGACATTGTCTGCGCGTCGTCGAACTGAAAGGCCACCGTGTCATAAACCGGCATACTGATTGCCCCGTAGGCGTCACGGCGACTGAATTGCGTGTGAATCGCCTGTGTCTGTCTTTTAATCGTTTTCTGTGTCATATCTTTCTGTGTTTTTCGACGGGCAAAAGTAGAATGCCGCAGAAATATCCACCAAACAACAATTCAATTACAGAAAATACAACTACAGTTTGTCTGATTGTAGAATTTATATCTAGATTACCCGCAAAAACATCTTTCGCACAGAATGACATTCTAATTGCTGAACTTTTTTCGGGCTAAAAACGCCGAAAAGTTTTTAAAGTTACTCGCCGATAGGTATCTTTGGCCGCCGATTTTTCCGATGGCGACACCAAAATGGTTGCCAACCGAAAACCGACTTAAAACTTATAACTTCAGAACTTAAAACTTATATAACGATATGGAACTCAACGAATTGACAGCAATAGGCCCCATTGACGGCCGTTATCGCTCAAAAACCGAATCACTCGACAAATATTTCTCGGAATTCGGACTTATCCGCTACCGCGTTTTAGTTGAATGTGAGTATTTTATAGCACTCTGCAACATTCCGCTCAAGAATCTTGAAGGTGTTGACAAAAGTTGCTTCGAGCAAATCCGCAAAATCTACAACGACTTCTCGTTCGACGACGCGCTGCGTATCAAAGAGATAGAAAAGACCACCAACCACGATGTAAAGGCGGTTGAATATTTCCTGAAAGAGAAG
>JAFYYA010000079.1 GCA_017557785.1 Salinivirgaceae bacterium
CGAAATAGCCATTGCCGTAACCAGTTCGGGCGAAGCCACAAACCCGTGGGTGTTGGGGTTGCCGTCGGTACGTTTGGCAAAGTTGCGGTTGAACGAGTGAATGATACTGTTCTTGGCCGTCGGGTCGGCTGTGTGGCGTGCCCACTGACCAATGCAGGGGCCGCAAGCGTTGGCCATTACCAGGCCGCCTATCGATTTAAAGGCGTCGAGCTGTCCGTCGCGCTCCGTGGTCTTCTTCACTTGAGTTGAACCAGGTGATACGATGAACTCGGCTTTAACCTTGATATTCTTTTCTTTAGCCTGACGAGCGACTGATGCTGCGCGGTCCAAATCCTCGTACGACGAGTTGGTGCACGAGCCAATCAAGCCAACCTCCATTTTCTCGGGATAGTTGTTCTTGCGGATATAATCGGCAAACTGCGAGATTGGCGTTGCAAGGTCGGGCGAGAACGGTCCGTTGACATACGGCTCAAGTGTCGAAAGGTCGATTTCGATAATTTGGTCGTAGAACTTCTCGGGATTGGCGTAAACTTCCTTGTCGCTTGCCAGATGCTCGGCGTTGCGGTCGGCCAATTCAGCCACTTTCTCGCGGCCTGTGGCGCACAGATAGTCGTGTATTTTGCTGTCGTAGGCGAAGATTGATGTGGTTGCACCGATTTCGGCTCCCATATTGCAGATGGTGCCTTTGCCAGTGGCCGACAATGTTGCCGCGCCCTCGCCGAAATACTCCACAATGCAGCCCGTTCCGCCCTTCACGGTGAGCATTCCAGCCACCTTCAGAATAATGTCCTTCGGCGATGCCCAGCCGTTGAGTTTGCCTGTAAGTTTGATACCGATAAGCTTCGGCATTTTCAGCTCCCACGGCAGACCAACCATAACGTCGACAGCGTCGGCGCCGCCAACACCAATGGCCACCATACCCAAACCGCCTGCGTTGACGGTGTGCGAGTCGGTGCCAATCATCATTCCGCCAGGGAAAGCATAGTTCTCAAGCAGCACCTGATGGATGATTCCGGCGCCCGGCTTCCAAAAGCCGATGCCATATTTGGCGGCCACATTGCGCAGAAAATCATACACTTCGCGGTTTTGCTCGTTGGCCACTGCAAGGTCTTTTTCGGCGCCCACATTGGCCTGAATCAGGTGGTCGCAGTGAACAGTCGACGGCACCATTGTCTTGCTCTTGCCAGCGTTCATAAACTGCAGCAGAGCCATTTGTGCGGTGGCGTCCTGCATAGCCACACGGTTGGGCGCAAACAGTGCGTATTCCTCGCCGCGTGCGTATGCCTTCACGTCGGCCTCAGGCGACAGGTGCGCATATAGGATTTTCTCACTCAAAGTCATCGAACGGCCCAGCATTTTGCGTGCTGCGGCCACTTTTGCGGGCAATTCGTTGTAGAATTGCTCAATCATCTCTAAATCGAATAGCATTATTTATTTGTGTTTTTTGGGAAGATGCTTTCTCCCCGATTGTTGTAAATCAACGTTTTAAACCTTTTCTCAAAAATCGGCTTTCAAATATTTATGCAACCATTCTGCATAAATGTGAAACTCCGCTATTAAACTGCAAAGATAGCAATTTAGGGGCATTTTTCCTACCGTTGCGGCTTTTTACGTTTTTTGCTTAAAAGGGGGCGGATAGTGGCATATTATTAAAAAACTACTGCTGGCAGGACATATGTAAGTTTTTTTTATAGATTTACGAGATTTTACAAAATGGGGGTTTTTGTATGAAATTAAGTCAAATAATACTTTATAGTTGTGCAGCGGCATGTCTGACTGTCAGCGTTGTTGGTTGTCACAATGGCAATAAATTGAAGTTTGCGGACAACGATGTTTTTGAGAACGAGAAACCGCTTCCGAAGAATCTGAAAGACGAAGATGTGATTTTCTACAACATTTTCACGCCGTCCGACATGTCGAACCTGATAAACGAATACTCATCGTTCTACAAATCGAACCTTGTCAACTCGCTCAACAACGCCACAAAGTACACACAGAGCACTGCTAAGGCTCTGAACATTGGCGTTTATGGTGCCGACCTTAACTATCTGTGGGTGTTTGAGCAGAACCAGCAGGCCGCATCGTATGTGACTACAATTCAGAAACTTGCCGACCAGATGGGCGTTCCGTCGAACTACATCTCGCAGATTGCCGAGAAGGGCGAATACTACTCGCGCGAAATTGACTCGCTGAAATCGATCGCCCGTTCATCGTATAAAGATCTGACCGGCTACCTGAACGACTGCGGACGCGGCAACAGCGCTGCTCTGGTGCTGCTGGGCGGATGGATTGAGACGCTCTACATTGCCATAAACATGTATAGCCAGCCCGATGCCAAAATGGTGAGCCGCATTGCAACGCAAAAATTCTCATTAGCCATAATAATCAATCTATTGCAAAATCAGCAAAACGATATTGATGTTGCTAGTTATCTTGTAATGTTACGTAAGTTGCGTCGGGCTTTTGACGATTTTGTTATCCGTGTTCCGCAGGGATGTATGACAATTGATACTGCCAACAAGCGAATCATCATCCGGGACAATGGCGAACTTAAATTTGAAGCTGAGGAGATTAAGAAAATTCGACAGATTACCAACGACATAAGAAGCATGATGGTGAACTGATTTTTGCACCGTCAGCATCCATAAAAAAAGAGTGAGCATTGTTCACTCTTTTTTTTGTTATCTAATGATTATCAGTTCAATACTATCTGATTGGGTATTCATCGTGAATGTCGGTCAGCACTTCGACGCCGGTCTCGGTAACCAGAACGGTGTGCTCAAACTGTGCCGAGAGCTTGCCATCGATGGTGCGGGCGGTCCAGCCGTCGTTCTTGTCGATGTCAACACGGGCTTTGCCTTCGTTAATCATCGGTTCGATGGTGAAAATCATTCCGGGACGCATAATGGCGCCTGAGTTGCGGCGGGCGATGTGGTCAACCTGCGGCTCTTCGTGAAACTCGATGCCAACGCCGTGCCCGCAGAATTCCCAAACAACCGAGTAGCCTTTCATCTGCGCGTAGCGGGCAATAAAGAACCCGATGTTGCCGAATGTGTTTTTCGGGCGAACCTGCTCAATACCAAGATCGAGACAGTGCTTGGTGGCGTCAATCAGGTTCTGCGCGCGCTGCGATATTTCGCCAACTGCATACATGCGGCTTGTGTCGCCATAATAGCCGTTGAGAATGGTGGTGACATCGATATTGACAATGTCGCCTTCTTTCAAGATGGTGTCGGGCGATGGAATGCCGTGGCAGACAACATTGTTGGGCGATATGCAGCAGTATTTCGGAAACTCGCCGTATCCTTTGCATGCCGACACTGCGCCGTGGTCACAGATGAACTCATTTATAAGATTGTCAAGTTTTTCTGTATCTACGCCCGGTTTCACGTAAGGTGCAATGAAATCGAGTGAAGCAGCCGCCAATTTCGAACTCTTGCGGATGCCGTCAATCTGTTCTGCATTCTTGATTATGATACCCATTTCGATATGTTTTTTGCGCCGCAAATTTGCGCTATTCTAATGTAATCGGCAAGCCAAATTTTAATTCTCAACAAACTACTTAAGGTACGGCAGATTGAATCCAAGACTAAAATAAATGCACTCTTTATCGATGTATGTGTCTGTTGCATAGCATAAACTAATCGGACCGATAGGGGTGCGTACTAAAACACCAGCGCCACTGCTGAGACTGAATTGCGTTGGATTGAATATGTCAATGTCAGAAAGAGACTTATAGGCGGTCATGGCATTTGAGAAGACAAGAAAGTT
The DNA here is from genome assembly GCA_017557785.1 of Salinivirgaceae bacterium. GTDB lineage: Bacteria > Bacteroidota > Bacteroidia > Bacteroidales > SZUA-534 > RUG13583. The sequence goes on from JAFYYA010000079.1 coordinate 3,772, forward strand.
TACTGCTTTCAAAAGTTCGAATCTTTTCACGTTTCTAAAAGGTTCGATTCGGGCGGTAAAACCTGTCATAGCAAAATTATGTGTTCCAATCTGATTCAATCGCATACCGGCAAACGATACTTGTCCATAGCGCATATTGTCGCGAAATCCGCCAATGAAAAACTGGTCGGCAAAATGCATGTTGTTAGTACCGATGCCTATGCTTGCCGATGGAATAAATGTGGTGTATAATTTCGGAACAGTAAGTGCGTATTGAAAACTGGTGCCTATTTTCAGGTAACCGGCGCGGTCGCAAACCGAGTCATCTTCTGGCAACTCAACCACTTTGTATGATAGCGGCAGGCCCTTTACTTCAATATCCCAGCGGGCGCCTTCCTTTGGATAGATGTTGTTGTCAAGCGAGTTGTGTTTCATCTTCAAGCGCAGACCAGCCTGATAGTAGTGGTTCGAATTGGTGTCGGGCAGGGCCGAATAACTGTCATGGTCAACCATTTCCGCAAACTTTTCCACAAACATTGACGCGCAGATTTTTGTATGGCTGCCGAAAGCCTTGCTAACGCCAATAACATCCCAGTCGAAATGACGGTACTTGATATCGCCGAGTTTTTTATTCTTGTCGTAGATGTTTTTAAAATCTAAGAAATACTCGGCTTGCGAATTGAGACTTAGAGTGTTGTTGCGGCTTATGTTACGGCTGATCTGTGCCTGTATGCCCGGATACTGGTTGATATTGGCAAAAACAAACGCATCATATTTCTTATGCCAGAAACTGCGGCGGCTGTATTTCACGGTGAATCCTATATTGTAAGTCTCATCGTAGTACAAACCAAAATCAAGTTGTGACTGTCCTTTTTCTTTAACAGTGACGATTAGAGCGATTTTCCCGTCTGGGCGAGTTTCTATTCTGTAATTGACTGACTTATAAAGCAATGTTGAATAAAGCCGGATTATCGCTTCTTCAATCATATCTACCGTGACCTTCTGATTGTCAGCAATATCAATAATACCGTATGCATTCTCGCCGTCGGTGATGTCAATTCCGTCGATTCTGACGCTGCTGATTGTTATAGAATCATGTTTGACAAGCGGGGCGGGGCGCTTGCGCGGTTCAATGGCGTTGAGCGAGTCGGCGAGTTTTTTCAGGTCGCTAATAATTTTGTCGGCAGCATCTTCGCCTCGCTTGATAATGTTGTCTGCCTGAAGGAAATCCGATGGCTGTACGCCTTTCACATCAGGCGAAATCAGATAATCAACGCTATCGACCTGTGTCTTTGAATCGTTAACACCACCGAACATCAGCACGCGGCTCGTTATTTTGATTGTCGAACTCATGTCAGCGGCTTTAACTTCATCTTCAAAGCCAGTATATGAGCCAATCACAATGTCGGCACCCATTCTGATCACATCGCCAACAGGAAAATTGTGCATCACGCCGCCATCAACAATCAGCATCGTATCTGACGGATTTTCAATCAGAACAGGCGAAAAAACCAATGGAATGGCCATGCTTCCGCGGATGGCCTGAGCCAGACTGCCTTCTTTGAATTCAATCAGCCTGCCTTTCAAGATGTCAACGCCATAGCAGCGGAACGGAATAGGGTAGTCGTCGAAACTGTTGACGCCGGCCGTGCACCAAGTCAGGCGCGAGAAGAACTGCGACAAGTTCTGTCCTTCAATCACACCTGACGACATAACCGGCTTGCCGCCTTCAAACGTGAATTCCAAAGGATAGCATCCAAGGTCGTCTTTCTGGTTTATTGATATGTATCGCGTGTCGAGAGTGTTTGACATCAATGCCAGCCAATTGGAATTTTTGGCGAAATCTTCAAGTTCGTCAATCGTGTAACCTATTGAGTATAAGGCGCCAATAATGCTACCCATACTTGTGCCGGTGATGTAGTCGGGATAGAGCCCAACCGACTCAAGTTTCTTCAGCACGCCAATGTGCGCCATACCTTTCGCACCGCCACCCGACAGCACCAAACCCACTTTGGGACGTTTGGACGTGCTTAAAGTATCACTTTGTGCAAAGGTTGTAAAACCGCAGAAAATGAATGCGGTAAGTATCGTAACAAATAATCGTTTAATGGTCATAATGGCATTATTCTTAAGAAAACGAAAGGATTCCGGCGGGGGAATCCTTGTCGTTTGGCATAACTGCTATATTTTCAGTTACTTGCTTAGTTTTTCGCTAACATCAATGAGCATTTTCAGCCCAACAGCGTCCATTGCATTTGAGTTGCCGGAACCGCCAGTTGTTACTATACGTGGCAACTGCACTTTGCTAATTGCTTCAGCAACACCAACTTTGGTCTTGTAGTCCCATTCGGCGCGCTCTTGCGGGGTAAGACCGGCAGCAACTTTCAAACGGTTGGCTTCGGCCTCGGCCTGACCTTCGGCAATGATTTTCTTCTTGTCGAACTCGGCTTTTTCGGCAGCAAGGCGCGAAACTTCACGTTCCTGTTCGGCCTTGGTAACCTCGGTTGCCTTTATGCGTTCCTGTTCCCACTTGGCTTGAGCGGCTTTTGCCTTACCTTCTTCCTCGGCACGGATGGCTTCCTGAACGGCAGCGGCAGCCTTTGCCTTAGAAGTCTGGATGAGCATGTTGGCCTCTTGCTGTTGCGAGATCTGCTGCTTAACCTTATCGCTGTAATCTATCTTACTTACAGATACTTGGCCAATCTCAATGCCGTAATATTTGAATGGCGAAGACTCTGAACGTTTGAATCCGCCAGGGGCATTCTCATCAGGCACAAGTGTTGCAACCTTTGTCTTTTTAGTCTCGCCTGTAATCGGGTCGATGGTTTCCTCTGTTTTGACGGTTGTCTTGTACACACCGTTGTTCAACTGGTCGGTGATATACTCGATCAGGTCGTTCTTCTTCTCGGCGTAACTCTCGAATGCCGACATCAGCGGGCCCGAAGCATAAATAACTTTAGTTACTGTCTGCTTTACAAGGTCGTTCATCAAGCGGTCCATGCCGTTGTAGTCTGTCTGAATGCGCGACAAGTGTTCAATGTCGGTTGGCAGTTTCACACGAAGTGAGCCGTAAATAAGGCCGTCAGACGCATCGTTGAAGATGACCGGAATAGGGGTGCCGTTTGAGCGGTTTCCATCATCGGTAGCACCGAACCACAACTGCTCGGTCTTGTGATAGACGGTTGTCTTGCCAAACCACTGACCGCGCCAGCCTGGCGTTGTCCAATAGTCCATTTTTCCCGTAAAGGGGAACTGGTTCACCACAATTGTCTCATTTTTAACATCTTCGCCAATTCGACCAAGCATTGAGAGAACAACCAGTGCAAATACGGCGCAAACACCGCCGACCACTTGCTTTTTCGATACTCTAAGCATAACAATAAGGTTTATAAGTTATTAGTATTTATTTCTTAAAGAAATAGTAAAATGGTATCAGAAATTTCGGGAAGGAAACTTCCTGATTTTCAGACGTAAACTTGATAATGCCCAACATCTCAAGAAAGCATACTAGATAATACAGGCCGCAAGCAAATATAAATGCCGCAATAAAAATCTTAAAAATCATAATGTCAAATGTTTAAGGTTATTACTCTCGGTTTAAATCACTTCAATCCTTCACCCCGACAACTATCGGAACGTCAATCATCCTCGGCTTGAGCCGTCCCAGCAGTGGGTGCATAGTTTCTCTTTCGGCAGGCCGATGGCCTCAATCAGGTCTTCAAGACGTTGGAACTTGAGCGATGTCAGGTTCATATCCTTGCGCATCTGCTCAATCATGTTCTTATATTCCTGCGAGTCGGGGTCGGCATATTTCGAGAAATCAACATCTTCTTTGCCTTCAAGTTTAACAATAGCCTTGCGTGTAGCCAGTTCGAGCGACGAGCGCGAACGGCTGAAATTCAGGTACTCGCAAGGGTAGATGAGCGGCGGACAGGCAACGCGCATGTGCACTTCTTTGATACCGGCTTCCATCAGGTCTTTCACATTGTCCTTCAACTGCGTACCGCGCACAATCGAGTCGTCAAGGAAGATGCCCTTGCGGCCATTGATGACCGATGCGTTCGGAATCAACTTCATTTTGGCCACCAGATCGCGCTGTTTCTGGTTTTGCGGCATGAAACTACGTGGCCATGTTGGTGTGTACTTGGCGTAAGGACGCATATACGGAATGCCTGTGGCGGCACTGTAACCCATTGCGTGACCAACGCCCGAATCGGGGATACCTGCCACAAAATCAGCGTCTTTCACATCGTCTTTCTCGGCAAGTTTCTGTCCGCAGCGATAGCGTGTCTGGTCCACATTGATGCCCTCGTAGCAAGCGGGTGGATAACCATAGTAAACCCACAGGAACGAGCAAATCTGCATCTCTTTATCTGCTTCACGCAGAACAGAATAACCGTTGTTGCGAATTGACACAATCTCGCCCGGACCAATATATTTCTCAACCTTGTAATCAAGGTTCAGGAACGACGATGTCTCGGAAGCAGCGCAGTAAGCACCTTCTTTCTTGCCGATGACGATAGGGGTGCGGCCCAGTTTGTCGCGCCCGGCGATAATCTCGTCCTTGTTCAGAATCAGTATTGAGCAAGAGCCTTTTATGCTGTTGTAGACGTTCTCAATGCCATCTTTGAAACTCTGCTTCTCGCAGATGAGCATTGCTATCAGCTCAGTAGGATTGATGCCGCCCTGGCTGGTCTCGGTGAACGTTTTCCCCTCGCGCAGGAAACGGTCGGCAATCTCGTCGACGTTGTTGATTTTGGCCACTGTGGTAATGGCAAAACGCCCCAGATGCGAGAAAATGACCAACGGCTGCGCCTCGTTGTCGCTGATGCAGCCGATTCCCGACTCACCGCTGAACCCGTTCATGTCGTTCTCGAACTTGTTACGGAAATAGCCGTCTTCAAGACTGTGGATGGCACGCTGGTAGCCTAATTTTGTCGAATAAATCGACATGCCCGCACGTTTTGTCCCAAGGTGGGAATGGTAGTCGGTACCGTAGAAAACATCGGAAACGCAGTCGGTATTGGTGACTGCCCCAAAAAATCCGCTCATAGATTTGTTTATTTTATTGCGTCAAAATTATCTAAAAATCGGTAGCCCACGGAATAAGTTGTAAACGTAATTTGAACCGGTTTTCAGATTGTAAGTGCTCAATCTCTACAAATCAACCTTATTGAAAAAACAACTTTCAGAGCCCGTATGGCAGGCGGGTCCGCATGGTTCGGCTTTCACAAGAATGGTGTCAAGGTCGCAATCGAGATAGATTCCCTTCACCAGCATAAAATGTCCCGACGTCTCGCCCTTGAGCCACAACTGCTTGCGGCTGCGAGAGTAGAAGGTGGCCTTGCCAGTTTTCAGCGTCAGGTCGTACGATTCGCGGTTCATGTAGGCCAGCATCAGCACCTTGCCAGTGTTGGCGTCCTGAACAATTGCAGGCAGCAACCCGTTCGGGTCTTTATCAAAATCAGGGGTCATAGTTAAGTGTTTAATGAGTAATGTTAAATGAGTAAAGAGTAAAGTTTTATGAGTAATGATTTTAGGATAAAAGCACTATTCCAAACTCATTGTTAATTATTAATTGTTAGTTTGTTACATATTCTGTCAATCGTCCGTTGTCTGTAGTCTTTAGTCCGTTGTCCTCAAATCCTCACATTTATCCCGTTCTCTTTCAGATATTTCTTCAAGTCCATAATCTCGATTTCCTTGAAGTGGAAAATGCTTGCGGCAAGGGCTGCATCGGCTTTGCCTTCGCGGAAGACATCGACAAAATGAGCCATTGTGCCCGCGCCACCCGACGCAATCACAGGAATATTAACCATTTGCGATATGGTGCTTGTA
>JAFYYA010000080.1 GCA_017557785.1 Salinivirgaceae bacterium
GAGGCACCATTGGCGACATTGAGTCGGAGGCTTTTCTCGAGGCTCTGCGTCAGGTGAAACTCGAAAACCACCCCAACGACACGCTCTTCATTCATACAACGTTGGTTCCCGCGCTTTTCGGGTCTAACGAGTTGAAAACCAAACCAACACAGCACTCGGTGATTGAACTGCGCGGCAAGGGTATCCAACCCGATATTATTGTCTGCCGCACACCCGTGATGCTCGACGCCGATGTGCGCCGCAAAATCGGTCTTTTCTGCTCTGTGCCGGCCGATTGCGTAATTTCGAGCGCCGATGTCGATATCATTTATCAGATACCGCTGCTCTACCATAAACAGAAAATCGATTCGCTGATAATGAAGCGGTTGCAACTGCCGCGCGGCAAGTTCGACATTAAGTTTTGGACCGATATGGTGCGCACCGTCAGCCACCTGAAACACGATTTGCACGTTGCCTTGGTGGGTAAGTACACCAACTTGCAGGATGCTTATATCAGTGTGGCAGAATCACTTAAACACGCTGGATACAAATTTGGCGCAAAGGTTCACGTCGATTATATTGACAGCGAAACGCTTGAGCCAATGACCGATGCCGAAGTGGCCGAACGTCTGTCGGGCTTTGCCGGAATTGTGGTTCCGGGCGGCTTCGGACAACGCGGCATTGAGGGTATGGTGAAGGCTTGCCGCTACGCCCGCGAGAACAACAAGCCTTACTTGGGACTCTGTCTTGGTATGCAGATTGCCACCATTGAGTTTGCCCGTAATGTTGCGGGATTTACTGGAGCCACGTCAACCGAATTTGACCCGGCCACACCGCAGCCTGTCATTTGCCTGATGGAGGAACAGAAGGGCGTTGTGAATATGGGTGGAACGCTGCGTCTTGGCAACTACGATTGCGATATTGTTGCCGGTACGCTCACCGCTAAAGCCTACGGTGCTGAGCACATTGTTGAGCGCCACCGTCACCGTTACGAGTTCAACAACAGCTACCGCGAGGCGATTGAGAAGGCCGGACTGGTTGTGTCGGGTGTCAATCGCAAACTCAATCTTGTCGAGATTGTCGAGAATCCGGCTTGCCGCTTCTTTGTGGCCTGCCAATTCCACCCCGAATTCAAAAGCCGTCCAACCAAACCACACGCACTGTTTGTGGGGTTTGTGGAAGCGGCGATAAAAGATTGATTGAAATTGAATATCATACTATAATCTGCTTTTGATAATGTTGGGCGGGAATTTTCCCGCCCAATATTTTTTATGAGATATAATTCTTGGCCTAGCAGATTTATTTAAACCAAAATTATATAAACAAAAAAGGCTCTGCTTCTGCAGAGCCTTTCTTATTTTGAAAATCTCAAAACTTATTTCGCAATGTTTTTGAACTCTTCTTCTTGAGCATATTGTGCAAACTCAATGTCTTTTGCAGCATATGCGCCAAGTGAAGCGTCTTTCTCAACAGCAACACGCAGACTGTTGATCAACAGATCTTTGTCTTGTTTGCGTGCGCCGATAACGGCTTTCAGGTAAGAAATCTTAGCGTTGTCCTGATCTTCAATTTTGTTCAAGATACCAAGTGTAGCGTCAAATACGTCGTTGTTCTTAGTGTTGAAGTAGTTCAGGTATTTGCAGAGAGCCCAGTTGAATGTGTTCAACTTGCTGCTCTGGTACAGGTTCAAAGCGCTCTCGTAGTCACCTTTCTTAGTAGCGATAACGGCTTGGTTGTAGCTAACCTCATCACCGGCACCGGCAGCTGCGTTGTAGTACTCTTTAGCTGCAGCCTCATCACCTTCAGCATATGCGCAAGCGCCAAGGTTGTTCAGCACAACAGTGTTCGAAGCGTCAGCTTCTTTTGCTTTCTCGAAAGCGGCTTTTGCTTCAGCAATGTTACCCATCTTGTAGCTGATGTGGCCAACATTGTTGTTGGTACGCCAATCCTCAGGATATTTGGCAGCAGCTTTCTGATAGATAGAAAGTTTCTCGGCGTTGTCATCAGTAAGAGTGGCAGCGTAAAGCAGTTCCTCAACAGTTAGATCTTCAGAGTTAGCAGCAATGAGTTCTTTGATTTCTTCGTCAGAGTGACCGATAACGGCAACGTTAACTGACAAAGTAGAACGACGCAGTTGCGGGAGAATCTTGTCAGCAATCTCTTCGTAAGCAGCAGAGATGTTTTTGATTTCTTTCTCACGAACAACAGGGTCAGAGTACATTGAAAGAACGCGAAGGATGAGTTCCTTATCTTGAATGTCAGACTCTTGCATCAAAGTTTTGAAGCCGTCCCAGTCCTCAGCCAATGAAGTTGTTTTGAAAACAGACTCGTCAGCGCTGACTTTCGATTTCTTGAGTTCTTTCTTGAAGAAAGAGTCAGAATTCTTCATACGGTTTGCGGCCAATTTATCGTTCAAAGACTCTTCGCCATCAGGTGATGCGAATGCTGAAATCTCGATGCCTTTAACTTCCATGCGCTCGTTGGCAGCAACGTCGCTGATGAATTGTTTCAGAGCGGCAACTTCGTCTTTCTTCAACTCTTTGCTTTGGATGTCAGCCTTGTTGATAACGAAGAACAGGGTTGCACCTTTTGAGTCGTTGGTGATGCGCTCGAATTTGTCAGCAGCAGCGATGGTCATTGCGTTTTTGTCAAGCAACAGAGCGGTTGACATAACACCGTCGGCAATTTTCTGCTCAGGAAGATCCTGCGATTTGTCTTTCATTGTGGCTTTCACGCGAGCAACCAACTCTGAACTACGCATTGCCTCTTCGAATGCGATTTTCGATTTTGTTTTGAAAGTACCACCGTTAGCGAATGAGCAAACTTCGTTGTTTGCCTGTACTGACTCGCCTTGAACTGCTTTGCTCTCAAAGGCTTTCTCGCCACCTTCATACTTCAATACCGGGGTCAATTCCAATATTGCTGCTTTCTGGAAATACTTCGGGGGGAAAGTAACTGTGATTTCCATTTCAACGCTGTCACCGTGCATTTCGAGAACTTTCGGTGTTACGTCCCATTGTACTTCGTTTGCCATTTTCGCCATTTTGTTCATGCCGCCGCAAGCGGTTAATGCCAAGGCGCAAGTTGCTAAAACATAAAAGTTTACCTTTTTCATAATTGTCTCATTAATTAAATTAAGAATTTGTGCTATACTAAAAATTTAAAGTTAGAAAATCTCTTGTATATGTTTCTTTTAACGAACACCAAAAATAATAAAAATCAGTTATTGTCAACTTTGTTGGGTGTTTTTTCCGAAAAAAACTTGTTTTTGCTATTTGTATAGCATCTAATCGGCTGACTTTCAGTAAAATAATAATCACAGCCGCCGGTTGAAAACTTTTTTGCCATTCTGTATTTTGGGCTGTTACCTGAATATTATGTCGTCGATAATATTGTTCCCGTTGTTCAGCCGGCTGATTAGCATTTGTTTAGCCAGCATAAGTTCGTTGCGAACAATCGACGAATCAACGAATACAAACAAGATGTGGTTCTTGATGTAGATGTCGCGTGTTTTTGACGCCATATAATCACCAACTACCGTGCCCCACGAAGCAATCAGGCGTTTCTCATTGATTTGTTGGGTCAGTTTCAGCGATTCCGCCCAAAGTGAAATGGCTTCACCAAGTGTCGAAGTGTTTTGTTTTTTCATCTCACATTTGGGTTAGAATATTGTTTTTCAGATTATAGTGAAGGCTGTCGCCCTGCACTTTCCGCAGAATGTCGCCAATGCGTACGGTGCTGGTGTCAGTTATGAATATCTGACCGAAATTGTTTTGCGCCACAAGATTGACAATCTGTTCAACTCGTGACTGGTCGAGTTTGTCGAAAATATCGTCGAGCAGCAGAATGGGTTTTTGCCCGCACAAATTATTTATATAGTCGAACTGCGCGAGTTTCATGGCCACAAGGTAGGTTTTTTGCTGACCTTGCGAGCCTAGCCGCTTGATGGGCTGACCGCTCATTCCAAGTTCAAGGTCGTCTTTGTGAACGCCGAAATTGGTGTAACGCGTTGCCAAATCAATGGCGCGGTTTTCTTGCAGCTGCTCGGCAAGCGGCTTCTCGTCGAGCGTTGTCGTGTAGTTGAGCGACACCTGCTCTTTGCCTTGTGATATGGCTTCGAAATATTTCTGGAATATTGGCGCAATGCCGGCCACAAACTCTTTGCGTTTCTGATAGATGAACTGCCCCGATTCGGCAAGCTGGTCGTCGTAGATTTGCAGCATCTGATCATCGATTTGCCAAGTTTGGGGCGTCTCTTTCAGTAGATGGTTGCGTTGTGCAAGAATCTTGACATACCGCTGATACTGAAGCAGATATTCCTTATCAAACTGCGATATTATGCCATCGATGAATTTGCGCCGCTCTTCGCTGCCCCCAATTATCAGATTGATGTCGTAAGGCGATACCATCACAAGCGGTATCAGTCCGATGTGGTCGGCAAAGCGTTCGTACTCTTTTTTGTTACGCTTGAACCGTTTGCGCTTGCCGGGCTCAAAGCCGCAGTAAATATCTTCAGAGTGGTCACCAAAATCGTATGTGCCTTGCACAATGAAGAACTGCTCGCCGTGGCGGATGTTTAATGAGTCGGTGCCGGTGAAGAAACTCTTGCAGAACGACATGTAGTATATGGCGTCAAGAATGTTGGTTTTTCCTTCGCCATTGTCGCCTGTGATGCAGTTGATGCGTGCCGAAAAATCGGCGTCAAGCGTCTGATAGTTCTTGAAGTTGGTCAGTGTCAGATGTTGCAAACTCATATTGCAAAGATAACGGGTTATTTGTATCTTTTTGAGTTGTGTTTATAAATGAAGAAACAATCGCATTAACAAAAAATCCCGAAGGCGTAAACCCTCGGGATTTTTCATTCAACCATTCAATTATTCAGTTTTCTATTATTCAGTCATTCAATCATTCAATCATTCAATCATTCAATCAATATCTGTAGTGTTCCGGTTTGTACGGGCCTTCAACCTTAACACCAATGTAGTCGGCTTGCGCTTTGGTGAGCGTGGTGAGTTTTGCGCCGACGTGCTCAAGGTGCAGACGGGCAACTTCCTCGTCGAGATATTTCGGCAGGCGGTAAACGCCAATCTCGTATTTCTTCTGCCACAAGTCGAGTTGGGCCAGCGTTTGGTTGGTGAACGAGTTGCTCATTACAAACGACGGGTGTCCAGTGGCGCAGCCAAGATTCACAAGGCGGCCTTCGGCAAGCACGATAATGCTGTGTCCGTCAGGGAAATAGTATTGATCAACCTGCGGTTTGATGTTCACCTTCTTAATTCCGGGCACGGCTTCAAGGTCGGCCATCATAATCTCGTTGTCGAAGTGGCCGATGTTGCAGACAATGGCTTTGTCCTTCATCTTCTTCATATGGTCGGCGGTGATGATGTCGCGGTTGCCAGTGCAGGTGACGTAGATGTCGCCCTGCGGCAGAGCGTCTTCGACGGTTGTCACTTCAAATCCACCCATTGCGGCTTGCAGGGCGCAAATCGGGTCAATCTCGGTAACCAGAACGCGGGCGCCGAATCCGCGCATACTCTCGGCGCAGCCCTTGCCCACATCGCCGTAGCCGCAAACCACAGCCACCTTGCCGGCAATCATAATGTCGGTGGCGCGCTTGATGCCGTCGGCCAGGCTCTCGCGGCAGCCGTACAGGTTGTCGAACTTCGATTTTGTTACCGAGTCGTTGACGTTGATAGCCGGGAAACGCAGTGTTTTGGCTTCGGCCATCTGATACAGACGGTGAACACCGGTGGTTGTCTCTTCCGACACGCCGCGTACCTTGGCGGCAAGCTTGTGCCATTTTTGGTTGTCGTCTTTAAGGCCATCTTTGATTCTTTCAAAAAGGCGGATGGCATCTTCGCCCTTCGGCATATTGTTCAGAATGGCGGGATTATCTTCAATCTCAATTCCCTTATGCAGCATCAGAGTGGCATCGCCGCCGTCGTCGACAATCAGGTCGGGGCCTTCGCCGTTGCCAAAGTTCAGAGCCTGCTCGGTGCACCACCAGTACTCTTCGAGCGACTCGCCCTTCCAAGCGAAAACCGGCACACCGCATTCAGCCACGGCTGCAGCGGCGTGGTCCTGTGTTGAGAAGATGTTGCAGCTTGCCCAGCGCACCTTCGCGCCAAGCGCCGTCAGTGTCTCAATCAGCACAGCCGTTTGAATGGTCATATGCAGGCTGCCCGAGATTTTCGCACCCTTAAGCGGCTGACTTGCAGCGTATTTCTTGCGCAGCGCCATCAATCCGGGCATTTCGGCTTCGGCCAGCTCAATCTCTTTGCGCCCCCAGTCGGCGAGCGACATATCCTTCACCTTGTAAGGAAGATTCTGATTGTATTTTTCCATATCTGTATATTGTTTAAGAATGATTTACAGCGATTGAAGTGTCTTTGTCTCGACAATCTTCACACTCTCGTTCAGCGTTTTGTCGATGCGGTGCATAATGGGGTAGAAGCCGTCGTTGTCGATGACGTTGCGGGCGATGAGCGCCATTATCTGTGTCTCAATCAGCTCGCGCGACTGACGGATTCCGCGGGCGTCGCGGCGGATGCCCTGCGTTTCGGCGTAAGCCACAAACTGCTCAAAAATATTTTGGCCGCGCAGATATTTTACAAAGTCGTCGGCAGTTTTAAGTTTCTGAAGTTCAGGACGGTTGCGGTCGGTGTACTCAAGGCTGAACTGATATTCGCATCCTTTGCGCGAGATGCGGTTGTAGTAGGTTGAGCCGCCGGTGGTGTCGGCAGGGATGAACACATCGGGCATGATGCCGCCGCCACCGTACACCACGCGTCCGCCGGTGGTGAAATATTCGGTTGAGTCGGCAATTTTTATGCTGTCGCGTTCCATAAACTCGCCACGCTCGTAGCGGTTTTCAAGGTCGGCGTAATAGTCTTCGTCACTTTGTTTGTAAGGTTTTTGAATGCAGCGCCCTGATGGTGTGTAGTAGCGTGCGATGGTGAGCCGCACCGATGAGTTGTCGGGGAACATAATCGGCTCTTGCACAAGGCCTTTGCCGAATGAGCGGCGTCCGATAATGATGCCGCGGTCGTTGTCTTGAATGGCGCCGGCGGTAATCTCGCTTGCCGATGCCGAAAACTCGTCAATCAAAACGGCAAGTTTCAAATCCTTGCACGACTGACGAAACGACGCGTGGAACTCTGCCCTGTCGCGGTGAGCGCCTTCGGTGTAGACAATCAGGCTGCCGTTGGGCAGGAACTCGTCAACCACGTTGATGGCCGCGTCCATATAGCCGCCGCCGTTGCCGCGAAGGTCGAAAATCAGGTTCTTCATGCCTTGCGCCTTCAGTTTGGCGATGGCGTCCTGAAATTCCTTATGCGTTGTGCGCGCGAATTTTGAAAGTTTGATGTAGCCCGTATGGCTGTTGAGCATATACGACACGTCGATGCTGTAGAGCGGAATCTGACCGCGTGTGATCTCGAACGGGACAAGGCTCTTCTCGCCGCGCCGGGCAATGCCCACACGCACCTTGGTGCCCCGCGGGCCGCGCAGTTTCTTCATCACATCGTTGTTTGTTATGTTGATGCCGGCAATCAGCGAATCGTCGACAGTCACAATGCGGTCGCCTGCGCGGATGCCCACTTTTTCCGACGGGCCGCCGGCAATCACGTTCACCACATAAACCGTGTCCTTCTGAATGTTGAACTGCACACCAATGCCGTCGAAATTGCCTTCGAGCGGCTCGTTCATCTCGGCAAACTCTTCGGGCGAGATGTAAGTTGAGTGCGGGTCAAGGTCTTTGAGCAGGCTGATGGCGGCTTTCTCTTCAAGTTCGGCCACATCGACCGTATCAACATAATTCTGGCGGATGTTGCCAATCAGGTAATCGATTTTACCGTTACGGCGATGATTTACAATTGTTTGCGCGCTTCCGCGATGCGTGATGTTGCTCTCGACAAACATTCCGAAAACGAACGCCACGGCAAGCAGCAACGGCAACCATATTTTGACTAACTTATTCATACTCTGTTGGTTTAATCAGTTGGAACCTGAACAATTTCAATACCGGCACGCTTGAGCAGCTCAATGCCGTCTTGAATGCGGTAGTTGTCAGAAAAAACCACACGCTTGATGCCCGACTGTATGATGAGCTTGGCGCATTCCATACAGGGCGACGCTGTGACGTAGAGCGTTGAGCCCAGGCTGCTGTTGCTCGACTTGGCCACCTTGGTGATGGCGTTGGCTTCGGCGTGAAGCACGTATGGTTTCGTGGTGTTCTCGTCAATCTCGCAGCAGTTCTCGAACCCCGACGGCGTGCCATTGTACCCGTCTGAAATAATCATCTGGTCTTTGACCAGCAGCGCACCCACCTTGCGGCGTACGCAGTATGAGTTCTCGGCCCAGATGCGCGCCATCTGCAAGTATCGCAGGTCGAACTGGTGTTGTTTTTCGGCATTCATTTTGCTTGTTTTTTGCGGACACAAATATAAAGTGAAAGTTGGAAGTTAGAAGTTGAATTTTGTTTGCGTTTGCGTATATCCGTCGCGGCAGAATGCGATGCGATAGAGATTGTAGAGCATCATATAATCCATGCCGTTGAACTTAATGTCGCGACAGGGGCGGCGCTGGCTCGGACGCAGGTTTTCGGGCCAGACGCAGCGCGATGTTTCCGACCAGTTGCGGGCGTAGCTGTCGGGGTCGGGATTGCCATCACCTGACGGGCCGTAGAACGGCGCTTCGTTGAGCAACGACTCGTAGATGGCTCGCTCTGAGCAATATTCAGTGCTGTCGTTTTGCAGGTTGCGGCCGTCCAAATCGTAAAGAGCAAGATTTATCAGTTGCAGATGCTCGTAGATGGTTGGCTGTCCAGAGTTGTAGGTGTCGTAGCTGCGGCGGCTTTTCAGCACAGTGTAAGTGCTGTCGCCCAGATAGTTGCCGGTGCTGGCCAGCGAGCGTACCTTGTAGTCGTCGTTGTTGTTGCCGAGTGCCAGATTACAGATTCCCGCAACGCCTTTCATCAGCAGAATGTGCAACTCATAAACGCCCGCTGTCAGCACGTCGACGGTGATTCTGACGCCACGACGGTTGTAGCCCGGCGCCAGTGTTGACAGAACGGCTTTGTCGATGGTTGCGTTGAATCCGTCGGTGAGAATGCTTTGAAACGCCCAATCGCCTTTCTTGCAACCTTTTACGCGGCGCAAATCGCTGCCCGTAAACTCACGCCCCACGGCCACAAGTCCGTAGTTGTAGAAGAGCCAGGCGTCCCAGCCAACATCGCCCGAGCCCTGCTGAACTTTTTTGCCGGTTACGGTGTTGCGCAGCACCCAATGGTTTTTCTTGAAAAGCAGCCGCAATGGCTTATTGCTCTGAAAACAAGCAATATACCGACTGATAATATCGCCTACCCAGAGAGCGAAATCGACGCTGTCGCCACGCAAAATGCCTTTTTCTACCAGATACTGCGGAATAATGTCGGTTTTGAATGTAACATGCACATTAGCAATATTTTCCGTTCCAGCAAGTTTGCCCACCAGCGCCAGACCTTCAATGTTGTGGAAAATCACATCCTGACTGATTTCTTCCATCGGGTGGCGGCCGCTCGTTTCGCACACGCTTACGCCGAAATGTAGCCGGTGCTTGTTCCAGAAGGCAGGCGTCACATCGTCGCGCAGGTGCATTCCGTTGATGTCGGACGGTAGGGGCGTGCGTTCCGACAAAACCGGTGTTCGGCCTAAATCGTTTACAATCTCGATGTTGCGAATGGCCGTCATGCTGTCTTTTGCATTCAGTTTGAGCTTTCCATCGAACCGCCGCCAGTGCGATTCCGAGTATAAATCGAGCCTTTCGAGCGCCAGCATTGCGTAGTAGAGCTCGGCCAGCGTTTGTGAATAGTCCTGATGGTTGGTTTTCAGCAAATAAAGTTCGGTAGAGAGCAACGCAAGGTAGTGGCTCATTATCGAGTTGCCGTCGGACCAACCGACGGTGTCGTTGAAAATCTCGCCTGCAGGAATGTTAACGCCTTCTTCTTCAACATCCTGGCTCACAACAACAAACCGGTCGCGTAAGCGGTCGCGGTAGTGCCAGTATTTCTCAAGATTGCGCTGGGGCGATTGTGAAAATGCTGATAACGCGCTGAAAACGGTGATTATGGCAAGTATGAACTTTCGCATCATTAATATTTGTATTCACAAAATTAACAATTAACCCAAGCTTATCCCTACTTAGGTTGTGAAAACATTTAATTGATATTTTTGCCTTGAAAACTGTTAGGAAAATGGCCGGCATCTACATTCACGTTCCGTTCTGCAAGCGAAAATGCGGATATTGCAATTTCTATTCCACCACACGGCTGGAGTTGAAAACCAGCTATCTGCAAACTATGCGGAAAGAATTGCAGCAACGACGCGATTATCTGAACGGCGAGCAGGTGCAGACAATCTATTTCGGTGGTGGCACACCATCGTTGATGGAACCCGCGGAAATTCAATCGGTTATCGATACCATCAAGCAGCTGCACAGTGTGGCCGACAATCCTGAAATCACCATTGAGGCCAACCCCGACGATTTGACTTTGGCATATATCTCTCAGCTTGCGCAGACGAGCGTCAACCGATTGAGCATCGGCATTCAGTCGTTCGACGATGAAATGCTGAAACTGATGAACCGCCGCCACACGGCACAACAGGCCATTGATGCCGTGAAGAACTGCCAGCAGGCGGGGTACAGCAACATTAGCGTGGATTTGATTTACGGCTTGCCCCAGATGACAGCCGACGACTGGTGCCGTCAACTCGACAATGTGGCACGGCTCAACGTGCAGCACTTGTCGGCTTACCACCTGTCGTATGAGGAAGGTACGGCTTTCGGGCTGAAGCTCAAACAGCACAAGCTGGAAGAAGTGTCAGAAGATGAGAGCCTTGAACAATTCGAGATTCTGACCGACTGGGCCAAAACCGCAGGATTTGAGCATTATGAGATTTCGAATTTCGCAAAGCCGGGATTTCGCTCACGGCACAATTCAAGCTATTGGAACAGAACCATATACTTGGGGGTAGGCCCTGCGGCGCATTCCTACAACCGTACCACCCGAAGCTGGAACACCGCCAACACAGCCGAGTATATTAAAGGCATTGAGTCAGGCAGTTGTGTGAGCGAAGAAGAACAACTCTCCCCCACTGACATTTTCAACGATTATGTGATTACCGCCCTGCGCACATCATCGGGCATCGATATGGATTATCTTGAACGTGAGCAACCGCAGCAAATGGTTGAATATCTTAAACATCAGGCCGATAGTTTTGTGGCCGACGGCAAACTCGAATACTCTGCCAACCACTTGAAACTCACCCACAGCGGCATCTTCATTTCCGATGAGATTATGGAGGCGCTGATTGTTTCGGACAATTGACAATTGACAATTGACAGTGGGCAGTGGACAATTTGCGTTATCGCTGCGCGAGAAATTAGAACAAAATTGTAAAGAAAATTTATAAAAAATTCATTTTAAGGTTTTTGTAAAATTCTGTCTTTAAATTTTCTATCAATTTCCGCCATTGTTTCCGCAACCAATCTCTCACAAACAGAGTCTTGCAATTGGTTTTGTTTTTAATTTTGAAGAATGGAGTAACAAAATGTGGATTGAAAAGATGAAAGCAGATGGTTATACACCTTTTGGATAATGTGGAAAGTATATTACCACCGCCACAAACGCTTACAGGCAGTTTGGGGCATACTGATATAGAACGGATTACACCTGAATTTCATTTGGGATTAGATGATAATGTCAATAAACGTTGGAACTTAGAGCCTGGCAAAACCAAAGCCATCGAGTATGATGCTAATGGAGTAAAAGTGAAAGAATGGAATTATAAAGAAACAAATGTGAAAGAAGTATTTATATGGGAAGAAGTGCCATTGAAATAAATAAAAACCACTTATACAAAATATCAAGATTATCCTTAACAATCGAGGATAATGAGTATGATGATATTAGGATTGAAAATTCTAACTCCTATATATTATGTCAACAACTAATAAAATCATATAACCTATTCGATATAAATGAGCAAGAGAGATTTTTTTGTGATATAAAATCTAATCATTTTGTAGACGGAATAAGATCTGATAAACTTTTCTATAACATCTCATATAATGACTATAAAGAAATACTATCAAAAGCTTTGTGTCAAGCAAAAAAATCAAATATGCATTTCACACCACGTTATTTCTTGTGCCCTTTTCACCGTATTCGGGGAACAGAGATAAAAACGTTCTACGAATACACATCTTCGATTGTGATAAACGGCATAGAATGCGACAAGTATGTTGATGCAGGTATTGGACACATTGGTTATCACGACACGTATCCCGGATATATTGAGATTGAAGGGGCTAAATACAAAGAGGTTATAGCAACAATACCGCAAGAAGATTTGAAGATGATAACGGTTGGAGATTATAAAGATGGATTATTCAAGATAAATATCATTCCTAAAAAATTCATTGACAAAATTATCTTGCGTCGCAAGTATCTACATCCCGACTGCATAGAATTTTCTTTAGAGAAATTCTACACAGGCGAAGAGGACGTTTTTGAACTCGACCCCAAGAATCCTAACACAGAAGTGTTAGAGATGATGAAAAAATATCGCGTGATAGAAGAAAGGGGATAATGAAATTAATCAGGTTTCAAGGGAATACCATTTTTGTAAACCCAAACGGCTGAATTATATTTATTTACAGTGTCGTTGTGCAGGAAGAAATCGGCATCCACCTTTGCATATGGAATGTTTTCAATGTCAATCATACCCGGTAAAAAAATTTTAATAAGCGGAAGGTAGTTGATGGTGTCTTTGGGCAGCCGTATTTTAACATTGTAGCATTTAAACTCACCGTAATCAGGCAGTTCTGTTTTGGAAAACACTTCGGCTTCGTACTTTTTAGTATAAGATGCAGGCTGTTTGTCTTTTGCAATATTGGTGGCTTTATTTGCAGGACGCAAAAGGTAGTGCCAAGAATTGTTCCCCTTTTTACAAGAAGAAAGGCTAAACAAAACGATTAGTATTAAAGCCCAAGTTTTCATAACGTTACCAAATCTGTTGTTTAAAATTGGTGCAAGATAAAATAATAATGAAAGCCGCTGTTATTTCCGTTCGAATAAGATTGAAAGCACCAATTCAATCATTAAAATGCCAAAATGTCAGCCATTTTTCAATTACTGGTAATTATTTGTTTTTCAGTTGAATACATAACCGCTCGACAATTTGTGTGACACAGTGCCAAGCGGCGGGTGGCAGATTGGCACGAAAAAACGGCTCTTTCGGCTTTGGCACAGATTGTGATAAATGCCGCATCGGCTTTCGGGCTGAATTTTTGAAAACATTTATTAATTAAATATCATTTAAAAATGGCACAAGTATTAAAAGGTAAGGTAATTCCAGGCAAAGCACTGGTGTTGCCGGCAGAGGCTGAGACAAAAACAGCAGGCGGAATCTACATTCCCGACACCGCAAAAGACAAACCCACTCAGGGCAAGGTTGTGTTGCTCGGCGCTCCGCTGAAAGACGAAACCCCAATCGACGTTAAGGTTGGCGACAATGTGATGTACGGCAAATATTCGGGCACCGAGGTCGAAATCGACGGCACCAAATATATGCTCATCAACACAAAAGACATC
>JAFYYA010000081.1 GCA_017557785.1 Salinivirgaceae bacterium
AACGCATTGATTAGCAGATAGGTTTTCTTGCTGCACACAATGTCGCCGCCGATGCGCTTGCCGAAGGTTTCGGGGTTGCCGAAGGTGTCGAGCAGGTCGTCGCGCAGTTGGAACGCAAGGCCCAGATTGATGCCGAAATCGTACATTAGTTGCGCGTCGGCAGGCTGTGCCCCGCCCATTAGCGCACCCGACATTAGGCAGGCGCCGATAAGCACCGATGTCTTCAGCCGTATCATTTCAATGTACTCGTTTTCAGTAATATCCGAGCGAGTCTCAAATTCCATATCGTACATTTGCCCCTCGCAGACTTCTTGCGCCGTACGGGTGAAAAGGTCGGCTATCTTGCTGAAATTCGCACTTTTAGTCTGATGCAGAATTCTGAACGCCTCAACCAGCATTGTGTCGCCCGACAGAATGGCCGTATTGGCGCCGTATTTGGCGGGCACTGTCGGCTTTCCGCGACGGATGGGCGCGTTGTCCATAAGGTCGTCGTGCAGAAGCGTGAAGTTGTGGAACATTTCCCACGCGATTGCAGGCGTATATGCGTCGTCAACCTTATCAGTATCAAACATTTGGCAAGCCAGCACCGTCAGCAGCGGACGGATGCGTTTTCCGCCGTTGCCCATTGAGTAGAGAATCGGCTCGTAAAGGCCCTGCGGCTCGCGCTGCAAAGGCAGTTGGCCAATGCGTTCCTCAATGGTTTTCAATATGTTGGCTATGCTCTCCATTATTGAATGTTCAGTTCAAAAAGTCCTTTTTCGATAATCTTGCGTATGCCCTCGTCAACCTTGATGAGCGGACGGTTGAGCAGCGCCTTCATATCCGAGTTGTCGGGTTGGCGGCGGCGCATATCGCCCTCTTTCAGCGGGTCGACGTGAACAATTTTCGACTTCGAGCCCGTCTCGCGGATGATTATCTCCGCCAGTTCCTGAATCGTCACCTCGCGGTTTCCGCCAATGTTAATCACGCCGTTCAGCACCTTGTTTTCGTAGAAGGCTGTCAGGCAGGTGTCAACATTATCGTCGATGTAGCAGAACGTGCGCGTCTGCAGGCCGTCGCCGTAGATGGTGATGTCGCGGTTGTTGAGCGCGGCAAGCATAAACTTGCTGATGACGAAATCGCGGCTCTGTTTCGGCCCGTAGGTGTTGAAGAATCGGAAGATGGTGTAGTCAAGGTCGTATTCCTGTTTGTAAGAGCGCAGGAACGCCTCGCCGATGTTCTTCACCACCGCGTAGGGCAGACGGCTGTTGAGCGGCGTTGTGTAAACGTTTTGCGGCATTTCCACAGGGTCGCCGTAAATCTCCGACGACGACGAGAAAAACACCCTCTTAACGGTTGTGTTCTTCGACAGCGACAGCACGTTCTTGATTCCGTCGATGTCGCGCAGCACGCTCACGGGGTATTGCTGCGTGCGCAGAACGCCCACCACGGCTGCAAAGTGGAACACATAGTCGAACTGATAGGTAGTCATAACGGGTGCGATTTCCGTGTAGTCATTCACGTCGCACTTGATGAACCTCCAGTTGGTTTTCGGCAGGTTGGGCAGTTTGCCGATGTTGCCCGTCGAAAGGTTATCGACAATGACAACATAGTTGTCGGGGTTGGCAATCAGTTTTTCGGCCAACGCGCTCCCGATAAATCCCGCTCCTCCTGTCACTAATATCTTATTCATTCTTTTCTCTTTCAATGTGTTGAGTGCTTATTCCTTAAGAGCGTCGGCACCGCCCACAATTTCTGTAATCTCGTTTGTGATTGCCGCCTGACGGGCCTTGTTGTACTGCAGATTGAGTTCGCGCAGCAGTTCGGTTGCGTTGTCGGTGGCCTTGTGCATTGCGGTCATTCGTGCGGCGTGCTCCGCGGCGAACGAGTTGAGAACGGCCTTGTAGAACTGCATACGCAGCGACATTGGCAGAATCTTCTCAACCAGGCTCTCCTCCGACGGCTCGAAAATGTAGTTGGCAATCGTGCCCGAGTTCTGTTTCGGTTCGGTCTCGCTTACCGCGATGGGCAGCAGTTGCTCCACCGTCACACTCTGCGTCGACGCGTTCTTGAAGAAGTTGTAAACCAGCACCACCTTGTCGTATTTGCCGTTGGTGAAATCGTCCATTATTTGGTCGATGATTGGAACGGCGTGCTCAAAGTCGAGTGCCGAGTACAAATCGTTGAACTCGCTCACATTCAGTTTGCTGCGTTTGGCAAACTCGAAGGCGTTTTTGCCGATGGCCATAACGTCAACATTGGTGAATCCCTGTGCGCGATGTTCGGCAACAACCTGATTCATAGCCTTGTTGATGTTCGAGTTGAAGGCGCCGCAGAGTCCGCGGTTCGAGTTGACGGCAACCACTAGCAGGCTTGTACCGTCGCCGTGGCCTTTGGTGAAGGCGCACTCGCCCGACTCGTTCAGTGTTTCGGTCAGGTTCGACAGTATTTCAGCCAGTTTGTTGGCAAAAGGCCGAAGTTTGATAACGGCGTCTTGAGCCTTGCGCAGTTTGGCCGCCGACACAAGTTTCATAGCACTTGTGACCTGCCGCGTGGTCTGCACCGACGCAATTCTTTGCCTGATTTCTTTCAGGTTTGCCATATCTCAATTGTTTAAAGGTGGGTTCTATAAATTGATTTCAGATGGTTTTGAGATTTGTTTCGAGTAGATTGCTGCGCGGAAGAAGGGCGCAATGCGGGCATTGCAACCGACTGACAAACAGCAAGATGCTGAAAGAAATCCAAAAACACTGAAAAGTTTTTCATAAAACCCTAATTAAATTAATAAACGGTGAATTTATAGAACACACCTTAGTTTTCGTACTTTGCTGATACTTCCTTAACGGTTTCTTTTATAGCGTTTTCAGCCGCCTCGCTCAACACTCCGTTCTTCAGTTCGTCGAGTGCGTCGCGGTGCTTCAGTTCCATTGTCTCAAGAAAATCAGCATCAAAATCACGCACTTTGGCGATAGGCACGTTTGCAAGCAGGCCTTTCACGCCGCAGTAGATGATGGCAATCTGTTTCTCGACGGCCATTGGCTCGTACTGTCCCTGTTTCAGAATCTCCACGTTCTTGCGGCCCTTGTCCAGAACGGCCATTGTAGCGGCGTCAAGGTCGGAACCGAATTTCGAGAAGGCCTCCAATTCACGGAACTGCGCTTGGTCGATTTTCAGCGTACCAGCAATCTTCTTCATACTCTTAATCTGTGCGTTACCACCCACACGCGACACCGAAATACCAACGTTGATGGCAGGACGGATACCTGCGTTGAACAGGTCCGACTCAAGGTAAATCTGTCCGTCGGTAATTGAGATTACGTTTGTCGGGATGTAGGCCGAAACGTCGCCCGCCTGCGTCTCGATGATTGGCAGCGCGGTGAGCGAGCCTCCACCTTTGACAAGCGGTTGTCCGTTTTCGTCTTTGGCCTCTTTCAGCACAGGCGGCAGGTCGTTCATTTGGCGTGCAACCTCGTCCGAATCAATGATTTTCGCGGCACGCTCCAGCAAACGGCTGTGCAGATAGAAGACGTCGCCAGGGTAAGCCTCGCGGCCAGGCGGACGACGAAGCAGCAGCGACACCTCACGGTACGATACGGCCTGTTTCGAAAGGTCGTCATAAACAACCAGAGCGGGACGGCCAGTGTCGCGGAAGAACTCGCCGATGGCGGCGCCCGCAAACGGTGCGTTGAACTGCATAGCGGCAGGGTCAGAAGCCGTTGCCGAAACTATGATTGTATAGGCCATTGCGCCGTGACGCTCAAGCGTTTTGGCGATGTTGGCCACTGTACTGCCTTTCTGCCCGATTGCCACGTAGATGCAGTAAACGGGTTTCCCAGCGTCGTAGAAACTCTTTTGGTTGATGATGGTATCGATGGCGATAGCCGTTTTTCCCGTCTGACGGTCACCAATGATAAGTTCGCGCTGACCGCGGCCAATTGGTGTCATAGCGTCAACAGGTTTCAGACCTGTCTGCAGCGGCTCCTTCACAGGCTGACGGAACAGAACGCCAGGCGCCTTGCGCTCGAGCGGCATTTCGTAGAGTTTGCCAGTTATCGGGCCCTTGCCGTCGATAGGCTCGCCAATGGTGTTGATGATTCGGCCGAGAAGTCCGTCGCCCACATTGATTGACGCAATGCGGCGGGTGCGTTTCACTGTGTCGCCCTCCTTGATTCCTTCCGACGGGCCCAGCAATACGGCGCCCACGTTGTCCTCCTCAAGGTTCTGCACAATGCCTTTCACACCGTTCTCGAACTCAATCAGCTCGTTCGATTGAGCGTTCGACAGCCCGTAGATGCGGGCAATGCCGTCGCCGATGGTCAGCACGGTGCCTACCTCGTCAAATTCGCTTGCCGATTTGAAGCCCTCAAGTTGTTGCTTCAGAACCGACGATATTTCCGATGGTTTGATATCTGCCATAATATTTTGGTTTTTATCTAATTAATCGTTGTTTGAGTAAATTTCTGTTTCACGTTTTTCAGTTTCGAGCTCACGCTTGCGTC
>JAFYYA010000082.1 GCA_017557785.1 Salinivirgaceae bacterium
GTATTTTAATCAGATAATCAACACTATAGACAGATATAAAACAAATATGGCCACAATGAGGCAGGCCGTTCAAACAATTTGAATTATGAAAAAGAGAGTTGTAATAACTGGAATGGGAATTTACTCGTGCATCGGCAAGAACCTTGACGAGGTGCGCGAATCGCTATACAATGGAAAATCGGGCATCGTCTTCGACCCCGTGCGCAAGGAAATGGGCTTCCGCTCGGCGCTGACCGCCTATCTTGAGAAACCCGACCTGAAGGGCGTCTTGAGCCGCAACCAACGTGTTTATATGCCCGAGCAGGCAATGTACGCATACGTGGCCACGGCCGAAGCGCTGAAAAACGCGAAAATCGACCAAGATTATCTTGACAGTCACGTAGTTGGCCTAATGTACGGCAACGACAGTAGCGCCGACCCTGTGGTTAAGGCTGTCGATACAATGCGCGCCAAAAAGGACACCACTCTGGTGGGCTCTGGCGCCATTTTCCAATCGATGAACTCAACGGTTACAATGAACCTTTCGTGCATCTTCAAGCTGCGCGGCATTAACCTGACGGTGTCGGGCGCCTGCGCAAGCGGCTCGCACGCCATCGGACTGGGCGCACTGCTCATCAGCAACGGCCTGCAGGATATGGTTGTCTGTGGCGGCGCACAAGAGGTTAACCCGTTCTCTATCGGCAGTTTCGACGGCATCAGCGCCTTCTCTACCCGCGAGAGCGACCCGACAAAGGCTTCCCGCCCATTCGACCGCGACCGCGACGGACTGGTTCCTGGCGGCGGTGCGGCAACCGTTATTATTGAGGAATATGAGCACGCTGTAAAGCGCGGCGCACCAATACTTGCCGAAATTTTGAGCTACGGTTTCTCGTCGAACGGCGACCACATCTCAACACCAAACGTTGCTGGACCGACGGCTTCGCTCGAAATGGCAATCAAACTGGCAGGCATCGACATCAACGAGATTGGCTACATCAACGCTCACGCGACTTCGACACCCGTTGGCGACGCTCAAGAGGCGAAGGCCATCTACAACGTGTTCGGCGACCGCCGCATCGAGGTGACATCGACCAAATCGCAGACTGGCCACGAAATGTGGATGGCTGGCGCAAGCGAGGTCATCTACTCGATGCTTATGATGAAAAACGAATTCATTGCAGCCAACATCAACTTTGAAAATCCCGACGAGGACTCGGCAAAACTGCTGATTCCCGACAAGCGTATCGAAAAGAAATTCAACACGTTCCTGTCGAACTCGTTCGGATTTGGCGGCACCAACGCAACATTAATCGTCCGCAACATTAACTGATTGATTGACTGACTGAATAATTGATAGTAAAACAACGATTTGCTAATAGAAATCGATGGAAAAAGTTGAATTGATAAACAAATTAAATCTTATTCTGGCACAGGAATTTGAGGTAGACGCAGCGAAAATCAAGCCAGAGGCAAACATTAAAGAAACATTGATGCTCAACAGTTTAGACGCCATTGATATGATTGCGGTGATTGAATACGAGTTTGGGGTGAAAATTCCTGCAGGCGAATACGCCCACATCAAGATTTTCTCGCAACTCTACGACTATATGCAGACGGCGCTAAAGAATTAAAAAATGAACAATTAACAATTAAAAAATTGAGTGAAGAATAATGAGTAATGTGTAAAGAAGGTTGAGAATGATTAAAAACTAAACCTTCTCAACAGCGAAGCACTAAACTTTAAACTTGAATACTTAATAACTAAATTTTAAATATCGTTAAATTATGGAAAAACAAGAACTTATTGCAAAAATCAATCAGGTTTTGGCTGATGAATTCGAAGTTGAACAAAGTGTCATCACACCTGATGCCGACATCAAATCGACTCTCAATCTCGACAGTTTGAGCCTTGTGGATATGGTTGCTCTCATCGAGGAAGAATTCGGTGTGAAAATCAAAGGTACAGAGTTGGCAAGCGTAAAGACTTTCGGTCTGCTCTACGATTTTGTTTTCGACAGAATGGAAAAATAGCGGACACACCGCCGCAAAACATCGCCACTGATGAAACAAGCTCTTTTTCAAGGTGATGACATTGCCAAACTCATTCCGCAACGTTCACCTATTGTGATGGTCAGCCACTTTTTCGGCGCAACCGAAACAGAGGCCGAAACGGGGCTTGAAATATCGGCAGGCAATATCTTTTGCAAAAACAACAAACTTACAGAGCCTGGGCTGATTGAGCACATTGCTCAATCGGCTGCGGCTTTTGCGGGTTTTAACGCCATTGGGGCTGGGCAAAAGGTTGTGCTGGGCTACATTGGCGAAATCAAAAAACTGACCATCAACTCGTTGCCGCAAGTCGGCAAAATGATTGAAACCCGAATCGGCATTGTGTCGGAAGTGATGAACGTGCTACTGATGAGCGCCCGCTCAACCGTTGACGGACAGACAGTTGCCGAATGCAGCATCAAGCTGTTTATGGATAA
>JAFYYA010000083.1 GCA_017557785.1 Salinivirgaceae bacterium
CAGGCACATAAGCTGCATTCCAAGGCAGATTCCCAAAACGGGCTGCCGTAAGTTCTTGATTACCTTGTCCAAACCGCGCTGCCGCAGATAGTCCATCGCGCTGCTCGCCTCGCCAACACCAGGGAAAATCACCTTGTCGGCTGTCTGCAGCTCCTGCACATCGTCGGTCACTATCGGGTTAATACCCAAGCGGTTAAGCGCAAACTCAACCGACTGTACATTTCCAGCGTTGTATTTTACAATTGCTAATTTCATTGAGAGTTATAAGTTTTTGAAGTTTGAAGTTTAAAAGTTAAGAAGTTAAGACGCTTCGCTGTTTAGAAGTTTTGTTTCGAATATGTTATTTGAATACGACATACCAAAATGGAACGCTATTACAATACCACATATAGCATCTCTAATACTTTAAATAGTTTGGTAGTTCAAATCGATAATAGGCTGTTTATCTTATTTTTTAGCCTCATCATTTATTTCTTTTCTTTTGGCTGATAATACTTTTCCTTTATATCATACCAACGTGGCAAGATTAGTTCCGTTCCGTAATGTTTCTTGTAAGCCTCACATAGTTTTTGAGCCCAACCTTCGGCCAGAGTGCTTCGTGTTTGGCTGTAGTCGTACAAAGTTTGTTCTATGGCTGCCAAAAAATCTACCAAACATTCAAATACGGGATATTCAGTTTGTTCGGCATACCAAGTTGCAGGACGAATGTTGTAAATAACTTTGCTTTTTTCTTGCACTTTTATCGGACGTGGCCCCGAACTACTGCAAATTTCCCAAACGTTTTTAAGCCAAGCGTTTTCAATGGTTACAATGCCCGTTTCAGGGTTCATATCGTATTTCAGCAACAAGTATTTGCTGTGCAATCGGTAAGGTTTCTCAACTATTTCCTTTACGTATGATATGAAGTTTGCAATATCAAAGCCAGGACCTCTGTAAAAGCATTTCACTTCCAACAAATCCTTTGTCATATCTTTGGGGTTGAGCCAAAAATCGGGCGGCGTTTGTTTGGTGTTATGGATATTGGTATATCCTTGAGAATCAAACCAATTCGCAAGCCATTCTTCCAATATGTTACCAACAACGCTGTTTTGCTTAACGGTTATGTCAAATTTGTTAAGGTCAAAGCGAATGCTACCTGTGGCATTTACAATTTTGAAGTCATTACATAATGCATCAAAAATCTTTTCTGTTGTACTTTTTTTAGCCATTGCAAACCATTTTTTCTAATTCTACTTCTTTGATTTCCATTGTCTTAACAAGTCTTTGTGCCACGGCTTTTATGACAGGAACGACAACAGTATTACCCAATAAATCAAATCCATCTTTTTCCGAAACATCAAATTTGAAAGTGTCAGGATAACCAAATAATCTCAATCCTTCTCTCAAAGTAAGACGGCGAAGTCCACCGCAGTCTTCCACATATAATTTCTGCATATCCATAGCAACAAGTGTTGGTGCTATGTCATTGGGTGACAATATTTTATTTATTTCAAAACTCAATTTTCCAGTAACTATATTATATCC
>JAFYYA010000084.1 GCA_017557785.1 Salinivirgaceae bacterium
ATGGGGTAAAAGTAGTAAGTGGCCATGCAGGAAACTTATCACATAAAGGAATGACCATAGGTGCCGACGGAAGTGGAAATTATGGAACTATCGGCAACATTTCCGAACTGATTTTTTTCAATGCTGCAATATCATCAGCCGACTCGGCTGCTGTTATGGAATACTTGCAAGGAAAATATTCTGGCAAACGACTGCTTATTGACCACCGAATACCGGTTGATTATGGTTTTGCACCAGTAACCTACACTGCCGAATGCGATTGGGCTCAGTCGTTCTTGTGGGATGATGGTACTGTTGGTCCTACCGTGGTTATCAGTGATGAAAAAACACATTTCCTGACGGTTACTGACAAATTTGGTTTTGCAAGTTCCGATTTTATTGTGGTTGACTATCCTAAAATATTGCAACCTGACCAAAACACCACCATCTGCGCCGGTGACACTCTTGTTTGGGATGCTGCGCTCAGTGGCCCGTACACCTATCTTTGGAACAATGGCTCAACTGAGAGCTCTTTGGAAATAACCACGGCGGGCGAGTACTTTGTCACCATAACTGACACCGCCGGTTACTCATGGAAGAGCGAAACCATAACCGTCAGCATCGACAGTTTTCCGGTGATGGCACGGCTCGAGAGCGAGAACATTGAAGCTTGCATTGGCAACAATATTTATCTGCAAAACGGTTACGATGAAGCCGTAAACTATTTGTGGTCAGACGGAACGAGTGCCGACCATCTGACGGTGGCAACAACCGGCACCTATTGGGTGAAGGTGGCCGACAGGTTGGGCTGCGTGGCTACTGATACAGCGCATATTGAAGTGTTGGGCATTGCACCAACGCCCGATTTCACTCACACCGCACTTTGCGCCACACGCAGTATTGAGTTCAGCAACCAGTCGCACTCAAACGATGCATCGCAGATTAACGGCTACCTGTGGCAGTTTGGCGATGGGCAAACATCGGCTGAAGCCAGTCCCGCTCACGCTTATAGCTACAGCGGCACCTATAATCTGCAGCTGACGGTCTCAACCACAAACGGCTGCCGCAACTTGCTGAAAAAGACATTGATTATCGATTCGCTGCCTACAGCGGCATTCATGCCAGAGCAGGCCTGCAGTTTCACCACCGTGCAGTTTGCCGACCAGAGCACAACGCCTGTTAGTTATATTACTGATTGGCAATGGACTATGAATGACTCGACATTTGCCGTGCGCAATCCGAGCACCACATTCAATACGTGGGGCGACAAGCCGGTGCAATTGGTTGTGGCCACCGCCCACGGCTGCACCGACACACTGCGCGGCAGCATCAGCATTCTGCAAGGCCCGGCGGTCGATTTCACCATGAGCGAGCCATGCCTGAACACACCGCTCTACTGCACAAACCGCACCATTGGGGCGCTGAACCTTGCGGTTGGCTACGTTTGGCAGATTGATGGCGAAGAACGTAGCACCGTGAAGAGTCCCGATTTCAATTTCAGCGATACGGGCAGCTATCGGATAACGCTCACAGCCAAACAGTTGTCGAACGGCTGTTCGGCATCGAAAAGTAAGACTATCAGCATCAAGCCATTGCCGAAACCGGTGATTGCGGCAGGGCTGATTTGCCATAACCAGCCAACGGCGGTATCGGCCGGGAATATTGAGCCGCAAAGTGTTGTGCGCTCGTGGCAGTGGTCTGTCGATGGCGTGCAGAGCGCCAAAAAACAGTCTGCTTGGCTGACGTTTGAATCAGTGGGCCGGCATCATTTGACAGTTGCGGCCACTGATACCGTTGGCTGCGTGAGCAAGACCGACACCACAGTGGTTGTCCGTCCGACGCCTGCCGCGGCTTTCGGCGTAGCACCCGAGCGCGGACCGGTACCGTTTGAGCCGCGCATCATCAACAACACAACCGATGCCGACAGTTATCTGTGGCTTTTGAGCGATGGCGAGACTTCTGATGCCGAAGAGCCGCAGCACACCTTCGCCGACAGCGGCAGCCACGTTATACGGCTTGTAGCCACCAACCAGTTTGGTTGCGCCGATACTGCATTGCGCACCATTGTGGCCTTTGTGCCCAACACCGATTTGCTGATTATGCAAGCCACTGCCGAGCCAGTTGGCAATTACCTGCGTATTTCGGCTGTGGTGGCCAACAACAGCCCCTACGACCTTGTCAACACCACCATCAGTTGTACCGATAATCTTGGACACTCGATGCGCGAAACCATAACTGACACCCTGAAGTCGGGCAAAATCGTTCAGTACACGTTTGCGGCTGAAATTGAATCGGCAGCCAACTTGCTGAAATACATCTGCGTGAACGTTGAGCCAGCCATAGGCAACGATGCCAATCCTGCCGACAACCAGTTCTGCATTGCCATGGTTTCCGATGAGTTCAGTATTGAGCCGGCTAAGCCGAATCCCGCTAATAACCTATTGAAAATTAGTTATATCGTGCCGCAGGAAGGCCATGTTAAAATCGAGTTATTCAATCAGGTGGGGATGTCGGCAGCCACACTTTTCGACGGTACAGCCGCATCGGGTTACAACGAGTTGCTTGTCGATGCAAGTGTTTTGAAATCAGGAATGTACCACTACAGGATAACCTACGGCGGTCGCAGCCGTGTTGGTGTGGTGATGATAATGCATCATCGGTAATCCAATTTTAATCTTCTTGGAAATCAGCGTGATTCCCGGCGTGGTTCAACGTGAAGAATCACTTGGGTGTGCTGTCCGTAGTGTTCGCGAAGGCGGTGCTCAACATCGTCGGTGGCTTCGTGCGCTTCGCTCACGGTCATGCTGCCCGGCACTCGCACGTGCAGTTCAATGGCAATGCCCGACCCGATGCGACGGGTTTTAAGGTTGTGCACATCGCTGAAATTTTGGTTGCTGAGCACAATCGACACAATCTCATCTTCCTGCTCTTTCGGCAGCGAGCGCTCGAGCATTTCGCCAATTCCAGGCTTGATAAGGTCGTAGGCCACTTTCGCAATCAGCAGGCTGACAATGATGGCGGCAATGGGGTCGAGCACAGCCCATTTCTCGCCAAGGAAATAGGCACCGCCGATGCCCAGCAGAGTGCCGATGGACGACAGTGCGTCGGAACGGTGATGCCAGGCGTTGGCCACCACCACCTGCGACTCAACGCGCTCGCCGACACGGCGGGTGTAGCGGTAGAGCGCTTCCTTCACTGCGATTGACACCGCTGCCGCCACAAACGCAATGGCTTCGGGCTGCTCAAGAGTCTGCCCGCCAATGGCGCAGGCAATCAGTTTGACGCTCTTCCAGAAGATGCCGGCAGCAACAACAAACAGCGCCATTCCGATGATGATGGTTGCCAGCGTCTCGAACTTGCCATGGCCGTAGTCGTGATCGTCGTCCTTCGGCATTGCCGACACGCGCACAAAAATCATCACCACAAGGTCGGTCGCGAAATCGGAAATGGAATGGATGCCGTCGGCAATCATGGCGCCGCTTCGGCCCACAATGCCGGCCGCAATCTTGCCCACCGACAGAAACAGGTTGGCGAAAAATCCAACCCACGTCACCCGATAAATCTGTTGCTCGCG
The DNA here is from genome assembly GCA_017557785.1 of Salinivirgaceae bacterium. Taxonomy (GTDB): domain Bacteria; phylum Bacteroidota; class Bacteroidia; order Bacteroidales; family SZUA-534; genus RUG13583. The sequence goes on from JAFYYA010000084.1 coordinate 3,554, forward strand.
ATTCATAAAGCGTTGTAAAGTAAGGCAAAGATAGTCGAGAAGTTGAATTGGCGAACCGGTAAATCGATTTTTGAGACAATGTCTGCCCGTTTGTTGCGTTTTTAGTTTGTGTTTGTGTTTTTCCGTTTGCGTTTAAGTTATATTTGCAGTTCAAACACGATTGTGATGTCTGAAAAAAACGAAGTCAACTCATTCATTCTGAAGGTCGGGGCGGTAATCGGGCTGTCGTTTGCGGCCACCATCTTCATTGCGCACCTGCGGGGAATGACGCACACGCCTGGCGACAACATCTCGTGGCTCAACATCATCATCTTCTCGTTTGTGGTGATGATTTCGGGCCGTCAGTACCGCGAGAGCGTCGAAGGCGAAAAGTTCAACTACGGCCGCGCGCTGCTCTACGTCAGCAAACTCAATATGATTAGTGCCACGGTGCTTGCCGTGTTCGGATATTTCTACTACACCAGCATCGCACCCGACGACCTTCAAAGCCTTATCGGCCAGATAGAACCCGTTTTGCAGCAGCAGTGGAGAATGAACGACGAGCAGACGGCGGCAATGATGCAGTTGTACAACGAATCGCTCTCGGGCGGCTCAATGGCCTTTGTGATGTTCATTATGCAACTCATCGGCGCAGGATTCTTCAGCCTGATTTTGGCCAACATCATCAAAACAAAACCATTACTACAGATTAATAATTTAAATCAATGAATATCAGTGTTGTAATACCGCTCTACAACGAGCAGGAATCAATCAGCGAACTTGTGGCCTGGATAGCCAAAGTGATGTATGACAACAATTTCACCTACGAGATTGTGATTGTCGACGATGGCAGTACCGACGGCTCGTGGGACGAAATCCGCAAACTCACCGAGGAGTACGGCTCAATCCGCGCCCTGCGTTTCCGCCGCAACTACGGCAAGTCGGCAGCGCTATTCTGCGGCTTCCGCGAGGCCGAGGGCGATGTGGTCTTCACTATGGACGCCGACCTGCAGGACAGCCCCGACGAGATTCCCGCAATGTACAAGATGATTGTCAGCGACGGGTTCGACCTTGTGTCGGGTTGGAAGAAAGAGCGCCACGACCCCATCACCAAAACCATCCCGAGCAAGTTCTACAACTGGGTTGGCCGCGTCACCACGGGCATCGGCCTGCACGATATGAACTGCGGCCTGAAGGCTTACCGCCGCGACGTGGTGAAGTCAATCGAGGTTTACGGCGAGATGCACCGCTACATTCCCGTGCTGGCCAAGCAGGCAGGCTTCGGCCGCATTGGCGAGAAGGTGGTCATTCACCGCGCGCGCAAGTACGGCAAGACCAAATTCGGCATCGAGCGCTTCATCAACGGTTTTCTCGACCTGATGTCGATACTCTTTATGACCAAATTCGGCAAAAAACCGATGCACCTTTTCGGCACTCTTGGTGTGGTAGTTTTCCTTTTGGGATTCTTTGCCGCCGCCACCGTGGGCGCAATCAAACTCATATCGCTTTCGCGAGGCATTGCCGCGCCGCTCGTCACAAGCAGCCCCTATTTCTACTTGGCACTCACCTGTATGATTCTGGGCACGCAACTCTTCCTGACGGGATTTTTGGGCGAACTCGTCTCGCGCAGTTCAACCGACCGCAACGATTATCAAATAAAAGAAACACTATGAAACGTCTGCTCATTATCAGCCTGTTAGCGATTGCCGCAGGCACGCTTTCGGCTCAAGACTCAATTCCTGCCAGCGCCGTCAAAATGCAGAAGCACTGCGGCCTGAACCGTTTTTATGTCGATAGTGCGCGCGTCAGTCTCGACCGCCTGATTGTGGGCTGTGGCGCCAACGAGCCCGCCGCCGATATGTTCGGCAAGGCGCAGGAGTCGATGTTCTTCGGAAAACTATTCTGCGTGGTGGGCGGCGTCCTGGTGGCCTATCCGCTCGTGAGTATGATTTGGGACGACTCGCCGAACATTCCGATGTCGGTTGCGGGGTGCTGTATGGCCGCCATTTCGATTCCGATTTTTATGAACTACAACAAGCAGTCGCGTGAGGCCTTGCGCCTGATGGGCACCGAGTACGTTCCACCAAAAGACGATGCCGACGGCGTGAGCCTGAACATTGGCCTGATGCAGTCGGGAGTGGGGATTTGCGTGAGGTTTTAGCGGAAATTTTCGCACAGTCCCGATGACTATCGGGAACACCGACCCGCACGCGGGTGCACAGATTTACACGGATTAAAAAAGAAAGGCAAAGGGTCTGACTTAACTGTGCAATCAGTGTGAGTATCCATTCAATCCTTCAGTTAATCAATCATTCAATCCTTAACAATGAAAGGTCGTTTTGCCCCGTCGCCGAGCGGAAGAATGCATTTAGGCAACATTTACAGTGCCGTGCTGTCGTGGCTTTCGGCGCGCAGCCAGGGTGGCAAATGGCTGCTGCGCGTTGAGGACCTTGACCGCCAGCGTTGCCGCCCCGAGTATGCCGCGCAGATTGAGGACGACCTGCTTTGGTTGGGGCTCGAATGGGACGAAGGCGTAAGCCGCGGCGGCCCCTGCGGCCCGTACTATCAGAGCCAGCGCGATGCCGTTTACGAGCGCGAACTGCAGAAACTCGGGGCTCGCGGGTTGCTCTATCCGTGCTTCTGCACCCGCGCCGACATTATGGCATCGAGCGCACCCCACCATACGGATGGCGTGGTGGTCTACGGCGGTCGCTGCCGAACACTCACGGCCGCCGAGCGCACTGCAATGAGCGCCACACGCAAGCCCGCCACACGGCTCTGCGTGCCCGACGCCGACTGCACCTTCACCGACGGCCATTACGGCTTGCAGCACTACAATCTGGCCCGCGACTGCGGCGATTTCATTGTCCGCCGAGCCGACGGCAACTTCGCCTACCAGTTGGCCGTGGTGGCCGACGACGCTCTGATGGGCGTCACCGAAGTGGTCCGCGGCTGCGATCTGCTACCGTCGACACCGCAGCAAATCTACCTTTACGGGCTGCTCGGCTACCCCGCGCCGCAGTTCGCACACATTCCGCTGCTGATGTCAACTAGCGGCCACCGCCTTGCCAAACGCGACCGCGGCACCGATATGGGCAGCCTTCGGCAGAACCACACGCCCGAGCAACTTCTGGGCCTTGTCGCCCACCTTGCGGGAATCACTGACCGCCCCGAACCGCTGACAATCAACGAGATTCTGCACGAGTTCAGTTGGGCAAAAGTACCGACGGAGAACATATTGGTTGGTGAATCGGATAATCGGTGAATTGGCTAATCGAAAGGATTTCGATTTACCGATTAAACAATTCACCGATTAAACAAACATATCCGCCGAAAGAATCAGAAAACCCATTATCTTTATGGTTACTTTTTTCAAAACTAAAGATTATGGCAACACTATCTATCATTTTGCAACTCTGCATTGTGCTGGGCGCATTGTGGGTTGGCTCGCGCTACGGTTCGCTGGCGCTGGGCGCGATTTCGGGCATTGGCCTGGCAATTCTTGTTTTCGGCTTCGGCCTGAAACCTGGCACACCGCCAACCGACGTTATCTACATAATCATTGCCGCCGTCACTTGCGCAGGCATTATGCAGGCGTCGGGCGGAATGGACTGGCTCATTCAGTTGGCCGAGCGGCTTCTGCGCAAGCACCCCGACCGCATAACCTTTCTGGCGCCGCTCTGCACCTTCTTCCTGACAGTGCTGGTGGGCACAGGCCACGTGGTTTACACGCTGATGCCCATTATCTGCGACATTGCCCTGAAAAAAGGAATCCGCCCCGAGCGCCCGTGCGGCGTGGCCAGCATAGCGTCGCAGGTGGGCATAACCTGCTCGCCCATTGCGGCCGCAGTGGTGGCTTTTGTGTCGATTTCGAACGCCAACGGTTTCGATGTCTCGATTCCTGGCGTGCTGATGGTGAGCATTCCGTCGTGCTTGTGCGGACTGATGGCTGCCGCCGCCGCTTCGTACCACCGCGGACTCGACCTTGACAAGGACCCGCAATTCCAGGCAAAACTGAAAGACCCTGAACAGTATAAGTATATCTATGGCAACTCGGCCACAACGCTCGACAAGGAAATCCCGCAATCGGCCAAAAACGCCGTGTTCATTTTCCTTGGCGCTCTGTGCGTGATAGTTTTCTTCGCCATTTTCCAGAACGCATTGCCATCGTTCAGCACGCTGCGTGCCGTTAAAGGTGCGGCACCCACAACGCTTGCCGACGGAACCCTTATCACCCCCGAGCAACTGATTAAATCAGGCATTCAATCGTTCGGAATGACCGAACTTTATCAAAAACCGCTGGCAATGAATCTTGTTATTCAGATAGTTATGATTGCAGCTGCCGCGCTGATGATAATCTTCTGCAAGGCTTCTCCAAAGAAGGCTGTGGCAGGTCCTGTGTGGCAGTCGGGAATGGTGGCTGTGGTAGCCATTTACGGCATTGCTTGGCTGGCCGACACTTTCTTCTCGAACTATCTGACCGAAATGAAGACGATGCTCTCGGGCATTGTGGCGCAATATCCGTGGTCCATTGCGCTGGTGTTCTTCTGCGTGAGCGTGCTGATAAACTCGCAAGGTGCGGTGGTGGTTGCAATGCTGCCGCTGGCCTACTCTTTGGGCATTCCGGGCTGGGTGCTGCTGGGCGTGCTGCCATCGGTTTACGGTTATTTCTTCATACCGAACTACCCGTCAGACATTGCCACCGTCAACTTCGACCGCTCCGGCACAACCGTCATCGGCAAATATCTGCTAAACCACTCGTTTATGATGCCGGGACTTATCTGCGTATCGGTCTCAACCATAGTGGCTTATCTGCTTTCAATGTTGTTTTATTAGGCTAAAAACACAATCGGACATTTTAAGTTTGCCACTTCCGCTCAAGGCTTTGGTGTAAGACGCACCAAGGCCTTTTATGTTTTCTGTTGTCACTGCTTATTAAAACCAAAATACAGGTAGGGTAAATGCTTGCAAAATTGTCTTATAGATGTACGAGTCAATCGTACAAAAAACTAACTATACTATAAACTTAAACTATTATGAAAAGACTAATTCTACTGGTGCTAGCCACCTTTGTCATCGTTCCGTATGGGCGATCGCAAGAACGGGTTGATTATCCTAAAAATCAGATCTCAGCGTCCTACAGTGCGGTAAGTTTTTTCTTTATTCTCGATATGCCAAACGATGTGCCGGAAAAAACAGACAACTCGGGTAAGGCAATCTCCAAAAAAGACTACCACGAAAAAATCCGCCAATACTATGGCATTTACAATGTGCAGTATATGCGCACAATTAAGTCAAAACTTGAAATCGGTCTGGCGGCAAATTACGAACGAATTGACCGACTGACTAATTACGTGAATCCGGAAATATCGTGCACACCAAAAGATAGATTCTACAGGGTTTTATGCGTCGCGCAATATAATTTCCTCAACAAAGAGTATGCGCGCGCATACGCCAAAGGAGGTGCGGGTGTAGGTTTTTTTTACCGATACGATTTTCGGCATAATTCAGACGGCACGTTCGACGATGATACTTTTATTATACCGTGTATAGAAGGTTTGGCCGGTATTGAATATGGTCCGGAATTATTGCGCCCGTTTATCGAAGTTGGATTCGGAGCGCAAGGCATAATATCATTTGGTCTCAGAACACGATTTTGAGACACTGTTCTCGTTATTGACAATCAAGTAATTATAAAATACTTATTATGGAAAAATTTACTGCAATATTTATATTTATTTTCGGTTGGGCGTTGTGCGGGCACTCTCAAACTGAGAGCCCCAAAAATCAAATAGCCGTGTTCTACGGTATTCCTTCGGCTTATCATTATGATTGGTCAACCGTGGAATCCGCAGACGAAGCGGGAATCAGATATATGATTAAAAAAGGCGGCTACACAGGCATTTTCAACATTCAGTATATGCACAGCATACCACAAATGCCAAAATTAGAAGCAGGTGTGCTGGCAAACTACGAGAAGATGGATGGTTTGATTTATGATGAGATTCTGGATAAATCGTGGACTGAAAAGTGCCAAATCTGGCGTATTATGTGCGTTGCGCAGTACAATATTCTCACAAAAGATAATTGGCGTATGTATGCAAAAGGCGGGCTTGGCATGAACGTATCTCGCCGCAATGATTGCGCCGACTACTCGGGTGACATCTACAATGATATACTTGTTCTTCCTTGTGTGGTAGCAGCGGGTGGAATCGAATATGGTTTTGGCCCTTTCCGTGTATTTTCTGAAATTGGTCCTGCCGCGCAGGGTTGGGCCGTTGCGGGTGTTAGAGCTCGATTTTAATGCTAATAAAGACAATATCATCAAACTACTGTTAAATTTGTTAAAACTCAAACTACTATGAAAAAACTAACACTTATCGCATTTGCCATTCTCGGCTCGCTCTGCGGCCACTCGCAGAACATCGAATATCCTAAAAATCAGGTATCTGCGTTTTATTGTAATGGAAAATCGCTATACTCGGGTTACGACAAGTTTCTCGGCAACAGAGAACCCGCTGATGGATACAAAGGCGATGGAACTGAACAATGGGATTATACCAATTTTTCGGGAACCTATAATATTGAGTATCTGCACAATTTTATTCAACCTTGGATGTCGTTGGGTGTGCAAATAGGTTATGAAGAAAATTGCTCTAAACATTGGATTTACAGGTATCGTTCAATAGATGAAAAATCGAGTGACCATTGGACCGAAAAAGATAGGATGCCGTACATCCTTTGCGTTATGCAGTTCGATTTGCTGCGAAGCAATTGGATGGGGATATATACAAAGGCAGGAGAGGGCGTGCGGTTTGTTTTTACAGATAAAAAATATGAATCAGGGAAGACGGATAACAATTTTAAATATGGTTTCTGTTTTGTTGGAGCAACTGGAATAGAAGTCGGACCCAAATTTGTGAGGTTTTTTGGTGAGTTGGGAATAGGTGCACAAGGTTTTGCGTCGATAGGCATTCGCGGCCGTTTTTGATTTTTCTGAACCATAATTCCATACCGTAAAATATATTTGCATTGGTGAATTTTACGCATTCACCACTATCAATTTTGATTATGGAAACAATTGATTTAGAAAACATTTCAAAGCAGACAGAGCAGATTCTGACCAATTTGCTCGATGCCCACCCGATGGCCAAAGGGTCTGTTTTTGTGGTTGGATGCTCGTCGAGCGAGGTTGCCGGCGGTCTGATTGGCAAAAACTCAAGTGCCGAGATTGGCGCAACCATCTTTGCTACAGCCTTCAAAATTTTGTCGGAACGCGGAGTTTACCTGGCATGCCAGTGCTGCGAACACCTGAACCGTGCGCTTGTGGTTGAGGCCGAATGCGCTGAACGTTACGGCTACGAGCCTGTAAGCGTGGTGCCGTGGCTGCATGGTGGCGGCTCGTTTGCCACTGCGGCATACGGCGGCTTCAGCCAGGCGGTTGTGGTTGAGCACGTTAAGGCTTCGGCAGGTCTCGACATTGGCGACACGCTCATTGGTATGCACCTGAAAGATGTGGCCGTACCCGTTCACCCCACACCGAACCAGATTGGCGCAGCCCACGTGGTAGCCGCCTTCTGCCGCCCGAAACTCATTGGCGGCGAACGAGCGAGGTATGTTAAGGGGTGAATCGGTCAATCGTTTGTAGAGACGCGGCGCGCCACGTCTCTACTATGCGGTAGGAAAAAACCTTCAGCACTCAAATCCTAACTACTAATTCCTAAATCCTAAATATCTATATTTGCCCCCATTATGAGAAAGGCATTGTTTTACATTTCGATAGTGCTGCTTTCAGTCGGACTGATGTCGGCCAAGGGCAGCCGCAGGAAGCCGAAACCTGCGTTTGCGGTTATCGAGACGCCATACGGCAATATGAAGGTCAAACTCTACGGCGAGACACCGCTGCACAAAGAAAATTTTGTGGCGTTGGTCAAGGAGCATTTCTACGACAGTCTGCTCTTTCACCGTGTGATTGAGGATTTTATGATTCAGGGCGGCGACCCCGATTCGAAGAACGCGCCGAAGGGCAAGATGCTGGGCGCGGGAAGTCACGGCGAGCGAATCCCTGCCGAGTTTGTCGATGGTCTTTACCACAAGCGCGGCGCCCTGGCTGCCGCACGCGACAACAATCCCGAGAAAAAATCGTCGGGGTGCCAGTTCTACATTGTGCAAGGTAAAGTGTACTCTAACAAAGATTTAGACCATATTGAAGAGCAGCATAACGCGTCAGTCAAGCAGAAAATGCTCAACGACTGGCTCAAATCGGACGAGAGCAAAGCCGACCAAGAGGCGCTGACCAAACTGCAGCGCGCACGCAATTTTGCCGCCTTCAACCATTATTGCGACAGCCTTGTGGAGCATTTGGTTGCGACGAATCCCGACGCCAAACTGTTCAAATTCAGCCCCGAACAGCGCAAAACCTACACCACCGTCGGCGGTGCGCCTTTCCTTGACGGAGATTATACCGTTTTTGGCGAAGTGATTGAAGGACTGAACATTATCGACAGCATTGCCGCTGTTGAGACTGACCGCAACGACCGTCCGCTCAACGATGTGATGATGAAAATGCGAATCGTGAAAAAATAGTGCTATGAACTTCGACGTCAAAGAGATTCGCAAAGATTTCCCCATTCTGGAGCAGACCGTCAACAACCGTCGGCTCGTCTATCTCGACAACGCGGCCACAACGCAGAAGCCGCGCCGCGTCATTGACAAGATTGTTGAGGTTTACACGCAATACAACGCCAACGTGCACCGCGGCGTCCACCACTTGAGCAACCTTGCCACCACGGCAATGGAGGAGTCGAGGCAGACGGTCAGGATGTTTCTGAACGCAGCGTCGGAGCGCGAGATAATCTTCACCCGCGGAGCCACCGAGAGTATCAACCTTGTGGCTAATTCGTTCAGCCAGAAGTTTTTGAGTGAAGGCGACGAGATAATCGTCACGGAGATGGAGCACCATAGCAACCTTGTGCCGTGGCAATTGCTTGAAAACCAACACAAGGCAAAGGTTGTGAAATGGGCTTTCGACGACCGTGGAGAACTGAATCTTGCCGAACTTGAAGAGTTGATAACCGACCACACCAAATTGCTGTCAATTGTCTATGTTTCAAACACTTTGGGCACAATCAACCCTGTTGAGCAGATAATTGAAATTGCTCACAGCCACAACATTCCTATTTTGGTGGACGCTTCGCAGGCCATTCAGCATTTCGCGATTGACGTTCAGCAACTCGACTGCGATTTTCTAGTGTTCAGCGGACACAAAATTTACGGCCCGACAGGCGTTGGCGTGCTGTACGGCAAAGAACAATGGCTCAACCAGATGCCGCCGTATCAAGGTGGTGGCGAGATGATTGAGACCGTGTCGTTCAGCGGCACCACCTTCAACCAACTGCCGTATAAGTTCGAGGCTGGAACGCCCGACTACGTGGGCATTATCGCCCTTGCCGAGGCTCTGCGCTACGTTGAGTCAATCGGGCTCGACAACATTGCCGCCTACGAGAGCGAACTGTTCACTTATCTTAACGACAAGATTCAATCAATCAGCGATTTGCGGCTGATTGGCACCGCCGAAAAGCGGGCTTCGCTGGTTTCGTTTGTAACCGATTTCGCCCACCCGTTCGACATTGGCACCCTTCTCGACAAAATGGGCATTGCCGTGCGAACAGGCACCCACTGCACCGAGCCCATAATGCAGCACTTCGACATTCCAGGCACCGTCCGTGCTTCGATAGCCTTCTACAATACCGCTGAAGAGATTGACATTCTGCACGATAGTTTGCTGCGGGCGGTGAGTATGCTGAAGTAGAGTAATGGTGTTTTGCATAAATTAGAACATGGTTTCTATGTTAGAATTTGAAGAAATCAACTAACAACAAGGTTGTGTATCGAACTTTATGTCCTTTTTACGCAAATCACTTAAATAGACCCTTTGCCGTTGAATTACAGTAAGAAAGGCACCTGTCTAGCAGGTGATGGTGGTGTCAGTGTCGCCTTTTGCGCCGCGCGAATCGAATTTGTTTAATACATTTGCCCACTTTTTGTGTAATAAGCAACGCCGTTTATCGGCAAATTGATGATAATCAATAAAAAGCATTTTTAAGTGAACAAGATTGTTGCAAAAGAGTACTTCTCTGAAAATGTAGTAAGGCTCGAGATTGAGGCCCCCCTGATTGCCAAATCGCGCAAGGCGGGCAATTTTGTGATAGTTAAGATTGGCGACAAAGGCGAGCGTATTCCGCTCACTATCAGCGACGCCAATATCGAAAAAGGCACTATCGATTTGGTTGTGCAGCGCATAGGCGTATCGTCGCGCAAACTCACCGACCTGAACGTCGGCGACTACGTGACCGACCTTGTTGGCCCGCTCGGCCGCGCCACCGAAATCGAGAACTTCGGCACCGTGCTCGCTTGTGGCGGTGGCGTTGGTGTGGCACCGCTTCTGCCTATTGTTGAGGCAATGAAGAAGGCAGGAAACCGCGTGATTTCCATTCTTGCCGCCCGTTCGAAAGACCTTATCATTCTCGAGGACCAGATGCGCAAATGGTCTGACGAAGTGATAATTATGACCGACGACGGCTCGTACGGCGAGAAAGGCAACGTGACCGTTGGTATGGAAAAAGCAATCGCTAAAGAAAAGATTGACAAGGCGATAGTCATTGGTCCGACCATTATGATGAAATTCGCTTCGCTGACAACCAAGAAATACGAGATTCCGACCGTTGCCAGCCTGAACACCATTATGGTTGACGGCACAGGAATGTGCGGCGCCTGCCGCGTGACGGTCGATGGCAAGACACGGTTCGTCTGCGTCGATGGTCCAGAGTTCGATGCCCACAAGATTGATTTCGACGAGGTTATGACACGTATGCGCGCCTACAAGGCCGAAGAGACCGCAGCGCTTGCAGAATTCACTAAATAATTACGACTATGACAAAAGAAGAAATATTGGCTCTGCGCAACGAGCCGTGGCGTGATGAGTTGCGCAAGAAGATGAGCCCCAAAGACCGCGGCGCTCTCGAACGCGTGAAAATGCCCGAACTGACATCCGACTACCGCGTGAAAACCTTCACCGAAGAGGTTCAGCAGGGTCTGACAAAAGAGATGGCTGTGGCCGAAGCGCAACGCTGCCTTGACTGCGCCGACCCGTCGTGTATGAAGGGCTGCCCAGTTGGAATCAATATCCCGACTTTCGTTAAACAGATTGAAAACGATGATTTTGAAGGTGCCATTGCCACAATCAAACTGACGTCGAGTCTGCCTGCCGTCTGCGGACGTGTCTGCCCGCAGGAAAAACAGTGCGAGGGCAACTGTATAAAACTGAAAATGAAGCAGAAACCAGTGGCCATTGGCTATTTGGAGCGCTTCGCAGCCGACTACGAGCGCGAGTCGGGCAAGATGAAAGCCCCAAAGTGCGCCCCGAAAAACGGCAAGAAGGTCTGCACCGTTGGTTCAGGTCCGTCGGCTTTGGCTTTTGCCGCCGATATGATTAAGTTGGGCTACGATGTGACTGTGTTTGAGGCACTTCACGAGATTGGCGGTGTGCTCAAATATGGTATTCCCGAGTTCCGTCTGCCAAACAGCGTTGTTGATGCCGAAATCAACACTCTGCGCGAGATGGGCGTCGATTTCCAACCAAACACAATCGTTGGAAAGACAATTAGTTACGAGCAACTGCACGAGATGGGCTTCGACGGCATTTTCGTCGGCTCGGGTGCAGGTCTGCCGCGCTTTATGAATATTCCAGGCGAGAACCTTATCGGCGTGATGTCGTCGAACGAGTATCTGACCCGTATCAACCTTATGGGCGCAGGCCGCGGACAAGGCTTCGACACCCCCGTGCTGAAAGGCAAGAACGTGGTTGTGTGCGGCGGCGGCAACACCGCAATGGACTCTGCCCGCACCGCAAAACGTATGGGCGCCGAGACCGTCACTTTGGTTTACCGTCGTGGTTTGGACGAACTGCCAGCTCGTGCCGAGGAAGTTCACCACGCAATGGAGGAGGGTATCGACTTCCACGTGCTGCACAATCCGCTTGAGTATCACGGCGACGAGAACGGCCGCGTGAAAGAAGCCGTTCTGCAGGTGATGGAGTTGGGTGAGCCCGATGCTTCGGGACGCCGTTCGCCAGTGCCAGTTGATGGCAAAACCGAAACCATTCCCGCCGACCTTGTGATTGTGGCCATTGGCGTATCGCCCAACCCGATTATCCCGACCAACTTCAAGGGTTTGGAAATCTCGAAGAAAGGCACAATCGTTGTTGGCGAAGAGACAATGCAATCGGCTGTGAAAGACGTGTTTGCAGGCGGCGACATTGTCCGCGGCGGCGCAACCGTTATCCTTGCAATGGGCGACGGCCGCAAGGCTGCAGCCAATATGGATGAGTATTTGAAAAAGTAATTTTCGACGGGCTTCGGCTCGTTAAACGAATAGAAAAAAGGGAATCCTGCGGGGTTCCCTTTTTTTGTTGAACCAACCAAAACATCTTCTTTTAGTTGTATTTCATCGGGGCTTGGAATTTGAACTCGTGAGTGATACTCACGAGTTGAATGCCAATCGACGGAATCTTCGCCGTTCCACATCGTGATAAACAGAAATCTTAAAGAGATAAAAGAAAGATTGGTCTATTTATTTTAATAAGCATACCAATTTAATGGGGAAAAGAATATTTTTGAAACTCGTTAATAATTAAATCACTACAACTATGAAGAAGATTCTTCTTTCAATCGCATCGGTGGCAGCAGTGGCAGTGACCAACGCACAAGACATCAATCTGCCAGCCCCCGATTTCTCGCAACCATCAACTTCGACTATCGAAGCCTTGAAAACACGTCACTCGGTTCGCAGTTTCACCAATAAGGAACTGACCAACCAGCAGTTGAGCAGTCTGTGCTGGGCTGCTTGCGGACAGTCGCGCGACGCTCAGCACATCACCGCCCCGACGGCGATGAACAAGCAGGAAATTCGCCTTTTCGTCTTCACCAAAAACGGCGCCTTTGAGTACATTGCAAAGGATAACAAACTTGTGAAGAAAGCCGATGGCGACCACCGCACACTGATTGCAGGCGGCAAACAGTTCAAGCAGGATTTTGTGATGGACTGCCCCGTCTCGCTGCTGATGGTTATCGACTTTGAGAAGTTCGGCAGCCAGGACAGCCACGCCCAGATGATGGGCTGCGTTGATGCTGGCATTGTCAGCGAGAACATCAATCTCTACTGTCAGTCGGTGGGGCTTGCCACCGTGCCGCGCGCAACACACGACACCGAAGGTCTCAAGGCCTTGCTGGGACTCGGCGACAAGCAACTTCCGATAATGAACAATCCTGTGGGATTCGAGAAGAAGTAAGACTCTGGCAGTTTTGCCGGGAAACAATTAAAAGGGAATCTGAAGGGTTCCCTTTTTTGTTAGATGGGTAGGATGTCCCTTCTATTATGTCTGTTCAATCCTTCACGCCTTCAGTTTATGCGTAACTGTGCATTCCGCCCAGAAGGAAATTCACGCCGAAATAGGTTATCAGCACCGATAGAAAGGCCACAATCAGGAAGATATGTGCTACTATCGGTTTTTGAAGGCGAGGGAAAAGCGATGCGTGAAGCGGCATTGCGTAGATGAGCATTGTTATCAGCGCCCACACTTCTTTCGGGTCCCAGCCCCAGTAGCGGCCCCACGATTGGTTTGCCCAAATGGCGCCGATGAAGATGCCTGCCGTCAGAAGGAAAAGTGCGGGATAGAGCATCAGTCGGCTTACAACATACAGTGTTTCAATCTGTTCGGCGTTGTTTCGACCGATAATCAGTGCGGCAATGCCGTTGAGCATCAGGAATGCCAGCAGTGTGTATGCAAGCATCAGCACACACACGTGGATGCTCAGCAGCGGCGATGCCAGAACAGGCATCAGATGGGTGATTTGCGGATTCGACTCGCCCATCATCGACACCATCAGCGTCAGGCCCGAAATGATGTAGCCGAATGGCAAAATGAGCGAGAAACGTCTTTGCAGACAGAGAGTTAGCACCATCGCGCAAGCCGACATGAATTGCATTGTTTCGGTGCCGTTTGAGAGCGGAAGATGGCCGCCAATGTAACCGCGCAGGCTGATGGCAGTCAGGTTGTAGATGAGAGCCGCAACCAAAACTGCGTTTAGCGCAATTGCGAGCGGCCTGTTGTTTGGTTTGCGGCGTGCCAGGCCAATGGTGAAGACAAAAAAACAGATAATGCCGATGGTTGTGAGCGCCATCGCGAGTATCTTTGTCAGGTTCAGCGTGTTAAAGATGATTTCAGCCTTCATGCGGCGGGCCGATGGCAACACGGTGGCAGCCGTTTTTACCTGATACTGACCAATTTTGCCGATAATGTGCGTCAGACTGTCATAGTTGTGGGTGAAAGCCAACTCGCCAACGTAATTCATTGATTTCTTGATAAAAAGCCATTCGTCGTTGGGCATGTCGAGTGGCAGATTGTCGGCGGAACTGTACCAAACAATCTGGTTATCAGCTAGATGTGGAAAAATTTTCAGCATCTGCCCGTTGAGCAGCATCTGAATAATGTTCAGTTTCTCGTCGGCTTCGCGCCACGATTTTGCGCCAGGCACATCCTTGCCGCTGAAAATGTCGGAAACAGCATTGTCGAGTTTGCTGCCGTTTGTGATTAAATCGTTGTACGATACATATTTGCGTCCGCTGCCGATTGAGTTTCTTGCTTCGCCTTTCAGTTTAATCATCGGCTCATCGGCCCATTGTGACGGGTTTAGAATCCAGCCGACAAAAACCTGTTCAGCGCTCATTCCCTTATAGTTAGACTTGCCATAAAGTTTGATGCAGAAATTACGCGCCACGGTCTGAACAGGACAGATGCGACTGCCATTGTAGGTGTGAAGCCGCCCGAAATCAGCCGCAACGGGGCGTGGAACGGTTGCGGTGCCTGCCATTGCCGAAAGGGGCAAAAGTGTAGAAAATACCATCGTGACAAGCGTCAATTTGCTGTTTGCCAGTCGTTTGAGTGTCTGGCGGAAGCCTTCGCCAGGCAACAAAAGCATCAGAATCATCGATAGGAAAAGCAGCGCATAGCCGACGTAGGTGATGCCGATGCCCGCAGGGTCGTGTGACACAGACAGATAGGTGCCGTAGCCGTCGGGGTCGTAGCCTGATTGGTAGAAGCGCCAGTTGTGGTATTCGGCAATCTTGTTCATTGACACTGAAGCAGTTGTACTGTCGCTATCGGTTTTGAATGTGATGCGGCTCACATAGTCCATCGGCGATTGAGTGCCAGGGTAAGTCTCTATCTCAAAACTATTTAACTCAATGCTGAACGGCAATTTGATGAATTGTCCGCCATCGGTAGAAATGGCAACGTTGGCAGGTTCGTTCAACCGCACGTGAGTGGTGCCCTGAAGACCGAAAATGTGAGTGGTGAGCGCGCCAGTAAGGATTGTCACGAACGCCAGATGAAGCACAAAACGCACTGGTCGTGCAAACATCCGCTGACGGAAAATGTAGATTGTTCCTGCAATGGCTAATGCCGTCCAAATGGCTGAAAACCAAACTGAACCATAAATATTTTCTGAAACAAACGGCGTTCCGAACAGTTTTTCAACCACTGTTGCTGCCGCCATCACAGCCAACACCGCGACATACGCGCTAATGAGTGTTATTTTCAATGCTTTCATTGGGGCAAAGGTAGTTTGAAAAAGTTGAGAATGGTAGGATTAAAGATATATCGCCTTATTTTTAGGTGAGAAATGCATTCATCATTATCTTTGTGCCATCAAATGAAGGCAAAGCAAAAAATATTAGCGTTGGTGCTGCTGTCAGTTTTTCTGACACGCATTGCCGTGCTTGCGGTTCACACCCACGAGCCTGCCTATCACGCTGATTATGAATGCGAACAATGCACGCACCATGCTTGTCATTCGGGCCATTTGACTGAATGGCAACTGGCTGACAGCGAGTGTCTTCTTTGCCAGTTGTGCCAGTTGCCGTATGCAATGGCAGTACTGATTTCCATCGCATCTTTATTATTACCAGCAAGATACATCGGCAATGCCGATTGCCGGCTCATTCTTTGCAACCGGCACGACCACATTCGCGGAAGAGCTCCACCTTTGATGTAAGCACATCAACAGCGTTTTCTATTTTTTGTCAGTGAGCAACAAATATGCCTTGCCGGTTTTAATGTGTGACCGTGCAAATATCTGACAATCAAAATAGTTGTCGTTTCCCGTTTTTGTTAGCGTTTAGTTGGCGTTATCGTTTTAGTTATCGTCATCGTTTTAGTTATCGTCATCGTTTTAGTTATCGTCATCGTTTTAGTTATCGTTATTTATGACACATTTTTTGGCTGTTGCGGCCGTGCTATGCGCAATGACCGACACAGTAATCGATATTGACGAGGTAACCGTGTCGGATCACGCCGTGCGGGCTGCACAAACCCACACATCGCTGACCGCGATACAGGTGAGCCGCGACTATCTGCAGCAGAACTTCTCGGGCAGCCTGATGCAGTCGCTGCAAGGCATTCCTGGCGTAAAGGCGATGAGCATCGGGTCGGGGCAGTCGAAGCCGACAATCCGCGGGCTCGGTTTCAACAGGATGGTGGTGGCCGAAGACGGCATTAAACACGAAGGGCAGCAGTGGGGCGACGACCATGGCCTTGAAATTGACCAGTTTGCCGTTGACCGCGTTGAAGTGATTAAAGGTCCTGCGGCCTTGCTTTACGGCAGCGATGCCATTGGTGGTGTTATATGCCTTTATACCAACCATATACCCACCGATAGCGTGAGCGGTGCGGTGCAGGTTTTTGGTCGCTCGAACAATGGACAGTTGGGGGCATCAGCAAAAATCGGGCTGCGCCGAAACAGTTTCTTTTTCCGCGCCAACATCACGGCCATCAACTACGGCGACTACAAGATTCCTGCCGACAGCATTCAGTACTACTCATACTACATTAAACTGAAAGACAGTAGATTGCGTAACACAGCGGGGCTTGAGCGCGATGGCAGTCTGATGGTGGGCTATGCGGGATATAATTTCCACACCGACCTGCGCGTGTCGGATTCGTACTCGAAGAGTGGATTTTTCGCCAATGCACATGGGCTCGAGGTGCGGTTGTCTGACATCGATTACGACCACTCGACGCGCGATATCGACCTGCCGCACCAGTGGGTGAACCATCTTAAAGTGTTGAGCCACAGTAGTTGGCGAAACGATATTGTGTCGATTGACGCATCGTTTGCCTATCAGCAGAACAGGCGCGAGGAATGCTCGGAACCTGTGTCGCACGGCTATATGCCGACACCCAGCGACGAGATGGAACGCCACTTCGACAAGAGCACCTACACGGCCAACATCGGACTGAAAATGTCGCTCGGGCGGCATAGTCTGAGCGGCGGTGTAAATGCTGAATATCAGCATAATAGACGCTCGGGATGGGGCTTTATAATTCCCGATTTCGAAACAGGAAGTTTGGGTGCGTATCTGCTTGACAAGTACGAACCGTCTGACAACCTGAAACTTAATGCAGGCCTGCGTTTCGACCATGCGCAAACGCACATCCACAGTTACAACGATTGGTACAAGACGCCCGTTGGCACCGATTCGGTCTATAAGCAGCGCTCAACCGACATCGACTTGACATTCAGCAATTTGACATGGTCGGTTGGTGCGGTTTACAGTGCGGGTGCGTGGCTGATGAAGGCCAACGTGGGCAAGAGTTTCCGCATTCCGATTCCGAAAGAGTTGGGCGCTGACGGCATCAACTATCACATTTTCCGTTACGAGCGCGGCAATGCCGAACTCAACCCCGAAGTGTCATACCAGTTGGATTTAAGTGTTTATAGGTCAGGCAAATTGCTAACGGTTCAAGTTGAGCCGTATGTGAATTATTTCCCGAACTATATCTATTTGAATCCGACGGCGCAGTACGAGGAAGGGTTGCAACTCTACCACTACACGCAGGCCGAAGTGTTACGCTATGGCATTGAGTGTCAGGTTGATTACAAGATTACGCGACACTTTGAAGCCGAACTGAAGGGCGAGTATCTCTACGCCGAACAGTTGTCGGGCGCGAAAAAGGGGTACACTCTGCCGTTCTCAACACCGTGGTCGGCTGATGCGGGGCTGAAATACAGCCACAAGCGACATGGTGAGGGAAGCATTGGGTTGAACGTGCATTTGGTTGGAAAACAAGAAAATATCGTGCCACCCGAAAAGCCCACCGACGGCTATTGGACGCTCAACCTGACGGCAAACCACCGTTTCCGCTTGACGGGCAGCAGCATAAATGTGTCGGTTCACGCTGATAATCTGCTAAATAAGCGCTACTACGACCACACCAGTTACTACCGTCTGATTGACGTGCCTGAGGCAGGACGGAATTTTGCGGTTATGGTTGGTTGGGAATTTTGAATGTATGCACTAACACAAACTAAAAACACAAACACTAACTGAAAATGGAAAACAAAGCAACCTTAAATGTTTAATAAATAAAAATTTACAATAATGAAAAAGATATTTAATATGAGCTTTATCGCGGCTCTCGTAACTGTGGCGTTTTTATTTGCATCGTGCAACAAAGATGACGAAACACCAGAAAAACCGACAATTACGCTAACCGAAGTGGGGCACGACAACAGCCGTCACGCCCATCCAGGACACGACCTGCACCTTGAAGCCGACGTTTTGGCCGAAGGCTTAATCAGCCGAATCGACATCGAGATACATCAGGAAGAAGGAAGCGGTTTTGAAATCGAAAAATCGTTTACTGATGGTAAATACATAGGTGTCAAGAACATAGAGTTCCATGAGCATATCGATATTCCTGCCGACGCGCCTATGGGCGAATATCACCTTCACTTCACGGTTACCGACAAAGAAGGCCAGCAAACGACGGCCGAATGCCACATCGAAATTGTTGAGGATGACGATGATGACGACGATGAACACGAACATTCACATAACGATTAAAGTATGAAAAAAAGCATTTTTTCATCGCTTCTGCTGTGCGCACTCTGTGCGTGCAGCAGTTCCGATAAAACGGAGGATATGACGCTGCCCGAAATCACTGCCGATGGCGAGCAGACTTGTCCCGTTGATTGTCAGCAGTTTAAACGTGGTGGTGTGATTGCTTTCCACTATCAGTTTTCCGACAATGTTGAGTTGGGTGGCTATAACATTGAGGTTCACAACAATTTCGACCACCATACCCACAGCACATCGGCGGCCGAATGCGAAATTGAAACCGAAAAAAAGCCAGTGAATCCGTGGGTGTTCAACAGCGATTTTGACATTCCAGAAGGGCAGCAGACATACACGGCGATTATCAACATCGACATCCCAGCCGACATCGACCCAGGTGATTACCACTTTATGGTCCGACTGACAGACCAGGCTGGCTGGCAGCAACTGAAATCGGTGGCTATCAGGATTGAAGAGTAAATCCGTGCGTAGGGTACGTTGGCCGCTTGACCGACAGTGCCTTACGCTTTTTTTATGTCTGCGCAAAAACGTTACATCTAAACTTCCCGGCTTTCCATTTATTTATGTACTTTAGCGCCGCAAAAAGTCGAAGTATGAAAAAAGCGTTGATAATAGTTATCGTGTTGAACATCTTGCGGTTAGCGTTCATGCCGTTCATCGGACTTACGCCGCAGGAATCGTACTTCGCCTATTATGCCGACCACCTTTCGCTCTCGTACTACGACCATCCGCCGTTGGTAGGCTACACCATTTGGTTGTTTATGAGCGTGTTCGGTCACAATATGTTCGCTGTCAAATTTGCGTCGTTTCTGATAACGCTGCTGGCGCAACTGGCATTTTTTGCGCTGGCGTCGCAGGTGTTGCGCAGCGACCGCAAATATTTGGCCT
Source organism: Salinivirgaceae bacterium (assembly GCA_017557785.1). Lineage (GTDB taxonomy): Bacteria > Bacteroidota > Bacteroidia > Bacteroidales > SZUA-534 > RUG13583. Next base: position 23,396 of record JAFYYA010000084.1, read on the forward strand.
GGATCATTTTCTGCACATCGATGCTTGTAACATCGCTGTCGCTGCAGAATTGTCCCGACGTGGTGCTGACGCTCTTCTGGACGCTCTCAATCTGGGCACTCTATCGCGCAATCTTCAACGGCGAGAACCGCTTTTGGATTTACGCCGGTCTCTTTATGGGACTGGCATTCGACAGCAAATTCACCGCTATCGGCCTTCCTGCCGGACTGCTGCTTTTCCTGCTCTTTTCGGGGCGCTACCGCCATTTGCTTGCAAAGCCGTGGCCCTACATTGCGATCGGCATAACGCTGCTGCTGGCCTTGCCGGTTCTCATCTGGAACGCTCAAAACGATTTTGTTTCGTTCCGTCTCGATTCGGTGCTGCGCGCTGAGCCGTTCGACAGCGACACCCCGCAGAATATCTTCCAATTTGTTCTGTCACAGATAATTATCCTGATGCCAGTGCTGTTCGTGGGGTTGTGGTGGCTGTTTGGCAAATATCTGTGGCGAATAGTCACGAAACCCAACCAGACAAACCCCGAAATATGGTTCCTTTTCTGCTTCTTTATGCCGATTTTCATGGGTGTCTACCTTGTATCGATTTTTGGCGAAGTCAAATACAACTGGCTGATACCTACATATATAAGTGGAATTGTGCTGATGGCGCGTTTTCTTAAGATGCGCTGGCAGAAATGGCATTGGATTTCGACATCAGTGCTCTACGCCGTGTGCATATATTATATTGTGCTGGCGCCGCAGTCGGCTTTCGTAAAGTACGATTTGGGGCTCGATTCCAAACAGTTGGCTGACGAAGTGGCCGAAATCCACGCCGCCAATCCAGGCACGTTCGTTTTTGCCACCGACGGCTACAAAACGGCTTCGAAAATCAGTTTCTACAGCACCGATACCATCTACGGCCCGCAGATTATCGACCAAACACCATACCATTTTGGCTATGTTGGGCTTGATACAAAGCAACTTACTGGCAAAGATGGCATTCTGGTGAAACCGCGCCTGAACAGCAGCACGCCGTTCCACCTGATTGTGCCTTATTTCAGCGAAGTGAAGAAGGTGAGAAGCATCAAAGTTGCAGGCCTGCCTGCCTACGATGTGTTCTACTGCGTTGGTTATAAGGGCGTTGCGCCGAATAACGATTGATACAATAAATATCGAACTAAACATAAATTGATAATGAATAAGAAACATAATCTGGGTACCATCTGCGTGCAAGAGGGATGGAAACCGAAAAAGGGCGAGCCGCGTGTGCTGCCCATTTATCAGAGTACTACTTTCAAATACGACAACACCGAGCAGATGGCCGACCTGTTCGACCTGAAGGCATCGGGTTATTTCTACACCCGTTTGCAAAACCCTACAAACGACGCTGTTGCAGCAAAAATCTGCGCACTCGAAGGTGGTGTGGCAGCAATGCTTACATCGTCTGGCCAGGCAGCTAGCTTCTACTCAGTTTTCAACGTGTGCGAGGCCGGCGACCACTTTGTTTCGTCATCGACCATCTACGGCGGAACATACAACCTGTTTGCTGTGACAATGAAGAAGTTAGGCATCGAGTGCACGTTTGTTGACCCCGACGCTTCGGAAGAGGAAATCAGCAAGGCTTTCCGCCCGAACACCAAATGTTTGTTCGGAGAGACCATCGCCAACCCGGTGCTGAGCGTGCTCGACATCGAGAAATTTGCCCGCATAGCCCATTCGCACGGTGTGCCATTGATTGTTGACAACACTTTCCCGACACCTATCAACTGCCGCCCGTTTGAGTTCGGCTGCGACATTGTGACACACGCCACCACTAAATATATGGACGGCCATGCCACTAACGTTGGCGGTTGCATTGTCGATAGCGGTAACTTCGACTGGGAAGCTCACAAGGACAAGTTCCCCGGCTTGACTGAACCCGATCCGTCGTACCACGGACTGGCTTACAGCAAGGCTTTCGGCAAGGGTGCATACATCACCAAAGCCACAGCGCAGCTGATGCGCGACCTTGGCTCGATTCAAGCTCCGCAGAACGCGTTCCTGCTCAACCTTGGTCTTGAAACCTTGCATGTGCGTATGCCGCGCCACTGCGCTAACGCTCAGGCAGTTGCCGAATATCTCGAGAAACACCCGAAAGTAGCTTGGGTCAATTATTCGGGTCTGAAGTCGAGTCCGTACTACGAGCTGGCTCAGAAACAATTCACCAACGGCCAGTCGTGCGGTGTGGTAACATTTGGCGTTAAAGGCGGTCGCGAAAAGGCTATCACCTTTATGGACAGCCTGCAGCTTGCCTGCATTGTAACTCACGTTGCCGATGCCCGCACATGCGTTCTGCACCCGGCAAGCCACACTCACCGTCAGCTCACCGACGAGCAATTGCTCGAGGCTGGCGTTAAACCCGACCTTATCCGCTTCTCGGTTGGTATTGAGGACATTGAGGACATCATTGCCGATTTGGACCAGGCTTTGGCAAAAATTTAATTATCGCTAGCAAACGAACCCGAAAGTTTTTTGGGTAGATATGATAGTAATAGAAAGTGCAGACCGATAGGGTCTGCACTTTTTTATTTGGTAAGTAGTCAATGCTGATGACGGTCATTATTTTTTATGCCTAATCGCATATATTCGGATGCTGTTTTTGTGTAAAAATACGTCAGTGAAATCGGTTGTATTTAAGCTAAAAATTAGGCGGTTACGAGTTCGACACGATTTGCGTTTCGGATGCAATTTTTTATCCCTTTTTTTTGTCGGATTGTCAAAAAAACGAGAACCAATGCCACTATAATGCGTATTTGGAAATCCACAAACATCTATTATAGGTATCTTTGTGGGTTGAAACTAATAGGAGAAATGACTATGAAAAATTTAGTTTTAGATATGAGATCAGTAGCAAAAATCAGAGTTTTATGCCTTTTGAGTTTGGCGCTTTTGACGGGGGCGAATAATGAGGCGTGGGGACAAACTTTCACGTCAGACAAAGATGGTGATTGGGAAACAGATCTTACATGGGTAGGAGGCGCTCAACCTTCTGGCGGTAGTGCAATTGTCATAAAAAATAAAGTCACATTGAATTCCGACTATACAGCAGTCGGCTTAACATTCAATAGTGGCGCAAAACTAAATATTAAAGAAGGTTGTACACTTACCGCAGAGAATGGCGGTAATATTGTATTTAGCGCTACAGAAACAATTATCGATGGAGTTGAGGGGCATGGTTATGGTACTTTGGTATTAAAACATAAAATCAAAGGCAATAGCAAAACTTTGACAACGTATGCAAATGTCGTTTTTGAAAAAGGGGTAAGTGATGGTGGAGACCCGGATTTCAGTTGGGCAGTAGATAATGCACCTAACATTATTGTTTATAAAGGTACGTTTACAAACAATCGAAATTATGATAAATCTGTTGCAAACGCAGTAACCATAAATTCTGAAGGCACATTTGTTGCTAGCGATAATACTATATGTAACTATGTAACAATGAATGGAGGCACTTTGACAATAAATGAAAATAAATTTTTCAAAGTAAACAGCCAAACAGATAAACTTAGAACTCTTTTTGTAAACGGGGATGCCACTATAAATGGAAACGGAACTCTTGATGTTGATAGAATTAAGATAACAGGAGGCACGCTTACCTTTAATGGTGACATAACATTAAATCAAAATGTGAACATAGATGGTAATATTGAAATAGCAGAAGGACATGTATTATCGTTTACTGGTTTATCAGCGACATTTAATAACCTTACATCTTGTACTGGTAGTGGGTCTTGCTCATTTCCGGCAACTGTTACTTATGCTGCCACCAGCAATCATATAATTGCTGGTTCTTACACAACTCTTAACATAAATGCAAGTACCGACTACGCGGAAAGAATATTATGTGGAATAGTAGAAGTTAGTGGAACATTTGCCCCAAATAAACATTTCACTTTGAAAGGAGATGGTGATGCTACAAAAGAATTTTCAGTTAAAGGTAGTGTTACGGGACGAAAATCGCTAACATTTGAATATGTAAATGTTTCATTAGGCAATAGTGATGGAGAAGGAACAATGGATGTCGATATTACCGAACTTAACATTGCCGAAGGTAACACTCTCACCATTGCGGGAAATGTCAATCTCAAGTCTGATAAAAACCAAAAATTCAATGGCGTTGATGGTAAAAATGGTGAGATAATAATCAATGATGAAAAAACGCTGACATCGGCTGGCACAATCAATTTTGCCAACGAACAAACAATCAGTGGCAACGGTACTTTTACAATTAACAAGCAAATTACTGGCCCTAAACTGATAACTTCCGCAAATATCAATATGAATGCTGGTAAGGCGACTACTGATATGGCCTACGAAGTTGCAGGTGGCACATTCACAAACAATAACGTCACGGACAACTTTAGATTTTACAATTTAGTTGTGTCGGGTGGAACATTTGTGGCGGCAGTTGATACTAGAGCCGAGGTTATGACAGTTACTGGCGGCACGGTTCGGATTGATAAAGACAAAACACTGACAGTTACGACTGGTAATCCTTTGTTGGTTGATGGTGATGCAACATTCGATGGTGGCACGAGAAGTAAATTGTCGACCGACAATGTTGATTTGCAGGAAGGAGCGATGCTCACCATCAAAGACACAGTAACTCTCACGCGCCCGCTGGTGGTGAACAACAATGCAACCATTAAAGGAATTGCTCTTAGCGACACTTTGCAATGGGACGCCGAGACAACCCCCAAAATAAGTGTGGCTACGGGCAAAACGCTCACCATAGGCGACACTTTGACATTGGTTGGTAATGTGACGCTCGAAGGTCAGATGGCTGTTGTTGATACTGCAATCTTTAATCTTAAGGGTAGCAATATCATCTTTACACCAACATCGAAATTCACAGGAACAGAGGGCTTGATTAGTTTTGTTCCGGGAGTGACAATCTTTGGATTGAAAAACAACCCAGAGATATCGGCAAAGAATTTGAATTTTGCCGGAGCTGTTACTTACGATGCCACTTGTGTCGCCATGTTCCCCGGTAATTACAGCAATACATTGACTCTGCTCACCGCAGACGGGAACGATATTGCGATGTTTGACACTGTTAAAATATCAGGCTCGCTTAGTTGGAGCGCTGGCCGCATTGTGCTGAATGGCAATCCGTTGTTTGTTAAAGATGCAATTGGAAGCGGAACGTTTGGAGAAAAACACATGTTGGTTGCTGGCAAAAAGAGCAAATATGTTTTTGTGGCCGCAGAGAACAAGGCGGCTGGAGATTTAAACCTGACAATTCCTATCGGTACCAGCAGTCTGACAAGCTCTGGTGCATGGCAGTATAGTTATTCACCGGCAACAATCAGCATCAACGAGGAGGTTGCGATGGGCGACACCATCGAAGTGCAAGTTGAGGATGATGCCTTGAACGGAAAGGCAACTGATTTGCGCCGCTATTGGACAATCAACAGCAATAGGGATCTTACTGGCACAGTGACATTCACTTACGCTGAGGCCGATGATGTGATGGGTTATGGCAAGAGTGCTGCCCATTATTGGCGTGTATTCCATGGCAATGATGTTTTCGATGGGGCTGATGATCCCCAAAGTCCGTTTGAATTAGGAGGACATGAAAGGACCTTCAGCGTAGCATTAGACGGTGACAAATATATCAACGGAACTTGGACGGCTTGCGAATGGCCGGCTGCAGTTACGCTATATTCATTCGGATCGGGTGATTGGAACAGCCCTGATAGCTGGACGACCAATTCCGCAGGTTCGACACATGAAGGCGGTAGGGTCCCCGATGCAAACTGCGATGTTGTGATTCTTCCGAAAGACGTGATTACCGGTACCGGCGCAGGTATAACCGCTCGGTCGGTGATGCTTAAAAACGAGACATCAACCTTGATTATTCCCGTTGGTTGTGGTGTCTCAATAAACAATCTTTCTGGCGAAGGAAAGTTGATTATTGACGGCAGCGGTGAGTTCCCCGAAGGTATTGCCAACACCGAATTGTTTATGGCTCCTGGTGGAGGAACAACGGAGTTCAGAGGTAGTCCCGATGGTCCTGCTGCAACTTTCATCTTGAAACAGCCAAAATTCAACAATCTGGTTATCAATTTTGGTAAAGATGGCGAAAAACTGCAGCTGCCTAACAATGAAAGTCACAAACTGATAATCAACGGTTCGCTGGAGCTTACCAATGGTACTGTTGAGTACACGCAAAAAGGCCAATACATTAGCGTGGCAGGCGACATCAATATTGGTAAAAAAGGTTCAATCATCAATTCTGCTACAGAAGGTGGTGTTGTGGTAGGTGGCGATACCTTGGTGGTTGGCGGTAATCTTATCAACAATGGTATAATCAGACTGACAAGACGTGTTTGGAATGGTTATAATCCGACTGTTGCAAGTCAAGATGAGGAAGATAAAGGCCGCGGCATTCTTAGATTTGTGGGCGAGAGCAATGTTAAGTTTGAATGCTACGATACCACCAATATCAGCCAACTTATTATTGACAAGGGTTCCGATTGGACTTATAAGGTTACTCTCGATGGAAAAAAAGAGAAGGTTTTTGGTCTTTTGGGCCGTGCAACAAACATTGCTAATCCGGAAGGATTTGCAAATAAACAAGCATATCCTGCCAATCCGAAACAATTGTTTAAACCATTGTGGATAAAGGCCGGAACACTTGAACTTATAGGCGAGGTTCATATCCGTTCGCTGGCAGAACAAAGCGATGGTAATAATGGTTTGGACTGCTTCTATATCCCGGCTCAAGGATGTTTGCATTTGAATGGTGATCATGTTAAAGTGGAAGTGACGATATCTGATGCAAAATCAGTTGCTTATGCGTCTGTTATTCCGGCAGGAAAACTTATTGTTGAAAAAGGATTATTTGATGGAAAGGGAAGTTCGGGTATTACATTCGTTGGCACATCTTTTATCGAGGTAAGAGGCGGAACACTGAAAGGTGCGCAATTCCGCCCCAGTGAATATGCATTAAAAGGAATCACCACATACATTCAGACTGGCGGATATGCAAAATTTGACGGGTGTGGTGATGATAAGGAAAACTCACCAATATTTTATATGCCCGAAGCGTCATACACATTTAAAATGACGGATGGCACATTGGAAGTTTGTTCGGCAATGAAAAAAGCTGAAAGTATAGGTTCGTTTGTTGTTAAATCTAATCCAGAAAATGGTAAGATACTGGGTGGCACAATTATAATAAACACAGGTAAGGCCATTAAGCTAAATAAAAATAAAATTGAGGATGTAAGCAATGGTAATTATTTGATTGCCACCGAGTTGCCTTTATTCAATCTTGTGCTTAGGAACAACAATCCAGATAATCCTTCAACAAATTATGTAAGGCACTATATCGAGGACTTGCACAAAAAGGTTTTGAATTATCAATGTGACATAACCGCATCAACAATCATTCAGAACGATTTGACAATTGAAGACGGAGTTGTGTTTGATACCCAAGGCAGACCGGTAACTGTCGGCAGGAATTTGAATATTGAATCTGGTGCTATAGTATATACCAAAGGCGGAGGCTCAACTGAGAACGAGTTTATTATGAATGGCACAGGCGAATTGACAGTCAATGGTGAAATAAAGGATATTTCCGGAAGTGCTAAAGAAGGATTCTATAATCTGACTTTTGCCGAAGGTGCCAGTGTGTCGATGAAAAGCGACATTACAGTTCGTGGCTTGTTCAAATTAGCTGAGCGTGCTACTATGAACGATGGTTCTAAAAACAAGACATACACAATAAGTGGTGATATCGAGATTGATGGAACCTATGATAAGTGCACATCGTGTGCAAGCAAGATGGTGATTGGCGGTGAAAACATTTATACCAAAGGCACAGGTGTGCTGAGTAATGTTGATATTAACGCCGGAAGCGAGTTGCTACTTTCCGACCGCACTAACCCCGGTCGTCAAACTAAACTGGCTATTACCGGCAAACTCAACTTTGTCAGCGAAACACAGTTCAACATTGGCGGCAGCAATTTGGAATTCGGACCTGAGGCTGAGGTGGTTGGCTCTTTTGGCCCAACCCGTATGATTCGCACTGTGGGTACAAGTAGCCGTGGTGTTACGAAAGTGTTTGCGGCAAATGGCGAGTTCTTGTTCCCGTTTGGTTTTGTTGCCGATAAAGCATACTACACACCTGCCAAAATAAAATATACCACAGCCGACACTTACGGCAGTGTAACATCGCGCCCGGTTTACGGACAGTCGTTCCGCGACGATAATTCACTCAAAAGCTATTGGATTACCGAGGAACGCGGATTCAGCGGAGCAAGTCTCACACAATATTATTATTGGTATGATGCAACACTTTCGGAAGGCGCAACTGATGCGTGGGTACCCGCCCGTCGCAACGGTTCGATATGGGAGATGTTCGGGTCTAACATGCTTGAATTGGACGATCCAAATAACCGCCATATTTATTTCGACCCGAGCGTGAAGAGCGCTACTGGTTATTACACTTGTGGTCTGCCGGAATCGTTTGAAAGCACTGGCACACCGTTGTATACATCGAATGTTGTTGCCGACACGTTGGATTGGTTTGGTAGCGGAGTTACATGGTCAGAATCACCGAATGGCGATCCTTGTAACTGTATTCCTTCGGGAAACACCCCGGTTTATATTGGTGATGGCGGCGAGTATAATCGTAATGTAAAAATAGCCGTTTCCGATGATTATACCGGACCAAAAGCCGAGTGTGCAAGTTTGAACATCGCACCGGGTTCAACACTTGACATTACCAATTATAGCGAATTTAAATCACCGATTGTTGATGTTGATGAGTCGGTTGGTGCCGGAAAGTTGCGTCTGTCGTCAGATAAATTCCCCGAAGGCGATTTCGGCAAATTCAACGGTGAGTTTGGCGGTACGATTGAATATTACGGAAAGGGATATGCAATACCAACCGCATCAATCGATGGCTCAGCATTGACCAATTACCGCAATTTAATAATTAGCGGAGGCGCATCGGGTAGCGATTCAATCAGCATGCCAGCTTGCGGCATCACTGTTTTCGACAGCGTTACAATCAGTGGTCGGGTTTGCACCAACCCAACAGGTGATTACACCATCAACATCAATAAGAATTTGATTATTGCCGAAGGCGGACAATTCGAGGTGTTTGATGACGGAACAAACCACATGCAGACCATCAAAGTGGGTGACAGCCTTATTGTGGCCAATGGCGCGACAATGATTGCCAATGGTACTACGCCAAACACCACTCTGAGTCTTTTGCAGATAGGTGGTAGTCTGATAGTAGATGGCACAATCAATGGCAATCGCAAAATAGACAACGCTACCTTCTACAAGTTTAATACGGAGTTTGTAGGTAATAACGATGCGGAAATTAAGAGTAACGTGGACATGACATTTAACATGCTGACTTGCAACAAGAATTCTCTCGATGTCAAACTGATACTTAGAAAATGTAAGAAGATAAATACAGCCGTCAACAATGCTATATTGACATTGACAAAAGGAACATTGGTGGTAGCGGTTGAAGATGGACAAGGTGTTGATTTGTCGAATAACGCAGATTTTCCAATTCCTGCCGATGCATGTCTGCATGTGATTTCGGGTAATGCTAATGTCGCTAACCATACGTATAAAAAACAATTACTGCTATCGGGACATATTGTGGTTGATGGTGGTGTGCTTAGAATTGGTAAGGAAGACGGTTCTGTACATAACGATATTTTATACGCCCCCGACGGCAAACCGTCAATCACAATCAATGGTGGAAAACTGTATGTCAACGGACAAATCAGCCGACAGTTAATTCCAGAGACAGGTTCGTTAATTTGGAAACAGACGAATGGCGACGTTGTGATTTATGGAAACGAGAGACCAACTACTGAAAACTTAAGAGGCAGGGGGGCATTCGAAGTCTTGAATGACGGCGAATTCGATATGAGTGGTGGAACAATAACTGTCATGACCGGTGGTGGTGAAGACCAATATGGTGATATTCTTATCGATCCGGCCACAATGAAATGCACCGGCGGAACAATTATCGCAAGCAATGGCTCGCTGAAAATTCGTGTTCCGCACAATATGTACAATTTGGAGGTTGCCAATGGTGCAACACTTAACGCTTATACCGCACTCAATGTCAATGAACTGAAAATCGATAACTCCGGTGTATTCAATGCCCTTGACCATAACCTGACTATCCGCAAGGCGTTTAAGAACTATAACAATCAGAATGGTTCGGGAATCAGTGAGGGTTTCAATTATGGAACATCGGCACAGTTGACAACGTTTGTCGGTAGCGATATGACTTATGAGGGTATCAACGCTTCGGCGACACAGTTCAACACATTGGAGATAGACGGTGACTTGAATATGGTGAAAGGCCATTCTGACATGAGGGTGGGTGGCAATCTTACTCAAAATTCAGGAACAGTAACCGATAACGGCAACGTTATATCGCTCTATGGCAACCTTGTCTACTACGGAAACTTTGTCGGTAGTGGTGGTATCGATTTCTGCCGAGGCGATGGCGATGTGCAATATATTGATGGTAACGGTATGGGCTCTATCGGTACGGTTATTGTCAGCAACACAAGCGAGGTATATCTCAACAACAGTCCGTTCCGTATTACCAACAAGATTATCTTGGGTTCGTCGCTGTATATCAACCGAAACAATGTAATTCTTATTGATACTGCCACGGTTGAGGTTAAAGATGGCGTTTTCGACGGCAACCACATGATTCGTCTTAATGGTGAGCATGAGGATGCGGGTGTGACTAAATATGTGAAGAAGAACAAGTCGGAATTTACGATTCCGGTAGGTATCCTGCATAATGGCAACCGTTACTACACACCGGCTATTTACGAGTTTAAGAGCAACAGCGGTACAAACGTTCGTTCAATAACGGTCAAGACCATCAACTCGAGACATAAGAATCTGACATACGAACCGTCGTATGGGCTTGATTACTATTGGAATGTTGCAACTGACGGCTTTGGTGAAGACGGCTCAGATAATTTCTCGTCGGAGATAGGCGATTACGAAGTAACACAAAAGTACGTTTATCCTGAATCGAAGATGAGTGGCACAAAAGACACTCTGTTCCCCGAATATTTGTATTACGGAGGTACCGACGAGTATAAATGGATCGACCTTCGGGCTAAAAAAGGCGCGGGTTCCGAATTGGCCTATGTTGCTAAAGACAGCGTAATCTTCAAACCGTTCGGACACATTGCCGGTGATTATACGGTTGGCGTTGTAGGCACCACAGCGGCAGAGGATACAAACATATACACCGCCCGTCCGGTGCTTTATACAGGTGGCAACAAGAAAGGCGGAGAGTGGGACAACCCCAAGACATGGTATAATAAAGATGGAGTTTCGCTTTTTGATGAAATGGGTGGAGTCGTTCCAGAAAATTATAAGATAGATGGCAACCCGGTACATATTCTTCCCGGCGATACTGTTTATGTGAAACGTAGCGGTACCAAAGCATACAGCCTTACTTTTGAAGATGGTGAGGAGTTGGGTGTTTTGAATATTGGTAACACAGTAGGCAGCGATTTCGGTCGTGTCAATGGTGTCGGGCATTTGGTTATGACACCTGTAAGTGCAGCTACCGGAAATTATTATAAGATGCCGGCCGGAAACTTCAGATCGTTCCTTACCGATGAGCGGAGTATTATTGAATTTGCAGGCGGCAGCGGTAAACTGCCGAACGAAATTGTCGGTCACGTCTCGATGCCGTTGCAGAATGTGATTTTGTCGGGTGGAGGCACCAAAACCTTGACAAAGGAATCGGGTGAGTACATCAACAAGAGCATGACCATCAGAAATAATACGACATTGGCATTCGGTAACACACCTATTTATATTAAAGGCGATTGGATTGATGAAAATACCGGCGCGTCGGGCGGATTCCTGCCAGGCACGAACAACAGCAGGTCTATTGTAGAGTTCAATGGCACTAGCAGACAGAAGATTGTGCTGTCGGGCGACAACGAGTCGTTCTACATACTGAAAATCAACAACCCGAGCGATGTTGAAATTGTTAAGGCAGAATCGGCTGCCGAAGCGGGTATAACAATCAATAAATCGTTGGAGTTTGTCAGCGGCTGTTTGGTTGATACCGCACCGAATACCAGTGTTACTCTCGCGCGGACTATCACATCGGTAAGCACCGCCAACTCGGCAAGGTTTGTGGCCGGACCGCTTAAGTGGAATTTGAAATCGGGCGATAGCCGCAAATTCCCGGTTGGCACCATTGACAAAACTGCCGGCAAAGTGTACGCACCGACAAATGTCAACGGCGTGACGAAAGACGGTAATTACACTGTGACGTTCTATTCGGGAGTTTACAGTTACGATGTCGTATGGCCGTTCACATCGATGAGCAACACCGAAAAGTGGACCGTGACAGCGCCAGATAACGCCAATGCAAAATTGGGTCTTCGTGTCGGCTCTCGCACATTCGCTTCAATGAGTTCGAGTATGCTCAAACGCGTGAAGATTGCAGGTAACAATGACGTTGAATGGGAGCCGATAGCCAGTTCGCACAGCGGTGGCTCGCTGCCAGAGGCAATGATAACAACCACTGCGGCTATCAATCTGTCCGATTATAGCGAATATACTCTCGGCAGCAGCAACAGTACGGCACGATTGTGGAATACAACCGACGAGAACACAACGTTCGACGTTTATATATGCGATGGCGATTACGACGCCACCGAAATCCCGGTATACTTCACCGGCATGGGTGGCCCGTACAAGGTGAATTATAAGATAACCGACAAGGAAAAAGGGAAATCGGTTACCATTGCCAGTCCTAAATTCACCGATAACGTGGGCTCTATAGCCATAACGGGTAGTGAGTTGGCCGCCAAGTTCGGTCGAAGCGATGGTTATTCGGACCAAGCGTACGAAATAGAAATAACCGGAATGACCGACAATAATGAAGACGGTATGCCTGCCGGTGGCAACAAAGTCGATGTGTATGTTCTCTACAACGCCAAACCTGATATTGATGGAGCAGGAACAGTTGGTATGGGCGATGTCCGTGTTTACACAACCACAGCCAGCGACAAGGTTGATATTTATGAGTGGAGTTCAAACACCAATAAGGCAACTATCGCGCCGACAGACAATACGGCAAATGTTACATTCGGCACCAATGCCAGCACATATAATGTGACACTGACAGTGAAAAACACTTACATAGAGTCACATGGCAAGTCGTGCTATCGCGAAAATTCGAAAGTCGTTAAAGTTGATGAAAACCCGCAACCCGAAATCAAAGGCAATTTTGGAATTTGCAGGTCTAACAGAAGTGCGACATTCTCTACCGATAAAGTGGGTACGCATACTTACGAATGGAATATCACAAATGTTGTCGGAGGTTCAGTGGGAGACATAACACTCAGCACGTCAGGCAGAACTGCGGAAAACAACGAAGTTACACTCACATGGGGCGCCGGATTTGCCGGAACAAAAGCCACTTTGGAAGTAACCGAGGAAAACAGTGGTTTGACAACAACTGTAGAACGTGTCATAACATTCTACGACGATGTTGAATTGGGTGAAACCACAATTAGCAGCCCGGATGTTTGTGACAACACTATTGGTACAGTTACTATTTCTAACACCAATGTCGATTATTTATATAGTATTTTCCAAGATGAGACCGCACTTTGCGATGAGTTTGGCGGGTCATCATCAGAGCCAACTGTGGTAACTACCAGCGAGCCTTTGCGCTATTCGACAGGTAATCTGAACTTTACTGTCATTATTAAAAACAAAGGTTGCCAAAAAGAATTGACGAATAACGAAATTACTGTTCACGAGAAGCCGGCAATTGATGATTTCACAATCGATGACAACGATTTGTTCAAGGGCAATTTGGTTCAGATTGATTATACCAAAACAAGTGTGATTGGCCTGAACAATTATGAGTTCGCTTATAGCGTCGCAGGTGTAAAATATCGTAATGATGAAGTACCTGCCAATTTGAGCAAGACTGTTGCAACTCCGATGGTGATTAGAATCCCCGATGCCGACAGAATGAAGGGTACGCTCACCATCAGTAGCAACGATAATGTGTTGTCTTGCACAAACACTTACGAGATCGACAAACCAATCAGCGAGGCCTATCTGTGGAGTGGTGGCGGCAATAATACCAATTGGGATAATGCCGACAACTGGTGGGTAGGTACAGCACCTAATAGCGACGAAGTTGATGTGGTTATCCGTAAAGATAAGAAAATCACTCTTGATGGAGGAAGAGAAGAAGACAACGATATCAGCATGCCAACGGTTAATGCCGCAGTCAGTGTCAGAAACATCAAAGTTGAATCAGGTGCGGATGTAAATGTTGATAACACGCTGACCATAAATAAAGATGTGGTTTGCAATGGCTCGTTTGCCGGCACAGGCACGGTGGCGTTTACTAGCGGCTCGCATACCGTTTCGGGTGCGGGCACATTCGCCAATCTGTCGAACGAAGGAACGGTTACAGCAAGCGATGCAATGACCGTAACAGGCAATATCGCCAACAACGGCAGCTTTGCAGGAACTATTGCTTTGAATGGTTCATCGACGCAAACCGTCGGTGGTGGCAACTTCGAGGATGTTACCGTCAACAGCTCCGGTGTCACTATCGATAACAGCATTAACATCGGCGGTAAGCTGACACTCACAAAAGGCATTATCAGCGTAGGTGACGGACAAGCTCTTGTGTTCACCAATGGCGCTAAAGATGTTGTGGGCGGAGGAGCCAAAGCGTATGTCGATGGCACAATGTGGAAATATGGAAAAACACCATTCGTATTCCCGACAGGAAACAACGGCCGCCTTGCGAAGATTGGAATAACACCCGGCACCGATGCAACCGACGCCACATATTATTCTGCATCTTACGCTCTTGATGCGGGCAAAGCACCGTTAACCAGTGGCCTTTCCGCAGGTATGAGTCGTGTTAGCCAGGCTGAGACATGGTTAGTTGATTGCCCAGGTGGGAAATCAAGCAAGCTTACGCTCTATTGGTCTGATGCCGAAGCAAGTGGCATTACACCTGGTAAAGAGTCAGATTTGGTGGTCGCTCATTTCACAGAAGGGAAATGGAAGGCCGAGCCTGCCAAGTTCGACGGAGTGAATTCCATCTCAACCACATCGTATGTCACCTCATACAGTCCGTTCACGTTCGGTGCTAAAAATCCAGAACCGGATATCAACCCGCTTCCTGTCACCTTTGCAGCCTTTACTGGCCGTCAGGCGGGCAACAGCATTGTACTCGAGTGGACAACCCTTTCGGAGAAAGACAACGACTACTTCGAGATTGAGCGCTCTATCGATGGTGTCAACTTTGTAACCATTGGCTATGTTGATGGTGCTGGTAATTCGAACAGCTTGCTCAACTATCAGTTTGCCGATAACGCACCTGAGCAGGGACAACTCTACTATCGCTTGTCGCAAGTCGATTTCGATGGCACACGCGAGTATGCCGACAAGATAGTGACTGTGCTTTACGCAGGCGATGACTTTGACCAACTGACCATTGTGCCCAACCCGACACATGGATTGTTCCGCGTCAGTGCTTCGGGTTCAATGGCAGGTGGCAGAATCGAGTTGCTGTCACAGTCAGGCATGGTAATCCGCATTATCGACATCAGCAGTTTCGATGCCACTGTCGACATCAGCGATTTACCAAGCGGAATTTACGTTCTGCGCTTAGTGACCGACACAAAGATTCTGCAGCAGAAAGTTGTTAAATACTAAACAAGAAAGCCGGCTCAAAGCCGGCTTTCTTGTTTTTGCTGTCAACCAAACTATTAATCACATTTTAGTTCAAATCTGAACGGTTTGTCGAATTTTCGCTGCGAGTAGTAAGTAACTGATGGTTTGGTGAGATTCATAATCATTGTCCATTGTGTGCCACCAATGAAATTCTCGCCCCACGGCTGCTGTGCAACCGAAAAAACAGCGTCATTCAGTTGCTGCGCGTTCATAATACCTTGTGAACCATCGTAAAGGTCGCAGAGTATGTCGTAGCGGGTATCACCAAAAATCAGACCTGCATTGAGTTTCTGTTGACACAGGTAATGGTTGGTAACTGTATGAGTCTCGGTTACCACCATCTCGTTTTCAACGTATTCAACCACAACACTTTTGCCCGATGCGTCTGACATTGCGTAGTGGTGTGCGGCGCCTATATCGGAATGCATGTCGATTTTGCCGAGTAGTTTGATGGCTTCATCAACAGATGCGGCTTTTTTCAGCAGATAGGCAATTGCGCTGGTGGTGGTAAGTGCAGGTTTGCCCGTATTTTGATGAGTTTCAGCATCATCGCCTGCCATTAGGTCGGCAATTGCGAATCCCTTCTCATTGATGCCATCGAGAGCCAGAAAAAGTCCGCTCAGTGCCACATATTGATTTACAAAACCCTCAGGCAGCCATCCGTCGCCTAATCCGTAAAATTCTGTATTAAAGGTGGATATGTATTCATATCCGTTTTTTGGAACAACGTGCATTATCATTGCATTTGCAGTCATATAGTCGAAATTGCGGCCCATCAGCACGTCGCCATCGGGAGTGCGCACGGTCAGTGTCGAGCAACCATAATTCATTGTGTCGGTTGATGTTGGCGGGGTGTAGTATCCTTTCGACAGGAACTGGTTGATGTAAAGAATCACTTCTTGCGAATTTTTAGCACCGCCCTTTTCCAAAAAATCGTCAAAACCGTCGTCGCCACGGTATTCCATATAATACATGCCGTCGTCAAGTTTCTGGACCGACATGGCACCCTTTATCAGTGAACCGAATGTCGCCCAAACGCAAGCAATGGCGACAATAATCAATGAAAGAATGCCTAACAGTGTGATTTTTAATAGTTTTTTCATATAAAATGATTTTAAAAGTTGTTGTTATCATTGGCCGCTAAAATATTCAATATCCCGGCTATTGCAATAGCACTAATGGTAGAACGGCCGATTGATGGCCGTAATATTATAACGGTATGTTTTTCATGTAGTTGCAATATGTGCGGATACAAATCTCAACTATTTCTCAACTATTTCGCCAAATGATGTTTCACATTTGAAAAAAATGTAGATATTTATTTTTTGGTTTGGTAGGGACTTGCGTCAGCAATTTGCAGGTTCCGCCACTTGTGAGTTAATAGACAAAACAGAGATATATGAAAGTCAGAATCCGTCTAAGTTACAGGGTGCTTGCACTGGTGCTGGGCACTGTGTCAGTGGTCATATTTTTTGCCGCGCGAATAATCAATAACCAGTTCCGGTCATCGATAATTGAGACAATGGAAAAGCGCGATGCCGCATTGCTTGAAGACATTTCGACAACGTTCTCGAACATTGCCGACTGCGAGTACAAGAAACTCGTCACTATGAAATCGGTCATCGAGTCGACCATCAACGGCAGTTATGACAGCAATGAAAGTTTCTATAGAAGCATTATCAAAAGCACCTGCAGCAGCAACCCGATGCTGGCCGCCGTTTGGATCTGCTTCGACAACGGCTACGTGAGTGGCGTGAGCAACGGACGGCAACTTCTGCGGACAGATCGCACATCATATGGCTTTGAGTCGAAAAGCACATTCTTCGACTACGACACTGACAATAACACTGAGTCGCCATATTACGTTGTTCGCAGGCTCAAAAAGCCGATGTTTTCTGAGCCGTCAACGTTCTTCCAGGACGAGTCTGTAACAAAGAAATATCTGAAATCATCAATTGCGCTACCAATTAACAGAAAAGGCGAAACCATCGGTGTCATCAGTTCCGACATCAACCTTCACACTCTGCGCCTGATGGTCGATTCCATTTGCCAGGCTAGCAACAAGAAGATTACCATCATTTCGTCGAGCGGAATGATTGTCGATTACCATAACCCGGACCTTATTGGCCTTCAGTTTGCCGAAATCGACACAGTGATTGCCCGTGCTGACACCAGCAACTCAAAAACCATCTTCATCAAAGATCATATGGGTAACGACAGCATTCTGTGCACGACACTGACCATCAATCCAGCGGGGCTCGGCAACCAGTGGAAACTGATTGCAACCACATCGGTGGCTGAGGTGAACGCACAGATTAGCAGTTCGCTGATGTTTGTTAGAAAGGTGATTGCTGTAGGACTTATCTTGCTGGCATTTATCATCTTCATTCTTTCGATGAAGATTGTCACCCCAATCAACAAGGTGAACGCCATAATCAGGAAACTGTCGTTAGGGCAAGTCGACAATGCTCTGAAGATGGATGTCGACAGCGATGATGAACTTGGACAGATGGCCGACTCATCGAATAAAGTGGTTGACGGACTGCTGCAAGTCACCAAATTCGCCGAGAACATCGGTAACGGCAATTCAAACTACAATTTCACGCCGCTGAGCGACAAGGACGTGCTTGGCAACGCCATCATCGAAATGAAAAACAGTCTTGAGCGCGCTAAAATTGAGGAAAACGAGCGACGCGAGGAAGAGGGGCAACTTAACTGGGCATCGAATGGTATCAACCTGTTCAACAAGGTGCTGCGCGTCGACAATAGTGATATGAAAACGCTTGCGGGCGAGATTATCAAAAACTTGACACTTTATCTTGACTCACAGATGGGCGCCTTCTACATTATTCCGCCCGATCGCAAGGGCGCCGAGTTGGTGGCACACATCGGCTTTAGCAAAGAGAAGGCATCGGTAAATGGTTTTGTTGAGCCGGGCAAGGGGCTGATAGGCCGGGCTTATCTTGAGAAAGAGACAATATTCATTAGCGACATAACACCCGATATCGACCAGATTGGCTCGGGATTGGGCCGGGCACTGCCAAAATCGGCGCTCATTGTCCCGCTGCTCTACAATAAGGACTTGGTGGGTATTGTCGAAATATACTCATTCAAAGTGCTGCAACCATACCAAATTTCGTTTGTCGAGAAATTGTCGGAGAACATTGCATCGACAATATCGACAGTGAAAATCAACGGCCAGACAGCGCAGTTGCTCGAAAAATCGAAGCGGCAGGCTGAGATTCTGGAGCAACAGGAAGAGGAGATCCGTCAGAACATGGAGGAGATGCAGGCCACTCAGGAAGAGTCGACACAAAAAGAAGAAGAACTCACCACAATTATATCGGGATTCAACTCTGTGATGCCGACTGTCCACTACGACACAAGCAGGCACATCACCGATGTGAACGACGAATTCGCCGCATTGGTGAACAGCAAGCGCGAGAAACTTATTGGCAAGCGCCACAAATCAGAAGTGATAATGGACGAAAAGGAGCAGACACTGCACGAACACTTCTGGGAAGAGTTGTTGAAAGGCAACATTATGGAGAGCGAGGAGTTGTACACAAACGGCAAGAAACAAGTCTGGCTGCTTGAGCGGTTCATTCCTGTGACTGATGCCGATGGTGTCATAACCGAAATAGTTGAGATTGGCATCGACATCACGGCTCAAAAGAAAATTGAGGAGAAGATTCAGATGATTCAGGAGGGCGTGATACCCGATGACCTGAAAAAGGAAATTGTGCCCGAATTGGCCGAGACCAAGCAGCAGCTCATCGACCTGACCAACCTGAATGTGGTTTACAAAAACGACGAGAAGAAGATTGCCGACATTCTGAAACGCTACGCGGAACAGATTCCGGCACAGATTTCAGAAATGGAGAGTCTGGTTAAGGACCGCAACTATAAGAGCCTTAAAACAGTGGCAAAATCATTGAAAACAAAGATTAACTATCTGGGAATAAGGCATATTTACAACTCTATTGACAAAATCATCAAACTTATAGATGACGATAAGAACCTGACCGCCATCCCCGGGTTGTTCAAAACAATGAAAACATTGTGGGATGCGGCTGGAGCCGAACTGAACGACATCGTGAACTACAAGACCAAACTTTAAAAACTTACGGCAATGATTTTCAAAAAACGCATACATAGAAAAATGATGTTCTATTTCCTTGGAGCATCACTGTTGGTATATGTGGCATCGCTCGGATATGTCGGGATTGAAGTGAAAAACATATCAGAAGATATGGCCAGCACCGACATTATCAAAAAATCGAACGACCTGTCGAACAAGGTTCTCGGACTGATTGACGGCAAGGCGGGGATAGTCGAGTCGCTTGCACAGACAATGCAGGAGTATGAAGGCATGGAAGAAAGTATTCGTCGCCAAACCTTTACAGAAATGCTACGCAAGGTAATTGAAGACAACAGCGATATTCTGTCGATATGGTCGGTTTGGGAACCTAATTCCATCGACGAGCGCGACGAAGAGTGCATCCTGGCCCCCGATGCCACCGCCATCGGCAACTATTCGCCATCGTTCTACCGCCAGGGCGATGAAATAAAAGTTGAGGTAAATTCGAATATGCCGCCTTATGAAAAACCATACTACACCATCCCGCGCGAAACTATGAGTGTATCGCTGCTCGACCCTTATATGTACAGTTACAACAAAGGCGTTGAAGACTCGATGCTGATAACATCGATAATTGCGCCAATACAGTTGTGGGGCGAGTTCCAGGGCGTTGTCGGCATCGATTTCGCACTTGGCTATGTGGAGAAAGCTATAGAAGACTACCAGACTGACACTGGTGAGCGTATTTATCTGATGGCCGACAACGGAAAGTTCGTCTATAACACCAACATCGATAAAGTGGGCGAGGAGCAGACATTCTTTGCCGATTCGGTTTTTGAATCGCTGACTGATACCATATATGTTGGTTCTGACGAAAATAAGAAATCCGCCATTACGGTTCTGAAGCGCATCGATATGGCAAACACCCATTGGGAACTGCTAACCACCGTGCCAGTGACTGAAGCCTATGCGGAAGCCAACAGGTCGTTCATCAATGTGGTTATCCTTATTCTGGCCGGATTCATACTTCTATCGTTTGTGATTTCACTTGTGGCGCGCAACATTTCGGCATCGATTGTGAACATCAACAACAAGTTGGCAGGCTTGTCGCTGGGTATCATCAGCAAAAACAGCAACGATAGGAAAGTGATCGAAAGTGAGATAACCGACCTTAATGGTGCACTCGACAATCTGTTTGACAGTCTTCAGGCTTCGGTTGATTTTGCGGGCGAGATTGGCAAGGGCAACCTTAACGCAGAGTATCACTTGCTGAGCGACGACGACACATTGGGCGCATCGCTGATAACAATGCAGAATAGTCTTATCGAAGCCAAAAAGGAGGAGGACAAGAAGAAACTGCTCGACGACCAGCGCAACTGGGTAACGCACGGTCTGGCCAACTTTGGCGAGATCATCCGTCAGGATAACGACAATGTTGAAGATTTTGCCATGAATCTGCTGTCGCAACTGCTCAAGTATGTTGATGTGGTGCAGGGTGCCATCTACTTCAAGAAGGAAGACCCGTACAGCGATGAGATGAAATTCGAAAACAAAGCCGCCATTGCTTACGGCAAGCAGATAATGCTAGAGAATGCCGAAGTTACGGCCAAGGACGGCATTTTCGGACGCTCAATCGACGAGATGAAATGTATCTATCTTGAGGATATCCCCGACAGTTACGTAACCTTTACGCAAGGCAAAAAAGAAGCGCAAAAGCCGCGCAATTTGCTGGTTGTGCCGATGATTGTCAACGATGAGATTTTCGGTATAATGGAACTTGTATCGTACAACCACATTGAGCAGTACAAAATAGAGTTCATTGAAAAACTATGCGAGAACATTGCATCAGTAGTGTCGAGCGTCAACACCAATATTCATAACGCGCACCTGCTTGAGCAGTCGAACGAACAAGCTGAGGAGTTGTCGCAGCATGAGGAGGAAATGCGTCAGAATCTTGAAGAGATGCAGGCCACTCAGGAAGAAGCATCCAAGCGTCATGACACACTAAACGCCCAACTGATGGCGTTCTACAGCGGTTTGATGGTTGCCGAACTCGACCTTGAAGGAAATATTCTGAACATGTCGAAAAAAATGGCGCGGTTCTATGGCATAAACCCCGATAACGTTGAAGGTACGCCGTTCGCCACTTTGATCGCCCAGGACGATGCCGAACGCGAAGCTTATATGAATGAGTTCTGGACTGCGCTGGTTGCCAACGGAAAAGCCTTGCGCGAACAGAATGCTGACATCCGCGGAAAAGATATCTATGCCACAGAGCACTATAAAGTCATCTACAAAGATGACATGCCGTACCGTGTGATTGTGGTGGCAATCAGTAGGATGCGAGAGAAGGAATTAAACGAGCGCCTGCAAGTCGAAATACAATCATATATCGACGAGCATGGCGGAAAAGCTTAAACTTTGGAATAGATAAGGGTAAATTTGCAAGGCAGTTTAATTGCCTTTGCCAAATTTTGGATATAAAAATGTTAGGGGCTGAAGGCCCCTACTTTTTTGCAGGCTATTGGATCCGTAATTCGGTAATCATACAAAAAACAAAAGGCATCCCAAATTGGAATGCCTTTCATTTTTATAGATTTTGAAAAATCTTAGTCTTTCAAAGCATAGCGTTTGAAGCCGGTGCAAGTCAGACCTTTCGATGCTGCGTCCATCATCTGGGCAACATTGATTTTGGCGTCCTTGATGAACTCTTGGTTCAACAAAGTGCTGTCTTTGAAGAACTTGTTCAAACGGCCTTGTGCAATGTTCTGAACCATTTGCTCCTTCAGGTTGGCAGCGGCTTCAACCGATACTTTCGCACGGATGTCGCGGGCCTGCTGTGCCTGCTCAGGAGTCAGCCAGCCTTTGGCTGTGTTCGACTCAATGTGGTCTTCAGAGTCAACGTGAGCAGGATTGATGCCGGCTTTTTTCAAAGCAGCGTCAACAGCTTTGGCAACCAATTCCTCTTTAGTCTTCT
The DNA here is from genome assembly GCA_017557785.1 of Salinivirgaceae bacterium. Lineage (GTDB taxonomy): Bacteria > Bacteroidota > Bacteroidia > Bacteroidales > SZUA-534 > RUG13583. The sequence continues at coordinate 46,230 of JAFYYA010000084.1, forward strand.
CAATAGCCACAGTCAACTCGTTCTCGACAACTGCTGCCGGAACATCGTCTTTGCTGAGCGATACAGGGTTCATAGCTGCAACTTGCATTGCAACGTCTTTGTAAACCTGTGCGTCAACACCGGCCTTGTTGAAGGCTGCCAGAGTTGCCAGTTTGTTGCCCATATGGATGTAGGCGCAAACAACCTCGCCCGAAAGCGATTCATAGCAAGCCAGTTCAAGTTTCTCGCCGATGATACCGATTTGCTCGGTGATGATGCCCTCAACGTCTTTGCCGTTCTTGAACGGAAGAGCCTTCAAGGCTGCAAGGTCGGCAGGCTGTTTCTCGAGAGCCAGGTCGCAAATCTCGTGAGCGAGTTTTACGAAATCCTCGTTTTTAGCCACAAAGTCAGTCTCGCAGTTAAGAGCGATGAGTGCGCCGTGTTTGCCGTCGGCTGATACTTTGGCAATCACATTGCCTTCCGAAGCCTCGCGGTCGGCACGTTTGCTGGCAACAGCCTGTCCCTTCTCGCGGATGATTTGGATGGCACGGTCAAAATCGCCGTTGGCTTCGGTAAGGGCCTTTTTGCAGTCCATCATACCGGCGCCAGTGGTTTTGCGCAGTTTTGCTACGTCAGATGCTGATATTGACATAATCTTAATCGTTTTTAATTATTCTGCCGATTCCTCGGTTTCGTTTTCGTTGGCTTCCTCGGCCTCTGCTTCAGCCTCGTCTTCAGTCGACGCTACTTTCTTGGCAGCTGATTTTTTGCCGCCTTTAGCAGGTTTCTGCTCTTCGCCTTCAGCAGGCTCTTTGTCTTTTTCGGCTTTGCGTTCGGCCAGGCCTTCCTGAATGGCGTCGCAAACAGCGCCCAGAACGAGCGAAATTGCTTTTGCTGCGTCGTCGTTGCACGGGATGGCGTAGTCAACAATGTTAGGATCTGAGTTGGTGTCGACCATAGCGAATACCGGAATCTGAAGGCGGTGTGCCTCAGCCACGGCAATCTTCTCTTTCTGAACGTCGATAACGAACAAGGCGGCGGGCAGACGGGTAAGGTCGGCGATGCTGCCAAGGTTTTTGGTCAGTTTGCTGCGTTGGCGGTCGACTTGCAGTCTCTCGCGTTTCGACAGGTGGTCAAGTGTTCCGTCCTGCTCCATCTTGTCGAACGAGCTCATTTTTTTGACTGCCTTGCGAACAGTGGGGAAGTTAGTCAGCATACCACCCGACCAGCGCTCTGATACGTACGGCATGTTGATTTTTTTAACTTGTTCTGCAAGAATATCTTTTGCTTGTTTTTTGGTGGCTACAAAAAGGATTTTGCGGCCTGATTTTGCTATCTGCTTAAGTGCATTAGCGGCTTCATCAACCTTTGCAACTGTCTTGTGCAGGTCGATGATGTGGATTCCGTTCTTCTCCATGAAGATGTATGGAGCCATTGCCGGATTCCATTTTCTTTTCAGGTGGCCGAAGTGCGCACCTGCGTCTAATAATTCTTGAAAATTAACTCTTGACATTTTTGTTTGTTTTTCGTTTACATTCTTGTTGTAAAAGCAATTGTTAAGTAGTTCTGCTTCAGAAGTCTTAACAATTTAGATACTAAACGATATTCTCGTGCAGCATCATTAACGCTTACTGAACTGGAATCTCTTGCGAGCCTTCTTCTGACCAGGTTTCTTACGTTCAACCTCACGTGGGTCGCGGGTAACAAATCCGGCAGCCTTCAGAGGCTTGCGGTTTTCCTCGTCAAATTTCATCAGCGCGCGGGTGATTCCCAGACGAACGGCCTCAGCCTGTCCTTTCACACCACCACCGTCGATGGTTGCTTTGACATCGAATTTGCCATTAAGCGACAATACACCAAAAGGTTGCATAACAATGTACTGCAGGGTGTCAATCGGGAAATACTCCTTGTAATCCTTGCCGTTAACTGTTACGTTGCCTGTTCCTTGGCTCAAGTAAACGCGAGCGATAGCGGACTTTCTGCGTCCAACTGCATTAATTACTTCCATTTTACTTGATTGAATTTAAGTTAATCAATTCAGGCTGCTGAGCTGTGTGTGGATGGCTCTCGCCTGCATAAACATAAAGGTTGCGGTAGAGGGCTGCGCCGAGACGATTCTTCGGAAGCATACCTTTTACTGCTGTTTCTACCATTGCAATCGGGTTTTTAGCCATAAGTTTTTCTGCAACGATAGTGCGTTGACCACCGGGATAGCCGGTGTAGTGTGTGTACTCTTTACCTGCCCATTTGTTGCCTGTAAGTTGAACTTTTTCGGCGTTGATAATGATGACATTATCGCCGCAGTCAACGTGGGGGGTAAAGTTGGTTTTGTGCTTGCCTCTCAACAGATAGGCGGCACTGCTGGCAAGACGGCCCAAGACTTGGTCTTTGGCGTCGATGACAACCCATTTCTTCTCAACGGTTGTCTTGTTTGCCGAGATGGTTTTCAAACTAAGTGTGTCCACTCTAATCCTAACTTTTTAATTAATAAATAAATACTATCCACATTTCCCCAAATGTGGACTGCAAAAATACAATTTTATATCAAACGAACAATTATTATCAATATCATTTTGTTGATATGGAATTTGGTTTGATAATCAAATGGTTGCTTGTGCTAATGTTATTAATGACGCCCTGCGAGAGTCGGTTGGGGCGCCGAAAAACGGAATTATTCCGCGTTTTTAATGATTATTATTCGCTTTTTTCCGGTGCTGAAAGGTTTGAACGGAAAACATATATAATATGTGTGGCTCGCTTATATATAATACCAGGCGCACTTTTTTTTAGTCCTACTTCTTGTATGTCTTTTCGTTGTAGTATATTTTTGTGGTGTTCAGGCCTTCGTTGAAAACAACCACATCGCCCACAGCCGTGTAGCCATTGATTGGGCCATACGATATGATGTGTTTCTCGCCATCTTCAAACACTGCCAGATATCCGTTCTGATCGATATAGGTCAGCAGGTTGCCGTTGATGCTGTAACTTTGCGGCACGTAGTTCTCGACCAGATACTGTTCGCCGTCGATGAAAGTGAAAAATTGTCCTTGAAGGCTGTATATAAGCATTTTGCGATTCAAATCATACATATCGGGGGCGAATCCGGAAATGTCGTAAATCTCGCCGTTGCTGAAAAGTCTGAAGTTTTCCATGCTGTTGATAAAAGCCACCTGCTCATATCCGCATTTGAACGATTTTGGCGCAAACTGTTCAATGTCGTTCATCTCGCCGTTGTGGAAAATCCGGAACGCGCCATCAGAATGGTCGACAAACGCGCCCACGTTGCGCCCCAGCCCAACACTGATGCCGTCAATGACATTGAAAAGTTCGTAAACGTGGTCGTCGCAAACCAGCCGCAGCACGTCGTGCATATCGACAAATGCAACGGTGTTGGCGCCCACCCAGAAGTCGGCATCGTTGCCCACGATGATGTCGGCCAACTCGATTATGCGGCCGTCAGAGTAGATCGAAAAATAGTGTTTGTTGGTGTCGATGAAAGCCACCACGCTGTCGCCAACCATAAATCGGCCGGCGAATCCCGACAGCAATCGCCGATTGCCTTGTTCAAAAACGTAGAGCTGCGAACCAACGCTGAAAGTGAACAGGTTGTCGGTTATGGTGTAGCTGTCGACTGACGGTGACACATTGTAGCTGATATGATTGGCATATGCCTTCAGATGCCCACCGTTGCTCACGTAAGCCACACAACCGCTACCCACGGCAAACGATTTGACTTCCTGAAACTCTAATTGCCGGAAGTTGCCGTCATCGAAGACAATAAAGTTTTTGTCGTAGTCGGTGTACGCGCCAAGCGACTGGCCAACAGCCGGATGCACAGACAGTGCCATCAGGACGATTGTAAGAAATCGGGTGGTTCGCATGGTTGGTTTAGTTTAAAGGTTTAGAAAGCATAATTAATGTATCCGTTCTTTTGTTTTTGTTTGCGTTTGTGTTTGTGTTATGGTTATAGTTATCGTTATCGTTTATTCTCTTATCACCTTCACTTCACCATTGCGGCCAATTTTCACAATGCCCGAAGCCTTATGTTTTGTTGTGTCGTCCTGGCGGTGTTTGACAACATAATCCACACTTTCGATAATGTGCGGGGCAATCTCGTCGAAGCAAGCCGGGGCAGGCTGCCCGCTGATGTTGGCCGATGTTGAGACAATGGGTTTGCGGAACCGGCTGATGAGTGTGGGGCAGAAATCGTCGGTAGCCACACGGATGCCAACGCTCTGGTCATCGGCGTTTACAACGTTGGTGGCCAGATTTTTTGCGCCTTCAAAAATTACCGTGAGCGGTGATGTAGCAAGTTCAATCATGTCGAAGGCGATGTCAGGTGCGTCCTGCACATATGACGGTATGCGCCCCGCTGTATCGACCAGCACAATCAGCGACTTGTTGTCGGCCCGCTGCTTGATTTCGTAGATGCGCTTGACAGCATCGGCATTGGTGGCGTCGCAGCCCAACCCCCAAATGGTATCGGTGGGGTAGAGAATCACACCGCCAGCACGCAGCACTTCAAGCGCGTTTTTAATGTCTTCGTTCATCGCTCGATTCTTTTTTTTGCCAAAGATATGCATTTTGTCGGGTTGGACGGTCGCTTTCCGACAAACAAAAACGACCTGGCGGATGCCACTATGCCGATAAATCAAAAAAAACGAATAAAAACTTGCCCGTTACCGAAAATTTGTCTATTATTGGCAATGTATTTAATGGGTAAAAAATAAGATTTCTTGCTAAAGCCTTTCAGCGCGTTTCTGAAAGGCTTTTTTAAGTTCACGACAAAAACTTTGAGAATGAAAATTGCTGAAATAACCGATTTTATCGAGAGTGTGGCGCCGCTGGCCATGCAGGAATCGTACGACAATGCCGGGCTGATTGTGGGCGACCGCAACGCCGAAGCCACAGGCGCACTCATCTGTCTCGACGTGACCGAAGAAGTTGTCGACGAAGCCATCAGTCTGGGTTTCAATTTGATAATCGCGCACCATCCGTTTGTTTTCGGTGGACTGAAAAAGTTCAGCGGCAACAGTGAAGTCGAGCGCACGCTTGTCAAGGCAATTAAAAACGATGTGGCCGTCTATGCCGCGCACACCAATCTCGACAATATGCTTGTGAACGGTGTCAATAGTCGGATTGCCAGCAAGTTAGGACTGACAGACACACGCATTCTCAGCCCAATGGGCGGCAATCTGCGCAAGATTGTGGTTTTTGTGCCGACAGCCGATGCCGAAGTAGTTCGCAATGCCATGTTCGAAGCCGGCGCAGGCAGCATCGGAAACTACAGCCACTGCAGTTATAATCTTGAAGGTCAGGGCACATTCAAGGCCGAAGAAGGCTGCAATCCTTACGTAGGCGAAATAGGAAAGACTCATTTTGAGCCCGAGACACGGATTGAAACCATTGCACCCAAACATCTGGTTTCCAAAGTGGTGAACGCTATGCTGAGCGTCCATCCATACGAAGAGCCGGCATTCGATGTCTATCCGCTCGACAACAGTTTTGCGATGGCCGGAAGCGGCATAATCGGCTCGCTGCCACAACCCGAAAACGCTGCGGATTTTCTGCAAAGGGTGAAAAAGATTTTCGGCTGCGGCTGTATCCGTCACACCCGTCTGCCCGAATCGCCGATAAGTAAGGTAGCAGTGTGCGGCGGCGCGGGCAGTTTCCTGATTGGCGACGCCATGAGCGCCGGTGCCGACATTCTGCTCACCGCCGATATCAAATACCATCAGTTTTTTGATGCCCGCTATCCGTTTGTTTTAGCCGACATCGGGCATTATGAAAGCGAGCAGTTCACAAAAGAACTTTTTTATGAATTAGTTACTGGAAAATTTTCTACTTTTGCAGTCCGATTGACGAAGGTAAATACAAATCCGATAAAATACGTATAACGCATGGATGACAAAAATCAAAAGGTGGATGTTCCAATGGAACAAAAACTGAAGAATCTGTACGATTTGCAGCAGATTCAGACAGAAATCAACAAAATCAAGAGTTTGCGCGGTGAACTTCCGCTCGAAGTTCAGGACCTTGAAGATGAGTTGGCAGGTTTACAGACCCGTATCGCCAACCTGAAGACTGAAGTTAAGGAAAACGAGCAGAAAATCGTGAGCGAAAAACACAAAATCGCTCAGTGCCAAGAAGATATAAAGAAATACCAATCGCAGCAGGACAATGTCCGCAACAACCGCGAATACGATTCGCTGTCGAAGGAAATTGAGTTCCAAAATCTTGAAATCGAACTGAGCGAGAAGCATATTCGCGAGTACACCGCCGAAGTTGAGCACAAGAAAGAGATTATCGAGAAATCGGAAACGACATACGAAGAGCGCAATGGCGACCTGCAGCAGAAACGCAGCGAGTTGGACAGCATTGTGTCGGAAACTCAGAAGAAGGAAGATGAGTTGAATGCGAAAAAAGCAGAAATTGAGAAACTTATCGATGAGCGCTATCTGACCGCCTTCAACCGCATCAGTTCGAACGTGCGCAATGGTCTGGCAGTGGTTACCGTACAGCGTGATGCTTGCGGTGGCTGCTTCAACAAGATTCCGCCACAGCGCCAGGTTGATATCCGCTCACGCAAACGCATCATTGTTTGCGAGTACTGCGGCCGTATTCTGGTTGACTCAGGTCTTGCCGAACTTTGATTGTAAATTATTCAGTATAAGCAAAAAGGATTGTCGGGAACGGCAATCCTTTTTTGTTGGGTGGACTGCCATGGCAATTCATTCCATCTCTCTCTTAGCCTTTTGGTGAATGCTTTCGCTGTAGATGGGCGAATCGGTTTTCCGGCAAATTTTGAAATATTCGTTGGCTTTCGTCTTGTCGCCTTCCGATTTGTAAATCAAGCCGATGTAATATGCAGCGTAGCAAGGGTAGTAAAGTGTTTTCTCAAGATTGCGGTCGATGGCGGCTTCGTAGAACCGTTTGGCATTTGCCCAATCGCCGGTTTTGTGGCAGACGCGCCCCATGCGGTAGGCATACTCGTTGGCTTGAATGGGGGTGAACCGCGATTTATGCTGCCCGGCGGCTTCGAGAATCGATTTGCAACGTTGATAGTCTGCCGCATCGAAGGATAGTCGAGCACGCAAGAGCAGCGTGTCCCAGTAGCGATACATGGCACACTCATATTTTGCCTGTGCATCGGACGGCGTTATGGCAGATGACTGCATAACCTTCTGACACAATGATTCGTACGCGGTAGTATCGCCTTTCGGAAACTTGTGCCAAGCCAGTTTGAATTTGGCGTAGAGCACATCCGATAGGTTGTTTTGGTTGCTGATGAACTGACTGAGAAATAATTCGCACGAGTCGTTGCCTACATTGAGCATGGTGTTGCCAATCAGTAAGTTGATTGAGTTGAACTGTTTGTTGTAGCCACGTTGGCAGGCCGAAGAGAGAATCTTTAGAGCCCGGGGTGTGCTATCGTTGGCGATAAGATGTTTGGCAGCCGTGTAGGCCGCAATCGGACTGCTGACGGGCCATTCCCGGCCAAAACTCTGCATAAGTTTCAAACCGGATGAGTTGTTGTTGCTAATCAGCGGATATAGCAGCAGCGACGCTACTTTCAACTCGTTTTTGAACGGATCGGGCACTTCGGGGTTATGTGTAAGACTCTCAACTATTTTGCAATAGCGTTCAGTGCGCTTGTTTTCGGTCAGGTTATCGGCAAACAGCGGTGCCACATTTTGCACTTGGCCATCGTAGATCAACTCAATCAGTTCGAACCGTTGCCGCCGCCAGTCGTCGGGCGGCAGACTTGCAACCGCTTGCCGGGCTTGAGTATAGGCTGTGTAAGACGACAGATATGAGCCGTTCACAAAGCAAGCGTAGCATTTCATTAGGTAGATGTCGCTCAGACATTGCTGATAGTCGGCTGAGTTGGCTTGATGGTGACGGGCGGTTTTCAAAAGTTCGGCAAGTGCGTCGGGTTGCGGTTTCCCGAGTTCCGACAGTTGCTCAACAAACAACGTGTAGGCCGACAGCCAGGCGGTTTGGTAACCTTCGGGCATTCGGAAAATCTGTTGGCGTGCGTCGTCGAATCTGAAATTGAGAATCAGATTCTGACAACTGTCGGTTTGTGGCATGGCCATTATCGGCATTACCAACAAAACCGTCAATATCGAAATCTTTGTAAATCTTCGCATTGCACGCGCGCTTTTTCGGCGGTGAATTTACGCTATCTTTTTTACATTTTCATCTTCACTCATGTTCCACAAAAAAAGCCCCGACGGAAAAACCATCGGGGCTTTCTCTATGAAAAACTTACTGAATTACTTGTTCAGTGCGGTAGCAACGTCAACTGCCACAGCAACGGTAGCACCAACCATCGGGTTGTTGCCGATGCCAAGGAAGCCCATCATCTCAACGTGAGCCGGAACTGAAGATGAACCAGCGAATTGAGCGTCAGAGTGCATACGGCCCATGGTGTCGGTCATACCGTAAGATGCCGGACCTGCAGCCATGTTGTCGGGGTGCAGAGTACGGCCGGTACCACCACCCGATGCTACTGAGAAATACTTCTTGCCACGCTCGGTGCACTCTTTCTTGTAAGTGCCTGCAACCGGGTGTTGGAAGCGGGTCGGGTTGGTAGAGTTGCCGGTGATTGACACGTCAACGCCCTCTTTCCACATAATGGCCACGCCTTCGCGAACGTCGTTGGCGCCGTAGCAGCGTACTTTTGCGCGCTCGCCGTCAGAGTATTTGATTTCCTCAACCACTTTCAGTTCGCCTGTAAAGTAGTCGAAATCAGTGTGAACGTATGTAAAGCCATTGATACGCGAAATGATTTTGGCAGCGTCCTTGCCCAGACCGTTCAGAATGCAGCGAAGCGGTTCTTTGCGCACCTTGTCGGCCTTAGCGGCGATTTTGATAGCGCCCTCAGCGGCTGCGAATGACTCGTGGCCTGCCAGGAAGGCGAAGCATTTGGTCTCCTCGCGAAGCAGACGGGCAGCCAGGTTGCCGTGTCCCAGACCAACCTTGCGGTCGTCGGCTACAGAGCCGGGGATGCAGAACGACTGCAGACCGATGCCGATAGCCTCAGCGGCGTCAGCGGCGTTTTTGCAGCCCTTCTTCAGAGCGATGGCGGCGCCTACAACGTAAGCCCATTTAGCGTTCTCGAAGCAGATAGGCTGTGTGTCCTCGCAGGTTTTGTACGGGTCCAAACCATAAGATTCGCAGATTTGGTTAGCCTCTTCAATACTTTTGATGCCGTTAGCGTTCAAAGCAGCAAGAATCTGCTTGATGCGACGGTCCTGACTTTCGAATTTTACTTCTCTAATTGCCATATCTGTGTCCTCCTATTCTTTACGTGGGTCAATTTCTTTAACAGCCTCTTCGATGCGGCCATATTTGCCAGATGCTTTCTGAAGAGCCTCGTTGGCGTCCATTCCGCCCTTAATCATATCCATCATACGGCCAAGATTTACGAATCGGTAGCCGATAATCTCGTTGTTCTTGTCCAAGCCGATTTTGGTGATGTAGCCCTCGGCCATCTCAAGGTAACGTGGACCTTTGACTGATGTGCCATAGAGTGTGCCGGTGATGCCGCGCAGACCTTTGCCAAGGTCCTCAAGGCCGGCGCCGATGGTCAAGCCACCCTCTGAGAAGGCGCTCTGTGTACGGCCGTAAACAATCTGCAGGAACAACTCGCGCATTGCGGTGTTGATGGCGTCGCAAACCAGGTCGGTGTTGAGAGCCTCGAGAATGGTCTTGCCCGGAAGAATCTCAGCAGCCATGGCAGCCGAGTGAGTCATACCGGTGCAGCCGATAGTCTCGACAAGAGCCTCTTGAATGACACCTTCTTTGACGTTCAATGAAAGTTTGCAGGCACCCTGTTGCGGTGCGCACCAGCCGATACCGTGGGTGAAACCACTGATATCTTTGATTTCTTTAGCCTTCACCCATTTGCCCTCTTCAGGAATCGGGGCGGGGCCATGGTTGGCGCCTTGTGCTACGCAAACCATACCTTGTACTTCGTGTGTAAAGTTCATATTACTAATATGTTAAAATTTATAACCGTAGTGTTTTGCCACTAACCAAGCCGCAAATATAACAAAAACGCAAACACAAACTGAAAACCTGAAAAACAAACTGATTTCAGAAAACCGATAAATTTCCAATGAAAATCAGTAATTCGTCCATGTGTGAAACGGGCGGTTCAATGCAAGATTCAGATACCCGTCGGTCATATAGACATTTGGGCGGTCCGCAGTGCGAACATAGGTCCAGACATTGCCCAGTTGCGGGTCGAAACCAACTTTGCCGCAATAGAAATCGGCCATAATGCGGTGTTTGCTTCTGACAACCACATGAGTGCTGCTGTCGGCGCTTACGCCGTAACGTGGCCAAGCCTGCTCGCTGTTGCTCATCTGCCTAACGATTTCTGTTCCCGACAGGCATGCCAGCAGTTCATCAACTTGTTGGCTGTTGGTCGCCAGATTTCCCATCGGCAGCACCACAACCCAAGAGTCGGGTGTGCGGTTGAGATTAAGCACTGTGTCGTTATTGGGCCATTCAATGGTTATCGATTCAACCCGTGAAGTGTCTGTTGCCACCACAAAACGGCCGAATGAGCGGTCGGCGCGGCGGTTGCTGACGGCAATGGCCACACAGGCACCCACAAGCACGGTGAGAGCAACGGCTACAATCGGCAGGCGGTGGTTAGTCAACATAGCCTTCTTCCATTCGTTTGATTCGCAAATTGCGCTGCTGCTGCTGACGGATGATACCAATCAGAATAACTAAAACAATGGGCAACAGCACGTTGAGCCATTTTACAAAACTCCGCATTCCGTCGTCGAGTTGGTCGATTGGGCGCGATGTGATGCCCTTGGTTCGCAAGTCGACAAGGCCGGTGTCGTCCGATAGATAATCAACCGTGTTGACAAACAGGCTGATGTTGTCGGCCGACTGTTGGTGCGGTTGGCGCGGGTCGCCGTTGAGTATGAAATCGGCATCGCCAAGCACTGCCAGTTTTGAACCGGGTACGCCGCCAATCTCGCCTTCAAGCACGCCGCCAAGCGGAATTTCGGCCAACGGAAAATCGCGCATTGTCCATTGCCGCTGAACATCGATATTGGTTGGCACATTGAGTGTTGCCGACCTGTCGGAACTGAAAAGCAGAGTTGTGAATGTGGCCGTCGAGTCGCCGGTATAGACCACAGGGCTTGCAAACTGCAGCTGCACCTGCTCGAGCCCGTTGGTGATGGCGTGGCTAGCAAAATTGACCACAAACGGAATGTATGGAAATTTCTGCTGAACGTTGACACGATACATCCCTTGTTGCTGTTGCACGTTGACGTTTGCGCAACTGTTGTCGATGACCATCTTGCTGTCTGCTCGCACATTTTTGGTGGCCAGCCACTGCTCAAGACCAGTGTTCAACTCATCGGCAAACAGACGGTCGAGACTAGCGCTGATACGCTCGATGCAGACGAGAACCCGCCCGCCGCGCGCCATAAAGCGGTCGATGGCGGCAAAGGTTGGCGCAGTAATTGAGTCAGTAGGCGCGATGATGGCCAGTGTGGTTATGCTGTCGAGCACGTTGGCCGAACGTTCAATGCTGACGGGTTTCATGTCGTAGATGACAGACATCTCGGCCAGCACCTGCTGCATTTCCTGCGGTGATGGCTCACCGTGCCCCTGCAGAAATCCTACTACCGGCCGCTGTCCGGCCTGCATCTTGCGAATGGCTGACGACAGCGCATATTCAACCGGCATCGACGGCTGCACAAACGGAATCACTTCCTTCTGCCCGCCTTTCTCGATGACCGCACCCAGAAACGCGCGCTGCTGCGTCATTTGGTCCTTATCGCGGACGTTTATCATCACCGGGTAGAGCCCTTCGCTGACGGCCCGGTTTTCAAGTTCGTCGGATGCCGACGGGTTGACAAACTCAAACTCGAACTGCCCGTGCGACGCGTTCCGGTACTCGGTGAGCAAATCTCTGAAATCGTGTTTGGCGCGGGCCACATCGGCAGGCAAGTCGTCTGAGAAATAGGCAGTTACCGTAACCGTCTCATCGAGATTCGCAAGAATATCCTTTGTGGCGCGGCTCAAAGTGTAGCGGTTGTCGCCTGTCAGGTCGATGCGGAAAAAGAACTTATCGGAAATGATATTGACAGCCACCAACGCCGCCAACACCATAGCAACATATATTTTTATGTCTTTATTCTTCATAATCAGGCGGTTTTTGATTCCAAAGTTTTTTCGGCGGCAAACAGTCCGGCAAAGGTCACCGATGCGAAGTAGACAATGTCTTTCGAGTCGATTACGCCGCGAGCGATGCTGTCGAAATGTGAGTTCATGTCAAAGCAGATAGCCACTTGCCCCCCAATGCCGCCAAACTGATGCCCAACAATTCCAAACCCAATGTGGAAAAGCAGCCCGATGGCCAGCGAAATCAGAAAACTGACAATTGGATTGCCACTTATCGAACTAGCAAACAGGCCGATACCTGCATATGCGCTGCTCATCAGCAGAAGTCCGAAATATCCGCACAAGACAGCCCCGTGGTCGATGTTGCCAAGGCAGGCCACTGTGGCGTAGTAGGGCAGCGTGAGTGCCAAAGCGATTGTTATCAGCAGCATGACTGACAGATACTTGCCTGCCACAATCTGCCAGTGCGTGACAGGCTTGGTGAGCAGCATCTCGATTGTGCCGCCGCGCATCTCGTCAGCGATGGTCCGCATGGTGAGTGCCGGAATCAGCAGAAACAGTGTTACATAGGCGGTTGAGAAAAACGCTTGAAGCGATGCCTGACCGTAGAAAAAGACATCGCTGCCATAAATCCATGTGAAAATGCCGCTGAAACCCAGAAAAAGCACCAATAATATATAGGCCGAGAGCGAGTCGAAATGCGACCTTAGTTCGCGGCAGGCGATGGTCAGCGTTGGCGATGTTGTTTTGATTATCTTTTTAATCATTGGTAGTCAGATGATTATCGGTTCTATTGTTTTGTCAGTTCCCTGAAAATATCTTCAAGTTTTGTTTCAACCGGCGATAGTTCGGTGAGCACCCAGCCGTTCTCGACGCACGCACGGAAAACGGCGCGGCGGCTCGATTCGCCCGGACGGCTCTGCACTTCAAACGAGTCGGATTTATCGGCCACAGTGTCAACCAGTTCCACTGTGTCAATGCTTTGCAGCGTGCGCACCACATCGTTGCGGTCGGCGTCTTCAACCGTTATTCGCAGGCATTCGCAACCCGACGACGCTTTTCGCAGTTGGTCGGCAGTTCCGTCGGCCACAATGCGGCCCTTGTTGATAATTAGAATACGGTCGCAGGTGGCTTCCACTTCGGCCAGAATGTGCGAACTGAGAATAATCGTCTTCTCACGCCCGATTTTTCTAATGAGTTCGCGGATTTCGACAATCTGATTGGGGTCGAGTCCTGTAGTGGGCTCATCGAGAATGAACACCTGCGGATCGTGAATTAGAGCCTGTGCAAGCCCCACACGTTGCCGGTAGCCTTTCGACAGTTCGCTGATGCGCTTATGTTTTTCACCTTCGAGCCCGCACACATTCACCATCTCGAGAATGCGGTCGTTGATTTTGCTCGCGCGGATTCGTTGCAGTTGCGCCATATACCGCAGATAGTCGATGACGTTCATATCGGTGTAAAGCGGGTTGTGCTCAGGCAGATAGCCGATCATCTGTTTGACCATTTCGGGGTTGTCTCTGACACTGTAGCGGCCAATAGTGATGTCGCCGCCGGTGGGTGTCAGGAAGCCCGCGATGGCTTTCATGGTAGTGGTTTTGCCGGCACCGTTGGGACCCAGAAAACCGAGTATCTCGCCTGCCTTCACTTCGAACGACAAATTATCTACAGCCTTCTGCTGCCCGTAAAATTTTGTCAGGTTTTTTACAATTATGTCCACTCTTCAGCCGATTTTAAAACGCGTCAAATGTAGGCATTGCCCATGTCCGATTGTGTTAACGTTGTGTTAAACACAAATAAAAAAGCCGCTATGCGGTTGCATAGCGGCTTTCGATTATTCGGATTTTAAATCTTATCCAAGGATGGCTTTTACACCCGGAAGAACTTTTCCTTCAATGGCTTCGAGCAGTGCGCCGCCGCCAGTTGAGATGTAAGAAACCTTGTCAGCCAAGCCGAATTTGTTGATGCAGGCAACCGAGTCACCACCGCCGATGAGCGAGAAGGCGCCTTCTTTGGTTGCGTCAGCAATGGCGTTGGCAATGGCTTTTGAGCCGGCAGTGAAATCGTCGCACTCAAACACGCCTGCAGGACCGTTCCACAGAATGGTCTTAGCGCCCTTGATGGCAGCAGCGAATTTCTTTTGGCTTTCCGGACCAGCGTCCAAACCTTCGAAACCATTCTCGATGGCGTTCGACGGGCAAACTTTAACTTGTGCGCCCGGTTTCAGCGACATTGTGTCGAAATCGAAAGCGTTGGTAACAACCGAGTCAGTGCCAAGTACCAAGTTCACGCCTTTCTCTTTGGCTTTCTTCATTACGTCGAGAGCAAGGTCGAGTTTGTCTTCCTCGCAGATTGAGTTGCCTACGTTGCCGCCTTGTGCTTTGGCGAAGGTGTAGGTCATACCGCCGCAAAGAATCAGGTTGTCAACCTTATCCATCAGGTTCTCGATGATACCGATTTTAGTTGATACCTTGCTACCACCCATGATTGCGGTGAACGGACGTTTGATGTTGCTCAGAATGTTATCGACAGCCTGAACCTCTTTCTCCATCAGCAGACCAAGCATCTTGCTGTTGGCGTCGAAGTAGTCGGCAATCACAGCGGTAGAAGCGTGTGAGCGGTGAGCTGTTCCGAAAGCGTCCATAACGTAAACGTCGGCGTATGAAGCCAGAGTTTTTGCAAACTCTTTCTGTTTGGCCTTCATCTCTTTCTTGGCGGCGTCGTAGTTCGGATCATCTTTCTCGATGCCTACAGGTTTGCCTTCTTCCTCAGGATAGAAGCGCAGGTTCTCGAGCAACAGAACGTCGCCCGGTTTCAGAGCTGCGGCTGCGTCGGCTGCCTTTGCGCAGTCAGGTGCGAACTTAACTGCAGTGCCAAGAGCGGCTGCAACTGCGTCGGTGATTTGGCCAAGCGAGAGTTTGGCAGATACTTTGCCTTTCGGCTTGCCCATATGCGACATAATGATGAGTGAACCGCCGTCGGCCAGAATTTTCTTAAGTGTCGGCAGAGCACCGCGGATGCGGGTGTCGTCGGTGATTTTTCCGTTCTCGTCCAATGGAACATTAAAATCCACGCGGACGATTGCTTTCTTCCCTTTGAAGTTGAAATCGTTGATTTTAACCATTTTATTAAAATTTAAATGTTAGTGTTTCGCACAAATAACAAAAACTGAACCTTTTTGGTTCGGCGTGCGAATATAACATTTTTGATTGTCGGTTGCTGATTTTTGATTTGCAAATCAGTGTAACGCCTATAAGAAGGTTTTGTGTGATTGAAACCAATAGTTTTCCGCGCATCAGTTATTGCAATTTTTTTATATTTGCATCGTTCTCGAACAAAAAACATGCTATGAATTTTATAAAAATATGCCTTTTGACGGCTTTTTTCACGGTGTCGATCAGCCTTAGTGCTGTTGCGCAAAGCGGTGATTATCAGTATTTGGTGACACTCAAACCCGATATGCAGCGCAAGGTGTTGGCCAACGAACTCTTTCTCTCGCCCGACGGCAAGCACATTATTGTGAACTACGGCAACAAGCCCACTTTCATTGCGGCTTATTCAACCGATGATTGGAAGCAGGTGGCACTTTTCCGTTTAAAAGATTGGGTCGATTTTTCAAGTGCTTATCTTGACACATCAAACCAGCAATTTTACGTAAAGATTTCGCGCGTGTCGACTCAGTATCACAGGCTCGACATCAAGCAAGGCTCGCAGGACATTATTCCTTGTGACATCACGCCGCGTGGTTGTCCGCATATTGAGATGAAAATGGATGTGAAGTCGCTTTATACCAAAGACAAGCAATACTACATTTCTATCAACAAGCAGAACAAACGCGAAGTGAAAGTTTACAAGAAGCGTGATGACGAGTAGTATTATTTTCCGCTGCCTTCGAGCACGGTTTTAATGGTGTAAATCAGGATTTTCATATCAAGGTAGAGCGACATGTTCTCAAGGTAGATGATGTCGTATTTGAGTCGGTCAACCATTTCATCGACATTTTCAGCGTAACCGTATTTCACTTGTCCCCAAGATGTTATGCCCGGACGGACTTTGAAAACCGTGTAGTAGTGGGGCGCTTTCTGCACAATCTGCTCAATGTAGAAGGCGCGCTCAGGCCGCGGACCAACAAGCGACATGTCGCCTTTCAGCACGTTGACAAACTGTGGCAGCTCGTCGAACCGCACTTTGCGGATAAATCGGCCTAAAGGTGTGATGCGTGGGTCATTGTCGCTCGACAGCGCCGGTCCGTACTTTTCGGCATCGACAATCATTGTGCGGAACTTAATGATATTGAACGGTTTACCATATCGTCCAATGCGTTCCTGAAGATAGAAAATCGGGCCTTTCGATGAGAGTTTGACACAAATGGCCA
Source organism: Salinivirgaceae bacterium (assembly GCA_017557785.1). Classification (GTDB taxonomy): domain Bacteria; phylum Bacteroidota; class Bacteroidia; order Bacteroidales; family SZUA-534; genus RUG13583. The sequence continues at coordinate 62,749 of JAFYYA010000084.1, forward strand.
ATATCAAATAAACCGGCAGAAGCAGGCAAATGGCTATGAATGATATTGTTACGTCGATCATCCGTTTGATGTTGGCTTGCCATGCCGGCATGGTGTCGTGCGACAGTTCGATGAGCGGCACGCCGAAAATCGATGACATGCGCACGTTACCAGAGATGATGTCGAGAATGTCGGGCACGGCGCGGATTTCCACAGGTGTCGATTTTACCTTTATGATGATTTCTTGCAGTTTCGGTTTTTCTTCGGGCTCAACAGCGATAATCACTTCTTCAATCCGGTTGGTGTTGATGGCTTCAATCAGGTTGTCGATGGTGCCCATGCATGGGATTCGGCTTGCTAGTTCGGGGCTGTGGCTGCCGTTGATGTCGATGTAGCCCACAAAGTGCTCGCCTGCCGATTTTGGTTTGCCGGTGATGTCGTTGTAGAGTTTTAATGCCTGTTCACCGCACCCGATAATGAGAGTGGCAAAGCCAATCTCGCGGTTTTGGATCTGTTTGGCGGTGGCATTGGTGTGCAGCAGCCTGAAGGTGTAGGTAAGCCAAAAGTGAACACCGAGCAGGTATAGAAACGATTTGTAGTAATTGCGGTATGTTACAATGTCATCGTCGAGAATCAGAACGAAAAAGATGATAACAACACCCAAAAGACTCATAAATACTGTGCTGCCAAACTCTTTCAAACGCGATTTGTGGTAGATGTTGTCATATTCGCCGGCAATGTAGTAGAGCAGAATCCAGAAGATGGGGATGACGATGATGCCGAAAATCAACGTGGGCTCGCCAGACAACAATATGTCGAGGTTTGTGATGTCGGCAAGCACAAGTTTCTTTCGGAATATGAAGAACAGCACCCATGCGCACAATGCAGCCAAATAGTCTGACGACAAGTATTTGGCAACTTGTAAACGTGGTCGTTTCTCTTTCATTATCAGTCCGTTGTTAGTTGCTATTAAGATGGCCGTCTACCTGCGGGCCATTCTAATTAAAACGCTGCAAGATACGTTTATGTTGCAGCGAAATGTCAAAAATTTTGGTAATGCAGCAGTTTTTTTTACATGCCTATTAGGCATACGGTATTATATGGCTAAAAGACAGTGAGTTGTCGGATTCTGTCAGAATACGTTGAAATTGATTCGCATTTTTTCGTTGATTCGTTGGCAGGCGAGCTGTGCGCGAATTTCGTTTTCAAGGCTGTTGTGCGGCTCGCTGCCGTTCATCAGACAGCAGCGGAAGGTGTCGAGCTGCATGGCCAGTTTTGAGTGTACATCGGGTGCAATGGTCAGATGCTCAACTGAATCGGGTTCGTCACTGTTGATGATCATAATCTGGTTGCCGTTCATGTCGGCTTCAACAATGCTGTTGTAGTTGATGGCCTTTATGGTGTGAGAAGGCGTGCTGCCATAGCGGTTGATGCTGATGTTGCCCACTGCACCGTTGTCGAAATCGAGTCGGACTCGTATCGAGTCGGGCACGCGGCTGAAACTTGAGTAGACGTTGACTGCCACACGGTGCACACTTGTTCGCATCAGAGCCAGTATCAGACTCAACTCGGTACGAGCAAGCGATACAAGGTTTGTGTTGGCGTCTTTTGTGATGTGGCATTCAACATCGAGCGGACGACCGCATATCTGCTGTAGCGTTCTGAACATTCCACTGCCGATAAACGGATGTCCGATGTGCAGGGTGCTGCTGGCTTCATCGCGAAGGGTGAGCAGTTCGTTGAGTTCTGCGGTTTGATAATTGTGCACTCCGGCAACAAAGACATTGAGTGAGTGGCGGATGGTTTCGCACACTAGTGGGTGGTACAGATTGTCGTCGATGCTGAAAATTACGGTGTCGCACTCGCAGCAAAGATCGCCCAGCGACTGAAACACACGGAATGTAGCCTGCCGCGGCTTGTCGATGAGCAGGCTCGGGTCGTAGATGCCTTTGAAACTGAATTCCGATAGTTCGCTCATTGCGTTGATGAACGGTGCCGCATTTTTCAGTCCTACAATTCCTGTGTTCAGCATTTCAAGAATGATTTACGCAAATCTAAACCTAAAAGGCGCGCTGCGGATGACGGAAAATGTTTGTTATCAACGCTGCAGTGTTAATATTCAGCGCGTTTTGCGGGCTTTGTGTTTGTACCAGTGGCGTGGCGGAACGGGGTCGTAGCCGTGCCCGCCCCATGGGTTGCATCTTGCTATGCGTCTGAATGTTAGCCACAATCCGATTATGGGGCCGTGCACTTTCAGCGCTTCGATGGCGTAAGCAGAGCAGGTGGGGGTAAAGCGGCAACTGTTGGGCAGCAGTGGTGAAATGATGAGCTGGTAAAGTCGCACCGGCACAATCAGCATAAAGGTGAACAGTCGTCGTATCATAATCCGAATTGTTACGGGCGTAAAAATAACACAAACGCAAACAGAAAAACACAAACACCTAAATCTACACCCAACACCATTTTTCAATTATATTTGCGACAATTGTATGAAAACCAAAATGACAAAATATCTGATTGCGGCAGTCTTTGTGCTGGCGGTCTTTGCGGGGCACGGGCAGATTGTTGATGAATCGTGGCGCGACCATCTGAGTTACAGCAATGGCAAGGCTTTGGCTGTTACAAAGTCGGCTGTTTACTGCGCCACTGACATCGGTCTGTACTGCTACGATAAGGATGATGGCAGTATCCGCCGCCTGACCACCATCAACGGCTTGTCAGACATGGGTATCGGCAGTATCGCTTATAGCGAAGCAAATCACATTCTTGTAGTTGGTTATTCGAACGGCAACATCGATCTTATTGATGATAACGGTCGCATTTATAATATGTCGGGACTGAAAGACAAGAACATAGTGATGCCTAAAAACATTAACCAAATCAGTTTCGGTGGTTCGCGGGCTTATCTGTCATGCGATTTCGGATTGACTACCATTGATATGAAACGTCGGGAATTTGTTGATACCTATATTCTGCGATTAGATGCAAAACAGGTAAAAATCAATTGCTCAGCGGTGTTAGGCGATTATCTATATGCTTTTTCCGATGACGGCCTGATGCGCGGCCGGCTCGACAATCAGTTCCTGACTGATATGAAGAACTGGGAATATCTAAGCATCGACGGCCGTCCGCTCAGAGCTGTAACGGGTTGTGTTTTCAATGGTAAACTATATGTAGGAGAGCGGTATTCTGATTGGGATGGCAGCCGTCTCACAGCTTTTGACGGCCAGAATTGGACAATGATTGCTGATTCGATGCCACTAGTCAATGCCATCACCAGTCGTGATAATAAGCTTATAGTGTGTACCAATCTTGATGTGACTGCCTACGACACCAATCTTCGAGTAAGCAGAAGTTGGAAAACTGTTGGAGCAACAATGGGGTCCATTGACGGCCAGGACATTTGGTATTCTCATTCAGCGTACGGGCTCGGACGCACAAACAAAGATACTTATATGGCTGTTTTGCCTGCAGGACCACCGAATAATAAGTTTTACAGCGTATGCTATAATGCCGGTAATATTCTTGTGGCTCCAGGCGGAATCAAACCACCAAGCGCCAATTTGTACCGCCCAGCCGATATTTACTGCTACGACGGCACTAATTGGACTGGCATTGACAAAAACTTATACCCCGGTTTAGCCAAGTGCAGTGACGTTGTAAGCTTCGCAACATGCGGCAATCCAGACTATTATGTTGCCGCTGCCTGGCGATACGGATTGTTGGAATACCGTAACGGAGAATACAGTTTTATCAATTCTGTTAACACTGACAGTGCGTTTAACGATTGTGTTACCAGTTGTGCTTTCGACAGCCGTGGCAATCTTTGGGTAGCCAGTATGTTGACACAGGACCCTTTGGCCGTACGTACCGTTGATGGTAAGTGGTACAAGCATCACTATGGTAGTAATATGGCAGGACAGGCCACAGGGAAAATTTTTTGTACTCGCAACGATGATTTGTGGCTTGTACAACCGCACGGTTCGCGAATCCTTGTCTGGAATTCGAACGGAACACCAGAAACCGCTGCTGATGACAATTATGAGTGCTTCGTCCCGAGCAATGAGAGCGGTAGTTTGCTTAATTCGAACATCAATGATATTGCTCAGGACCGCAACGGTTCTGTTTGGATTGCTTCGGACGAAGGTGTATATGTTTATGACCACCCTGAATATATTTTGCAAGGGAAAACCTATTATGGACGCCGGCCACAGATGATTGAAGAAGGCTACTATCAGTCGTTGCTGATTACCGAGGTGGTGAACACCATTGCCATCGACGGCGGCAACCGTAAATGGTTCGGCACTGAGAGTGGAGGAATTTTTGTCATCTCACCTGATGGCACTGAGCAATACGCCGCTTACAACACCGGCAACTCGCCGCTGTTCTCGAATAATGTTCTCTCGCTTGCAATTGACGACGATCACGGCATACTTTATATTGTAACTGACCGTGGATTGCAGTCGGCAGTTATCTCGTCGACCAAACCCGATGCCGGAATGAGCAGTGTTTACGCCGCGCCCAATCCCGTGCCGGCCGATTATTTCAACGATGTGGCCATTCACGGTCTGGCCGATGAAACAGTGGTCAGAATCACCGACTTGCGCGGAAATCTGGTTCACGAGACGATGAGCAACGGCGGCGGCGCGCTCTGGAATCTTTGCAACCGCGACGGACGCCGTGTCGAGACGGGTATCTACCTGATTCAGTGCACCACAACCGACGGCGTGACGCGCAATGTCGGCAAAATCCACGTCGTCAAATAGCCGCGTCCGATGCTCTGTACCGACCGCATAATCGTCTTGAGCCACACGCGTTTCAGCGATTCATCGATAATCGTTCGCGCGCTTTCGCGACAGCACGGCCGCGTGTCGCTGATGGTGTACGGCTTTGGCGGCAAAAGCAGGTCGAAGTTGGGCGCGTTCCACCCGATGGCGCTGCTCGATGTGGTCTATTCCTACAAGCCCGACCGCGACATTCAGAAACTGACCGAATACCGCCCCGCGCCGAATCTGGTGAGTTGCACCGCCGACCTTCGCAAGAGCACCCTGCTGATGTTTATGGCCGAAGTGGTGGGCAAGAGCATCCGCGAAGAAGCCGAAGACGATGCGCAGTTTGAGTTCATCGACGCGTCGGTGCAGATTCTTGAGCAGATGCAGGCTGGGCTGCAGTTCTTTCATCTGGCTTTTATGGTGAAGTTGAGCCGCATCATCGGCTTTTTCCCGAACATCGACGCAAGTCACCCGTTTTTCGACCTAGAACAGGGCCACAGCATCGCCGTCAGGCCAGTCCACCGCCATTTTGTCGATGCCGATATGTTCCGCCGCATAGTCTTTTTTGCCGATTGCCCCTATGAGAATTTGCGTGATGTGCAGATGTCGAAAGCCGACCGCGATTTTATGCTCGAGACCGTGCTGCAGTGGTACCAGTTCCGCATCCCCACAATGAAGGAAGTGAATTCGTACGAGATTCTGCACGAAGTGTTTGCGGAAGGGTAGAGTTGGTATTGGGTGCTCGGGTGTGGCAACTTGCGAAAAACTTCTATTACAGCCGTCCGTAGTCTGAAGTCCGTAGTCCGAAGTCTAAATATAAATCTCAAGCAGGCGCGATTCGCCGTCGAGCGGTGTGAGTTCAATCTCTTTCATTTCGGCTGGGATGAGCACGGTTTCGCCTTTTGCAATCTCAACTGGTTGCTCAAGTCCTGGCGAACTGATGAGCGTCTTCCCTTCAACGGCCATATACACCACAAACGAGTCCAGACGGCCGTAATCAATATCGATATGCTTCGCGAAATTGAGAATGTTGACCGTGAAATACTGGCATTTGGCAATGTTTGTGCTGTTGTCTTGCGGCATCGTGTACGGCGTGCGGTATTCCTTGCTGTAGGTGTAGTCGATGGCATCCACAGCCCAATCGGTGTGCATCTCGCGTGATTTGCCGTTGGCGTCAACGCGGTCCCAGTCGTAGATCCGGTAGGTGATGTCGGAAGCTTGTTGTACTTCGGCCAGCAGAATGTTCGGACCGATGGAGTGAATGCGGCCCGCAGGGATGAAGAAAACATCGCCGGGCTTTGCGTTTTCCCAGTTCAACACATCGCGCAACGTACCGTTTTTGAAGTGCTCAAGATATTTCTGCTTATCCATCGGGCGGTTGAATCCCGCAATCAGTTTTGCATCAGGTTCTGATTCAACAATATACCACATTTCAGTCTTACCCGAAGCGTTGTGGCGGCTTCGCGCCAGTTCGTTGTTCGGGTGCACCTGGATTGAAAGGTTGTCGCTGGCTTCGATGAACTTAAAAAGCAACGGAAATTCAGTCCCGAACTTCGAAAAAACGGCATCGCCTACAAGGTCGCCCATATAAATTTCGATGAGTTCGTCGATGGTGTTGCCCGCCAGAAAACCGTTGGCCACAACCGAAAGGTCGCCTTCGAGCCCCGACAGTTCCCAACTCTCGCCGATTTTCTGCATCGAGCCTTGGGGTTTGTTCAGCACTGTCGATAGTTTGTTGCCGCCCCAAATCTTCTCTTTCAGTATCGGTTCGAATTTCAGCGGATATAGTGTGTTCATCTTGTCAGTCATTTTTACAAGTCTGCAAAAGTACCCAAATTTTGATTAAGTGTATCACTAAAGTTGAGAAGGTGTTTTTGGACTAAAGACTACGGACAACAGACACCAGAAAAAGGTTGTAAATGATATGTATGAAAGATATTTTGCATCTTTTTGTAATCATTTCCATTTCTTTTTTCCGATTCCGAAAACCGCGGCCGCAGCCACTACAATTGTATATAGGGCCACAACAAACTCAAAAACAGGCATCCACCATAGCAGACGGCGGTTGCCAAACTGCTTGCAGACTGCAGTAAGCAGCAGTGTGTCAGCGATTAGTTTTGTAAGATACAGGATGATTGCGGGCTTCCATAGCAGTGGCAGCGCGGCAATCCCGATGCAGAGCAGAACCGATTCCAAAGTTACCAACGCAGCCACAATAAGGCTGTCGGCATCGGTGTAGCCAGTGGCCTTGCCGCCCCAGCGCATCCGCTGCCGCAGAAAAGCGCCCACCGAAGGGGCGGGACGAGTTGTGGCAATGGTTTCGGGTTGTGCTGTGAAACTGATTTTGGTGCCTGCGGCCTTCATTTTGTGAAGCAGAAAAACATCGTCGCCCGAAGCGATTTTTGTATTTAGCGGGTCGGTTAACTTGTTGTATTCCAATCGGTCGAACATCAGATTGGCGCCATTGCACATTATTGGCCGTCCGCAGCCTGCCGCACTGATTCCGCTACCCACAAGGCTCGCAAAATCAGCGAATTGGAATTTCTGAAACCAACTGCTCACAGGCGAAAGCACTACGGGTGCGGCCAGCAGAGCGCATTTCTCGTGGCTGAAAGTGGCTGCCATCGCGTCGAGCCAGCCCTGCGGATAAGAGCAGTCGGCATCGGCGGTGATTATGGCGTTGAACTGCGCCGCGGCAATGGCTTCCGACAGTGCGTTTTTCTTTCCGCGGTCATTGGCTTCTATCAAGCGCAAACGCGGATTGGCGGCAAGCATTGCGCTTACCACACTGTGCGAGCCGTCGGTGCTGTGGTCGTCGATGGCAATGACTTCAAAATCAGCGTTGGTCTGCTGGCTCAAAATCGACTCGAGCGTGCTTTGGATTGTGTCTTCTTCGTTGTGGAATGGCACCACAGCACTCACCGCCAGATTTGCGCCATTGTGTTGTGGTTGCTGCGCTATCTTTTTGAATCCAAAACGGATACGGATAATCAGCATCGCGTAAGCGACCGAAACCGCAAGAAAAACTATTGTGATAACTGTGGGCATTTGGCTAATACACACTATTTTATGAGCGTTGTATAGATTCGGTAGCGTTCCATTATGTCGCGCACAAAATTGTAGGTTTCATCGCCGCGACAGTAGCCCGAGCGCACAAGGTCGGGGTTGTAGTACGTCGGTTCCGACTTGTGCATCAGGTAGAAATCGACACCATCATCCCACACATCGGGGTTAGCACCGTTGGCCCGAGCCACTCGCCGTGCATCGAGAATGTGTCCCAAACCAATATTGTATGCCGCCAGAACGAACTTTGTGCGTTCATCTTTATCGGCCACAGAATCAACCAGTTGTTTGTCAATCCACTTCAAATATTTCACACCAGCCTTGATGTTGGCTTCGGGCGACGAAGTGGAATCGACACCGTATTGGGCCGCCGTTTCGGGCATCAATTGCATAAGCCCGTAGGCGCCGCACCACGACCGCGCATCGGTCTTGAACCGCGATTCCTGATAGATGACCGCCGCCAGCAGCCGCCAGTCCCAGTCGATAATCTTACTGCATTTTTTTATTGCGTCGTCGTAAATAGACAGGCTGCCGCCCTTGAACGACAGGTATGGGCTCTGTGCGCGTGTGAGCGTTTTCGGGTCCTTGAAATATTTTTTGTAGAGCACCATATGGAATGTTGAGCCCTTTGTCTCTGAAATCCAATCGTTTATAGCATCCAGAAGTTTCGGATTGTCTTTGCTGACAGCCCATGCCATATTCTGTGGGAACGACACCGCAACACTGATGTCGAGCGTCGGATAGTAGGTTTGGTTAATCATTGCCACTGGCTCGTCAGTCACGCAATAGTCGATTTCGCCGTGCGCTACCTGTTCGATAAGTTGTTCTGAATCAATATTTTCGACTTCAACAATGTCGATAGAGTCACCAATTTCCGACTCAATGTTGCGCAGCCTTTCGGCGAAGGCCGAGTTTTTGACCACGTGGATGGTCTTGCCAGCCATATCGAGCGGCGATTTTATCTGCATTGAGCCGTCGTAGTCGGGATTATTGCGGCGCCGCTGCCGTTCCGACAGTTGCACCAGCACCTGCCGCGTTTCCATTATTGGGCTGGTGAAGTTCATTATTTTCTGCCGTTCGGCGGTGATTGTCAGGTTGATAGCCAGTAAATCGACATCGTGGTTCACCAACTCGTCGAAATCATTTTCAAGATTGTTCGACACGCGCAGTTCCAGTTTGAGCCCCAATCGCCGCGCCAAGTCTTGCAAAAGTTCGTATTGGTAGCCCATCGGCGTGCCGCGATATGTAAAATAACTGATTGAATTGTAGTCGGTTAATGCTAAAAGTGTGCCACGCTGCTCAATGGCGTCAAGGTCGTGGCTTGCGGCATCAAGGTCGCTCGACGGCTTCCGATTGCACGCCGACAGCAGCAAACACAAGGCAAAAACGGTTAGTATGTTCAATCTGACTTTCATCGCTCAAACATAAAAATCGTGTTAAAGATACGAAAATTTAGCGATAACAGTTAACGATAACGTTGGCGATAATAGAAAACGTTGTGCGTTTCAATGAAATAATCAGTGAAAATCAGTATGGTTAATGTGATAATAATTTTTTGCCGCCAGTCAGTTTTTTTTTTGTAATTCTGCGGCAAATTAAAAATCGCTTAAAAAATGAACAAGATTGTACCTATCACATTGTTAACCGGCTATTTAGGTAGCGGTAAGACAACTCTGCTGAATAAGATTCTGGCCAACAACCAGGGACTGAAAATCGCCGTCATTGTAAACGATATTGGCGAGATAAACGTCGATGCGTCGCTGATTGAGAAGGGTGGCATTGTGAACAAGAAGGACGACAGCCTGGTGGCCTTGAGCAACGGCTGCATCTGCTGCACGCTCAAAACCGACCTTATCGACCAGATTACCAGCATCACCAGCACCGGCAAGTTCGACTATATTGTGATTGAGGCCAGCGGTATTTGCGAACCACTGCCCATTGCGCAGACCATTGTTGCCATCGGCGACTATGCCCGCCAATACAATCAACCCGCGCCTTGCCGACTCGACAGCATTGCAACTGTGGTTGATGCTTTGCGTATGGCGCGCGAGTTCGGTTGCGGTAATCAACTTACACGCAATAATATCGATGACGAAGACATTGAGAATCTGCTCATTCAGCAAATAGAGTTCTGCAACATCATCATTCTGAACAAAGTTGCCGAAGTGACGGAGGACGAATTGAAACTTATCCGTGCCGTAATCAAGAAGTTACAGCCATCGGCCGAAATCATCGAGACCAACTACTGCGAGTTCGATTTCCACAAGATTATGGATGCCAAACAGTTCGACCTTGAAAAAGCGTCGATGTCGGCAGGCTGGGTTGAGGAGCTTGAGAAAGATGATGACGAGCACGAACACGAAAGCGAGACTGAGGAGTACGGCATCGGAACATACGTTTACTATCGACGTAAAGGATTTAATTACACCAAGTTCGAGACTTTTGCCAACGACCGCTGGCCGGCAAACATCATCCGCAGCAAGGGCATCTGCTATTTCAACGACGATGCCGATATGTCGTATATGTTCGATCAGGCCGGAACGCAGAAGAAACTTGTGAAGGCGGGGCAGTGGATTTGCACCGCACCCGAAGAGGAGCAGAAGCAGCTGCTGGCTCAAAGCGCCGAGCTGCGCCACGACTGGGACGAGGAGTATGGCGACAAGATGATTAAAATAGTTTTCATTGGTCAAAATATTGACCGCGAAGCACTTAAGGCTGAGTTGGACAAAATATGAGAAATCGAAAAAGATAGATTGATACGGTCGGTTGTGAATTTACAGCCGGCCTTTTTTTTTGATTGTCAGAATTTACTTTTTGAACAACGCCTTGAATTCGTGTGGTATTTCCGATGTGAATTCCATCACTTCTTTGGTCATTGGGTGGGTGAACTCAATCTGCTGCGCGTGCAGGCATAACCGTCCGCAAGGGTCAGTGACAGCGCCATACTTGCCGTCACCGGCCACTGGATGCCCGATGTGGCTCATATGTATGCGGATTTGGTTTTTGCGTCCGGTTTCCAATTCGAGCGCGAGCATCGAAAACTGACCATTGGTTTTCAGCACCTTATAATGTGTGATGGCTCGTTTGCCCTTGCCTTCTTTGGTCACGTGCATCACCATAGTATATTTATTCTCGTCAATCCAAGTGTCGATGGTGCCTTCCGGTTCATCGGGGCAGCCTTCGACAATGGCAATGTAGCGGCGGCTCTGAACGCTCTCGTTCCACGTTGTGCGCAGGCGGAACTGCACTTCTTCGCTTTTCGCGAAAATCAGTATTCCCGACGTGTCGCGGTCGATGCGGTGGACGATGAAGATGCATTCGCCTTCGCCCTTGAAGCGCATATAGGCGTCGAGATAGTTCTGCGCCGTTTGGTAACGCTCGCTCTCGTTGCCCACGGTGAGTAGTCCCGTCTCTTTCTTCACCACAATCAGCCATTTGTCTTCCCAAATGATTCTCAGCCCTTTAGGCATCGGGAATACTGGGTCGGGCTTTTTGCCGATAAAGAGCGTCTGTCCGGCTTTGAGCCTGTCCGATAGTTGGCGCAGAACAACACCATCGACCGTGATGGCACCTTTCTGCAGCAGTTGTCGGATCGATGTCCGGCTCTTGCCCTGCATGATGCGCCCAAGGAACTCTTCAACCGTCTGGTCAGCTTTGACGGGATAGGAGTTTCCTTTCGGTTCCTGCTTCCGTGGTTTGTCGTTCATTCTCATTGCCGATAGAAAATAAAAGCCAACCACTTGACAATGATTGACTTATTTGTACCCCCGCTGAGAATCGAACTCAAATTTAAAGTTTAGGAAACTTCCGTTCTATCCGTTGAACTACAGGGGCAGAACGGCTGCAAAAGTAGCCAATCAAATTTAATTTGGAAATTGTGTCGGAAGAAAATTGGTTTTGCCGGATAATAGTTTTGGGGCAGTGGGTGGATGATGTATTAGTTCTGTGTCGATGAAGGAATCCGTTATCAATCAGTGTTTTTTATCAAAAATGAAAATTTTTAAAATTTCCCCAAATGTGTGCACGGATATAGCACACTGTCGGCATTATGTTTGCCGCGATTATTAAAAATAAGCGGCGCGAAAACCTGCTTAATATGTAAATTTAAGTGCGAAATAGAGCGAATATAATTAACAAATAAAAGTAAAACAACATGTTAGGAGCGATAATTGGAGATACTGTCGGGTCGATATACGAATTCGACAACATTAAAACCACTGATTTTCCGCTTTTCTCGGAGCGGAGTACGTTTACTGACGATTCAATAATGAGCGTTGCCGTGGCCGACTGGCTTTTACGCGATAAAATGCACACTCACAAAGAGTTGGAGGTGTCAATGGAGCGTTTTGCCGACGAATATCCCAACCCGACTGGCGGCTACGGAGGCTCTTTCTACGGCTGGCTTTTCAGCGGGCGCGAGCGCAAGCCCTACAACTCGTGGGGCAACGGTTCTGCAATGCGCGTGAGTGCTGTGGGCTGGATGTTTGGCACGCTGGAGGAGACATTGAATGTGGCAAAAATGTCGGCCGAAATTACTCACAATCACCCCGAAGGGATAAAAGGCGCACAGGCAACTGCCGCCGCCATATTTCTAGCAAGAACAGGAAAAACGAAAGCGGAAATCCGCTCGTACATTGAACGCACCTACGGATATGATTTACAGCGCACTTGCGACGAAATCCGTCCAACGTATTGTTTCGAGGAGAGTTGTCAGGGAACCGTGCCGCAGGCGATAATCGCATTTCTAGACAGCACCGATTTTGAATCTGCCATTCGCTTGGCTGTCTCGCTCGGCGGCGACAGCGACACGCTTGCCTGTATCACAGGCGGTATTGCCGAAGCGTTTTACAAAACAATTCCGCAGCCAATAGTGAAAGAAATTTGGCAACGCCTGCCCGATGATTTCAAGGTGGTTTTACGTGAGTTGGAACAGCAATCGGAATATGAATTGCCGAAAAATCTTTAATTTTACTAATAACTAAAAGTTGCGCCCGCCACGAATCAGGGTTACTAAAATGATTGCAGATGTAATGTCTAAGAACAATAAGTATGTTGTTTTTAATGAACAAGGTAAGGAAATTGCCAATGGTTGGGAAGACAATTTGGGCAATCTGGTTGATTTTACCGATTCGTTCATTTTGTTCGAAAAAGGAGACAAATTCTTCACTGTCGACGAGCGATTGAAAGAGATTGCGCACGAATGGAAAAACACTGTCGGTGAATTTAGAAATGCGGCAGGGCATATTGTGAATTTCACAAAAAGCGACAAGATTTATACTCGCGATATGAGGTTTAAAGAAATCAGTCATCGCTGGATTTAATATTATTAATTAACTAAAAATCAAAAAAATGGCAACAGAAAGGTATAACAACATCGGAAAAGGAGGAATTGTCAAAGAAGGTATTTTTGTTAGATTTCCAGATTTGAGTCCTGCGAGTGAGAATAATTATTGGGCAAATCCTATGCATAGTAAACTGATGATAGTAGGAGAAAGTAGTTATTTCCCTGATAGCGTACCCAGCGTTTTCAAAGACCCAGAAGCGTGGTATAAAGGGGGAGATGTACAGCATTTAATTCCGCTATCAGATGACCCTGAAAAACCAAAAAAATATATCAATTTAGTTAACAACTGGAAAACAGAGACTGAACACGTTGACAGATTGCTTAATTCTTTGAAAGAAGTTTCCAAAATGGATATTAAAACCATTTATACTGAAGCAATGTATTACAATTATTTCTTGCGTCCCGCAACAGACATAAAAGGCAATCAATCATTCAAAAAAGATTGCCAATCAATAGACCGTGATGTTGCAGGAACCGCATTATGTGAGATTCTTGAGTTAGATAAACCAGACATTGTGATAATTGCAAGTAAGTACGCATACGATGAGTTTCAAAAATATATAACAAAGACAAAGTATGTGCCCAAAACACGTATAGAATTTGTTTATCATCCTACTAGTCATTTTCAGAATTGGTATAAAAATGTAAATAGCAAGCAAAAATTCGAACGTCTTTTGAAAGAATATTGGATAAAAGGAAACAAATAAATCTTTGGTTAGCCTTCAAAAACTTTTTCAAAAAATCAAAATTTCCCGATGCTGTGCACGGATGTTGCACAGCATCGGTTGTATAATTGCACCGTAATTGTTTAATACTTTTTTAAAAACTAAAGATTATGAGTGTATTAGCAAAAGAATCAGAGAACAGCCGCACGGGAATTAGGGTTAGTGCCTATGGTGGCGGCGGAGTGAATGTGGTTAGACATTTAGGCAAGAGCGGCTTTTTTGATGGCCGTTATTCAGTTGACAGTACCAATGAACCGCAGATAGCTTTTGTGATAACCTGTTTGGGTGGAAAAACTGGAACCGAAATGGCGCCAGTCAAGGCTCGCGAGGTGCGAGAGTCGAGCGCCATAACCATCGGCATTGCAACGCTGCCGTTTGAGTTTGAAGGTGCCGAACGCTGTGAACGCGCAGCGGCAGGCCTTTGCGCCCTGGCCGAAAACACCGATGCCTTGTTCGTCTTGAACAACAACTATCTGGCAAAACACTGCGGCGAAATGCCAGCAACCGAAGCCTTCGCCCTTGCCGACGAAAAGATGTGCGACATTATCTGGAAAATTGCTCAATCATTTACCGAGAAATCAAACTTGTAAATCGTTAATTTATAATCAAATGTCTGTATAGTTATGACACCAAACGCAAAATTACTCTGGCTTGTAAGAAAAATTAAGAATAGAGGTCGAACGCTTAAGGAAATTCAAGAAGCCTATGAAGAAGATTTTCAAGACAAACTGCCACGCAGAACTTTTTGGAGTTGGAAAGAAAACATTGGGGATGTGTTCGGCATCGACATTGATTTTGTACGCAAAGGCAGAGAGTGTATCTATTACATTTCAACTGATTTAGATGATTTCCAAAATTGGATTCTCAACTCAATGTCGGTCAACAACGAATTGTTAGAGAACAAATCGATACGTAACCGAATTATGCTCGAAAATGTTCCGTCGAGTCAAAAGTATCTCTCATTGATACTCAAGGCGATGCGCGAAAGCAAGGTGCTTGAAGTCGTGCACAAAAGTTTTTGGAACAATGGGGAGGAAAAGACCTTTCATCTGGAGCCATATTGCGTCAAGATGTTCAGGCAGCGGTGGTATGTGGTCGGCAAAAACGACTACGGAAAGCCAGGCGACAACATCCGTATCTACGGTCTCGACCGCATCGGCGGTCTCTCGCTGACCGACCAGCGATTCACCTATCCCGACAGTTTCAACCCCGAAAAGTATTTCGATGGCTGCATTGGCGTTTGCTTCGATGGCGAAGTCACCAACGTGACGCTGAAGGTGGATGTTAATCAGGCCAATTATCTGCGCTCGCTGCCACTGCACCCATCGCAAAAGGAAAAAGAGCAGCACGACGGCTACAGCATCTTTACCCTGCGTGTCCGCCCGTCATTCGATTTTGTACAGGAACTGCTTCACAACCGCGACACCATCGAGGTGCTCGAACCGAAGGCACTTCGTGATGAACTGGCCCAAATTGCCAAAAACATTTGGGAGAAGAACCGTTGAGCAGAAGTTGTAAGTTGAAAGTTAGTAAGTTATAAGTTTTCTAAAGCAACCGTAGGGACTCTCTCGCAGTATGCTGGTTCATAAAATGTGTGTTTTTGTCCTAAAAAGTGTCAAGAAAATGTGTGAATTTGCTTTCAAAAATGTCAAGAAAATGTGAGGTGGTACTGATTATCAATTTATTGCGCGATTGTTTGGCGTATTCATAAAATGTGATATTATTTGTTTGGATTTTTGCTAAAATTCCATAATTATTTATTTAGATTTTTACCAAAATGGCCCGATTATTTGTTTGGATTTTTATGAATATTCATTACTTTTGCGTCGTAAAACGCTGCAACAATGTATTATAAGAGAATCATTGACGATTATCTTGTCGAATGGGCTACACAACCATTGCACAAGCCACTGCTTTTGCGTGGGGCGCGGCAAGTTGGAAAATCGACTGCTGTCCGACATTTGGGTGAGCGGTTTGGCAACTTTGTTGAGGTGAATTTCGAAAAGCAACCAGTCTTTAAGCAATTGTTTCAGAGCGATATGGACGTACGGCGCATTGTCCCGCAGATGGCGGCAATGGCAGGTAAGCCAATCGATGCTGGCAAGACACTTCTTTTTCTCGATAAGATTCAGGCTTGCCCCGAGGCCATAATGGCTTTGCGGTTTTTCAAAGAGGATATGCCTGAATTACACGTTGTTGCAGCGGGTTCGCTACTTGAATTCACTCTCAACGACCTGCCAACATTCGGCGTCGGGCGCATTCACTCAATGTTTATGTACCCGATGACTTTCGACGAGTTTATGGAAGCCAACGGTGAGCAACTGCTCATTGAAGAACGCAATCGGGCAACCGCAGCAAAACCGCCGTCAGAGCCTTTGTATCAGAAACTTATCGAGATGTTGCGAGTCTATATTCTTGTCGGAGGAATGCCAGAACCAGTGAGTTGTTGGGTTGAGAAGCACGATTTTCTGGCTTGCCAGCAGGTGCAAGACGACATCGTGCTAACCTACGAGGACGATTTCCCGAAATACAAAAAGAAAGTCGATGCAGACCTGTTGCGGCAGGTTCTGCGGAGTGTGGCTGTGCAGGCAGGACAAAAATTCGTCTATTCGCAGGTCGGCGACTACAAGGGAACAGATGTCAAAAAGGCTTTGGAACTGCTGCACCGCGCGGGTCTTATCGCCCCCGTTACTCATACTAACGCCAGCGGACTGCCGTTGGGAAGCGGAGCCGACAATCACTACCGAAAGATGCTTCCGCTCGACACTGGGCTGATGCTTCGGCAGTTGAATATGGCCTTTGGCAATGCCGCCGAACTAAACACGCAAATCCTTACCTGCAGTGCAACCGATTTGGTCAATAAAGGGGCTGTGGCCGAAGTTCTTGCAGGATTGGAAATGCTTCGGTATCAGACACCTAACATTCGCCACGAAATGTTTTACTGGCTTCGGCAAACCAAAAACTCTTTGGCAGAAGTCGATTATCTAACAATTTATGAATCAAACATTTTACCCGTTGAGGTAAAGGCTGGAACGCAAGGTGGGATGAAAAGCCTGTGGGCATATATGCGAGAGAAACAACTTTCAAAAGCCGTCAGATGTTCACTTGAAAACTTTGGTGCGCTCGATTACACCGATAAGGACGACGGCAACGCAGTGCGCCACATCGTTATTTGCCCGTTATTTGCTGTTTCCCAAATGTATAAGATTATGGTTTAGACCGATACACCATTCTGCTAACGAAAAAAATAGAAATGAAAATCCTTCACTTTTCCGACACGCACACTCTTCACCACCAGTTGGGCAATCTGCCTGCGGCCGATGTCGTGGTTCATAGTGGCGATATCTCTCACCGTGGAACGGAAGATGAGTGTCTCGATTTTCTCAATTGGTTTATCGGGTTGCCGTACAAGCACAAGATTTTCGTCTGCGGCAATCACGATTTTTGTCTCTACGAGGCTGACGGCATTGAGGATTTGCCCGCCAACGTTCATTTCTTGCAAGACCGCGGCGTGACCATTGATGGTGTGAAGTTCTATGGCACGGGTTATCTGCATTATCAGAAACCGATTCCGACGGACACTCAAATTCTTGTTACGCACGAGCCGCCACTTGGCATTCTCGACCGCGAAATGGCTTGTGGCATTGGCGATTATGGCAGCCAGGAAATACTGCAACAGGTGTTTGAGCTGCCCGCTCTGCGGCTGCACTTGTTCGGTCATTCGCACAATGGTTATGGCCTTTACCAGAAAAATGGGATTGTCTTCAGCAACGCTGCACTTTTAACCAGCGGCGGAGTGGAGATTGCCCGTGAGCCGCGATTGATAGAGTTCGATGGTTCTGTCAAAATCTTATAAAAGATTGATTTGTAAGATTAAACCATTTTTCCTGCTGATTTTTGCCAATAGGTAATACCCGAATTCACCACTCTGCGAAATTTTCAAAAATTTTTCTATTGTGTGCACGGATATCGCACACCCACCACCACATTTTTGCATTGTTTTAAAAGCATAGAACAATGAATGCACAAAACCTATTATCCGAAATCCGCCACCACAGCCTTGCGCAGCAGGAGCAAATGCTGTGGGTAGTGCTCGAAGCGCTTGACGATGAACTCAAATGCGGCGACCGCCCTGCGCAGGCTATCAAGGAGGAAATCAACATTTTGCTTGCCGCTTTGCGCGATGTGTTGAATCGAAAAGGCAGACGTATCAGTGTTGTTGAAATGAAAATTGTGTAGGGCATAACACTATGCGTAAGGATAATTTACATTTGTCGAACTACAAAAAAAACTACTATGCAAAACTTTGCAGCAATCGATTTTGAAACGGCCAACGGCAAGCACTCTTCGGTTTGCTCGGTGGGAGTGGTTATAGTGCGAGACGGCGAGATTGTCGATTCGTTCTACTCGCTCATTCGGCCCGAGCCCAACTATTACGCGTGGTTCTGCCAGCAGGTGCACGGTTTGAGCCACGAAGACACCGACTCGGCGCCGCTCTTTCCCGACGTTTGGGCGCAGATTGAACCCAAAATCAAAGGCCTGCCGCTTGTGGCGCACAACAAGTCGTTCGACGAGCGCTGCCTGAAAGCCGTGTTCCAAACCTATCGTATGGATTATCCTGACTATCAGTTCTTTTGCACCTGCATAGCCGCGCGTCGGCATTTTGGCAAGGATTTGCCCGACCACCAGTTGCACACCGTGTCGGCCGCCTGCGGCTACATTCTCGAAAACCACCACCACGCCCTTGCCGACGCCGAAGCTTGCGCGGCGATTGCGAAGGTGATTTTGTGAGATGGATTTTGGTGTTGGGGGTTGGGCAACCGAAAATGCTTGAAAATTCGCAGTACCACTTCATATTTTCATTGAAAATTCGCAGTAGAGTTGCGGATTTTTATATATTTGCAGAAAATTAATAGGCTATGAACGAGCGTGTTTTGCAAATTATCGACGATGAAAGCGTGTTTCTGTTCGGTGCGCGCCAAACAGGGAAGACAACAATGCTTATGAACCGTTTTCCCGATGCCAAATATTTCGACCTGCTTCAAACCGACGTATTGAACCGCTTCCGTCAGCGGCCAGCATTGTTGCGCGAGACGCTAAAAACCGCCGCCGAAGACCAGTTGGTAATCATTGACGAGATTCAGCAAGTGCCAGAACTTCTGAATGAGATTCATTGGCTGATAACGAACCAAAATCTGCGGTTCATACTGTGTGGTTCGAGCGCGCGAAAACTTAAACGTCAGGGTGTTAACACGTTAGGTGGACGTGCCGTGCCACAGTATCTGTTCCCGTTTGTGAGTTGCGAGGTCCCTGATTTCGACATAGACCGCGCCGTGAACAACGGTATGATGCCCCGCCACTATCTGAAAGACAATCCTGCCAGTCTGCTGAAGGCTTACGTAGGCATATATCTGCGTGAGGAGATTCAAGCCGAGTCACTTGTTCGAAACCTTGCTGGCTTTTCGCGATTTCTCGAAATTGCAGCAATGACCGACGGCGAAATGGTTAATTATATGAATATCGCGTCAGATTGTGGGGTGAGTGCAAACACGGTGAAAGAGTATTTCCAAATTCTTGCGGACACGCTGGTGGGCTATATGATTCCAGCCTATACACGCAAAGCCAAACGGAAAGTTGTGCAAGCGCCGCGTTTCTACCTATTCGACGTGGGTGTCACAAATTACTTGCTTGGTCGCTCACACCTGCAACGTGGCACAGTTGAGTATGGCCACGCGTTTGAACACCTTGTGGTTCAAGATGTTGTTGCGTATTTAAGTTACACCGACAACCCTAATAAACTATCATACTGGCGGACTTACACACAGATTGAAGTTGATATGATTTTAGGTGACGCCAAAGTTGCCATTGAAATAAAATCGACAGAAGAGGTGCTGTCCAAACACCTAAAAGGACTGAAAGCCTTTGCCGACGAATATCCCGAATGCCGCTTGATGATTGTGTCGCTCGACCGCTTCAACCGCATTGTCGATGGCATTGAACACCTGCACGTTAACGACTTCTTCAGGAAACTGTGGGCACACGAAATTATTTGAATAAATTATTGAAATTTCGCAGTACCACTTCATATTTTCATTGAAAATTCGCAGTAGAGTTGCGGATTTTATGGGTAAAATGCAACGTGACCGAGATAACGTCGGGCGGGTTTATTATGAAGTACCACCTGAAAGCCGCAAGTAGCGTGCGCAGCGCGTTAGACAAACTTATCCGTCTCGAACTCATTTACAAAAACGACTGCGAACACACTGTGTATGACCGCTTTATGAACGAATGGCTTAAAAAATCTGAACTTATACGGCAAGGCTGTCGGTGGCTGTTTTTGAAAACGCTTTAACTCACATTTAGATGTTGAATTTGCATCAAAATTGAAAGGAAAATGGTTAATTTAGGCAACAAAAAACTATCAAGACGGGAACTTATAACTTATTAACTTTCAACTTTAAACTCAAAACAATGGCACTTAATCAGTACGCAAAATATTTCTGGCTTATAAGAACAATTTATGAGGCCAAACGCATAACACTCAAAGAGATACAGCAACGCTACTTCGACCGTTTTCAGGACACGCTGCCGCGCCGCACCTTCTGCGACTGGAAGGATGCAGTTGAAGATATGCTCGACATCAACATTAATTGCGCCACCAAAGGCGGATACGTTTATTACCTTGATAATGACATGGATGAGTTTCATCGCTGGCTGCTCGACGCAATGTCGGTGAACGAAACGCTGCTCGACAACAAATCGCTCAGCGACCGTATTCTGCTGGAGGACATACCATCGAGCCAGACATTCCTGGCCACCATACTACAGGCGATGAGGGAAGGCAAAGTGCTGGAAGTCACTCACAAAGGTTTCAGCAGCGACGATGAGAAGACTTTCAATCTGAAGCCTTATTGCGTGAAATTGTTCAAGCAGCGCTGGTATGTGGTTGGCAAGAACGATTACGGAAAGGGCGACGATAACATCCGCATCTACAGCCTTGACCGTATCATTAGCATCAATCTGACAAATAAAAAATACACTTATCCTAAAGATTTCGACCCGGAAGTCTATTTCCGTGGCAGTTTCGGCGTCATTCTCGGTTACGATTGCAAGATTGAGAACGTGCGGCTGAAGGTTGACGCCAATCAGGCCAACTATCTGCGCTCACTGCCGCTGCACCCGTCGCAGGAAGAAGTGGAGCGACACGACGACTACAGCATCTTCACCCTGCGGCTGCGTCCAACGTTCGATTTTCAGCAGGAACTGCTTCGCAATGCTGATGCACTCGAAGTGCTTGAGCCGCAATGGCTTCGCGACGATATGGCCGATAAGGTTCACCGGATGTGGGCAAGATATAATAAATAGAAAATCAAAGAATTGGTAATTTCAATCATTCAATCATTCAATCATTCTGTCCTTCAATCCTTCAATCCATCGATTCCACTAAGTATAAATACCACCCCGATTTGGGCATAAAACGGCTATAGCATCTGCCTACTAACCCCTATTTTTGTGGCGTTAAACAGATTCTGATGGGTAAACTATACGACCTTTTGCTCGAGGATATCCGCTTTGTTGAGGGCTTGAACGCCTGTATGAACTGCGGAATGTGTACGGGTGTGTGTCCTGCGGCGGAATTCTACGATTACGACCCGCGCCGCATTGTGGACGAAGTTCAGAAGAAAGACGATGAGGTTATCCTGAAATTTCTGAAATCGGAGACCATTTGGTACTGCGGGCAGTGTATGAGTTGCAAAACCCGCTGTCCGCGAGGCAATACGCCTGGCTTTGTCATTCAGGCGCTGCGCAAACTGTCGGTCAAACTGGGCTATTTCACCTGCTCGGAGAAGGGCCGCCAACAATTCGCCATTAAGCGTGTGGTTGGCCACAGCATTCTGGAGCGCGGCTACTGCGTCCACCCCGACATTGTTACCCCGTGGATGCACCCCGAACAGGGCCCCAACTGGGAGAATATCTACAACAACACCGAAGAGTTTATGCAGAATCTGGGCATTCCGTACAAGAAAGAAGGCCCTGGCCCGCTGCGCAAAATCGACCAAAAGAACCTTGACGAACTCAAGAAAATCTTCGATGTGACGGGCGGCACAGAGATGTACGACTGCATTGAAAAATATTCGGCCGAAAAGGCCAAAGAGATGGGCGTCGATTTTGAGAACGGCGACTATCTGAATATGGTTTTCAAAACAAATTCCGACTACGATGAGTGAACAATGTGTTGCAAAACAGAACTTGTGGGCTAAATATCAGAAAGATATAGCCGACGACCACTACTACTACTGTCGGAGTTGTATCCGTCAGACGTTCTTCCCCGCTTCGGAGAAAGCCTATCTGAACATTATGCGCGACAAGTTGGGCAAGGACCTTTTCGACGACCCCAACCACACCACCTGCACGGGAATCGCCTACCACTCTGACTTTGTACCGATGCAGACCACCGAAACCGTCATTGCGCGGCATTTTGCACTGATGACGGAGGCAGGATACGAGAATATGGCCATTTCGTGCGTCACGTCGTTCGGACTCTACACCGAACTGCTGCACACCTGGGATGAGTTCCCCGAAGAGGAGGCTCGGGTTCGCCAATATCTTTGGGACGCCACACGCCGCGAGTTCAAGAAACCGAAAAACATTGCCCACACGTCGGACACTATCTATAAATTCCGCAATGAGATTGCCGCGCAAATGGTTCACCCGCTGGTGAATGTGAAGACTGGCGAGCCGCTCAAGGTGGTTGACCACATTGGCTGCCACTATGCAAAGATGTTCCCCACGAAGGGTGTTGGCGGAGCGGAGTTTCCGCGCGTGCTCACAGGAATGGTGGATGCGTGGGGCGGCACCCCGATTGACTACCCCGAACGCCGCCACTGCTGCGGTTTCGGCTTCCGCAACTATCTGGTGATGGCCAACCGCGGATATTCAATCGCCAACTCGAAGAAGAAATTTGAGTCGATGGCGCCATACAAACCCGATTTCATTGTTGCCAACTGTCCTGGCTGCGCAATGTTCCTTGACCGCTGGCAATATACAATCCAACAGATGGAAGGCACCACCTACGGCCCTGACGGACGAGGCATTCCGTCGCTCACCTACGAGGAGATGGCTGGCCTTGTGCTGGGTTACGACCCGTGGGAGTTGGGCTTGCAGATGCACCAAATTGATGTGGAGCCGCTCTTGGACAAGATGGGAATCGAATACACACCGCGCGAAAAATGGTGGGGAAAGGTTAAAAAGTGAAACGGATGATTATGCAACAGAAAAACATAGCAATAATTGGTGGCGGACCCGCTGGAATTGAGGCAGCGGCAAGCCTTGCTGGGCTCGGGCACCACGTGTGGCTAATCGAGAAGGACAGTGAACTTGGCGGCCATTTGAGGCAGATGTACAATCTCTTCCCCGACAAGCGTCCCGCCAACGAGGTTCTGCAAGAGATGCTCTCGCACGTCAAAAATGCCAATATCGATATTCTGACCGAAACGCAAGTGACTGATTGCAAACAGATTGACAATCGCTTTGCGCTGAAAACCGACAAAGGCCAAACGCTTGAGGCTGACGCCGTGCTGATGGCCACTGGCTACCGCCTGTTCGATGCCGCTCGCAAGGAGGAGTACGGCTACGGAATCTATCAGGGCGTGATTAACAGTTTCGAACTCGAGACGATGCTGAAAAACAACACGCTGAAGAACGTGAAAGGCGAAGTGCCGAAGCGTGTGATTCTGCTGCACTGCATTGGCTCGCGCGACGAGAAAGTCGGGAATAACTATTGCTCAAAGGTTTGCTGCGTGACAGCCGTCAAACAGGCAATCGAAATCAAACGCCGCCACCCCGAAACCGAAGTTTTCTGTTTCTATATGGATATCAGAATGTTCGGGCCTTTCTACGAGGAACTCTACCGCGAGGCGCAGGAGAAGTGGAAAGTGACGTTTGTGTGCGGAAAGATTTCGGAGGCGGCCGCCAATCTCGACGGCGAGATTCAGATAAAAGCCGAAGACACGCTCATTGGCAAGCCCCTGCATATGCGCACCGACCTTCTGGTGCTGATGTGCGGAATGGAGGCCGACACCGACGAGCCCGTCGCCAAACAACTTGGCATTGAGCGCGGCGTGAACCGTTTCTTCCGCTCAACCGACAACTACACGCTCTACAACAACACCAACGTTGCGGGAGTGTTCACCGCTGGCGCCTGCACCGCCCCAATGAATATTATCGACACCATTGCCAACGCCCGCGCTGCGGCGATTTCGATAAACGAATACTTGAAAAAATGATTAATGATTAATGGCATAAAATGCAAAGTTTCAACCCGTTAAACCTGTTAAACATTAAACTCTAAAATTAACCACTAAACACTCACCACTAAACATTAAAAAATGTGGGGCTTTAAGATAGCAAAATCGCAGAGTATCAACTACGACCGCAACGACAAGGAGATAATGCGGACGGTCTTGGAGAACGAGCCGTCGCTG
This sequence comes from Salinivirgaceae bacterium, assembly GCA_017557785.1. Taxonomy (GTDB): domain Bacteria; phylum Bacteroidota; class Bacteroidia; order Bacteroidales; family SZUA-534; genus RUG13583. Next base: position 87,116 of record JAFYYA010000084.1, read on the forward strand.
CGCGTTTGTATGGCCTGCGGCGGTTGCACGTCGACCTGCTCGGCGGGGAACCTGCTGCCCACATTCAACATACGCCGCCTGAACACACTGCTGCAGCGCGGCGAGTA
>JAFYYA010000085.1 GCA_017557785.1 Salinivirgaceae bacterium
CAGAACTGTGCCCGTGAAGCCTGCCATACCGTGAACCGAAATGGCACCAACAGGGTCATCGATATGCAGTTTGGTATCAAGGAAGTTAACGCAGAAGCACATAACAACCGAAGCAACCAGACCGATAATAGCGGCAGAACCAATTGAAACGCAGTCGCAACCAGCGGTGATACCAACCAGACCAGCCAGAATGCCGTTGCAAACCATTGACAATGACGGCTTTCCGAATACCAGCCAAGTATAAATCAAGGCTGCGATACCGCCCACAGCGGCTGCAATGTTGGTTGTTACAAAGATGTGCGATGCGGCAGACATATTGTTCAAGATGCCGCCACCGTAGCAATCGGCGTCAACAATACCCTCCATAGCCACCGTTGAGCCAGGGTTGAATCCGAACCAACCCATCCACAGAATCCAAACACCCAGAGCCGCCAGCGCAAGGTTGTGACCAGGAATGGCGTGAGTGCGAATCGAGCCGTCGGCGTTACGGGTGTACTTGCCCAAACGCGGACCAAGCACAATGGCGCCCGCCAAGGCAATGAAACCGCCGCAAGAGTGAACCACAGCCGAGCCCGCGAAATCGTGGAAACCGAGCTCGCTCAACCAGCCGCCGCCCCACGACCAGTGGCCCTGTATGGGGTAAATCAGCGCCGAAATCACCAGAGAATAAACCAGATACATCGAGAATTTGGTGCGTTCGGCCATTGCGCCCGACACAATGGTGGCCGCCGTGGCGCAGAACACCGTCTGGAAAATGAAATAGCACTCTTTCGGCAGGTTGCCGCAAGGATTCTCGACACCGAAAATGCCGAATCCGTTCCAGCCCAAGAACGAGCCAGCGCCGAACATTATCGAGAAGCCCAAAATCCAGTACAGAACCGAACCCACAGAGAAGTCCATAAAGTTCTTCATCAGAATGTTAGCCGTGTTTTTGGTGCGCGTCAGGCCAGCCTCGACCAGCGCAAAACCAGGCTGCATAAAGAACACCAGCATTGCCGCAAGCAACACCCAAATTGTATCAACCGCGCTGACGCCACTTTCGGCGACAGCCTCGGCCGCAGGCGCAACCGTCGTCGCCACAGCCGAAATCGTATCAGAAATAATTGTTTCCACAACCTTTACATTTTTGAATTTTGATTTTTGAACGCAGATTCTCGGACGCGGCACGCCACGTCCCTACAATCCTATCTGCATTCTTTCTTCATTTTTCATTTTCAATTTTTCATTTTCAATTTTCCATCATTTTTTATCCGCCAGAACCGTGTCGCCGTGTTCGCCCGTGCGGATTGACCACGTGTCGTCGACGGGGCTGACGAAAATGCGGCCGTCGCCGACCTCGCCCGTGCGCGCCACGCTCATAATGGCGTCAATGGCGGGCTGCACAAACTGGTCGCGGCAGATAATTGTAATCTCGATACGCGAGATAATGTCGGTGCTGTACATCACACCGCGGTAGATTCGGTCCTCGCGGTCCTGCCCGATAGCCTTCACTTCGGCGTACGAGAACCAGTTGATGTCGGCTTGAAACAGAGCATCTTTCACCTCGTCGAACTTTGTCCGACGAATGATTGCTTCAATCTTTTTCATAATTCCTCCTTTTTAAAACAATTATATTATTGTAATTCTGTAAGATTCGTTTGCTAATAGTCGCTTCGCTGTTGTTAAAGGTTTAGAAGTTAAGTCGCTTCGCTGTTTAGAAGTTTAGCAACTTAACCTCTGAACTTCTTAACATCTAAACTTTTATCTTTCAGAAAGATATTCCCACCAAGAAATACATTCGGTTTGCGGTTGGGTTAGCGGTGATTTGTGCGAACACAGGCAGAGTGAATTTCTCGAACTCAATCTCTTTTGTAGCCGAAAGGCTCAAATTGATTAAAGCAAAACCTTCGGCACCGTAAAAGTCGTTCTCCCAGGGTGTTATGCCCGCGGCTGCTTGCCAGTCGAGTCCGCCGAGTTTGAACGGTGCGGCAACCTCAAAGTACGATGAGTAAGCGTCGTCGCCGTTTGCTTTGGTGCCCATTGCGCCGTAAAAGTTTGTGTACCACCCGATTGACAGGAATCCGAAATCGTATGTCAGACCTGCCTCGTAGGTGTGGACGGTTGAGTCGGCCGAATACTCGAAGTATTTGGTGTCATCGTCGGCGCACCAGTAGTCGGTTACCATTGCCGTCAGGCCACCCACGGCGTACGAGAGCGTGAAGTCAATCTCTTTATAGCCGCTCCCGACAATGCTTGCCGAGCCCCACGCTCCGAGCGACAAACCTTTGTAATCGACTGAAAGTGAAGGTTGAATGGCCGCTCCGTCGAGTTTGCCGCCACGCCAGATATACGAACTTACCACATCGGCTCCAACTGAAGCCTCAACGCCGCCTTCACCTTCGGCGTAACTTGTTCCGGTCATTGCCATCAACCCGATGACAATCATTGTTTTCTCAATTGTTTTCATTTTCTTTGAATGTTTATGATTATTAAACTGCGATGGTTGTGTTGCCGCACAGCCATCAAAAAAGGCTGGTTTCATCGAAGCCAGCCTTGATTTTTCTCTAAATTGATTTATCTGCCAACGGCCCGGCTGGTTGGGCGCGCACAGCGTTTCTGATTATTGCGTTTCGAGTTCCAGCGGGAACCCTGCTGCAAATTCTGATTCATTCCGTTTTTAAAAGACTTTTTCATCTCGATTGCTTTTTAATTAAACCTCATTTAATCGTTCTCTAAACAGTCCTGTTTTTATCGTTTTCTGACATGGCAAATATATAGCCGATTTTTAATTCGCAACTAAAAATTGGAAAATATTTTAATAACGTTAGTGTTTTTCTTATTTTACTTACAGATTATAATTCAGTAAGCCGATTTTAGCAATATTTATTAAAAAAGGTGCGTTTTTAAAACGTTTTCACTGACGATTTGAAATTGAAGCATTTTAGGACAATAGAGTAAATTTTGAATTTTTGAGAGATTTTTGGCGATTTTTAAGGGGTGTCGGCGCGGAAAAAGTGAATTTTTGGACGAGATATGTGATTTTTGAAGGGGGTGATAAATCCAAAAAGCATACAAATGAACGTAATCGGGCACGAAAACAACCGAAAATTGGTAATATCGCGTAATTGTTACCGATTTAGATTATTTAGTTTTGGATTTAAACCAAACAATCTAATTTTGCCACAATTTAAAACTAATAACAAGCGATATGTTTAAAAGTAGAAGTTATACCTATAATAATATAGAGCGATTGCAAACAGTTTTGACAATCGCATCAATGGCTGCGTTGGCTGCGTTGGCAGTTTTCCATTCCAACAGACGGATTGTATTGGCTGCGGCAGCGCTGGCCGGAATACTGGTTTTGGCAAATCTGCTAATCGACAAACTTGTCAACCAAAAGATACTGAAGCAGATAGATGGCTGTCTAAAACAACTCGCCACGGGCGAAGGTGTGGAAATATCAGCAAAACAGATTAAACGCCACCAAATGTTCAGGCGCATTGGCGGTGTGGCAAGACACTATGCCGAACTGCAGCGCTACGCCGAGTGTATCGCTTCGGGGCGGAAATACGAATCGGCAAACGCCGCGGGCGACGAGTTCTATCAGTCAATCAGCAAGCTGAACCAACACCTCGACAAACTTGTGAGCGAAGAAAACGACTGGAAAGAGCAGGAACAGAAGCGCAACTGGATGAACCAGGGCGTGGCCAAATTTTCCGACATTATGCGGCAGTCGAACCGCTCGCTGAATGAGATTGCAATGGAACTGCTGCGCCAGCTAATCAAATACACCGACTGCAACCAAGGCGGCATTTTTGTGCGCGAAAACACTGATGATGAGTTTCTTACAATGATTGCCTCGTACGCCTACGACCGCCAGAAGTTCCCCGACAAAAAGTGCAGTCTGGAAGACGGGCTGATTGCCGCCGCTTACTACGAAAAGGCGCCCATTTTTATGACCGACATCCCCGACGAGTATCTGACAATACGCTCCGGTTTGGGCGAAGCGTCACCGCGTTGCCTGTTCCTTGTGCCGCTCATCAGCGACGATAAAGTGCTGGGTGTTATTGAGTTGGCATCGTTCAACGTTCTCGATGAGCACAAACAAAAATTCATTGAGAAGATTGCAGAGAGTTTTGCGTCGACCTTGTCGGCATCGCACCTGAACAACACAACCGTGAAACTGCTTGAAAAAGCGCAACAGCAGGCGCAACAGCTTAAAACTCAGGAAGAAGAACTGCGCCAAAGCATTGAAGAGATGCAGACGCAACAGGAAGAGATGGAAAGCAAGCAGCACGAACTCGAAGAGAGCGAGAATCTGATGCGCCGCATCATCGACCTTGTGCCGTATCCGATTTTCGTTAAGAATATCCATCGCCAGTATATTGTTGCAAATCAAGAAGAAGGCAAACTTTACAATATGCCGGTTGACAGTCTGCTCGGCCACTCCGACGACGAACTTGTAAACGACATTGATGAGTTGAACGCCATCCACGAAAGTGACACCAAAGTGCTCGAACAACGGCAGATGATAAAACTGCCAGAGCAGACCATTTCGCTTCCCGATGGCACGCGCCGTGTTTTGCAAACCATCAAAGTGCCGTTTATCAACAACATAACACACAACCCAAACATTTTGGGCGTCTCGTTCGACCTCACATCGGTGCGCGAGATGGAACAGCAGCTGCGTAAGAGCGAAGCAAAGGTTAAAGATTTGGAAAACAAGTTGAAGGGAAAGTAGCGCGTCCGCCCTGACGGGTTTGATTTATGCGTTACACATTTCAAAGAACGTTCGCAACCAATGAAGGTTCGCCCTGAAGGGGCAAAAGAATGGTTGTTATATGATTATTGCCTGTTGCCATTACAGGGCGTTTTTCCCTTGGTTCGTATTCCCCAAGGCGCCGCTTCGCTTGCCTTGGGCTATGTGTGAATTGCCCCTTCGGGGCGCTATGTTTGGATAAATTCGGGTTAGTTTGGTTGGAAACGAATAGTCCAAAGACCAAAGTCCTTTTCACTTCAACCTTCCCGCAATCCACTTGTCGACGGGCTGCAGGCGCTCGTCGCTTGCGGCGGTCAGAAGCATGATGCCGATGAATGGCAGTGCCGGCACCTTATACCTTACAAGCGCGCCCAAGACAGGCGTGGTGAGTCCGATGAGCACAAAAAGAATAACGATGAACGAAAGGCTGTACCAGACGTCGTGGTTGGCAAGGTTTTGTGGCTTCAGATAGAAAAGTCCGGCGGCCAGTACGCACAGAATAAGCACGTTTTCAATGCCGGCCACCATCATGGCAGCCGAACCGTGCTCAAAAACAGTCGGGCGCAGAAGCGATGTCAGGAAGGCTCGCGGCGAGTTGGCCACGATGCTCGCCAGTCCGTTGTCGAGCACCGGCAGATCGATGGTGCTTCCTGCCTGAACGCTCTGCACCATCATCATGAAGTCGTGCTGCTTCCAGCAGATGACATCGAACAAATCGACACCTGTAATGAATTTCGACAGCCAGGCGGCCGCAAATATCGCCGCGTGCGCTGCCAGGAACTTTACGAAAGCCTTTTTCGGCCGGCGCCGAATCCAAACCATTGCCGCAAAAGCAGGCAGCGCGGCCATCAGCACGTAGAATTTCGACTGCATCAGCAGAAACAGGCACACCACCACCCCAATGATATTGCCCGCCGACGGCTTGTCAATCAGGCTGCGGAAGTTGTAGACAAGCAGTCCGAAAGCAAAGATGAGTATCGACTCTTTCAGCGCCCCCGACGTCCACAGCCATACCGACGGAAAGCAGAAAACCACTATCAGCAGCAGCGTGCGCTTGTGCGAAAGTTGGCGGGCGAACGACTTGTAAATCCCCCACAATCCCACAAACGCCAAAAATCCAAAGAACATATTGTGGATATGGAAGTTGCCCATCGACAGAAGGCACATCAGCGCATTGGCGCGAATGACAATGTGGTTGTCGTTGGGCAGCCCGTAATCGAACCGTTTCAGCCAGAAGTTGCAGGTGTCGTAGTATGGCATAAGGTCGGGCGACGAAGCACCGATGCTAGTCATAATCTTCAGATAATCAGCGGGGTTCTGAAACAGAACATTGTGGATGACAAGCCCGTCGTCGAAATAATGGAAAATGTCGCCGTCAGCCGACGGATAGTAAAAACTGTAGATGAAAAAAAGCGCAAAGCCGCCGGCAATCTTAGCCAGAAACAGCGCAACAAGCCATTTTCTCTCTATTCCGGGCGAATCGAAAAAACGCCATTTCCAAATGAACCAAACCAGCAGAAGCAGGTATATGAAGTAGAGAATCCAACTCATAATCGGCAAATATAGGGCCGGAAAGCAAAAAACCGAAAACCGCAGTCTTCAGCTGACTATTTTTTCTTGAAGATTTCGGTTTTGGTGTCGTAGTTCAGGAAGTAGTCGCCGACGGGCAGTTTCGACACATCAGCCTTAACCCCCACGCCCTTGTCCATGATGGCGCCTTTGTCGTTGTAAATCTCATACATGGTTTCAGCCGAGAATTTAATTTCAGTGAACGGTTTGACAAACGAATAGGTGACTTCGGCCAGCATGGTGCGGTGCTTTAGTTCCTTACCGTAGCGCGGTTTGCGGGTGTAGTCGATTTGCTTTACGCGGAAGCGGTTGTAGCCCGAGTGCAGATTGACTTCGACTGTGTAGGTGTGTGCGCCGGGCTTGCCGTCGCCTTCAACGGTGGCCACCTTTATCCACTTGTTCCAGCGGAACTGCTCAACAATGAACGGCAGCGAGCCGCACTCGTTGTTGGTGGTGAACGCCAGTTTGTCGTTTTTATCGATTTTGATGGTTGTAACCGTAAAGGTGCTTTGCGGATTCAGCACTTCAGGGTTGATGACCTTCGGCTCGCAGCCGCTTTTGTGCTTAATAACAACGCTCACATCGTCACCCTTGGCAAGGTTATGCACCGACAAGTCGATTTCGAAGGCGCTCGAGTTAATCTCATCAGATGTGGCCATCCCGTTCACGGTTATGCCCGTGATGCAGAAGCCGTTGTCGTCCGATGCGAACGGGTTCATCACATATAAGTTCTTACCCTGATAGATGCCTTTCAGCACTATCTCGCCTGCAAAACCTGTTGCGCACAAGGCCGACAACAGTAATGTGTATATCAATCTTCTCATTTGCGAACTGCTTGTTAAAGTAGCAATTTCAAAACTAACCAAAATATTTATACGGCAAACAAATGTTGGCGGCACAATTGACCAAAGGACAAAAAAAATGGACTTGCGTTCAGTTTTCGCAAGTCCATTTCAGTTTTCTTATTTCTTGACGCTCAGCGGAATTTCTTTCAGAACGTTGCGGTAGTAGGCTTCAACTTCGTCCCACTTGTAGTATGGGGCGGTCTTGCTCTCGAGCGGCAGTTTCACTTCGTTTTCGTTGAGCAGAACCTTCACCAGAATGTCTTTCGACTTGTCCGACTTGTAGAAAATCATCTGCAGGTTGCCGCCCATCGGAATGATTTTGAAGTCGCACCAAACCTTGTAGAGTTCAGCAAAATCGGTCACTTTGGCGTTGCAGCCTTCAAGTCCCATAAGGCTTGCCAGCGGCATCAGGCCGGTGTCGTGGCCAAAGCGCAGATTGGCAGAAACGCCATTGCCGGCCAAAGCAGCGTCGGCTTCGTCAAGGAAATTGGTGAGCAGGTTGCGTGCGCACCAGGCACCGCGTGAGTCGGAATAGGGGCAGGTGCTGAAATTGGCGTACCAGTAAACGTTGGTAACCTGCCAGTTGTCGAACATCTCGTCGTCAGTGAAGAAATCGCTGAAATCAAAATCAAGATCGTCGATGTTCTGCATGTTGCACTGAAGATCGAACAACTTGCGCATGAACTGATGTGCGTTCACTTTGGTGCGAACGTAAGCAGTGTCAGAGAACACCTGTTTGATGAGCCTTTCGGGATGAACAAGAGCGTGGTCGATGGCATCGTTGGCCTTGCGGAAACCGTCGGTGCGGTTCAGGTAGCGGGTCACAGAGTCGCGCTCTTCATTGTTGATATAGTGCATGATGCGCTTGCTCGATTCGGTGGTCACGTTCAGTGTGGGGCGCATGGCTTTCATCTTCTGCATAAAGGCGTCCATGCTGCAGAGCACGCGGTGCGAAGTTGACGATTTGACAACGATCTTTGCGTTGTCGGCAAACACTTCGGGGAACGAGTTCACCATTCGCTCAGCAATGCCTTGATGCTGATTGAAACCTGTTTGCGTAAGGTCGCCGGCGCGGATGACACCGTCTTCGCAAAGGCGGTCGACACGGTTTTTAAGGTCTTTTCCGGCTTCGGTGAGAGCGTTGGCGTCAGCAGCCGCTTTCATCGTGCGCTGAAACATCTGATAGTCGAATCCCGAATAGTGGTAGCGCGAGCCGTGACGGCCGTAGTGGCTGATATAGAACGGCGTGTAGCCCTTCGGTGCCGGCGTCTGAGCCTTTAGTTCGGGTTGATAAACCATATTGTTGCCACCTGTTTTTTTCAGATTGGCAAGCATTTCTTCCTTTGTGGTCTGCGCCTGCAGTGTGGCAAAGCACAACACACCAATAACTGTAAGTGTTAAGCGGTTCATAGTTGTTAGAATTTTATTACTGAAAACAAATTAACAATTGAATTTTGAGAAATGAAAATGTGCGGCCAAAATAATCGACAAGCGGGGCAATTCTGTGGCCCAGTGATGATTGACTGCTGATTTCGTGGCAATGGCTCTTACTACAGATCAATTTACTCGTTGAATCACGAACACCGATTTTGTTGTCGGCTTTTTCAGTCACTATATATTATGGTGTGCGTGAATAACGATTTGTTTGGAAGATTGTATTGTCAGATGCGATTTGAGAATAATTATCTATGGACACCCCTTCCACGCTTCAAAACAATAACAATCCGTAACTAAACGCCCAAAATCCGCGTCGAAAAGCAACCAAACCGCGCGAATTTATTCCAAAAACTCACTGCGCACACCCGTTCACTTATATTGTTTGATTTCGATTTGTTAGCGGAAACGTTTTCTGACCAATCGGTTTTTAATAAAAAATAAAAAAATCGGCCTTTGAAATTATAAATTATAAGTATAATACGAGAATTACTAATAGAACCAAACAAATAATCGTTTTTCTGTTGCGATTTTAAAATCGGCTATATATTTGCAATGTCGAAAGACGAAAAAAGAAAGTGATTAGAAACTTAAAAAAACGAAACAATGAACAAGGGCTTGAAAGGCGGCAGAATTTTCGCTTTGAATTCCAAACAGAATTCGAAATGGAATAAGAATAATCAGAAAAACCGTGTGCCTGCCAATCCAGCCTGACAGGTGATAAGAGAAGATTAAGAAAGGCTGGTTCAGTTGAATCGGCCTTTTTTAGTTAGAGTCAGAAAATCGAAAAATATAGACAGAAAACATTTTTATAAATCTATTAATCAATTAAATCAGTAATTGTTATGAGCAAGTTAAGATTTGATGTTGTTCAAGATGCTTTCCGTAAGAAAGCGGTTGACATTGAGGTTCCTGAAACTCGTCCGTCGGAGTATTTTGGCGAGTTGGTTTTTAACCGCGAGAAGATGCACAAATACCTTGACGTTAAGACATTTAACGCCCTGGTTGACTGCATTGACAACGGCAAGCCGTTGAGCACGGCCGTGGCCGACAAGGTGGCCGCTGGCATTAAGGAGTGGGCAGTCGGGCACGGAGTGACGCACTGCACGCACTGGTTCCAACCGCTGACCGAGGGCACCGCCGAAAAACACGACTCGTTTATGGAGTACGACTGGAAAGGCGGAATGATTGAGGAGTTCGACGGCAAATCGCTCGTTCAGCAGGAGCCCGACGCTTCGTCGTTCCCGAGTGGCGGAATCCGCGCAACCTTCGAAGCCCGCGGCTACACGGCCTGGGATCCCACGTCGCCTGTCTTCATTCAGGACGACACACTTTGCATTCCTACTGTATTTATCTCATACACAGGCGAATCGCTCGACTATAAGACACCTTTGAAAAAGGCCTTGAACGCCGTTTCGAACGCCGCAGTTCCAATCTGCCAAATGTTCGACCCGAAAGTTAAGAAGGTGTTCTCTTATCTAGGTTGGGAGCAGGAGTATTTCCTTGTCGATGAGGACCTTTACGCTGCCCGTCCCGACCTGATGCTCACTGGCCGCACGCTGATGGGCCACGAGTCGTCGAAGAACCAACAGTTGGACGACCACTACTTTGGCGCCATTCCGTCGCGCGTGGCTGCCTTTATGCGCGACCTTGAGATTCAGGGTCACCGCCTGGGCATTCCTTTGAAAACACGCCACAACGAGGTTGCGCCAAACCAATTTGAGTTGGCCCCGATTTTCGGCGAAACCAACCTTTCGAACGACCAAAACCAATTGATAATGAATCTTATGCACAATGTTGCAAAGAAACACGGTTTTGTTGTTCTTCTTCACGAGAAACCATTTCAGGGAATCAACGGCTCGGGCAAGCACAACAACTGGAGCCTTGGCACCGACACCGGCACGTTGCTTCTGGCACCGGGCAAGGACGCACGCGGCAACCTGCAGTTCGTCACCTTCTTTGTGAACGTTCTGGCCGCCGTTCAGCGCTACAACGGCTTGCTCAAGGCTTCAATCGCCACGGCAACCAACGCCCACCGTTTGGGCGCCAACGAGGCGCCACCGGCAATTGTTTCGGCCTTCCTTGGCAAGACAATGACCGATGTTCTGCACAAATTGCTTGAAGTTCCGTCAGATACGCCGATTGAGATTGCCGGCAAGAAAGGTCAGTCAGTTGGTTTGGTTGAGATTCCTGAAATTTTCATCGATAACACCGACCGCAACCGTACGTCGCCGTTCGCCTTCACTGGCAACCGCTTCGAGTTCCGCGCCGTGGGTTCGAGCGCCAACTGCGCCAACGCAATGACCGTTCTGAACACCATTGTTGCCGACCAACTCGTTCAGTTTAAGGCAGATGTGGACAAGGCTATCGCCGCTGGAAAATCGAAGAACGTGGCCATTATGGACACCCTGAAACCAATCATTGCTTCGATTATCGACGTTGTCTGCTTCGACGGCAACGGCTACAGCGATGAGTGGAACAAAGAGGCCGCACGCCGCGGACTGAACACTGAAAAGTCTGTGCCTGAAATGTTTAAAGAGTTTACAAAACCCGAAACTGTGGCAATGTTCGAGCGTATGGGCGTTTACACCGAAAAGGAACTCGAGGCCCGCAACGAGGTTAAGTGGGAGATGTACACCAAGAAAGTGCAGATTGAGGCCCGCGTGACTGGCCGAATGGCTATCAACCACATTATTCCTGCCGCAATTGCCTATCAGACAAAACTTTTGGAGAATATCGAGAAACTGAAAAACATTTTCCCCGACAAGTTCCAAAAACTGGCGGCCGTCGATATTGCTCTGGTTGAGGAGATTTCAGAGCGCATTGCCGAAATCCGCAGCAAGGTTGACGCAATGATTGAGGCCCGCAAGGTGGCCAACAAAATCGAGTGCGAGTATGAGAAGGCCAAAGCATATCACGAGATTGCGGAATCTCTCTTCGACATTCGCAAGCCGATTGACAAACTCGAGGAGGTTGTGGACAACGATATGTGGCCGCTGCCGAAATACCGCGAACTGCTGTTTATTAGTTAATTATGAAAGGTTGAGACGCTTCGCTGTTTAGAAAGTTGAGACGCTTCGCTGTTTAGACTCTCAACTTTCTCAACCTTCTAAACTCTCAACCTAAAAATCGGTGAACTGGAAAACCTTTTAATCGATGAATAGAATGATTGTATAAATCGTTGAATTGGAGCGAAATCGGTGAATCGTGAAACTGAAAAAGTTTCGATTATACGATTCACCGATTCACCAATTCGACCCCAAACGCTGGTTCACCAAAAATTACAATTCACCAATTCAACGAAAAAAGAAAATGCAAACCAAAGGATTATACACCCCTGAAAACGAGCACGATGCGTGTGGTGTCGGGCTGATGGTTGACCTGAAGGGGAACAAGAGCCACCAACTGGTGGAGGACGCGCTCACGGTGCTCGACAATATGAAGCACCGCGGGGCCGAGGCCGCCGACAAGAAGAGTGGCGACGGTGCGGGCATTCTGTTGCAGATTCCGCACGAGTTTATTCTGCTGCAGGGCATTGCGGTGCCCGAGCGACTGAAATACGGCACAGGACTGGTCTTCCTACCGAAAGATAAAATATTGGCCGACAAATATTTATCAATTATCGAGACAGAAACCTGCAAGGCTGGTTTTGAGTTGCTTAAGGTGCGCGAGGTGCCCGTCAAATCCGACATTCTGGGCGACGCCGCCAAAGCCGCCGAGCCGCGCACGGTGCAGATTTTTGTTACTGGCGCCGACGATGTAAACGCCTTTGAAACAAAACTTTACCTTCTGCGCAAGAGCATTGAGCGTCAGATTGACGACGAGCAGTTCTACATTGTCTCGCTCTCGAACCGCGTGATTGTTTACAAGGGAATGCTCTCGGCCACGCAGTTGCGCGACTACTACGACGACTTGCGCAACCCCAACTTCACAAGCGGTCTGGCGCTTGTCCACTCACGATTCAGCACCAACACTTTCCCAACCTGGTCGCTGGCGCAGCCTTTCCGTATGGTGGCGCACAACGGCGAAATCAACACCATACGCGGCAACCGCAGTTGGATGGAGGCTCGCGAGAGCGTGCTGGCGTCGGAGGCGCTGGGCGATATGCGCAACTTCTCGCCCGTGGTTCAGCCTGGAATGAGCGACAGCGCGTCGTTCGACAATGCGCTTGAGTTCTTTGTGCGCTCGGGAATGACTCTGCCGCACGCAATGGCAATGATGGTGCCCGAATCGTTCAATGAGAAAAACCCCATAAGTAGCAGTCTGAAAGCATTTTACGAGTATCACTCGATACTTATGGAGCCGTGGGACGGCCCGGCAGCGCTTATCTTCACCGACGGTCGCTATGCCGGCGGTATGCTCGACCGCAACGGTCTGCGTCCTGCGCGCTACACCGTCACCACCGACGGCCGGCTCATTCTGGCTTCGGAGGCCGGCACAATTCATATCGACGCCGACAAAATCAAATATAACGGCAAACTTCAGCCGGGCAAGATTCTGATTGTTGATAGCGAAAACGGTCAGATTTTCAGCAACGACGAAATCAAAAAGCAGTTGGCCGACGGCTGCGACTACACCAAATGGCTCGAAACCAACCGTATAGAGTTGGCGAAACTGCACAGCGGCCGCCACGCCGAAAACACAGTGGCCGATTTTCAGCGCAAACTTCGCTGTTTCGACTTCACACGCGAGGACGTTGAGCGCACCATTGCGCCAATGTGCACCACCGCGCAGGAGCCGCTGTCGTCAATGGGCAACGACACGCAACTGGCCGTTCTGTCGCAGCGCAAGCAGTTGCTTTTCAACTATTTCCGTCAGCAGTTTGCGCAGGTAACCAACCCGCCAATCGACCCAATCCGCGAGGAGTTGGTAATGTCACTCACGGAGTACATTGGCGCCGTGGGAATGAACATTCTGACACCAAACGAGTCGCACTGCAAAATGGTGCGTCTGCCGCAGCCTGTGCTCACCAACACCGAACTCGACACCCTTTGCAATATCCGCTACAAGGGTTTCAATACCGAAAAACTTGATATTCTGTTCGATAAGTCGGCAGGAGTTGAGGGAATGAAGGCCGCTTTGGCCGCCCTTTGCCGCGAGGCCGAACAGTCGGTTGACAAAGGTGTCAACTATATCATTCTGACAGACAGGAATATAGACGAACAGCACGCCGCCATTCCGTCGTTGCTGGCCGTGAGCGCAATCCACCACTATCTGGTGTCGATAAAGAAACGCGTGCAGACGGCGCTGATTGTTGAGAGCGGCGAGATTCGCGAGGTTATGCACGCCGCTCTGCTGCTGGGCTACGGCGCAAGCGCAATCAACCCGTATATGGCTTTCGCCGTGATTGACGACCTTGTCCGCCGCGACGAAATCCAACTCGACTACGAGACCGCGCAGCACAACTACATCAAGGCCATCGACAAAGGTTTGCTGAAGATTATGAGCAAAATGGGCATCAGCACCATCCGCTCGTACCGCGGCGCCAAAATCTTTGAGCCGATTGGCTTGAGCAGTCAGTTGCTGGCCGATTATTTCGGCACAAGTCTTTCAACTGTGGGCGGCATCGGGCTCGACACCATCACCAACGACGCTCTGCGTATGCACGCGCAAGGTTTTGACGGTCAGGCCGAAAGCGATATTCTGCCGTTCGTCGGGCAATATTCGTTCCGCAAAGACGGAATCCGCCACGCCTGGACGCCGGAGGCCATCGCAACACTGCAACTGGCCACTCGCACAGGCAGTTACAAGAAATTCAAAGAGTTTACAAGCATCATCGATAACAAGCCGGAGCCGCTCTTCCTGCGCGATTTCTTCAGGTTCAAACAGAACCCCATCGACATCAGCGAGGTGGAGCCGGCCGAAAACATTGTGCGCCGATTCATTGGCGCGGCAATGTCGTTTGGCGCCATCAGCAAGGAGGCTCACGAGGCCATCGCGCTGGCGCTTAACAAGTTGGGCAGCCGCAGCAACACCGGTGAGGGCGGCGAGGACAACCAACGCTTCTACACCGAAAAAGACGGCGTATCGCTCTCAAGTTCAATCAAACAGGTGGCAAGCGGACGCTTCGGCGTTACGGCCGAATATCTGGTGAACGCCACCGAAATTCAGATTAAGGTGGCACAGGGCGCAAAACCCGGCGAGGGCGGACAGTTGCCCGGCTACAAGGTGAACGAGGTCATCGCACGCACGCGCAACTCGATTCCCGGAATCACCCTTATATCGCCGCCGCCGCACCACGACATATACTCAATTGAGGACCTTGCGCAACTCATCTACGACCTGCGCAGCGTGAACCCGAAGGCCAAAATCAGCGTGAAACTGGTGGCTGAAAGCGGTGTGGGCACCATTGCCGCGGGCGTGGCAAAGGCAAAAGCCGACCTGGTCATCATCTCGGGCGCTGAAGGCGGTACAGGAGCATCGCCTGCGTCGTCAATCCGCTATGCGGGAATATCGCCTGAAATCGGCTTGGCCGAAACACAGCAAACGCTGGTAATGAACGGTTTGCGCGGCTCAATCGAGGTGCAGACCGACGGCCAACTCAAGACCGGCCGCGACGTGGTGGCAATGGCCCTTCTGGGTGCTGGCGAGTTCGCCTTCGGAACTGCTCAACTGATTGTTCTGGGCTGCGTTCTTATGCGCAAATGCCACACCAACGCCTGCCCTGTGGGCGTGGCCACTCAAGACCCGAAACTGCGCGAGCGGTTCCTGGGACGGAGCGAGTATCTGGTTAATTACTATATGTTTATGGCCGAAGAGGTGCGCGAGTATCTGGCTCAAATGGGCTTCCGCAAGTTCGACGACATCATCGGTCGCACCGATTTGATTGAGATTGACTCGACGAAGTTCACCGACAAGACACGCGGGCTCGATTTCAGCCGCATCCTGACTAAAGTGGATAACGGCGCAGCCACTCGCAAAACGTCTGAAAACCAATACGATTTGTCGAAAACAATGGACGCACGCCTGATTGCCGACGCCGCAGAGGCTCTCGACTCGCAAAGGCCTGTCCGCTTGAGTTACAACATCTTGAACACCGACCGCGCTGTGGGCGCAATGCTCTCGGGCGAGGTTGCAAAGCGTTACTGCGACGCCGGTCTGCCGGACAACACCATCAACGTGCAGTTCAGTGGTTCGGCCGGACAGAGTTTCGGCGCCTTCCTAATGAAGGGAATCAGTTTCAGTGTTGAGGGCGAGGTGAACGACTACGTGGCCAAAGGTCTTTCGGGAGGCTGCATAAGTGTTTATCCGTCAAAGAAATCGAACTTCAATCCGCAGGAGAATATCATCGCCGGAAACACCATTCTGTATGGCGCAACAAGCGGCGAGGTTTACATAAGCGGACGCGTTGGCGAGCGTTTTGCAGTGCGCAACTCGGGCGCCACAGCCGTTGTCGAGGGTACCGGCGACCATTGCTGCGAGTATATGACCGGCGGCCGCGTGGTGGTTCTGGGCACAACGGGGCGCAACTTCGCAGCCGGTATGTCGGGCGGCCTGGCCTACGTCTGGGACAAGAATCACGACTTCGACTACTACTGCAATATGGATATGATTGAGTTGAGCCTGATTGAGGAGAAATCGCGCCGCGACGAACTCTTTGAACTCATCAGCCGCCACTACCGTCACACCGGCTCGCCGCTCGCAAAGCAAATGATTGAGCACTGGTCGGACTACATCGACGACTTTATTCAGGTGACACCGATTGAGTACAAGCGCGTGCTGCACGAAGAGGCTCTGCGCCAAATTGAGAAGAAAATGGAAACTGTTCAACAAGAAGAGAATTATTAGGAGGATAGAGATATGGGAAATCCAAAAGCATTTCTGACCGTACCGCGTCAGGAGGCGGGACACCGCCCCATCCACGAGCGCATTTCGGATTTTGGCGAGGTGGAGCAGACTCTGAACGAGAACAACCGAATGCTGCAGGCGTCGCGCTGTATGGACTGCGGCGTGCCGTTCTGCCACTGGGCCTGCCCGCTGGGCAACAAACAGCCCGAATGGCAAGACGCCGTGTACAAAGGCAAATGGGAGACCGCATACAAAATACTGACCGCAACCAACGATTTTCCGGAGTTCACGGGCCGCATCTGCCCCGCGCTCTGCGAGAAGAGTTGCGTGCTCAACCACTGCATCGACGCGCCTGTGACCATCCGCGAGAACGAGTGCTCGATAATTGAAAAGGCTTTCCGTGAGGGATTTGTGCAGCCGAAGCACTACGAGCGCAACGGCCGCAAGGTGGCGATTATTGGTGCCGGTCCGGCCGGATTGTCGGCAGCCGTGCAACTCAACCGCCGCGGCTACGAGGTCACCGTCATCGACCGTCACAGCGACGCCGGCGGACTTCTGCGCTACGGCATTCCAAACTTCAAACTCGATAAGTACGTCGTCACTCGCCGCACCACTCTAATGGAGCAGGAAGGCATTCATTTTCAGTTTGATACTGTGGTCGATTTGAACCAATTGCCCGCAGGTTTCGACGCCTACGTGATTGCCAACGGAACGCCCACGGCGCGCGATTTGAAGATTGAAGGCCGCGACCTGAAAGGAATCTACTTTGCTCTGGAATTGCTGTCGCAGCAGAACGAGCGCCTTGCCGGGAAGGAATTCGCTGAAAGCGAAACGGTTACCGCCAAAGGCAAGCGCGTGCTGGTCATCGGCGGCGGCGACACCGGCAGCGACTGCATCGGCACCTGCCACCGTCAGGGCGCGGTGAGCGTGACGCAGATTGAGATTATGCCGAAACCGCCCGTTGGCAGCAACCCCGCCACACCGTGGCCGCAGTGGCCGGTGATTCTGAAAACCACCACAAGCCACGAGGAAGGCTGCGAGCGCCGCTGGTGCCTGACTTCGAACCGCTTCATCGGCAACGCCAAAGGCGAATTGACCGGCGTCGAGGTTGAGGAGGTGGAGTGGCTTCCGGCCCCCGAAGGCGGACGTCCGCAAATGAAACTCACTGGCAATAAAGAGGTTATTGAGTGCGATATGGTGCTTCTGGCAATGGGATTCCTGAAACCCGAACACCCGCAGTACGCGCCGAACGTCTTTCTGGCAGGCGACGCCAAATCGGGCGCAAGCCTTGTGGTCCGCGCCATTGCAAGCGGAAGACAAGTGGCAGACGAAGTGGAGAAGTATTTTGGTTGAAAGAATTGAAATAGGCTATTTTAATAACTTGTAATTGGTTATATAAAGAAAACCGTCCATCATTAAAGTTGGGCGGTTTTCTTATTCTCAACCACAAAGGCACATTACCGATTTGTAATACGTTCATTTAAAATGAATTTCCTTATAGGGGCGCATTCATCTTCTTCCAAACATTTAATAAATGTCGGATATGTGCAACCTGGGTCGTGCTGACGGGTAATGGTATCAAAAAACAGTTTCATAATTTAACTCCTTGAGTTCCAATACTCGTCGTTGTTCGGATTACACTGATTAGCGTGATTGTCATAATCAGCATCACAATGGTTTGCGTCGGAATTCCAACTCATAATTCAAAAAATTAAAAAATTAAAAAATAAAAATGGCTATACTCACTCGTATAGTGACGCAATGTTACGGTAGAATTTGGTGGGTTTTAAAGCAAGGTGAATCGTTGGTTGGTCACTAACGCCTTTTGACCTTGTCGCTATTGATAAAATTGATAGCAAGAAAATATTTTTCCCCCTGATTTTTGCATTCGTATTGTCGGATAAAATAGAGGGGCATTATTATGCCTAATTCTTCGAAGTTTGTATTCAATTTGGAAATGTATTTTGTGAAATTATTAACGAAAGAATCTTTTGTTGGACATTTATACATTTGTTCGTAAACCTTTGCTTTATAGATTTCGTCATACAATTTTTTATATTGCTCGTATATATTATTTAGTTCTTCCTTTTTTATTCCTTGAATATTTTCTAAAAATAACACATATAATGCCGTCAAATGAGGTTCTAAATTCACAACTCTTCTTTCTACAGTTAGAACACTGTTTATATAATCATATTTAGGTTCGCACGTTTTTTTAATGGCGGGGTATCTTTTTACTATGATTTCCTTTTTAGTTGGGAAATAGTAAAAATGCAGTTTGTAATCAATTGAAATATCATTTGGCATTTCAAGTCTGCGAAAGCCATTGGATTTATCATTTAGTAGTAAGTATTTTTTATTATTATCAACAAAGTAATTGTGTTTTAAAATGCCTTTACCTGCAACAATATCGTTTAGAGAAGACGATAATTGCGGAAATGAAATCTTATTATTTCCCCACTGATAATGTAAGTTTTCAAATTCACCAATAATACCCCAAAACAAAGATTCTTTATCTTGTGGAATATCAATTGATTCAATTTTGCCGTGGTGGTTGCGTTTGGCTTTTTTCAAAATGATAAAAATCTGTTCAGATTCAACTGAATCAATACCATTGTTAAGTAGCAAACGTTCTAAATTTTCTAAATCCAACAACATATCACATTTTTTTACAATGTTTCATATTGGTAGCAAGTTAAAAAAATATGAACGACAATGCAATTTGCTTTAATCTGTGCAAATCCGTTAAATCAGTGTCATCTGTGTTCTATATTTCTGCATACGGTTTCCAATTCGTAATAAAAACTCGTAATTCAAATCTTAAATAATATTTTTCGATAGGTATTTGTAATAAAATATCGAATTTTGCGCCATAAAAATTAAAAAGTGTAAAAATGAAAGTAAAATTTACCAAAATGCACGGTCTGGGCAACGATTACATCTACGTTGACGTTACCGACCGTGAGTTGCAAAACCCTGAACAACTGTCGGTTCTGTGGAGCGACCGCCACAAGGGCATCGGCAGCGACGGGTTGGTGCTCATTGGCCGTTCGGAGGTGGCTGATTTCAGTATGCGCATCTTCAATGCCGACGGCTCGGAGGCGCTAATGTGCGGAAACGCATCGCGCTGCATCGGCAAATATTTGCACGACAATCATTTGACCGATAAAACCGAAATCCATCTCGAGACGCTTTCGGGCATCAAAATCATCCGCTTGAACCTTGCCGCCGACGGCTCGGTGGAGACCGTTACGGTGGATATGGGCGAGGGTTGCCCAATGGGTGTCATCGGATTGGGCGGACAGGAGCATTTGCTTGTGGGTGAGCGGATTGAGGCTTGCGGGCACGTATTCAACGCCACGGCCATCAATATGGGCAATCCGCACCTGGTGCTTTTTGTGCAAAACGCCGAACTTGCGCCCGTGGCTGAAGTGGGCGCCGAACTGGAGTACAGCCCAATGTTTCCGAACCGCACCAATGTTGAGTTTGCGGAGGTTATCGACAATCATAACATCCGTATGCGTGTGTGGGAGCGCGGCAGCGGCATAACGCAGGCTTGCGGAACGGGCGCGTGCGCAACCGCCGTGGCCGCCGCAATGGCCGAACTCACCGACCCAACTGACTGCCACGTTCAAATGGACGGTGGTACCCTAACCATCACCTGGAACCCCGCCACCCGCCACGTGCTAATGACCGGCACAGCCACAAAGGTGTTTGAGGGAGAGATAGAAATTTAGAATTGACAATTGAAAGTGGTGAAATCCAAACGATAGCCTAGCAACACGTGCGGATTATCAATCAATCTTGATTCCAACCAGCACTACATCGTCGGTTTGTTCGGCTGGTGTTTCGCGCGGGCCATCCATACGCCAACTCTCAAACGCATCCTTGTAGATGTCAAACTGTTCGGTGAACGGCTTTTGGTAGTTGTTGAGCAGCAAATCATATAGTTTTTTGCGCCCGAACTTATGTTCGTTCGAATTGTCGAACTGGTCGGTTATGCCATCGCTGTAAGCAAAGAAACAGTCGCCTTTTTCAAATTCAATAACGTGATTTGTGAAAGGAGTGTTCTTGCTGTATTTGCCAATAGGCATGTGATCTGGCTCAATTTTGGTCAGATTGTTGTTACGAAGCATAACGAGCGGCCGGTATGCGCCCGAGTATTGCAGTAGGCGCCGTTCGGAATCGATGAGTAATAATGCCATGTCAATGCCATCAAGGCCACCCATTGCATTCATGTCTTGCCGTAAGGCGTTAATCACATTGGCGCGTAGTTGGTTAAGTATGTCGCTTGCCTGCAGTTGCTCGGAATTCATATCGATGTTGGCAACAATGTCATTCAACATTGATATGCCGAGCATGCTCATGAATGCACCAGGAACGCCGTGTCCTGTGCAGTCGGCCACAACAAGAGCCTTGTAACGCCCGATTTTGACGGCCCAATAAAAATCGCCGCTCACAATATTGCATGGACGGAACATTACCAGGCAGTTGCCGAAAATCTGCTGCATCATGTTGCGTGTTGGAATAACGGCTTCCTGAATGTGCTTTGCATAAATGATGCTGTCGGTGATGCTCTTGTTGGCGGCGTTCAGCAGTTCGTTCTGTGATTGCAGTTCTTCTTTTGCAGCCACAAGTTGGTAGTTCTTCTCATCGAGCATCTCGTTTTTCTTGTGCAGCATGAGATTGAGTTTCTTGCGCCGCATGCTCGACACCAATATCACTATGGAAATAACCAGCAGACTTGAAATGATGGAAATCATGGCCAGCCTTTGTCTTTCGGCTTTTGCCTTGTATTGCTGCTCATGTTCGTATTCTTCAAGAGCCCGCTGACGCAGTTTCTGCTCAAAATCCATACGGGTTTTCGACATCGCCACTCGTGCCGCCACTTCGCTGTTGCTGTTGTCCATCAGCAGATAGACCAGATCATTGAGGTATTGGTTTGATTTGCGCAAGTCGCCTTTTGCTTCGTAATATTGGCGATAGGCAATCAGCAGTTCTTTTTTTATCTCGCTGCGCGGGTGTTCTTCAGCTTCAAGTTTTTCGGCTTCTTTAAAATAGGCCAATGCTGAGTCAAGATTGCCCTTGCGCAGTTGGACACGGCCCTGTAGTGTTACGACACCAGACCGATTAGCTCTTAAATTGTAGTCGTGTATTAACTTGAGAAGCTTGTTGCAATGTGTTTCGCAGGAATCAATAGCCGCTTGCATTTCTTTGCCTTTCGCTTTTTCTGCTATTTCCATATAGACCATTGCCTTATAGATATGAATTTGCTGCATCTCAATTATGTTTGGCAGTGGCAATGCCAAATTATAAGCTGTATCAAGATGATATTTTGCCGTTTGCAGCATTTCTTCGGCAATTGAGTCGCGGCGGCGCCGTTTGTATGTGTTTACGTTGATGCGTGCGAGTCCGGTGTGGTCGGCAATCAGTCCGTAGACATTGTTAATTGATGAGTCGATGGCGAGTGCTTGCGTGAAATAATCAGTGGCACTTTGGTAGAACCGCACATACGTGTTCAGGTTTCCCAGGTTCTGGAGCACTTGTGTAATGTGTGTTGAATCACCAATTTCCCTAAAAGTGTCAAGACTGATATGATAGTATTTTGATGCCTGATCGTATATGCCTTGTGCCATCAGAATTGAAGCCAACTGCGTGTTCATGCGTGCCAAATGGTACTTGTCCTCGAGTTTTTCCCAAATATAGATGGCTTCCATGGTAATGTCGCGAGCATTGTCGTAATCGCCAGCCCAATAGTAATAACGAGCCAGGTAGCTATAGCCGTGTGCTGTATATAATTGATGATTGAGTTTGAGGGCCAGGTCGAGCAGCAGTTTGCAGTATTTCCCGGCTGAGTCAACGTCATAGCAATATTGGCATATAAAGGCGTAGCTGGATAGTTTTGTGGTGTCATCAGGCATTGACGCAACAGCCATACGGGTACTGTCGAGTTGCCGTATAAGGACGGGCCAGTTGATCTCGTTGAATCTTTGCGCATGTGCCGGATTAGCCGTCATCATAATAACGACTAATACTAATGATTCCAAAATTCTCTTCACGCTTACCATTCGCTTCTTTTTTAATCAAATAAAACATAATATACGATGAATCTTATAATTAGGTTTGCCTTAAACGATCATTTTTTATTAGTTGTGCGCAAAATTTTTGAAATTTCTTTAGGGTGGTGCTAAATGCCGAAAAACTGCTTGCTCTCTTTTCAAATACGATTACATTTGTGCTGATAACTGAAAAAAAACAACGGATTATGAACCATAATTTATATTGCGTGATAATGGCCGGTGGGGCAGGAACACGCTTCTGGCCTGTGAGCCGCTCAACATTTCCAAAACAATTTATTGATATTCTGGGCATAGGCAAATCGCTGCTGCAACTCACTTTCGAGCGTTTCACAAAGATTGTGCCGCCGCAGAACGTCTTTATTGTCACAAGTGCCGAATATAAAGATTTGACACTCAAACAACTGCCGCAGATTAGCGCATCGCAGATTCTGCTTGAGCCTGCACGCCGCAACACTGCGCCCTGTATTGCTTACGCCAACTTCCGCATTCAGCAGATGAACCCCGACGCCTGCATTGTTGTGGCACCGTCGGACCACCTGATTCTGAACGACCAGATGTTCATCGAGACCATCTCGAACGGCTTCGATTTTGTGGCCAACAACGATAATCTGCTCACTCTCGGCATCCAGCCCACCCGCCCCGATACGGGCTACGGCTACATTCAGTTCGACGAGACCATCAATTTCAACAACATTCCCGACTTGAAACGGGTGAAGGCCTTCACCGAGAAGCCGAATCTTGAATTTGCAAAATTCTTTGTACAGAGTGGCGAATTCTATTGGAATTCAGGCATTTTCCTTTGGTCGCTGAAGTCGATTCAGGCCGCCTTTAAGAAACATCTGGCAGAGGTTTACAATCTGTTCAACAGCAAGTCGGAACTGTTCAACACAGACGATGAGGAAGATGCCATCGGCCAGATTTATCCCGTCTGCCCGAACATCTCTATCGACTACGGTGTGATGGAAAAGGCTGACAATGTGGCTGTTCTTGGCTCGCACTTCGGTTGGTCCGATTTGGGAACGTGGACATCGCTCTACGAGAACCGCCCCAAAAACAACGAGCAAAACGTGGTGGGCGGCGACAATGTGCTACTCTACAACACCAACCGCTCGATTGTGTATGCTCCGAAAGAAAAACTTGTTGTTGTGCAAGGGCTTACCAACTATATCGTTGTTGACACTCCCGATGCATTGCTCATCTGCGACAAGGACGAAGAGCAGACAGTGAAGGTTATTGTGAACGACATCAAGACCAAGACGGGCGATAAGTTTATTTAATAGGTAGAAATTATTGATTTTGATACAAAAAGGCGCGGAAGGTTCCGCGCTTTTTTTGTGGTTTATCCCGTCAGAATTTCAAGTAAAAATCCCGCGTAAGTGCAATATATTCAAGCGAGTAAACGCCGTGCTCATCAGTTTCGATTGTGATAATTTCGTCAGTGGTGTATGATTCGCCGTAACCATATTCCACCATTGCGCGGTGGAAAGGCGAATTAGGGTTGGGGCGTACCATAGCACGACGGACGGTTGTTAGGTGGTGCTGTGCGGCTTCTGCGTCATAATCGGCAAGGCGGTCCACAGGAATAATTACCGAAAGGCGGCCATTGTCGGTCAGCAGTTGGGCGGTGCAACCGAACAGGTCGGCCGCGGGCAGAGTGTCGTCGTGGCGGGCAAGGGCGCGGCCTTGGCTTGGTGCTTTGAGCGAGTTGCTGAAAAACGGCGGGTTGCTGACAATCAGGTCGAAACGGTCGGGGCAGTCGGCGGCAAATTCCTGAACCGAAAGGTTGAAAAGTTCAATGCGGTCGGCCCACGGACAGTTGCCGATGTTTGTTACGGCATCAATGCACGCCTGGCTGTCAATCTCAACGGCCGCTACTTGTGCTTCTGACCGTTGCGCCGCCATAATGGCTATTAGGCCCGTTCCTGTGCCCACATCGAGCACACGTCGCGCTCCCGCGCAACTGCACCACGCTCCCAAAAGCACACCATCGGTGCCGACTTTCATCGAAGCGTTGTCCTGCACAACGGCGAATTGTTTGAAACAGAAGTAGTTGTTGCTCATTATGAGTTGTAAGTTTTAAGTTTGAAAGTTATAAGTTGAAAAGGCAAAAGAAAGGCATAAGTTTTAGGATTTAGGCATTAGGCACTAAAAAAGGGTCTGTTGTCCGTAGTCTGTTGTCTGAAGTCGTTTTTTTCATCAATTCACCGATTGACCGATTCAACAATTCACTATTTCGCCATTCACTCCAAGACTGAACAACGCAAAATCGTACTTCACAGGGTCGTCGGGGCAGAACTGGCGTAGGCGGGCGGTGAGTTCTTCCACGGCTTGCCAGTCGTTTTGCTTGCGCAACAGCAGCCCCAACTGACGCGAGACGTTGCCCACGTGCACATCGAGCGGAATGCACAATGCCGACTGCGGGATATTTTTCCAAATGCCAAAATCGACACCCGTGCCGCTCTGCCGTACCATCCAGCGCAGATACATATTCATCCGCTTCGATGCCGAACCTTTTTCAGGGTTGGCCAGATGCTTCTCGGTGCGGTGCTGATGGTCAATCTCGAAGAAAACCCGATAAAAATGCGATAGTGCGCCGCGTATCGAGCCTGATGATTTAAATCCTTCAGTTACAACCTGTTCCAATCCACTGTGATTCATATATATATTGTGAAGCGAGCGCAGAAACGTAGTGCAGTCGGTGCCGTTGAAGGTGCGGTAAACAAACTTTTCAAACGGCTGCAGGTCGGCTTCGGTGCAGTTTGTGATGAAATCGTGCGGCGCGCCGTCCATCCAGTTGATGAGTTGGTTGGCCGATTTCACAATGCTCTTGCGCTGTCCCCAGGCAATGGTTGCGGCCAGGAATCCGGCAATGGCAATATCGTCAGGGCGACTGAAGCGGTGCGGAATCGAAATCGGGTCTTCGGCAATGAAGTCCACGCAGTCGAACCGCGCGGCCTGGCTGTCAAGGAATTGTTTTAGTTCGGTGTCGGTCATCGTTTTAATTTAAAATCTGTGTAAATCAGTTCAAACCGTGTCATCTGCGTTCAAATTCAGGCGTCAAAAATAATAAAGTTGGCGGCTGTTGCACCAAACACATATTTTTCTACCTTTGCGCCGCTTAAAATTTTTATTGTCTAACGTGCAATGGGTGACACAGTCACAAGTAGCACATAAATTTATTAGAATGAAAACTATTGAGATTAAAGGTTCTGTTCGTTCAGACCTTGGCAAAAAGGCAACACGCGAACTTCGCAAAAACGGACAGGTTCCTTGCGTAGTGTACGGCGGCGAGTCAGTAACCCACTTTTCAGCACCTGTTGATGCTTTCCGTGGTCTGATTTACACACCGAACATCTACATTGTTGACCTTGTAATCGACGGAAAGGCTTGCAAGGCCGTTCTGAAGGATGTTCAGTACAACTGCGTATCTGACGCCATCGAGCACATCGACTTCCTTGAAGTTAGCGACAAGAAACCGGTTTCTATCGCATTGCCGGTTAAACTTAACGGTTTGGCAGAAGGTGTTCGTCAGGGTGGTAAGTTGGTGCTGAAAATCCGCAAGATCCGCGTTAAAGGTATGATTGCCAAACTTCCTGATTTGCTCGAGATTGATGTTACCAACCTTGGTCTTGGCAAGGCTATCAAGATTCAGGATTTGTCTTTCGACGGTCTCGAAATCCTTGACGCAAAGAACATTGTGGTTGCAACTGTTAAAATGACACGTGCTGCCGCAACAGCCAGCGCTGACGCAGCTGCTGCTGAAGCAAAATAATCTGGCTTGTGAAATATCTGATTGTAGGGCTGGGCAACATCGGCGCTGAATACGCCAACACCCGCCACAACATAGGATTTAAAGTATTGGATGCCTTGGCTAAGGCATCCAATATTTCTTTTAGCGAAGTGCGTCACGCCTATCGTGCCGAACTGAAGTCGCGCGGCCGCACTTTTATTCTCATCAAACCAACCACTTACATGAATCTGAGCGGAAAGGCTGTGGCCTATTGGATGCAGCAAGAGAAAATACCGCTCAACCATCTTCTTATCATCTGCGACGATTTGGCGCTGCCTTTCGGCAAGATTCGCATCCGCGAGCGCGGTAGCGACGGCGGCCACAACGGCTTGAAAAACATTGCCGAATCGCTCTCAACCACCGATTTTGCGCGTATGCGTTTCGGCATCGGCAATGAGTTCTCGCGCGGCCATCAGGTTGATTTTGTTCTCGGCCAGTGGACCGACGATGAACAAGCCAAAATCGACGAGCGCGTCAACCTTTGCTGTCAGGCGGTGCAGCAACTGCCTTTTGTGGGCGTTCCGGGCATAATGAATCAGTTCAACAACAAATAGTTGTCGCGGACCGAAAAGTTCAAACCAAGTATGGTTTTGACTACAATTCCGCCTTTCGTTAGAATTCCGAGTAGGTGTTTATCATCGGCTTGTCTTTGAATCCTTTAGCACCGAATATCAGGTTTAGTCCGGTGCTGATGTTGAAATCGCAGACATTGTTGGGTGCAAAAATTTTGTCGCCATCGATGTTGTATTTCCGGTATGCGATAGGTATTCCGTTGGTCATCAGGTAGTATTGCAGCAGGCCAAGGTTGAGCGAAAACCCGAAGTTGGCGGTGCAGCAGCCTTTGACATCGATGTTCATGCCCGTTGTTAAAGAAAAGAACTTGTAGGGCACCACGTTAAGCGAAAAATTGAAATTCTGCGACACGCTGCTTTTCCAGAATGTTGTGCGCGACACAAGACCCAGACTCAGAAAATGAAGCGGCGTGTATTCGCCACCAACATAAATGTTTGGATGCACGCCAGTGGTGAAAAATCTGTGAGTCACGCTTGTAGTCAGCGAGTTCTTGACCGAATCGCCAAGGTCGGTGAGCAGTTCGCCCATGTTAGTGCCGTCGAAAAACTCATCAAGGTCGATGTCGGGACCGGTGTATGTGAATGAGCCTTTTGCTTTGACGGTGTTAGTCTCGCCAGTCCAGAAAATAAGTCCAAGGTCGGTGACGGCTGCTGAAACTTTGAAGTTCTTGTTGAACGAGTATTCCATGCCCAAATCGACAGCCGCGCCAGGGTTGCGGATGCCTGGCAGCGCAAAGGTGAGTGCTTCGCGCAAGTCCATTTCCTTCATTTCGATTGAGTCGATGGATATTGAGCCGTCGGCATCAGTCTTTACTTCGATGGGGAACGATGCCGAAATCGAAGCATCGATGTCGATGTCCCACTGGTCGCGACCAGTGTTGACACTGAATCGCGGAATGTCGGTTCTAACCGCCGTGATGCCCGACAGATATTTAGCGCGTGCGCCCACGGTGAGTTCTTCGGTCAGTTTCAGCGAGTAGCCCACGGCAAACTCATGATAGGCTTGAGCGTTGATTCTAAGGCTGTTGAATTTAAGTCGAGTACCATCGGGCAGACCTTTGTCGAGCAAGGTGAACAATGCCGATGGCAGTGCAGCGCTTGCTTCGAAACGCTCGCTGATGCCAACCGACCAGTAGCCGTTACGGTCGCGCCAGCCAACGTTGCCCAGTTCAACCGACCATTGGTTGTTGAGCCGTGCGCCACGTCTGAACCTATGTCGAAGGTCGGAATAGTCGAAATCCTTGTCAGTGATGAAATTCCATTTGTCGTTAGTATTCGAGTACAACTTCGATGCCTTGATGTTGGTCTCGGTATGAAGCGACATGCTGGCCACTGTTATAAACATATTGCACCGAGGCTGGTGTGCGGGGTTCAGCAGCGACGATTGCGGCACGCTTTCCATATAGTACAGCGAGAGCGATGGCTGTGCGGCGACATCGTTCCACAGCAGAAACATCAGTATGTATATGACGTATCGTTTCATCTTCTAATCTGATAAATAGTTACTTACAACTTCGAACGAGAATTTTATCTTCATCGCGTACTCGTTGTAGAATTTGAAGAATTGGCACTCGCCGGCATTCTCGGTGTCGATAATGGATTTGAGCAGAATTTTCTTCACATCGGCATCAGAGCAGCGCTTGATTTTCTCTTGGTCCATCACGGCCGTTTTGCTCACGTGCGCCCATTCTGAGACACGCTTGTTGGCGTCGATTTTTGGCATTTTCCAAACTTGTTCAAATCGTGGGAAAAGCGAGTCGACAACACGCATCTGGCCGTCGACCAGGTAGGCCTGGGTCACCATAGTGAGCGGGAAGCCGTTGTTGAAATCGAAAAACATTGACAGCGTGTCAACATAGTCGGCGTTGTCTTTGTCAATGATTATGCTGTTCAGGTCGAAGTCGATGGTGTCGGTACGGTCCATATCAGTGATTTTCATCCAGAGCGGGATGTACATGTTCACGTGGCAGTCGAGCGATGATTCCGGTGTCAGGTAGTTCTCTTTGGTCTCGCCTTTGGGGTTCGATGTTACCAAAATGCTGTATTTATAACTGATGGGGTCGATACTTAGCAGTGAGTTCACATCAGAGTTGGCAGTGTCGAGCGTGAACTTGTTGGCGCAGGGCTCGAAGTTGCCGTCGGGGCGGTAGGCGTCGTGGCTCACCTGGTCGACGTAGAGCGTGTTCTCAATGTCGAATTTGATGTTTTCTGTTATGTTGTCGCGGTCAACCAGCCGCATAATGTCCATTTTTACATCGAATTGCGTGCCGGTCCAGTTGTTGACGTCGAGAGTCAGGTCGGTACCGGTGAACTCAATGCCGTCGTTGAACTCATACGAGTCGAAGAAGTCGAGCGGCATTTCCGACGGACTGTTGTAGACCAGCCGTGTGCCAAAAAATCCGAAGACAATCTGTGGCTCAATATCGGTTGTCGATAGGCTGAATGAGAATACTGAATTGATTGACGAGCTTTTTGCTGTGCCATTCAGGCTGATGCTGATGGTCAGGTAACTCGAGTCGGTTGAGTGCTGCGGCACAATGGTGTATCCGGCAAGGTCGATTTCCTGGTTGCACCCCGATTGAGCAGCCCAACTGATATTCAGCGGCCTGCCGCCGTTGCTGAGTTCGGCAATGCTCAGAGTGTACTGTCCGTCAACATCCATCGGCTCTGCCTTGACGGTCATTGCGGCTTTTGCAATGATGAGTGAATCGATGCG
Organism: Salinivirgaceae bacterium; assembly: GCA_017557785.1. Classification (GTDB taxonomy): domain Bacteria; phylum Bacteroidota; class Bacteroidia; order Bacteroidales; family SZUA-534; genus RUG13583. Next base: position 29,533 of record JAFYYA010000085.1, read on the forward strand.
TTGGCCGTCATTAGTGTTGAGTTTTAAGCGCTCGGTCATTGTCCGGTTGATTTTTACACCTTGCGTAAGCGGCATCGGGCTACTCAGCCCCAGCATTATATTGTTCATTGTGAGCACATCAGCCCAGCCAATGTGGTAGTCTTTGTTGTACTCAACGTAGAGCATGCCGTCATCTTTTGATTTTATGTCGGGCACGGTTTTGCCATCGTTCTTTGCCAGGCGTCGCAGAATGCTGTTGTAGTCGGCACTAATGGTCGATACAGGCACGGCGATGTTCACCGGACGCTTGTAACTCACGTCGTTGAACTCGACTTCGTCTTTCATGCAGCTGGCCAGCAGTGCAAGAACGGCTACGAATAATATTTTTAGGTCTATTCGTTTCATAATCACTTAATTACTTTAATCTCGACGCGCCGGTTCTGCTCACGCCCTTCAGGGGTGTCGTTCGAAGCTATTGGCTGCTCGAACCCGTAGCCGGCGTAGGTTATGCGTTCGTCTTCTATACCTTTGTTAACCAGATAGTTCTTGACGGTAAGTGCGCGGTCTTTCGACAACTTTTTGTTGAGCGATGCCGAACCGGTGTTGTCAGTGTGGCCCGATACTTCGATGCTCACTGACGGGTTTTTCTGCAGTAGTTCGGCAAATTTGTCGAGTGCTTCAAACGACTGTGGTTTCAGTGTGGCCTTGCCCGAGTTGAACAAGATGTTCTCAATCACCAGTTTGGCGCCAGTTTCCATCTTCTTTAGCGAGTAGTTGCGGACCACAAGCGTCTGGTCAACGCCAAAGTAGATGGCATCGTTTACAAAGAAGTGCATATTGGCTTCAATCTCAACCATATACGAATGGTTCGTCTTCAGCGTGACGTTGTAGTTTCCGCTCAGACTGTCGCTGAACACAATGGTTTCGGCTTCGCGTTTGCCCGATTCGTAGAAGATGAGCGCCGCGCGCAGGGGCGTGGTTTGGTCTTCTTCGGTGATGCGTCCGCGCACAACATAGTCGATGCGGCTGCATTTGAGCGCGAAATCTTCGCGGGCTTCGCTTGCACCCATTTTTGTGGCGTTAATCTGTTTTTCGGCAGAGTAATAGTCGGTTGCCGACACTTCAATCTTGAAATCGGTTTTGTCGGCAAGCGAGAAAGCATAGTTGCCGGTGAGCACACTTGTGGTTGTTTTGCCGATGATGTTTCCGCTAGCATCTTTCAGCAGCACCATAGCCCGCAAAGGTGTGCCCTTGTCGGTGTCGGTAATTGTTCCGGCAATGGTGAACGGGTGGCGCAGTTTGTCGAGCACAAACAGTTTTTTGACGGTTGTGTTCTTCTGCGGCGGACATTCAATGGTGTCGGTTACTGATTTGTAGCCTTCGCGGTTCACGCTTACAATATAGACGCCCGTGTCGTCGAATTTGCATTTGAAAGGTTGGTCACTGTTTTGTGCTTCGCCAGTTTTCAGAGTGTTGCCAGCGGCATCGGTTATTGTCACCGACACGTTCAGCGGGTTCATCTCATCAGTCTCTATGGCTGAGCACTGGTAGTAGAACGGCTGCCGGTTGTCGTTCACAATCGAGTAGATGTCCAGTCCGCCGTGGCCGCCCTTGCGCATGGTTGAGTAAAGCGCCACATCGGGGTCCGACGTTGGTTGGTAGAAGAGTTCGTTGGCCGGACTGTTGATTGGGAAGCCAAGGTTCTGCGGTTCGCCCCAGTTGCCGCTGGCGTCTTTCACCGATTTGTAGATGTCGAACCCACCCATTCCCAAATGGCCGTCCGATGCAAAGAAGATGGTTTTGCCGTCGGGTGTTACTGCCACGCTGGCTTCGTCGAAAGGAGTGTTGATTGGTGTCCCGATGTTCACCGGCTTATGCCAGCGGTTTTTCTTTTTGTATTGCGCCATCCAGATGTCGCTGCCGCCTTGTCCGCTGCGGTGGTTGGTGATGTAGTAGATGTTGTTGTCGGCATCGATGCTCAACGCACCTTCGCGGTAGGCAATGTGGTTGATTCCGCCCTTCAGTTTGCGCACCTTGGTCCAGCCTTTCGGTCCCTGCACGGCTGTGTAGAGCATACCGTTGCCGCGCTTGCCCTTATAGAAATATATGCGTTCGCCGTTGTGGCTCATTCCGGCAAGGCTGATGTTACGTATCGAACTAAAATCGTCTTCGAACCAAACCTTCTCGCATTGCTGGTTGATGCCGTCTTCAGCACTCATAATCTGTTCTTTGAATGTGAATCTCGACACGCGTTTTTTTGGTTCGGAGCGTGGACGGCGCGATGTGAAATAAATCTGCTGGTTCTTGTCGCTCACCATGGCGTTGTAGTCATCGTAGTAGGTGTTGATTATTGGGCCTAAGTTGTTGATAAACACTGCCACGGTGTCCTTAATCATCTCTTTGCCGAACTCGCATTCGCGGATAATCTGCGCCACCTTTTTGTTGGCGTTGGCATAGTCGATTTTCGAGCAACCTTGAAGATAGTTGCGGTAGGCGTTGATGGCTTCGTCGAACTGGTTGTTGTACTGATAGGCGCGGCCGAGCAGGTAGAAGTAGTCTTTTGCCACCGACGGTGTGCTGTTGAGTAGGAATTCAAGAGCGTCTTCGCGGTTGTTGCCCATCAGGTTGCAGACTGCAATTTTGTAGTTGAGCGCAGCGTCGCGGTTGTTGTAACGGTAGGCCTTCATGTAGTATTTCAGCGCTTCGTCATACAATCCGGCGCCTTTTTTATAATAGTGCTCGCCTTTTGCCAGACTCTTTTTGGCATCTTCAAGCCCCATTGGCGACGCAAAAAACGAATCTTTTTTGATTTTTGGATTTTCCTGCGCAGACAATATTGTACCAATAAATATTGATAATATGCAAAGTGTCAGATGTTTTTTCATCATCGGTTGCTATTTTAAAATATAAAAGTATATCATTTTTTGATTACTGAAGCCATTTTGACAAAACTTTGGTGTCAAATTGTGGGCTGTTTGCCAAAAACTCACCTTGGTTTGCACAAATTCAATTAAATTCGGCTCGCTAAAAAGCAAAAAAAATGGACCGGCGGATTCTTTTATCGATTTTGATTGTGATGTGCGGACTAGTGGCACGTGGCCAAGAGTCGCACTCGCTCTATATGGAACACGAGTTCAACCACTACGACCGCTATGTCTATCAGAAGCAGAACCGTTTCCACACGTCGGTCAAGCCTTATCAGAACCGGCAGGTGAACACAACCGTCAATGCCGATTCAATCTACCGCATCGATGTAAGCGGTAAAATTCCTGATATCTTGCTGAACCGTAGTTGGATAACCTATAAGCAGGAAGATTTTGAGTTCACCATCGACCCGCTTATGAATTTCGAACTTGGGCGCGATGCCGATTATGACAAGATGAGTTGGGTGAACACCCGCGGAATAATACTCAATGCACGGTTGGGTAAATATGTGTTTGTGACCACCGATTTCTATGAGAATCAGGCCAAATTCTATGATTACCGCCAACAGGTTGTGAAAGATGCGAAGACTATTCCAGGGCAGAGTTCCTACAAGACATTCAAAGACGACGGCTACGATTATGCCTGGGCCGACGCCACCATCAGCTTCCAACCCGACGAGCATTTCGACATCACATTCGGCCATGGCAAGAACTTCATCGGCGACGGCTATCGCTCAATGTTGCTCAGCGATGTGGCGGCCAACTATCCGTTCCTGCGCATAACAACCGACTTCTGGAACGTCAAATATGTGAATCTCTGGGCTCAGTTTCAAGACCTTACAAAACACTACGACTACGGCCATCCGCACGACAAGAAGTGGGGGTCGTTCAACTATCTCGACTGGTCGGTGACACCATGGCTCAATGTAGGATTATTTGAAGCGGTAATCTGGGCCAATGCCGATAGTTTGGGTCACCGCGGATTCGATATCAACTATGCCAATCCGGTCATCTTCACCCGTCCGGTCGAATTCTCAGTCGGTTCGCCCGACAACGCTCTGATGGGTGTGACAGGAAAAATCACCCTGGGCGATAACCACGTACTCTACGGACAGTTCATCATTGATGAGTTCAAACTTGAGAATGTGAAAGCCGGAATCAAACATCAGTTCAACAAGTCGGACTCTACAATCCAGTGGGGCTGGTGGGCCAACAAATGGGCGTTGCAGGCCGGCTATAAAACTTACGATCTGTTTGGTTTAGAGCATCTCGATATTCAAGCAGAAATGAATGTTGCGCGGCCGTTCATGTACTCGCATGTCACACACATCCAGAACTACGGACACTTCTGTCAGCCGCTTGCTCATCCGCTGGGCAGTAATTTCCGCGAGTTCGTGCTCATCGGGCGCTACAATTTCCAGCGGTTGTTTGTTGAGGCAAAATACATCCACGCCATGCAGGGCCGCGATGCCGGCGGACAGAATATGGGCAGCAACATCTATGCTGACTACACCACTCACGCATCGGAATACTACAACGAGATAGGGCAGGGGCAGAAGGTTATTTTGCAGAATACCAGCCTGAAGGCAGCGTACCTGATCAATCCACGCACCAACATGAATGTCTATGTAGGGTTCACTCGTCGCTCTGACGACGCTAGCGGCTCAAAAACTGCCAGCAACCTGCTGACATTCGGTTTGCGCACATCGCTGCAGAATATCTACTACGATTTCTAATCAGTTTTTTGAGAAATCTGGCGCACACTGTCTTCGGTGTAAGACATATGTGTTTAAACGATACCTATATAATAATATTGTATCGTAATCTCATTGCGGGTAAAATCGTTTCAGAATGTGTCCGGCGTACCCCCGCAAATACTGCCTAACCTTGATTTTTGTGTATTTACCGACGTTTATTGTCGGATTATCAAAACAAAAAAATGTCGTTTTTAAAAAAAATTACTTTTATGCGCTTTTCGTACACAAATGTATGCAGAGCAGAAAAAGGAAATAGCAACACTTAATTATAAGCGTTATGAAGAGACACATTTTTACCGTATCGATTTTATTAGTTGCAGTGCAACTATTCGGTCAAGAGTCGAGATTCTGGGTAGGTGGCAGTGGCAAGTGGTCAGACACGAACCATTGGTCAGTCACATCGGGTGGCGAGCCGGGTGCGGCACTGCCTGAATCGGGAACAAGTGTAGTGTTCGACGAGAATTCGTTCAGTGGCGACAAGAACACGGTTTCGCTCAACAGCGCCGTGACCGTTGGTAGCCTGACAGCCACCAACGCCAATTTTGTCTTCTCGGGCAAAAAGGATTTCACCATTGGCGGTTCAATCAATACTGATAACAATGCCGACTTTGGCAAACTGCGTGGTGCGCTGGTGCTTTCGGGCAGCGGTGACAACACTGTCAGCATCGCCAGCGGTCTTGAAGGCGGAATAGTCATCGACGGTGGCAGTTGGACACTTCAGTCCGACCTGACTACCGAAGGCAACATAACCCTGAAATCAGGTTCGTTCAACACCAACGGCTTCAATGTTACGTGCGCCGTATTCTCGGCAACCGAGAACGCAACGGCTCTCAACATTGAGAACTCGACGGTGACTTGCGACAAGTGGGATTTCAGCAAGGCTTCAAACTTGACCTTCGAAGCCAAAGGGTCTGAAATATTGATTCGCAACGAGTTCTTTAAGAATTTCTTCTCTGCAAGAAATCTGACATATAATCTTGTAAGGAGCTATGACCTTGCAGCATCAAAAGATCCAGCACCGAGTCTTGAACTTACTCCTATTGATGTATCGTGCCCGTCAAATGCCGATAATCTTAAAAATGACGGTGGTGTTATAGTCACAGTGGATGGAGGTGTAGGTGATTATAATCTGGTTTTGGGTTACCTTGATGCAATCACCCATGATTTCGTATGGTTGGATGATTATTATGGCAATGGCCATCCATTTGAGAATTTGGAAGCAGGTTCATATAGCGCAGGTTTTAGTCCTGATGGAAAGAAAGTGACAATTCAAACAGTGACTGTAAATTATGCAAATCCTGATTTTAAAATTAATATTGATATAAAAGCTGACGCAGTATGTTGGGGCGATGATATAGAATTAGGATATACTGCAAGTGGTGGTACCGGCGCTGGAACATATTCGCAGCAATGGCGAAAAACGGGATATCTTGGTATTTTTTCAAATGCTGAACAAATCAGTGCTGCGCCGCAAGCATCATATGCTGTTACAATAACTGATGGTGCGGGTTGTAAGTTTGCATCTGCTTCATTCTCATATGCACCATGGTTCCGTGAATTAGGCCAGAATGACAACTACGATCACGGTCCGGCCAGAATTACAGGTGAGGCTAGTGCCGAAGAAACCTGTATTAATAAGGAATCGGGTGTGATAACAGTGTCAGAAGTGAATGGCGGCACAGGTCCATACACATACTCGGCAAAACTAGGTGAAACAACTTACAATTTCCCTGCAGGTGAAGCATCATTAGACGGTCTTCCGGCAGGTGAATACACAATTACTATTACCGACAAAGAAGGTTGTACAAACCGCACTAATTTTGAAAGAGTCTACGAGGACTCAAGTGATTATCCTGAAGAGATAAAAGTTGAGATTACAACGATACCTGCACCAGAAGCAAATGCAGGTTCTGATGATAAAGTCTGCTTATCTGAAGGTACATATACTGTAAAGAAAGCAAAAGGCGTGGAAGCCAAAAATTATGATAAAGGCGCCATCTTGTGGGAAGTAAGCGATCTTTCTATAGCAACAATAGCATCGGGTGCCGATACCGAAACCCCGACATTGAATTTGCTCGCCGCAGGAACCGTAACGCTGACTATGACTGTATCAAACGGAACTTGCGACGATGATTCTGACGATATGGAATTGACCATTGTTGCAACACCCAAACCAGTTATTACATCAAGCGATCATCCCGTTTGTGGACTTAAGGAAGATATCTTTGCTAATGCCAGCATGGGTGGAGGTTTGGTTGCTGATCGTGCAGGCGGTACAGGCACTGGCAATGTCTCGGTAAGTGGATTGCACGTAGAAGTAACCCAACCCGGTGAATATATCTTCAGAGTTATAGAAACTGAGCCTGAAGCTGGTTGCGTGGGATATAGCGACGCAGGTGCTCCGGCTCCGGGACAATTAGTTACATTGAATTTCTACAAAGAGCCGACAGTGTCGTTCACACCTAAAAATGGCGAAACTTGTGGAACTACCTCTGTAACAATTGCTCCTTCAATTGAAAATCAGGAATCAATATCGTGGATACACGATGGTAACGGTACTTTGAACGTAAGTGCCGATAGCAAATCGGCAACATACACGCCAAGTGGTATTGATGCTGGCAAAGAAGTAACAATAACAGTAACAGTAGGTAATGGTGTTTGCACCGATAAAAGTGACAGTTACAAACTTAAGGTAAAACCTGTTCCTACAGTATCAATCAATCCGATAGGCACAGGCTCAAACGGCGATTTCTGCGGTTTGTCTACCACAGCAACAGCTGTTCCGAGTCTTGGTGGAAACTTGATATGGGATAATGGCGGTGACAATACATTCCATGTTTCACCATTAACTGCAACAACTGCAAGTATCAGTGGTGATAATGGTGTAACTTATGGGTTATCAGTGGTTGAAGAAAAAGACGGTTGCTACTCAGATCCAAGTCCGGTAGTTCATGTTACTTTCCACGACAATCCGACACTTGTATTATCGGATTCTTATGATGTTTGCGTGGGTATGCCTGCAACAGCGACAGCAACAGCAACCAACAATACAACTTTGGAATGGTCAAAAAATGACGCCCTTTATAAAGGTACACTGGAAACAACCGGAACAGCATCGTCGTTGGTAGCGACTTACACCCCGGTTGATTCTGATGCCGACAAAGACGTAACACTCACTGCAACTATCAACTCTGCAGCATGCGGTTCAATATCATTGCCTTACACATTCCATGTTAACAAAGTTCCGTCACCGACACTTAGTGGCAAAGAAATCTGCGGCCCGATTGATGACGGTTATTTGATTGCGTCTATTACAAGCGGTAACACCGTTGAATGGATAATCCCGTCGGGTGTGAAAAAAGCTGAAGAAATAATAGAAGGATCAGAAGCAAAGGTAAAATTGGCACTTGAAGGTACTACTTATGGCGATTATACAATCGGCGTAATTGAGTCGAATGCAAATTGCAGTAGCAACGAAGTTACCGTTACGGTTACTTTCAAAGCCAAACCGGTTATGGAATTTGAAGAGTATACAGCGACAATTTGCGCTGGCAATCCGTACACTGTTAAAGTTAAAACTCATGAGAATTATGACAATTATATATGGACGGCTTCTGATGGCGGAACTGTTAATATGGGTACACATTCAGGAACTTATAATTCTGTTGCTACTACCATCGGTAAAAAGGTAACCATCACTGCAACTCCTACCGGTGGTTGTACAAGCGAAGGTGCCCAGTCGATGACGCTGACGGTAAATCCAAACCCGGCACCAAATATCGACGATGTAACTGTTTGTGGTTTGGAATATACATTACCGACACCTGTTCAAAGTGTTACTTTTGATCCGGTTTCATATCCTAATCCCCCGACGTCAGCCTTTGCATGGTCGACACCCGATGCAACGGGCAAGGTTCATGTGGTTGGCGATAAATTTATCGCTACCGAAGAAGGTAAATACACTTTGCATCTTGCTGAAATGGTAGGCGAATGCCAGGAATCTGACGAAGCGGAAATCACTTTCGTTGCCAAGCCGACAGCCAATGCGGGAACTGACGATGAAATCTGTGCCAACGAACCTACTTACACGATATCAGCAGCAACAGCCGAACACTATTCATCACTTGAATGGCGTTCGAGCAGCAATCCTTCGGTAGTGTTCAGCTCAGATCTGAATCCTACTTACACAATTAAGAGTGAAGATGTGGATGCAGGAAGCGTAACCCTGACATTGACTGCAAAATCAAAAACACCATGCACTGTTGCTGATGACGCAACTTCATCAATAACCATTACCATCAAACCGCAACCGGTTCCAGCCATAAGCGGTGACGATGAAGTATGTGAAGGCAAACCTGGTACTTACAGCACCGATGAAGGAATGAGTGACTACAAGTGGTTTGTTGACGACGTTGAGCAGACAGGCGAGACATCACCTTCATTCACTTATACATGGGCGACAGCAGGGCCACATAAAGTGTCGGTAAGTTACAACGATGGTTGTGACGCCGCCGCACCAACCCCGATGGACGTAACTGTTCACGATCTGCCAGCTAGCATATTGCCGACAACAGAAACATCGTGCACCAACGGCAGTGTTGATTTAGATGCAACAGCAACAGGCGGCAGCGGTAACTTCACTTACTCATGGACAGGCAACGGAGCATCTTATCTCTCCGACAAAAACATTGCCAATCCGACATTCTCTTGTGATGTGGCAGGCACCTACACTCTGACTTGCACCATTAACGATGTTGATTTCGGATGCCAAAAAGACTTTGAGATAACAATCGACAACCAGCAAGGTCCGACTGCAAATGCTGGCAATGACACAACAATTTGCTATGGTGTCGACTACACTATTATGGGTGCGAAAGCAGAATATGGCGACGTGCTTTGGACATCGTCGGGTGATGGCACCTTCGACAATGCTTCAAACATCAACGCAACTTATACACCGGGTGACAGTGATAAGGCTGCAGGTTCGGTGACTCTGACACTCACCACCACAAGCGCTACTTGCGGAGTGGCAACCGATGACAAAGTAGTCACAATCATGCCTGAATTGGTAATCGGTATTGGTACACTTCAGCCGTTCCCAATCAGTGCTTCAACAAAAATTAAAGTGAGTGTGAAGGGAAATTATGCAACGGCTTTTGGCCTTCAGTTCTATTTGGTATCACCCGACGGAACACATAAAGTGAAACTGTACAACACTATTGAAGATGCCCCTAATCCCAATAAACCATGGGCTTTTAATGCCGGTAACTTCGATTTCACATTTACAACTGAGTCTGATGTCGATTTCTACAACCAGATGAAAAACTGGGGATTTGGTGCTGATGTTAATGGTACGTTCGGAATCACTGGATCTTTGAGCGACATTTACGGTCTGAATCCGGCCGAAGGCGGTTGGGCAGTTGAAGTAGGTAGCGGCTTCTCTGACGGAGTTGGTAAATTGCAACATGCGGTAATCAGCTTTACTGATGTTAATTTCGAGGGTAAAACACAAACTTTGACCTTCGATTCGAAGGAGTTGAACCCCGCCGTATCGATACCTAACTCTAGTACTATAAGCTACATTTCGCCAATTGGCTTGCGTGAGAGCTGCTACGGCGCATGCGACGCTCATGCAGTTGCAAAGGCAATAGGCGGTTCGGGCGTAATTGTTAAATGGGAGTGGGCACGTGATATTAACTTCACCGAAGAATACTATGTTGGTGGAACACACGAATCAGATACTCTTGATCTTTGCAGGGGAATCTACTATGTACGTGTAACCGACGCCATGGGCTGCGAAGCTGTAACAATGGTTGAGGTTGGCTCGCCCGACAAGATTCATATCAACAAGGATGCCACTACCGACGTGACTTGCTACAGCGGCAGCGACGGTACCGTATCATTCTCGGCAACCAAGGAGCTGATTTCTCATTTCGATTTTGATGTGGCAGGTTACACCGCTACTTCTTCCAACGACGTATCTGCAAGTTTCACCACTCTGCCGTTTGGCAATAAATACAAAGTGATTGTAACTGACGAAGACGGTTGCCAGGATTCTTTGGACTTCAGCATCGGCCAGCCCGACACACTGATGGTTACCAATACCAAAGTCACATTGGCAACATCTTGCACAGTTAACAATGGTGCTGTAACCTTTACCGTAACAGGTGGAAAGATTGAAGGCGACTATCATATGGAATACATGGGCCTACCACAAGACCAGCCTGACATCGTAATCAACCAGACCACTCTTACGGCAACAGGCCTTACGGGTGCCAGTGGAATTAAATTCCGTATCTACGATGCCGGCACATTCGATCCGAATAATCTTAATGTAGGCTGCTATCTCGATACCACAATCTCGACCGTAGCCGAAGGAATGACAATAACACTCGCAGATCTTGGAAACAACTTGTGCAGTGGCGACGACAATGCTTCAATTACCATATCGGTAACGAATGGCTCGGGTGACTACACATTCGAGTGGTCTGATGGAAATGGCGTAATTGCAACCACAACCGAGCCGACCATATCTGGTTTGATCGCAGGTACATATACCGTTAAGGTTACAGATAACACTTCGTTCTGCGACGCCATAAGCGATCCGATAGATGTTGTTGATCCTGCAGAGATTGTAATAACCAAGACCATCACAGCAATGCCTAAGTGCTTTGGCGAGGAAACAGCAAGCTTCTCGGTTTCAGCAGTAGGCGGAACAGGCGAACTGTCGTACGCTTGGCAGAAAGATGGTGTTGATTACTCAAATGCCACTTCACTTGAAAATGAAGGTGCAGGCTTGTATACCGTAATCGTAACGGATGGATTCTGCAAGGCTTATGACACTATTGAAGTAATTCAGCCAACGAGCAAGCTCATCATAACGGATGTCGTTTCTACCGAATCGGAGTGCGCAACACCGACAGGTACCGCAACAGCCTACGTTGAAGGCGGCTCAGGTATATATACTTATACTTGGACATCGCTCTCTGATGGCTCGGAGTGGAACGGACAGTCGCCAGTTGCAATGGGCGCTGACATGTACAAACTCGTTGTTGAAGATGGTTTGGGATGTAAAGTTGATTCAATAGTTGAGGTTCAAGACAATGGAACGCTTCAATTATCTGTAATCAACAAAGTCGGTGTTCTTTGCCTGGATCGTTGCACAGGTTCTGCAGAACTCGGTCTTGTATACGATGAAGACAATGTTTACGATAATTCTGAATTGTATATCTGGTGGAATGGTGTTCAAACCGACAACGCTAGAAGCAACACTTTGTGCAATGGTATTAATACCGTGAAAGTTAAGAGTATTGCCAATGGTTGTAGCAAGGTTGATACATTCAAACTCAGCGATGAACGTGCATTGAAAGTTGAAATCCATCGTGACCCCGATTTGAGTACTTCGGGTAGCTGCAATGGCGCAATAACAGCAATAGGCAAGGGAGGTGTACCGGGTTATACTTACACTTGGGCCGATGCAAGCGGCAACCCGATTGAGGCTGATGCTAATGAGCCTAACACAATATATCTGCTTTGCGAAGGTTATTATGCTCTTCACATTGAGGACAACAATCCTGATGGATGCTCGATCGATACTCTTATACAAATTGAACACCGTCCGTTGACTTACAAACTTGTTCAAGTATCGGCAACAGCATGCTACGGTGGCAGCGACGGTGCTATTGAGATTGAAGGTGTCGGCGGTTATTATGAGCCATACACCTACAAGTGGGGTAGCCCGATGTGGCCTGCTGACTCTGTAGCTGAAGGCGCATTGATTACAGGTTTGAAAGCCGGGAAATATGGATTCACCATCTCGCAGCGCAATGGTACCATTTCGATAACTGATACAATTACAGTTACTCAGCCTACCGACAGCCTGCTGGCCCAGTTTGTGGCTATCGGAACACCTTGCTACGAGACTGTTGGTGCAATCAGCATTAAGAAGACAATAGGCGGTAACGCACCGTTCACCTATACTTTCAGCAACACCGAGTGGACTGATAATATTGTTAAAGTATCAGATGACGGTAAAGCTGACATTACTGGTCTGGCAACCGACAACTACGGCTTGTATGTAGTTGACGCACGTGGTTGCGAGTACAAGACAATTGTTGAAGTTCCCGACTTGTCGGAATTCCGGATTGAACTTGTTGCTCAGGAAACACGTTGCTATGGTGAGAATAGCGGTGAAGTATCGGTAACAGCTTCGAGTGAGAACGGCGGATTCCAGTATGAATGGACTGGCCGCACCGAAACAACTGACAGAATCACAAGTCTGACAGCAGGAGTCTATACCGTTAAGGTAACCGATAACAAGGACTGCGTGAAGATTGATTCAATTGAAGTTGCTCAACCTGAGAAGATAAACTTTGCAATAGCCAATACCAAGCCGAGCAGTTGCTACAACACAACTGACGCTGAGATTGTAATCGACACCATTAAGGGTAGAACAGGTACGATGGTTAAATTCCACTTCATGCCTGAAGATGGCAGCGCGGTTTGCTTCGACTCAACCAAGACAATGTCGAATGTAACCTTTACAGAGTTGCTGCCGGCCGGTGGTTACAAAGTTTTGGCTTACGATGCGAAGGGTTGCCCGAGCGATACCGTCAGCTTGGCAGTAATGTCGGAGCGTCCAGAAATCACAATCAGCAAGATTGAAGACGATGAGCCTAACTGCTACAACTACACTGCTGATGGCAAACTGTCGTTCGGTAAGATTACGGTTACCGCCATTGCAATGGTTAACAGCCAGGTATCGTCGACAATTACCGATCTGAAACAATACTATCAGATTGACGGTGGAGTTGCCCAGGAAGCACATATCTTTGATAAGGTTACTGCTGGACCGCACACCATCACAGTTGGTTTCGGCGACACTCTGCTTTGCCCGGTAGTGATTGAGCACGAACTCGGAAGCAAGAGCAATCTGCGCGCAAACGCAACATTCAAGAACGACGAGAAGTTGATCTTTGCTTGCCCGAGCGACGAGTTGACAGCCAAGGTAACTGCAGCTGCTACATTCAGCAGCTATAAGTTCTACGCTTTGACTGATGAAGATCTGGAGAATGAAGATGTTGAAGAGCCGCAGCCGACTCCTGCAGCCGACACAACATCTACCAATATTGCTGACTCAACCAATGTGGCTGATTCGACAATCGCTTACAGGTTCAACCGTTACATCCGCTTCCGCGATGATTCGGTACCTGCCGCAGACACAACGGGCACGGTTTCTGTCGATACAACTTCGACCGAAGAACCTGGTACGGTAACTATTCCAGAGGAAAAGAAACCTGTCTACAATCATGGCAAGAGCATAAGTGGTGAGGATGTCACATTGTTCAATGTCGAAGTTGATAAAGACGGTGTGGTTTGGGCAGATGCATTCATGCCATACGGCGGTGCAACAACCTACTACTTCGAGATTGCCGACAATCAGTGCGTATCTATTGACTCAATCAGAGCCATCACAATGCGCCCGAATGAGAAACTGACGGCAACCGTATCGATGGATGATGCTACAAGCGACGAACTCTTAATTGCCGGCGAGTATGAAGTTCCGGAAGGCGGTCTGCTGACTCTCGAAGCCAACCAGCTGCAGTTCGATAACATGCCAGTTGAGTTCGTTTACTCAGAAAACGCATTGTGGACATGGGATTGGGCACCTGCCAACCAACTCAATGCCGAAGGCTCTGGCCTGCGCTACGAGTCGACAAACGATGGCAACCCGATAGTTGCACAGTCGTTCGGCAAGGTGATTGCTCGAGTTCGCGATAGCGTGACATTCGAAGTGGATGCTGAATTCAAGGATTCGCTCTACAGCGTCACCGATCTGGGTTGCAACTACTACGACAACGTAGTCATCAACTCGATTAGCGGAATCCATCCGGCTGACGTGTTCACACCGAATGGCGACGAGTATAATGAGACTTGGAAGATTGAAGGTCTTGCATCTTACGATAATGTCACAATCTACGTGTTCAACCGCTGGGGCGGCCGAGTATGGCAATATTCGGGCACCGGAAAAGACTATTCCGACGCTAATCAGTGGAACGGACGCAATGAGAAGAACAAACCGGTTCCGTCGGGTACCTACTACTACGTTATCCAATGCAGCGATGGTATCCTTGGTGGAAAGAAAGTTACAGGACCTGTTACAGTTATAAGGTAATACAGTTATGAAAAGGATTATTTTAACCGTATTTGCTGGGGCTCTACTTGCAGTCCCGACGGCCAAAGCACAGTTACTGCCGCAATTCTCGCAGTACATGTTCAACGAGTATGTGCTTAACCCTGCTATTGGCGGCACAAGCGACTATTGGCAGATTAAGACGAACTACCGCTATCAGTTTGCCGGCGTGAAGGACGCACCGCAGACCTATATGCTCGGCGGTTACGGACCGCACAAGGTGATGCCAATGGGCTACGGCGGCTACATCTTCAACGATGTGACCGGACCAATCGGCAACATGGGCGCCTACGGTTCGTACAGTTATAATCTGCGCATCACGGGTGATATCCGCATATCGGCAGGTCTGTTCGTGGGTATTGTTCAGCAGAAGGTCGATTTGTCCGATATCAACGTCCAGCTCAACGAGGGCGAGAACGGATTCCAGAACACGGTTTACAAGAAGGTTTATCCTGATGGATCGCTCGGTGTTTATCTCTATACATCGCAGTACTACGCAGGTATCTCGTTCAACCACTTGTTCTTCAACAACATGTCGTTGCTCGACAAGTACGATGGCGATTATCTTGTAAAAGACGGCCGCGTGAAACCGCACTTCTACATCCAGGGCGGTTACAAGTACAACATCGACCGTAACTTCGACCTTGAGCCGTCGATCCTTATCAAAACTGTACCGCACTACGATTTCATGACTGATATCAACTGCCGCGTCATCTATCAGAAGATGGTCTGGGGTGGTTTGGGATTCCGCTACAACTTCAAGAATCCTGAGGCTGTGATTGTGTTCGTGGGTTATAACTATAACGATATGATCAACATTGGTTACTCATACGATTTGACCATTTCGAAGTTGAGCGCGTCAAGTTATGGTTCGCACGAGATTATGCTCGGAGTCAAGTTCGAGGATATCCGCAAGTCGAAATCGAAACGTAAGATTAGATAAAACGTAAAATAAAGGCTGCCGTTAACGAGCGGTGGCCTTTTTTATTTTGAATACAAGATTCTTAATGAATCGGAGATAAGGAAATGAAAATGCTGAGAAGTTGTCTGTTGGTTCTGATGTTGGCGCTTGCTGTTCAGTCGTGCTCGCACAATGATGGCGACCGTCCTGAGATTAAACGCGACAAGTTGGTTGATGTGCTTGTCGACATCCATCTGACCGAAGGCTATCTGTCGTACTCTGGCAGCCGCATCGACCGCAACCGCGACCGTATTGAAGGCGCTTACGGCTATGTGCTTCGCAAATACGACATAACCCCCAAACAGTTTGACAACACCATGAAGTACTATAGCGACCATCTCAGCGACTATGAGCAGCTCTACAATAAGGTGATCGAGAGACTAACCAAAATGGAAACCGAAAACCTGAGTTCGCCCGAAAATCCGCAGCGCACTGATATACCTAAGAAGGATAAGATTGACAAGCTGAAGAAAAAGGCGGAGAAGAAATAGTGTTGTTAGGCCGGTCTATAGGCTCAAAACTATGTCGGCTAGCATTTCAGCACCGCCCTTCCTCGAATACTTTTCTTCGCCAACAGTGCCACAAGCAATGCTCCCTGTTGCGGAAAACTCATTGTACAAATCGGCCAACACGCCCATCAGATGGTCTTTGTCTTTTACAACCACGCCTGAGTGTGTGGCGTTAATCATGTCTTCCTGCAGATGGGTGCTCAATCCGGCAATCTCTTCTGTCGGATAGTACATTTCTTTGAGCTGGCGGGCTTCGCTGTCGTCGGAATAGCAGAGTAATATCTTGCGTTTCAAGCCCAGATAATCGTAGATTTTGGTACCAATTATAGAGTGATCATTGAATAACAGCATAATATTATGCCTGGCCAATTTCTGCATCAGCAGGCCGTTATCCATCCGTGGGATAACATGCACTTTTCCAATCAGATTCTGAAACTTGCCGGTCAGTAGTGAATTCAATTCGTCGGCATTGTTTATCCCGAAGAAGTTCAATTCGAATTTTGGCTTTGTGGCAGCATCAGCAAAAAGCGAGAAACATCGCAGCACACTCTCAAGCGGATGCCATTTGTAGATGGTGCCGACAAAGGCGAATCTCAAACAATCGTTTTTCTGACTAATCCCTGATACCGCATTTATGGCGTCGGGGTTATAGCCGTTGGGGATAATGTGGAAGGGCTTGCTCACATTGGTCCCAATCTGCATCCGAAAGAAATCGTCAACAGTAATGGCACATTCGGCGTTAGCTGTAAATAGCCTTTCATAGTGTTTGCTCAATCTGCCGAACCATTTGTTACGGTTCCTATTTTCAGTCCATGGGTCGCGGTAGTCGGCAATCCACGGAATGTTGTGCTTCCGGCTCAGGGCCGATGCGTATTTGAACAGCACAAACGGTTCGCCTGTGGCGATTATGGCATCAACCTTGTTGTTTTTCAGATAATTTTTCGCACCGCGATAAACACACGATTTCGGCCCGACAAAAAACAGGTATTGTGCGAACTCATAGAAAGCCGTAACCGCCTTCCGCACAAGCGCAAAATGGTTTTTGCCGTATCTGAGCATCAGCCGGTTAGCCAGATTCGGCTTGTACGGTGTGCGGATAATGGTGCCGCATTCGGTCTCTTCAACAAGCGTCTCGTTGGACGAGCCTGGTGCAATATAGTCGAGCTCGTTGCCATAGACATTGCCCCACTGCCGCGTGACAACAACCGGCTCAACACCAAATTCTTTCAGATACTTATACCACGCAAACGGCCGCAAGCCACCCACCGAAACGTATGGGGGAAAATCGTAGGCCAATATTAGCAAGCGTTTCATAACTCAAACTCTAACAATGTCTTTGCAAAGGTTGTATAATTCTTCACTGTATCATAGATTCATCAAACATACCTACCCTAAGAAATACGCCGCACTAACCGCAGTTATTGAATCCGAAAAATGTTGCGTCTGGTTGTCGTTCGAGAGCAGGAACGAGTGTAGCAACGGTTTGTCGAGAAACTCCTGCAAGTTGCGCAGGTGCCGCGCATCGGTGGCCGAGACGTGCTCCGCCATCTTTATCTCGAAAGCGTAATAGCCGTCCTGCGTCTCGATAAGTAAATCAACTTCCTTGCCATCGTGGGTACGCAAATAATAAAAATTAACACGAGCACGAATGTTGTTAACTTGCTTGTATATCTCCGATACAACGGCACTCTCGAACTCGCCGCCCGTCAGTCCGCCACGTTTTTTCAAAACTGCCTGAACCACGCCATTGTCTAAATAGTGGATTTTGGGTGCCTTGACCAGTCGCTTGTTAATGTTTCTGCTCCACGCGGGAAGGATTAGCGTTTGATAACTCAACGACAAGTATTGCAGATAGTTCTTAACAGTTTTGGTGGTTACGCCAATCTCTTTCGACAGCGACGTCTCATTCAGAATCTGCCCCGTGTCAGCGGCCAGCGCCTGCTGTAGTTTCACATACGGCTCAAGGTCACGAATCATTGCAAGGTCGCGGACATCGCGCTCCAAATAGGTGCGGACATAATCCGACAGCCACTCATATCGCAAATCGTCGGTCAACTGCCTGTCGGTCAGTTTAGGGTAACCGCCAAACCGCAGATAATACTGCCATTGCTGCATTTTAACGGCATAATTCTTATCGAACAGAAACGACGGCATAAACATCACATCCGCCATTCCGTTTTTTATAATCCGCTGAAACGGCGACATTTGCACGGCATTGCCAGTGCCTTGCGTAATCAACTCAGGCAACGTGAGTGGATAAAGCGAAAAAATAGAGCATCGCCCAGCCAGGCTCTCCTTCACCTTGTTGAGCAGCAGTATCTGACTCGACCCCAAAAGGATATACCGCACATCGTCGAACTTGTCGTAGGTTGCTTTTACGCTCTCGACAAGTTGCGGCATTTTCTGAACTTCGTCGAGAATCGCCATAGGATATGCCGAGTGCCACATATCGGCAGTCAACTGCCCGTACTCTGAACTTGCCACAGGGTCCTCAACCGAAATGTACTCGTATTTAGGAAAATAGCGTTTTACAAACGTAGTCTTTCCAACTTGCCTCGCCCCTGTGAAAACAACGATTCTGCCTAACGAAGACGACAGAATATCTTGTATTCCTTGTAACATTTGCCTGTCAATCACCTGTTTCATAGTTCCTTATTTTTTGCAAACATACAAAGCAATAGACCAACTTCCAAATTTTACGCCAAAATCTTGCATCTTACTACCAAATTTTACGCCAAAATCAAGAAGTATGGGTACGGATTTTACGCCAATATCATGTATTAATTTAATGGCTTACAAAATATAGAGCTCTCACTATATCAATTACTCACCAATCCCCCTAAAATAATCGCTCCGAATCATTTCCAGCTATAACGCCATTTATATAAAATCGTTATAATTTTTCACTGCTTCAAAATTCTCTTTCCAAAAATCGTAGGCATTCTGCCGATAGACAATCTGCTTTGAATTTGACAAATTCAAGTAGTTGTCAATGATTTGAGCCACATTGTGACAATCAAAATCCGCCGGTATCAGGAACCCATTTTTGCTGTTCACGGCTTCGGACGTGCCACCCACGTTGGTTGCAACAACAGGAATGCCAGCCGACAATGCTTCCATAATGCTCACGGGAATGCCTTCGGACGCGCTCAAGTTTATAAACAAATCAACGTGGTTTTCGGCATAGAAATCCAGAATACTGTTGTTCGCGACAATGCCACGGAACTCAAATTCAACATTTTGCAACTTGTTGGCTGCCATTGCTTCAAGTTCAGCACGTAACGGTCCGTCGCCAAAATGAACCCAACGGATTTTTTTCGTCTGCAAAAGCGAAATAACTTCGATAATCTTGTCAACTCGCTTTACAGGAATAAGATTGCTGCACGAGCAAATCAGCACCGAATCGGACGACTTGTCCATATTCGGTTGTCGGTCGTTAAATTTCCCCAACCGTGAAACCGTCACTTTATCATCGAGTTTGCAGTTCAGGTATTGCTCAAAATAGATTTTTCCTGCAACCGAGATTGAATGTGTCTGCGACAAATTGTTTATTAAGAACGATTTGAATGGAAGGTATGGTGGTGTGTGTCTGTCGGCGAAATTGTCCCAACCGTGGGCTCTTGCAACACATTTGATTGACAAGTCATCTTTCCGCAATATCGCCAGAGCCAAGGCTTTGTAGTCGTGCCAATAGGAATAGAACACGCAGTCGGACGGATTCAGGTTTTTCGCCTTGCACAGGCCGACAAGGTCTTTCTTTAGGTTCGTTGCGCGGTGAATTTCGACATACATTATCTTAATGGCACTCAACCAATATTTTACGGGCAAATTCCGCAAGGCAAAGAATAGTTCCGCCACAAACATCGGCTTGAAAATGCGGAAAATCGATTTCATTTTGCCGATTTCCAGTTTTTGCCGTGAAAATGAGACGATTTCAGCATTTGTGGGCACAAAACGGTTCAGATTCTCACCTGAATCAGCTGATGCGGTGTATATCAGCACCTTATCGAACTTGGGTGCAATCACTCGCATCTCGTCGTCAATAAAAAACTCTCGCGCCGAGAGCGGGTAATTGTCGCAGAGAAGTATGAGAGTTTTTTGTTTCATCACAATCAATTCGTTTTATACAACTCTAACAACCTGTCAACGTATAGTTTAATGTCGTATTGCTTGGCAAACTCCTGCGCAAAAGCCGACATCTCACAATACTTCTGCTTGTCGTTCCAGATTTCAAGAATGCGGTCGGCAAACTGCTCGGCATCCTGCTCATAAATCATATAGCCGTTTTTGCCCTGCACAATCAAGTCACGGTTACCACGGCCATCGAGAGTGACAACGGGAAGGCCTGCAGCCATGGCTTCTAAAAGCACCAACCCGAGCGGCTCGTAATATGCCGAATGAAGGTAAATGTCGCTTTTTGCGTACCATTCTTGAACGTTTGGTTGTATTCCACGCAAGAAAACGTGTTCTTCCAATTGTTTTTCTGATATGGCAGACTTGACTTTTTCGTAATTGGCACCTGCGCCAATCAGGTTTATTTCAAAATCGACATTGCGTTGGCGAAGTACATTAGCAACATCGACAATGAATATTTGGTTTTTCTTGTCGGCAAAACTGGCCACGTTGGTAATTGTCAGTTTCTTGGGCTGAAAGTCATAGTTGCGTTTCCTATAAAAAGCCGTATAGTTGAACCCATTGTAAATGAGCGATATGTTTTCACGCTGCCTTTTGGGCATAACTGTTTTGAAATAGGAAAACGTATCTTTTGAAATGGCAACGATATTTGTCGGAACCTGACTGTATTTGTGCAGTGTTAAATATCTCTTTTCGATAAAATCCAAAAGTTTTCTTTTGCTGAATAACGATTTTATCGAAAAGTTCCGCAGTTGCTCCATATTGTCGTGCCCGTGGCAGACATACTTTATTTTGGGGTTTATGTAATAACTGCTAAGAAATTCAGCAAGAAAACGGTGGGTGTGAATTACATCGGGTTGGAAAGAGTTTAAGAGTTCCTGATATTTCGGGCATTCGTTTGTCTTGAAAAGAGAAAATGTCTTATAGTCCAGATTTACAATATCGAAGTCGGCTGTTAATTCGGGATATTGGTTATTATTGTACAAGACACCTATTTTGAATTGAATGTCTTCTCGTTTTTTCAGTTCAGAACAAATGTCAATTAGCAACCGTTCGGCCCCCGAGCGTCCTAAGTCAGTAATTAGAAACAGTATTTTCATTTTCCGACAATCTTTTTCAAACGTTGCAATCTTGGCCGCACTCTATACATTATTCTTACAATCAGATAGTTGAGTGCGGTTATATTCTTCTCCCATTTGTTTTTATAATGCAAAAATATAGGCTCGCCTGTCAGTTTATGCAAAATCTCCATTTGTGGAACATGAACATTCTTTTGATAATAATATCGAACAAGTTCCTTGTAACGCAAATCATAGTTGGACCAATAACCTGAATCAAACCTATGCACGTTGTCTTTCAATGTCTTAATACACTCATCGATATCCGATTTCACGTCAGGTCTGTTGGTTACGCGATATAAGTCAATCAATCCGAAAAGCGTGTAAATAAAACCATTTAAAACGTATGATGGCGGATTCGACGGGTATTCTTCAAACCACAAATAGCCATTTTCATCGTAACGGCGAACACCGCCATCCTCACAGGTTTTCTTCAAAAAAGAATATGCCTTTTCTGCCGTATGCAAGTATGAAGGATTGCCTTCGAGTTGGTACATTCGCAAATAGATTGATATGGCTTCGCCAATGGCCATCGACGACACCCAAGGTGCGGGTATATGGTATCTGATGCAATCGTACTTCTGAACCCAATAGGCAATATTTGAATCTTCAATTTTCTCTTGTTCCAAAACAGCCATACACTTGCGTAATGTTTCGTGTTTGGACTCGTCCTTTGTGGCGCAATATTGGGCGTGCATCATGAAACAATACTGCGCAATGTTAGTTGTAAAATATTCGGGGCCGTTTTGCGACATAGTCATTGGCACGCCGTTTTTATCGAAGCCACCACCATACAAATTGCTAGTGTAGTGTACTTCGGCAGGACGCATATCAATGTAGTATGGGCCGAGTTCCATGTCCCACGAAACACATCCAAGACCTAATGTTATATTTTTTGATTCTTCCTGCATCTACAAGTAAGGTTTCGTAATTCATTTTAACGGACAAATCCCGTTTATGCCAATGCTGATGCCCGTTGACACCATATCGGCCACCGAAGCATGGCAAATTTTATCCAACACAGACCATGGCGCCTTTGTTCCATCGTGACGCCAAATATTACTCTTGAAGTTCATAAAATGAAGATAGATGAATGTTCGTTCACCATCTCGCTTATTGGTTATTTCGCCATTTTTGAAATACCATTCGTCGGGTTGATTGGAATTTGTGGTTCCATCGAGCCAAGGTATTGGTGTGAATGGTGTTGTGTGCTGCTCAACCATATACATTCTCTTTCTTTTTCTTGCAGATATATAATTGGTTATGGGGTTATGAATATTGGTATGGAATTTTTGGTTGAACCTATCGACAATCGTCAGTAAGTACGCATTGGTAATACCGTGTTCGTCAAGGCCGATAAACGAAGGTGTTTCAAGTGACTCCTTCCATTGGTATATCTTCCTAAACATCATCCTATTGTGTCGATTGTTACGAAACAATGAGAAATGGCCTGCAATTCTAACTTCGTGGGTGGATAATACATCGTTACGCATTAATATTTCATCAGTGTAAAAATTCCTGACATTGCCCAACAGCAAATCAAGGTCGATCCAGCCATAAAAGTCATATTTTGAAAAAGTGTCGTAATGTATATAACCAACCATGGGTCTGACATCACATAATTTGATAGGGCTGTCGGGATTGAAATCAACACGTAACTTTTCGCCTATATATTTAGTGTATTCATCGTATACCACATTGTGAATGAATACGTTTTGGGGGCAATCGCCGTCATATGCACAATCGGTGAAAATGTGAAAATCTATACTGGAATTAAGGCGTAAGGATTCCAAATATAAAGGCATCCATTCAGGAAAACTCCCAAAATAAAAAGCGTATACGCCTATACTGTATTTGAAATTGCTGGTCACAACTGTTACAATATGTATCCTTTGTAGTATTCGCCAATGTATTCTTTGAGAGCAGTTTTCCAGTCACGCATTAGGTTACAGCCCCTAATGTTCAACTTGCGGTTGACAAGACGCTCACATGCTGGTCTTACGGCAAAATATTCTTTACTGAAGTAGGATGAGTCAACAACTGTTATTTTTATTTCATTCTCTTTGCCAAGAATCTTTAATATTTCCCGAGCCACTTCCAGACGACTTGTCTGACCGCCACAAACCATATTGTATAATCCCCAATATTCTTTTTGTATCAATAGTTTGACATTCTTTGCAAAGTCTTGTGTATATGTGGGTGTTCCATCTTTGTCATTGACAACAAACAACTCTTTTTTCCCATCGTGGATTTGTTGCATTATTTTTTGAATGAACTTTTTGTCTTTTGACGGACCTGCCCCCATCATCCATCCTGCTCTGCAAACCAAATACCGCCGTGCATTTTCAATAACATACCTTTCACCCATATATTTTGCTCTTGCGTATGTTCCAAGCGGATTAGGCATGTCCCAGTCGTCATAACAACTCTTTTTCCCATCGAATATGCCTGCCGTAGAAATGTATAGAATTGGAATGTCGAGCATGTTGGCAATATATACGGCATTTTCAACAGCAAGAGTGTTGGTGTTGTATGTCTCATCTTCGTTTTGCTCGCAAAATTCCAAATCGGTGTATGCGCCTAAATGAAACAAGTAGTCAGGTTGAAAATCCACCACATCTTTTATGTAGGCATCACGGTTGCGGAAATCTAAAAACGACAGCCAATCTGCATTCACATCCTTATCGGTGCACTTTAATTCGTATTCATCTTTAAATTGTGTGTGGAATGCTTCGCCCAGCATGCCACCACATCCTGCTATGTATATTTTCTTTTTCATCTATTCCGAAATAATATGTAATTTTTTATGATTGTTTTAGCCTCAATAAACGAACGAATTGATGCTAAATTTATAATACAAATTCTTATATAGTTGCAATAAGATCGTTGATTCCAATATGTTTTAGCTATTACACCTCTCCATTTTTGTATAGCGTTGCGAAAAAGTGTATCATGTTCGCATCCAAAAAAAACATGCATTTGTTCAAACAAAAATATCGTTTTTTGAAACATTTCTATTTTGTTTTTTTGCGCAGTCACAGCGGAATCATGTACTCTATAGCAAGACATAATTTCATCAATATACTTGATGTTCCCTTGGTGGGCAATTAATGCTATTAATAATCTGTCTGTGCTTACATACGAATATTTGTATAAAAAACGCATATTCTCTTTTATGTAATTTGAATTACGAAAAACAAGACTTGCAGTAGGAACATACCAAGACAATATCGAGTCTTCAAATTTGATTTCTTGTATTTTAGGATTAGTGATTTTTTCTTTCTTAATATTGCCTTGTTCGTCAACGCTACTGGCATTATGATAGCATCCGGAAAGACTATGGTCACACTCCAATAAGTATACTTGCTTTTCTAATTTGTTACAATTGGTCCAATAATCATCACCCTCACACATTGCAATGTATTCACCCTTGCATTCAGAAATGACTCGTTCCCAATTACCAGCCACACCTAAATTCTCTGCTAATGGCAATAATCTTATTTGCGGATATTTTGCCGCATACTCCTCACATATTGCCCGCGTTCCATCCGTACCATGGTCTTCTCCAATTACCACTTCGTAATCAAAGTCAACCTGCTGCATCAGTATGCTGTCAAGGCATTGGCGAATATATTTTTCTTGATTATATGTTACTACGAAGACGGATAGTTTCATTTGGACTTATAATTTACTATTTGAACTGCTAATTTCAAAAAATCATGATACCAGAAATCAAAACCAGAAAATCCGTAAACAAATAAATATCGGAATATTTTTACTATAGCTTTTTTGGGGATATCAGCTCTTAAAATAAATAAATCCAATCTTTTTTTCATTTTAGAAGACATATTCATTCCGACATAATGTTCACTTTTTGAATTAACAGAATATTTATCTGGGAAGGAATTTGTCAACATACTTATTCCTGCTGATTGGCCTTTGTGTATCCTATATTGAATAAGTGTTTCAGTAATATACCCTAATTGATTTTGAAACGCAGCTGCAACAGCAATGACTTCATCGTGTAAAACTTTATCATCGCAGTAATCCGAAAATTTAAAAACAAAACTTCGCATCATAGCCATAGTTGCGCCAGTACATCTATTTTTGGATGCTATTATTTCAAAAGAATAACCATCGTCAAATTGTTTCTGGATTTTGGAAGAGAATCCTGTATAATTCCATAACGAACTTGCTCCATCCAACAACTTTCCATCGGCATCTATCAAGTCTGCATCTGTAAACACCACCGATTTGTCCTGATTAGAAGCAAACCATTTAATAGTAGTTTCTACTTTGAGCGGATTCCAAATATCATCTTGGTCTGATAGGAAAATAATATCGCCATTGCATAAAAAAACAGCCTTCTCAAAGTTTGCGCATACTCCTAAATTCTGTTCATTTTCATATATGCGAATATCAACATCCTTATTTGATTCTGAAATGCTTTTAACTATTTCGACCGTTCTATCTGAAGAACAGTCATCACAAACAATTATCTCATCAACTTTTTTTGACTGATTTATTATTGAAGACAATTGTTCTTCAATAAACCTTTCTCCATTATAAGTGCAAAGGGCAACTGAGAGTTTCATATTTCCGATTTTCATGAACAGATAATTAGTGAGAGCATAAGGTTAAGTTTTATGGTTTCAAACATCCGATAGGCACAACATAAACGCCATCGGGACGGCGATAGGCGTATTTGCCCACTCCAACCAACACCATTTTAAACGAAGGTGTCTGCATTCGCGTGATGTCGATGATTTTTCCCAGTGAATGAAGGTTTTTTGCGCCCTCATCGATTGCCGAATCACCACCTAACTTTATCTCAATCAAACCATAAGAGCCGTTACGCCGATGCAGGACTGCGTCGCATTCAAGGCCATTGGCATCGCGATAGTGATACAAAGAACCATCCATTGCTTCAGCAAAAACACGCAAATCGCGAACGGCCATTGTCTCAAAAAATAATCCGAATGTGTTTAAATCGTTTAAAAAGTCCTTTGGCCCTATACCCAACGCAGCCACACCAATTGACGAATCGACAAAATAACGGGTGTCAGATGTGCGGATGGCTGTCTTGCTGCGTAAATTAGGATTCCAGGCGGGCATATCCTCAACAACAAATATTTTTTTCAGCGCCGCTATGTATGACGCCACAGTATCAGTATCGGGTGCGTTGCCGTCGTTGGCCTGCATATCGGCTGCAATAACCGAATAGTTGACGGCCGCGCCTTGATGTCGTGCATACGAGCGCATCA
>JAFYYA010000086.1 GCA_017557785.1 Salinivirgaceae bacterium
GCATCGGCACAACCATTACCAACCCGAATGTTAAATCGAACCGTTTCAAAAAGAAAATACGACGAATTGAAAAAGTAATAAACTCAAAAATAGAATGTTATGATTAGAATTATCCTTATTCTGATGTCGCTCGCGCTGGCAGTGCCTACCACGAGCACTTTTGCACAAGACGATGCAACTGCAGCCGCCGCTCTCGCTGATTTCGGTAATCCCGAGCCCGACGACGAACTGTTTGACGTGCAGACAATTACCGACGCAATGATGACCACACAGCAGAAACTTGTTGAGCTGGGCATCCGCTTTGCGCTCAACTTGCTGATTTGCTGGATTCTGGTGCAGTTCTTCTACTATCGCAAGAGCCGCCGCCGCGACTACTACTTCACCTTTATGATTTTCTCGTCGGCAATGCTGGCGTTGCTCTACGTGATGGGAAGCGTGTCGGTGGGCGTTGGAATGACACTCGGCTTGTTCGCCATCTTCGGTGTCATCCGCTACCGGACCGAGACGGTGCCAATCCGTGAAATGACCTATCTGTTTATCATTATTGCACTTGCGGCTGTCAATGGCCTTGCGTCGCTCTATCAGGTTGTCGATGTAGCTACCAAACCGCACTACGCGCTTGAACTGGGAAACGTCGCCGTGCTGGCTATTGTCAACCTGCTGATTGTGATACTGATAGCCATTCTCGAAACAGCCGTATCGGCCAACCACACCACCACCAAACTGGTGCTCTACGACCGCATTGATATGATTGTGCCCGAGAAGCGCGACGAGCTGATTGCCGACCTTGAGAAACGTATAGGCATCAAAATCAACTCGATAGAGATTGGCCACGTCGATTTTCTGAAAGACGCCGCCTTCATCAAAGTCACCTACGACCTGCAGGATGGCGAGACCAACACCATCAACACGCTCACAAAGGCAAACAAGTATGCAGAATAAACAATAAACCTATTGAGTATGAAAAAGTTAATTATTTTTTCGCTTGCCGCGATGCTGGCTGTGCCAATGAGTATTTTGGCTCAAGACGCAAAAGATGACGGCACCGATTTCGGCGGACGCGTTTCGGCCGAAGTTGACAAGAAACTGATGAAGGGCCTGCACGCCTTTGTCAACGGCGAAGCCCGCCTTAACGATAATTTCGGAAATTTCTACCGCTATCAGGGAACCGTCGGCGCAAGCTACAAAGTGAACAATTACCTGAAAACGGCGCTGAGTTACACTTTCATCGAGAATAAAAACTCGAAAGACGAGTGGAAGATTCGCAACCGCTTCACGTTCGACATCACCGGCTCGTACCGTTTCGGCGATTTCAAACTGTCGCTGCGCGAGCGCCTGCAACTCACTTGCAAGGATGTGAACAACAAATATCAGGATGTGGCCAAGGGACTGACGCTGCGCAGCCGCCTGATGGTGCAGTACAAAGCGCTCGACGCCCTGACGCCATATGCCTATGTTGATGTGCGCAACACACTGAACGCACCGAAATGGACATACGATTTTGATGATGAAACAGGTATTTTTTCAAACTATTCGTATGAAGGAAATAAAGATGTGTATATCAACCGTGTACGCTTGGGCTTGGGCGCTGAGTGGGAACTGAGCAAGCAGCACTCATTCGATTTCTTCTGCCTGTACGATTTCTGCAACGAGAAAGACATCGACTCGAACAAAAAAGGCACGAAACTGTTCTACTCGTTCAACCATCATAGCCAGAACATTAGTCTTGGCGTGGGGTATAAATTCTCGTTCTAAGCAAGGTAAAGTTCAACATATAAACTATTTGAAAATGATACAGCGAATCCAAACCATCTTTCTTTTTGTGGCCGCGGTGCTTACATTTTGTCTGTTTTGCCTGCCGTTTGTCGGTGTTGGTGTTGGCAACGGGTTTATGATGTTCAACTTCAACGTGACGGCATGCCATATGTCGCCGGCGCCACCGATTCAGGGATTGCAAGCAACAAAACTGCTGCCGCTTGCAATAGTAACGCTTTGCGCTGCATTGTTTTGCTTAGTAACAATCTTCCTTTTTGCCAATCGCGCGCGGCAGATGAAATTTGTGCGTTTTGGCATAGTGTTTCAGGCAGTTGTGCTGATTGGCATGGTGGTTTTCTGCCATATTCTGCAAAATGCGGCAGGTCAGATGGCTACTATTACGGTAACCCCAAAGTTTGCATTTGTGATTCCGGCTGTCAACATCATTCTGCTGATGCTGGCCAACCGTGGCATCAAAGCCGATGATGACCTTGTAAAATCGGCCGACCGCTTACGCTAACTTGCTGACAATGTGATGGGCAGATTGTTGCGAACGGCTCTTTCTGTTTTGGCCGGCTGGCTGCTGTCCATCGCTGCTGTTGCGCAAAATCCCGATCAACAGACCGATAGTCAATTGGCCATGCAGTACTACCGTCAGGGTGAGTACCGCAAGGCTGCCGATATTTTTGCCCGTCTCTACGAACGCGGACGTTCCGATTTCTACTACAGCTATTATCTGAATTCACTTTTGAAAGTACCTGACTATGAAGCCGCTGAAACGCTCGTTCAGGCACAGATGAAAATCAGTCGTGGCAATCTGAAGTATAATGTCGATTTGGGCAATGTGCAGGAACTCAAAGGCAACCCTGACCGCGCAAAGCAGATTTATCATCAGACAATCAAAAAGTTAACCGCGAATATCAATCAGATAAACGACCTGGCATCGGCTTTCATCGAGAAACGCAACTACGAACTTGCCGAGGAGACCTACACCACAGGCCGCAAGCTGATGAAAGGCGCTTACGACTTTCGGATTGAAATGGCGCAACTGCATTATTATCAGCGCAATTATAGTCAGATGATTGTTGAGTTTCTTGAGCTGCTCAACGTTAGCGATGTTTACCTTCAACAAGTTCAGAACTATTTTCAGCAGGCCATCTACAGCGATTCCGACGAGTCGCTCAACCAATTGTTAATCGACAAGTTGCTCGAATATTCGCGCAATTACCCCGACAATACCGTTTACACCGAATTGCTGATTTGGATTTACGTTCAGGACCGCAATTTTGCAATGGCGCTGATTCAGGCCAAGTCGCTCGACCGCCGGCTGAATGAGGACGGGCACCGCGTGGTGTCTTTGGCGCGCATGGCATCGGACAATGGCGATTTTGAAACCGCCGTGGAAGCCTACCAATATGTTATCGACAAAGGTGGAAATCAGGAATATACAAACGCTGCCCGCACCGAAATGCTTCAGGTGATGTTCCGCCGTATTGAGTTGGGAATCGATAATCAGCCATCTGACTATCAGCGGCTTGAATCGGCTCTAACCGATGCCCTTCAGGATATGGGCATCGATGCCGAAACGGTTGATTTGGTGCGCAGTCTGGCCAAACTCAAATCTGTTTATCTGGGAAAGACTGCCGACGCGCAATTTCTGCTTGAGGACGCCCGCACAATGCGCCTTCAGAAATCCATTCTGGCAGCCATCGATATCGAACTTGCCGATGTCTATCTTATGCAAGGCAACGATGTTGACGCAACTCTGACTTACGCCCGCGTTGAGGAAAACAACAAGAACAATTCTGTGGGGTCGGAGGCAAAACTGCGTAAAGCACGGCTGGCCTACTACACGGGTAAATTCAAGTGGGCGCAGGCCCAACTCGACGCTCTGAAGGCGAGCGTTGAGAAACTCACAGCCAACGATGCCGCCTACCTTTCGCTGCTTATTGAGGACAACACCGGCTGGGACAATGCTTCCGACTCGGCCATGCTCATTTATGCAAAGGCTGATTTGTTTCATTATCAGCATAATGATTCGGCTGCCATGCGCTGCATCGATTCGATAGTGAACCGTTTTCCCGATGCCCCGATTGTTGATGAGGCTCTGTTTTTAAAGGCTGAAATCTACCGCGCGAAAAACGAGATTGGCAAGGCCATTGACGCTTATCGCATTGTGGCAGAGCGTTTCCCCGACGATGTGCTCGCCGACAACGCCAACTACATGCTTGCAACCATCTACGAAAATCAACTGAACAACAAGCAGCTGGCGATGGAACACTATCTGAAAATCATAACCAACTACGCAAGCAGCATTTTTGTTACTGATGCCCGTAAGCGCTATCGTGCTATTCGCGGTGATGTACAGTGATGTGGAGAGGGCATTTTCATTTCACACAAACATTTGTATCTTTGGTAGGATAAAACACTGATTTTTATATGAAACGCATTTTCACAATTCTATTCGCCGCAATGCTTGCAGGGCAGGCGTGGGCACAGACTTCTTTTGAAGTTGGCAACCTTAAGTACACCGTAACCGACGAAACAAATCATTATGTTTCTGTTGGCAAGGCAGAAACCAAACCTACCGGTGCTCTCAATATTCCGGAAAAAGTAACCAACCCCGACAATAGCGTGGAATATTCGGTTACAAGCATTGGCAGCGGTGCATTCAGTGGTTGCAGCGGCCTAACATCAGTTAGCATTCCCAATTCGGTTACAAGCATTGGCGGCTATGCTTTCCAATATTGCGAAGGCCTGACAGAAGTCACCATTTCCAATTCGGTTACAAACATTGATAATGGATCGTTCTCTCATTGCAGCGGCCTGACAGCCATAAATGTGGGAAGTGCCAACATAAATTATTTATCCGAAAACGGGGTATTGTTTAATAAAGACAAGACAACAATTGTATGTTGCCCTGCAGGTAAAACTGGGACATACACTATTCCCAATTCGGTTACAAGCATTGGATGTTCTGCGTTCTCGGGTTGCAGCGGCCTGACATCAGTCACCATTCCCAATTCGGTTACAAGCATCGGCGACTATGCGTTCGGCGGTTGCAGCGGCCTGACATCAATCACCATTCCAAATTCGGTTACAAGCATTGGCGACTATGCGTTCTGTTTTTGCAGAAATCTAACATCAATATCCTTCCCCAACTCAGTTACAAGTATTGGTGTCAATGCTTTCTATGAATGCAACAACTTAACAAAAGCAGAATTCGCGAGTATAGAAAGTTTATGTGGAATTAGATTCGGCTGGGGCGATGCAACAAACACTTCACTCACCATCCATTCCAACCCTTTATCAATAGCCAAACACCTTTATATAAACGGAGAAGAGGTTACAGAAGTCATTATTCCTAATTCTGTAACAAGCATTAAGGGATATACATTTGCCGGTTGTAGCAGTCTGACATCAATCACCATTCCCAATTCCGTAAAAAGCATCGGAAGAGCAGCATTCTATAATTGCAGTGGACTAACTTCAATTAACATTCCTAATTCCGTAACAAGTATAATAGAGTATGCGTTTTGCCATTGCAATGGCCTAACAACCATTGACATTCCTAGTACTATTACTCGTATTGATGATTATACTTTTGCATATTGTAGTGGTCTAACATCTATCAACATTCCAAATTCCGTAGAGCGCATTTATAAAAATGCGTTCCGTGAATGCAACAACTTGATGACAGTAACCATTCCCAAATCTGTTACAAACATTGACTATACTGCATTCTATAGTTGCAGCGGCCTAACAGAAATAGTTGTTGACAGTGATAACCCCCAATACACATCCGAAAATGACATTTTATTCAATAAAGATAAAACGGCTCTTATTTGTTGCCCAGCGCGCAAAACAGGAGCATATACCATTCCAAATACGGTAACAAGCATTTCCCACTATGCATTCTATCGTTGCGACAGACTATCAACTGTTACTATTCCAAATTCGGTTACTTCCATTGGTGTCGATGCGTTCTTAAATGTAAAGAACGTAGTATATTCGGGGGATGCAACTGGCAGCCCATGGGGCGCTTTGTCAGTAAATGGGATTGTTGATGGTGATTTTATCTATTCAGATGATGCCAAAACCAATCTTACTGGATACATAGGCAAAGGCGGAGATGTGGTTATTCCGAAATCAGTCACAGCGATAGGTGATTATGCATTTGCAGGACGAGACGTAACTTCTGTTGTTTTTCCCGATTCACTCAAAACTATTCGTAGTAATTCTTTTGAAGGTTGTGACATTCAAAAAACAATAGTTCTTCCTATTTCTATCGAAAATTATCCTAGTAATGCTCATTATGCTTGCTTGACTTTTAAAATAACTAACGATAATGAGCCACGAACAGTAACAGTCTATCGTGGGTCAAAACAAGCATTTGTAAAAATACCAAATTCGATAATTTACAAAGGCCAAACTTATTATGTAACGGATATTGACCAATATGCATTTTACTATTGCAAAAACCTAACAGAGATAATTATTCCGGAAGGTGTTACGAGCATTTACTATGAATCGTTCTATGGATGTAGAAATCTAAAATCAATTTTTATTCCACGTTCTGTTACAAGCATTAGTGAGTGGGCGTTTGGTGATTGTGCCAACTTGGCAACAGCAATAATTCCAAATACGGTTACAACAATAACTGGATCAGGAGTAGCATTTCCCAGCAACACAATCGTTTTTTGTGAAGCTAAAAACAAACCAGAAGGATGGAGCAAAAATTGGCACTATGGTGGCAGAGTTGTATGGGATACATATTTTGGAAAGAGTGATGATTTTGAGTTTGTCCTTAATGAAAACTATGCTACATTGAAGAAATATAAAGGGAATGCCAATACCGTTTCCATTCCAAATGCGATTATTGTCGACAGTGTACCATATTTGGTTACCTATATCGACAAGGAAGCATTCTTGGACTGTGAAAATATGAAATCGGTTAAACTGCCGGCTTATCTCAAAGGCTTTGGTGAATACGCTTTCAAGAATTGCACTGCGTTAGAATCAATTGTCATTCCCGATTCTGTTTCAAGCATCGGCGATGCAGCGTTTTACGGTTGCAGCAGCCTGAAATCTATTGCTTTTGGCAAATCGGTAAAAACAATAGGTATGAGCGCCTTTGAGAAAACAAGCGTGGAAATTGTTGCACTACCCAAAAACATTAGGTCAATCGACAACTTTTCATTTGCCAAATGCGAGAATCTCAAACTTGTTTATATACCCGAAACCGTTACAAATAACGAAGCAAACGCATTCGTCGGTTGCACTAACGCCACCATTTACTGTGCCGCTGCAAGCCAACCCGAAACCTGGAGCGAAACATGGAACGCGAACGGCGGAACGGTTGTTTGGGGATATTCGGTTCCGGCTGATTCAACGCTTGAGTTAAAGTTCGAAACAAATCCTAATGGTACAGCCCAAATAACAGGTTGCGGCGATGTTACTACGGTTGATGTGCCAGTAATGGTTATGGTCGACAGTTCGGCATATTTTGTTACTGGCATTAATGGCAACGCGTTTATCGGTGGCAGCTGGAATCTAAGCAGCATAAATGTTGATGAAAGAAATCAATTTTTAACATCAGATGATGGCGTCTTGTTCAATAAAGATAAAACGACCTTGATAGCCTGTCCGTTTAAGAAAAACGGCATATATACTATTCCTAATACTGTAACGAGCATCGGTGATGGTGCTTTTCTCGGGTGTGAAGGCTTGCAGTCAATTGAAATACCTAATTCTGTTACAGAAATAGGAGGCTGGGCATTCTCGGGTTGTGCTGGATTGGAATCGATAACCATTCCAAACAGTGTTACGAGCATTGGCGACGCTGCATTCCGCATGTGTTTAGGATTAACAGAGATAACCATCCCAAAATCGGTTGTCAGTATGGGCAGCGATGTGTTTGCCGAACACGAAACACCAATCACCGTCTATTGTGAAGTGTCAAGAAAACCCGAAGGCTGGGATGATAATTGGGATAGCGTTTATGGCACAACACCTTGCGATGTTGTGTGGGCTGACAATACCCCTGTCACCGAAACAGCCGCCAACGCCGTCAACATCTACGCCCACGGCAACACCATTGTGGTTGAAAACGCAACGGAAGAAATCAGCGTTTATGATGCAATGGGACGGGTGATTGCACGTAAGGATAGAGACGTTGCGCGCCACGTCTCTACGGGGACAACAACAATAACCGTCAACACCCCGGGCGTTTATGTTGTAAAAACTGGCAGCACCGTGAAACGGGTGATGGTGAATTAATGATTTGGTAAAATATTGGTAATCACGTAGAGACGTCATAATATGGCGTCTCTACTTTTTTGTGGCATTTCGCGTTGGCGAAAGCCAAATATTATCGTCCTTTGAGTTTGAGAACGGCTTCGGCTTTGTTTGGAGCATTAAAAACAGTGTTGCCAGCCACAAGCAGGCTAACACCATGGTTAACAAGTTTTTCGGCATTGTCGAAATTCACGCCGCCGTCAACTTCAACCAAGGCTTTTGAACCCGCATCGTCCATCATCTTCTTCAAACGAAGAAGTTTGGCGTAGGAATGCTCTATGAATTTCTGTCCGCCGTAGCCAGGGTTTACGGTCATAATCAGCACCAAGTCAACATCTTGGATAATGTCAGCCAGAACTTCGACAGGTGTGTGCGGATTGAGGGCGACGCCGGCCAGCATTCCGCAGTCTTTAATGTGTGCGATTGTCCGGTGAAGATGGGTGCAGGCTTCGTAGTGAACGGTTAGAATGGCGGCGCCGGCATCGCGGAAACGCTCAATATACTGGTCCGGATTGACAATCATAAGATGCACATCGAGAGGTTTTTGCGAGTTTTTCTTGATGGCTTTCAGCACGGGGAATCCCATCGAAATGTTGGGGACGAAAACGCCGTCCATAATGTCAACGTGCAGATAATCAGCAGCGCTGGCGTTTATCTCTTGAATGTCGCGGGCCAGATTCCCGAAATCGGCTGACAACAGCGACGGTGCAACTTTAGCTTCCATTCTTGTCGTTTTTTCTAATGATGCAAAGCTAATTTTATTACGGGCCAATTGGTAAATTTTGGCGGCTTTTTTTCCATATTTCTTATTGAATGGCCAACAAGAACAGACTTTTTCCTATCTTCGTCGCTTTGCAGATGACAAAAAACTAACTGAAATTTTAAAATGGGAAAAAATAACAGCAATCGTAACAACGATTGGAAAGACCGTCTGAATGTGGTCTATTCAACAAATCCGGATTTTGCATACGAGACTGACGATGAGCAGGAAGCTGAAACGCTTGAGCCGGGGAAACAGAATCTGAAGGTCAGCATCGACCGCAAGCAGCGTGCCGGCAAATCGGTGACGCTGGTGCAAGGTTTTGTTGGCACATCCGACGACTTGAAAGAGCTGGCCAAGATGCTTAAAAACAAATGCGGCGTCGGCGGCTCGGCAAAAGACGGCGAGATTATCATTCAGGGTGAGTTCAAGCAAAAAGTTTTCGACCTTCTGCTGCAAGCCGGCTATAAAGTGAAAATGTCGGGAGGAAACTGATGCTTAAGGAGCTGATAATTGTTGTAACCACGCACCGCAAATTCGGCGTGGAGCTTGTTCCTTACATCATTTCGCCAACTGGCGGCAGTTCTCTCTATTCGGTCATCGACAAGGCATCGCCGATAAATATCAAGGATGCAGAGGGCTATTGCGACGATTACGAGGAGATCACGAAGCTCTATGGCGCAATTGAGGATTCCTATATCGCGCGCCTTTTTTCGAAGGAGTCGCCTGCCGATTTTCTGCGTCATGTCGATCACGATTTTGTGGCAAACCGCATAAGACCGCACATCGATTCACGCCTGAAAAAAATGCTGAAACTGATTGTGGCCAATGGTCTGCGGATTTTCTATAAAAGTCCGAAATACAGTCGGATATACCCGTCGGACGAGATAAGTCTGGCGCCCAAAAACGCACGGATGCTCTTTCTGTTCGATCGGAACGAGAACGGCATACGCTACCGCATCGCCATCGATCACGGCGACCATTACGATAAACTCAAGGGCAAGACGGCCATTGTCATCACTGATGAGAATCCGTGCAGCGTGGTCATCAACAATGTGTTATATCAGTTTTGGGACATCGACAGCAAAAAACTCGCGCCCTTCCTGACCAACGATTTCATCCATATCCGCAAGGAAACGGAAATGGTTTATTTTGAGAAGTTTGTAAGCAATGTGGTCAAAAATTTCAAAGTCAGGGCCTCGGGATTCGATATCGACATTGTCAACAGCGACCCTGAGCCGCAGCTTTGTCTTGAGCTCGATTTGACAGGTCGCCCGGTGCTGCTGCTGAAGTTCGGCTATGGATCGAAGGTGGTTCTGCCTGGCAACAGCGAGCGAGCGTTTGTTGAGATGCAGCGCAATGGCGACAATGTGAGGTTTGTCAAAACTTTGAGGCGTCTCGATGCTGAAGCACGGTTTGCTGATAGCCTGAAAACCATGCAACTGCAGACCACCGACGGAATTCATTTCTACCCCGACGGATTGGCCGATGCCACCCCCGAGGAGGCTCTTTATACTGTTGTGTCGGAGGTGGGCCGACTGTCCGACAGCCTGCGCGAAGCAGGATTTGTGCTGAGACAAGATTTGTATGGCAAAAAGTATTATCTGGGTGTCGTCAATCTGCAACTAACTGTCAAACAAGATAATGACTGGT
Organism: Salinivirgaceae bacterium; assembly: GCA_017557785.1. Taxonomy (GTDB): domain Bacteria; phylum Bacteroidota; class Bacteroidia; order Bacteroidales; family SZUA-534; genus RUG13583. Next base: position 10,466 of record JAFYYA010000086.1, read on the forward strand.
TCGATTTGCACGGAATGGTCACTATCGGCGGATTTACAATTCCGTTTATAGCGCTGCGGCACAATATTTTGCACAATATCCGCGAGTATGAGTTGCCCGACGGCACAATCGCTGTGCTGCCTGAAGAGTGGTTTACTCGCTATTTTGAATTATTCCATGCAGGACAAGTAACCGATAACAGTCTGACTATCAACAAGCAGATGTTTGGGTTACTCTACGATGCTGGCATCACTTCGCCTGAGATCGACAATCTGCGCAATATGTTCAATGTTGCCAATCTTCCAAAGGTTACTCTGCCGCAGGGACTGAACGCCACGCTTCGACCCTATCAGCTGACGGGGTATTATTGGTTGAAACTACTGGAAACAAACGGATTTGGCGGTTGCCTGGCCGACGATATGGGCTTGGGCAAAACATTGCAGGCGCTTGCGCTTTTGCTCGATGTCGCAAATAATGCGCGTGAAACAGACGAGGTTGCTCAGTTTAAGCAGATGTCGCTGTTCGATCAACCGGCAATCAAGGCAGGCAAGCGCCCTACAAGTCTGATTGTCATGCCGTTGTCGCTTATTCACAATTGGATGGCGGAGGCCGCACGTTTTGCGCCATCGCTCAAAGTACTGGCTCATGTTGGCAACAATCGTACGCGCACTGCCTTAACTTTCGGCTATTACGACATTGTGATGACAACTTACGGCCTTGTGCGTAACGATTGCGAGCTATTGTCGGCACATCAGTTCCAATATATCATTCTCGACGAAAGCCAAGCCATAAAAAACAGTTCATCAAAGAGTTATGTGGCGGTGACAGAGCTGAAGGCAAAGCACAAACTGGTGCTTACAGGCACACCCGTTGAGAACAGTCTGACTGATTTGTGGTCGCAGATGAATTTTGTCAACCCCGGACTGCTTGGCAGTTTTGGCAGATTCAGAGCAGAGTATGTATCAGTGATTGAGCGTGATGCCGACAGCCCGCGTGCGGCACAGTTGAGGGCGTTGGTTGAGCCATTCATTCTGCGCCGTACCAAAAGCGAAGTTGCCAGCGACCTTCCGCCAAAAACCGAGCAAATAAGAGCTTGCACAATGGACAAGGAGCAGCAGACGCTCTATGAACAGGAAAAATCGGCCATGCGCACAATGTTGCTCGAAAAAATGAGTTCCGACGGGGTGCAAAAAAACTCGGCACTTGTTCTGCAGTCGCTTATGCGGTTGCGACAGATTGCCTGTCACCCGCGGCTTGTTGGCAACAACGAACCTTCAGCCAAATTCGACGAGGTTACGCGTGTGCTCGAGACTATTTTGGCGGAGAATCACAAGGTGCTGATGTTTAGCTCGTTTGTCAGCTATTTAAAATTGTACGAGGAGTATTTACGCAGTCAAAATATCCCCTATGTGGTTTTGACGGGCGAGACAAACAACCGCGAGGAGGTTATCCGTCGTTTCCAAACCGATGAGCGCGTCAAGGTGTTCCTGATATCGCTCAAGGCAGGCGGTGTGGGCATCAATCTTACGTCAGCCGACTATGTGTTCATTCTCGACCCATGGTGGAATCCTTCGGTAGAAAATCAGGCTGTCGACAGGGCCCACCGAATTGGCCAGACAAAGAATGTGTTTGTGTATAAGTTTGTTACGGCAGGTACTCTTGAAGAGAAGATTATCGCTTTGCAAAACCGCAAAAGCAATCTGGCCGGTATTTTTGCCAATAGCAACCCATTCAAAGACATCACCATCGAAGAGTTGATGCAGTTGTTTGATTGACGGACTTCTTTTTTCGGAAATTTGCCATCTTGTCATCTGCCATAATTACCACAAATGTCGTTTTTTGGCAGATTTGGCACATTTGTACGGCTTTTGTCGGTTGCTGTGCGGAGTTCGTCCAGCTATGTAATTCATAACCGAACATAACTCGATTGTTTTATGTTAAACTAAAATGATAGGAGGTTCAAATTATGAAAGCTGATGGAGTCAAGAAGCCTAAAATGAACCAAGCTAAGCACCACAAACATGTGCCTGCTTATGCGGCGAAAGAGGCTGCCGAAACATCAGAAAACAGGAAGATGAAATAATCGCCTGTTTTTTGCAGTAGGAACGAAAATCGGTGGCTGGGCTGCCGGTTTTCGCTTTTTTTATGCCTAAATCTTACTCAAGTTTCAAAAATCTCATCAACGGCAACCGTGAATTGTTCAGCATTGGTGATGGGGCAGAGCTTTGCTTGTATCTCGTCGGGCTTGTCAAGCGCTTTCGCGAAATATTTCCAAAGTTCCTTAAGGCGGTTCAGGCTGTTTCGGGCGCAATACCAATGCGTGATTTCTGTTGCAAATTGCCTGAATGTAGGCACGTTATCAGTTGGCAATCCTTTGATTTGCAGCCCGATGTGCGGATTCACTATCGCACCGCGGCCAATCATATAACCTTTCAGGTTTGGTAAACTGATGTTGGCATCAGTAGCGCTGTTGATGTCGCCATTGTAGACAATCGGGTTGAGCGAGTTGACCGCAGATTCGATGAACACCTGACGATATGGTTCGCCGCCATATTGTTGCTCGGCTGTCCGTGCGTGAACAATCAACTCGTTGAGTTTGAATTTATTGAAAACACTAATGATTTTCGGGAACTCGTCAGGCGAACCGAATCCGATTCTGATTTTTACCGACAGTTCAGGTTTTAGGCGGCCGATGACGCTATCGAGCAGACGCTCAAGGTTTTCCAAATCGCGTAGCAACGCAGCACCGCGGTTTCTGCTCACCACAAACTTTATGGGGCACCCCATATTCCAATTCACCTTCGTGTAGCCTAAATCGTTGAGAATATTAGCCATTGCCACAAAAGCATCGGCATTATTGCTCAAAAGTTGCGGCACAAGGTTAACTCGGTTGCTGATGCCCGAAAAACGGCGCGCAAACACTTGCGGTTTGGGTATAGAACGCTCATCTGCAAGCATATATGGCGCAAAAATCTCGTCGAAACCGCCAACTTCGGCAATGGCGTTCATAAACGGCGCATCAATCAAGCCCAACATTGGCGCAAGTTGTATAACTTTTTCTGCCATAGTGTTTTATGGATATACAACATTCACAGAGCCTTTGCGCTCAATGGTTTGGCCGTTTTGCAGTTTGGCCTTCAGATAGTAGAGATAGCCGCCTTCGGTCACCTGCTTGCCGCTGTGGGTTCCGTCCCAACGGTTGTCGGGACTTGTCGAAACAAAGACGCGGCCGCCGTAACGGTCGTAAACGATGAATTCAAAATCAGTTATCTGTGCCGACTTCACCACTGGCCCGAAAGTGTCGTTCAGTCCGTCGCCATTGGGTGTGAAGGCAGTTGGTAGCCACATATCAGCCTGACGTTCAACGCAAACCGTGTTCGATTGGCTCAAGCGGTTTTCAAATGATGCTTCAATTCGAATGCAGAAATTTTGTGCGCGGTCATCGGCTATTTCATTAAAGTTCAAGGTGATTGATGGGGCGGGTATTCCCGTGGCGACAGGTATTTCCATACCGCCGTCAACAGCGCAGAACACTGTGAAATGCTCGTTATCGCTGAATAAATTATTCCATTTGTCGCAAAATGAGTAATTCCAATTCACTTGTACGGTTTCAGCGTCGGCATCGGCTTCAACCACAATTGGCTGCGCAACACTCTGAAGCCCAAAACCCATTCCCGAATTGCAAAAATCAACGATACCTATGCGATAGGTGGCAGTGGCATCATCGTCTTCAAAAATGATATGGTCGGATGTGAAATCGGTAATCAAAGTGCGCTCGGACTCTTCACTAGCATCAGTCTTCCGCCATATTGCATAGCCCTGAAGGTTTGTCGCAGTATCGATTCGGCAATGAAGTTCCACTGTGCCCTGACGGTTCAAAATCGTATCAATGCCGACAAGCATCAGATTAGGCGCTATGGGTTTGAAAGTTTTGTAACTGATTATGTTAGATAGCGATTTGAGTCCGTTTTGCAAAGTGGCGACAACCATAAAATTGTAGTCGGTGTCATCTTCAAGTCTGTCGGTGGCGAATGTTGTGTCGGCAGTTGAACCAAAATTGCTGTAAGGTTGCCCGATTTTGCGGCCAAAAACCGTATAACTAGTAACATCGGCGCCAACGTATGCCGACCAATTGAGAGTCAGTGAGTTGTGGCATTTGTCGTAATCGCCGCTGCGTAGAAAAACCGTCTGATGAGCGTCGCTCAACGGGGCATTATGGTCGCCTGTAATCGATGTTGAGACTGCGTATCGCTCGGCATGCTCAAACGGGTGCGCTTTTACATCTTGATATTCACGCATATTGGCTGGCAGCGAATCAACAACCAACGCCCATATGTTGTTTTCCCAATGGTAAACGGCAAAGGACTGTCCGTTAACCACTTCGGCAACATACCATTTGATGGTGACGCGCCGCTCGCTCATCGTGTCAACGCTCACACTGCTGATTTCGGCATAGCGTCCGCTTTGCGCAAACGCCTGATTTGCAGCCGATAATAGCAATATGGCGAGCAGACGTCGCATCGGTGTTATTTCACAAGCGAGTTGACAGCCGCTTCAACCGACGCAAAATCGAACGATGCGCTCACTTCTGCGAACTTGCGGTCAATCTGATCGTTACACAGGTTGCCGATGCTGCCTTCGTGGGTGTGGTTGATGTGTGTTTCAGGCACAAAACGGCCGTCTTTGATGTCGAAAGCCACCTGCTTGTAGGCATCGCGGAAAGGCACACCCGAAAGCACCAGTTTGTTCACCACTTCAACACTGAAAGCCAACTGATATTTAGGCTCTTTCATAATGTCCTTGCGCACTTCGGTGTTCTTCAGCATCAGTTCGGCCAGGCGCAGGCAGTCCTTCAAGTCGTTGATAGCGGGAATTATCTGTTCCTTAAGCAGTTGCAGGTCGCGATGGTAGCCCGATGGCAGATTCGAGATTGTGAGTGTGATGTCGGTTGGCAGCGCCTTGATGCGGTTGCATTTTCCGCGCACAAGTTCCCAAACGTCGGGGTTTTTCTTGTGCGGCATAATCGATGAGCCTGTTGTGAATTCGTCGGGAAGATGCACAAAACCAAGGTCTTGCGAGTTGTACATACACATATCCATCGCCATACGGCTCAACGTCTGCGCCATTGCAGCCATTGCAAAACTCAAATCCTGTTCGGTTTTGCCGCGGCCCATTTGAGCGCACACCACGTTGTAGTTCAAATCGCCGAAACCCAGTAGTTTGGTTGTGAGTGTGCGGTTGAGCGGGAACGATGAGCCGTATCCAGCCGCCGAGCCCAGCGGGTTCTGATTGATAACCTTGTAGGCCGCGCTCAGCATCCGAAGGTCATCAGTCAGGCATTCGGCGTAAGCCCCAAACCACAATCCGAACGACGACGGCATAGCCACCTGCAGGTGGGTGTAGCCAGGCATCAGGTCGTCTTTGTGTTTGTCGCTCAAGGCGATAAGTGTTTTGAAGAGCGATGCCGCAAGGTCGAAAATCTGACGGACTTCGTGGCGCAGATAGAGTTTCATATCCACAAGCACCTGGTCGTTGCGCGAGCGGCCGCTGTGAACCTTCTTGCCCATATCGCCCAGCGAGCGCGTGAGCATCAGTTCAACCTGCGAGTGGATGTCTTCAACATCGTCTTCAATCTTGAGTTTTCCTGCGGCGGCTGTGGCGTAAATCTTTTTGAGTTCGGCCAGCAGCGTGTCCAGTTCGTTTTTCTCAAGCAGGCCGATGGTCTGCAGCATTGTGATGTGCGCCATTGTGCCCATCACGTCGAACGGCGCCAGGTATAGGTCCATTTCGCGGTCGAGCCCGACGGTGAACTGCTCGACAAGTTCGTTTGTGGCAATGCCCTTATCCCAAAGTTTCATTTGTATCTGTTTTATTGTCTGATAAATAGATAGGCGCAACGCATCGCGCCACCGAGTTGTACGGCTGACAAATGTAGCAATTTAGTGCGTATTGGGCGCACCAATAAATAATGTATTGTGAATGATGCTGAATCAGGCGGTGGTGGTGGAAGCCGATTTTTCGGCCAGCAGATGAACAAGTCCGCGGTGGAATCTTCGAATCAAAAATCTGGATTTGCTGTAAACAGCGCAAGAAAAATCAAAAATCGCCAGGAAAATCAATGCCAATCGAACTATCATCTCATTCAAATTTTATACACCGCAAATGTACGCAAGCATGGGTGATTGGTTTGTTTTATTTGACAAATAGAGCGATTTGATACGTGAGTGGAAATTTGAGTTTTTTATGGGGTAATCTGCCAAATTCCATGCTCTATTTTTAAAGAAATGACTTTGTTTGAGTTAGGAAAGAAATCGGTTTTTTGCCGCAAAAAAACATTTGCAAATTCGATTCAATGTTCTACTTTTGCCAACTCAAAAATTTAATGTAATTATTAAAAACTACTACAATGAAAAAGGACATACATCCCAGTGATTATCGCCTGGTCGTGTTCAAAGACATGTCGAACGGACAGTTGTTCATCAACAAATCGACAGTCAACACAAAAGATACGATAGAAGTAGACGGGGTTGAGTATCCATTGGTGAAACTCGAAATCTCAAGTGCATCACACCCATTTTACACCGGTAAGATGAAATTGGTTGACACCGCAGGTCGCGTTGATAAATTCCGCAACCGCTACGCCAATTACGAGAAGAGCAAAAAGAAATAACAATTCCGTATATTTGAGACAGGCCGTTCAGTTCCGCTGGACGGCCTTTTTTATTGCCGGTAGGCAAAAAAAGAAGGGAACCTTGCGAGTTCCCTTCGGTCTTGTTGGTCTGTATGTATTACAGCTTGTAGATGAATCCGATGGTGATGCGGCCAACAGTTGCCACAGTGCGTGTGCTTGCACCAAAATCGAACGAGTTGGTGATATCCTTGTTGTTGCTGTCGTCGCGGTCTTTGGTGACAGAGTGTGAAGCGTTAAGCGACAGGAAATCAAGCCCGCATTCAAGCTGGAAGTTGTCGTTAAGACTGTAGGTCAGCATTGGCACAACATACAGGCCGATAGATGTTGTCGGGTCACCTTTGGTTGTTTGGCTGCCATTGTCGTGTTTCGATGAGCTGAATGATACCGGAATGCCGGCTTCGGCAAGAATTCCGAACTTATTGAACTCAACAAAAGTGTAGCGGGCAAACGGGGTAACACCGAATGTTGATGAAGAATTTTTTGTGTCGGTATCGCCAACAGTCCGCTTCGTCGACGAGCTGATGAAATTAATTTTGCCACCAACTGAAAGTTTCTCGTTAAGCTCAAACCCAACCATCGGTGCGAATGAGAATGTGTTAACTGATGGTTTGTCAGTATCGGCTTCTTTAGTTTTTGTAACGCCGCCTTCGTGTGAGAAACCAAGGCTGCCGCCAAACCACAATTGTGCGTTTGCTGTTGTTGCCATAGCTGCTATGGCCAATACAGATAGGAAAATCTTCTTCATAATTCTAAATGTTTTAATTATTAAACAGATACAAATATAGTGTGTTGTTGTTTTGCAAGCAAATGTTTTCTCAGCCACAAAAAAAAGACCGCCAACTCATATTGCTGACGGTCTGTTTTTGTTGATATCTTGCTGTAATCTAATTACTTCGGCAGTTTAACACCGCGTTTCTTTGCGGCCTCTTCCAAACGTTGCTGGAACTTCGATTTGGTTGGGGTTTTCTGCACTTTGGCTGTTTGCAAGCGGTTAAGCACTTCTTCGGTGTTAATTGTGCGCTTGATAACATAGGTCTGCACAATGGTGATGAGCAGTGTCAGGAAGTAATAGTAACTCAAGGCAGCTGCGTAATCGTTGAACCAGAAGAGCATCATTACCGGCATCATATACATCATCAACTTCATACCCGGCATCTGCTGGCCGCCAGCGTTAGCTTGGCCGCTCATCTTGATGTAGACAATGTTGACGATGGTCATCAGCAAGCAGAAGAGACTCACATGGTCGCCGTACCAAGGAATACTGAACGGCAGGTTGAGAATGGCGTCGTAAGTTGAGAGGTCGTCAACCCAGAGGAAGCTCTCGTGGCGCAGCTCTATTGAGGCCGGGAAGAAACGGAACATCGCAATCAGCAACGGCATCTGCAAAAGTACTGGCAGACAGCCGCCCATGGGGCTCACGCCGGCGCGTTTGTAGAGATCCATCATCGCTTGTTGTTTCTTCATCGCGTCTTCCTGCTTCGGATATTTCTCGTTCAGTTTGTCGATTTCGGGTTTCAGAGCGCTCATCATACCGGTCGACTTGTACTGTTTGTAGGTGAGCGGGAACAGCACTAGCTTGATTAAGATGGTCAGAATCAGGATGATGACGCCGTAATTATCGATGAAGCGGCCGAGCAGGTTGAACACCGGAATCACAATGCCCACGTTCACCCAGCGGAAGATGCTGCGGCCCAGCGGAATGATGTTCTGAAGGTCGATGTCAAGTGCCTTAAGCGTCTTGAAGTGGTTCGGACCGAAGAACATTTCCATTGCGAATGTTTCGTCGGGCTGACCATCGTACGGCAGCGACAGGTCGGCGGTGAAATGTTTCAGGTGCTTGGTGCTGACCGTTTTTTCAAGTTTCAGAGCGGCATTGGCGAATCCGTTTTTGGCAATCAATGTCGAGTTGAAGAACTGCTGTTTGAACGACACCCACTGCAGACGGCTGTTGACGGTCTCGCTGTCTGAGTCGCCGGTCTCGCTCAGTGTCTCAACATCATCGTTGAAGTAGCGGTAGGCGATGGTGCTGTTCATCATTTCCCATTTCTCGCCCTTCTCCTGGCGTTTGATGTACGACTCCCAGTTGAGTGTCAGATAGCCCGAAGTTGCCGGCACCAGTTTGTCGAGATTGTGCAACCTGATGTTGAAGCCTACAACGTAACTATTCGGGTGGATGGTGTAGATGTATTCCATCGAGCGGTCGTTGCCGAGGTCGAGTGTGAAGCTGACCACCAGCGAGTCGGTCTCGACTTTCGCTGTAGCGATATTCTCCGAAGGAGTGAAAAAGAGTTTGCCAGTTTCGATGCGGCGGTTCTGCGCAAAGAATCCGAGACTGAAGATGGTTGAGTCACCATCAAAGAGAACCACCGGCAGAGAGTCGTATGAATCGTACTCTTTCAGTGTTACCGACATGATGCGTCCGCCAAGGTTGGTGAACTTGATTTTCATCAGGTTGTTCTCGATGGTGTAGAACTCGCGCTCGCCAGTTGCGCAAACGGCAAACTCGCCGTACTGGTTGCGAAGTATCTCGCTTGCAGCCGAATCAGATGCTTCAGGCGAAATGATTTGTGCCTGCTCTGCTGCTTGTGATTTCTGTAACTCGATTTCGAGCTGGCGCTGTTGTTCAACACGCGCTATTGAATCGCGGCGTGCGCGCTCGCGTTGTATCTGCTCTTCCGACGGACGAGTGTAGTAACTCCATCCCAACAAGATGGCCATAATCAACAACAGGCCAATCCAAGAATTTTTATCCATTATTATTATGTGTAAATGTAGTTTCCCAAAAACGGTGCAAAAGTATAAAAACGCAAACACAAACACCCGACACCTAAAACCTAAAACCAAAAAAAACTTAAATAGCACTAATAATGGGTACTTATACTACCATTTGATTGCATTAAAAAAGTACATTTGCGGCATTAATTTTTAAAAGATTATATCGTGGATATTTTTGAAAGAATAGAGGAATCGACGGGCGGTCCGTTGGGACAGTACCGCGAGCAAGCTGAAGGCTACTATGCGTTCCCGAAACTTGAGGGCGAGATTGGCCCGCATATGCGTTTCCAGGGCAAAGATGTTTTGTGCTGGAGTTTGAACAACTATCTTGGCCTGGCCAACCACCCTGAAATCCGCAAGGTTGACGGTGAGGCTGCCGTACGCTGGGGTCTGGCTTACCCGATGGGTAGCCGTATGCTCACAGGCAACACTGTACTTCACGAGAAGTTGGAGCACATGTTAGCAAAATTCGAGAAGAAAGAAGCAGCGTTCCTGTTCAACTTTGGTTATCAGGGTATTGTATCGGCTATCGACTCGTTGCTGTCGCGCCACGATGTGATTGTGTTCGACGCAGAGTGCCACGCCTGCCTTATGGACGGTAAGCGTCTGCACACAGGCAAGGCCTTCTCTTACAAACACAACGATATTGTAAGCTGCGAGCAGAAACTGAAAGTGGCCTGCAAAGTTGCTGAAGAGCAGGGTGGTGGTGTGTTGCTGATTACCGAGGGCGTTTACGGAATGACCGGCGCTCTTGGCATTCTCGACCAGATTGCAGCTCTCAAAAAGAAATACAAATTCCGCATTATGATTGACGACGCCCATGGTTTTGGCGTGATGGGTCCCCACGGACGCGGCACATCGGAGCACTTTGGCGTGATGGACGACATCGACATCTATATTGGCGCTTACGCTAAATCGATGGCAATCATCGGCGGCTTCATCGCTTCTAAAAAATCAGTTATCGACTACCTGCGCTACAACATGCGTTCGCAGATTTATGCAAAGGCTCTGCCAATGCCGATTGTTGAAGGCTGCATCAAGCGTCTTGAGATTATCGACAGCCCCGAGGGCGACGAGCTCCGCAACAAACTGTGGACAATCACCCGCCGTTTGCAGGATGGTTTCCGCAACTTAGGTTTCGATATAGGTCCGGCCGAGGCTTGTGTATCGCCAGTTCACATTCAGGGTGGTCCGGAGCAGGCATCGGCAATGGCTTACGACTTGCGCGAGAACTACAAGATTTTCTGCTCGATTGTGGTTTACCCTGTAATCCCGCCGGGAATGGTTATCTTCCGCATCATATCGACTGCCGCTCACTCAATTGAGGATGTCGATTACACGCTGAACGCATTCAAGGAAATCAAGGAGAAGCTTGACAAGGGTTACTACGACAACAGTGGTATCCAGGCTAAAGCTGATTTGATGGACTAATTGGATAAGCAATATGTTTAAAAGCCGTGCTCGTAATTGGGTGCGGCTTTTTTATTGATTGATTGACAGATTAATTGAAGGATTGAATGGAGATATGTTTCCGATATAAGCGAAATGTTATGTTTAACGCAAACAAAAAACGTAAACTTAAACCACGGAAACACTGCGCATCTTTGAGCGCTTCCTTACTGTTTTTTGTGACGAACTGGACGGACTGAGTAGCCGTCGCAGCGACGCATTTCGGACACGGACACATTTCTGCTGTTAAATGTGCAGTAACCCCCATCGTTTTCGCTATCCCCACGTGAACTCGACCAATAGCATCCCCATTCATTCTTGTCATAGAAATAAGTACCTTGCCAACCCGCAGCGGGAAGGAAAATGTGCGCATCATGCGATTTTGCCTTGTAAACAATGTAGCCGGCAATGTTATGGCCTTCATAATTCGTTGTCCATACCCATTCACAATAGCTTTTGAGTTCGTTCCAGTCATCTTCGGTTGGTGTTGAGTAGTCGGCACCAATCCAAGTTGTGGCGGCGTCATCAGTGGGTTCGAGAATTGTGAGAGTGTCTGAGTATTTATATTTTGAAAAGATAAGTCCGTTGTTGTTAGTGCAATATTTTAAGTTGTCCCATTCGTAACTTGATTTTGTTTGAGTTTCGCCCCAAGCGTAGTAACACCCGAAATCCCATGGATTGAGAGCTCCCACATTGCAAGTTGCCCAAAGAGTGCCGCTGGTCAGTCCTAAATCGACAGTTGTAATTGTAGCAAACTCAGCAGTAAGGGTGATATCGTTTGTACCAACATGTATTGTGCGAGGGTTGTTTCTTTTGTTGTCGTTCCATCTGCTGAAATAGTGCCCGTCAGCGGGAACTGCCTTAAATACAACGGTGTCGCCTTCTTTGTATTCCCCATTCTGCCCTTCAACGGTTCCGCCTGCAGTGGCGGTTACTTTGACCATATATGTTGTGTCTTCTTCTTTTTTGCAACCTGCAAAAACAATCGAAATCAATGCAACGCCAATCGCTGCTCTGAAAATTTTTCTCATGATCAGTCTTTAGAGATTATAGTTCAAACATGTCGTTTTTCATTTTGCCACTTTCAGCGCTTCCGCGATGATTTCAGCGTGGTCGAAGGCGAGTGGCGGCAGATTGTTGATTGGAAACCAACGCAAGGTTTTGGCATCGTCGGCAGCAGATGCTTGCTGCGGGTTGTCGGTATAGCCCCAGTAGGCAACAGTGATGGTGTGTCCGCGTGGGTCACGGCCGGGTTTGCCGAATGCTCCAAATTGGTGCAATTCAACGCCCACAAGGCTTGTCTCCTCGCGCAACTCTCGGGCGGCGGCATCGGGCAGGTCTTCGTTCTCATCAACAAAACCGCCGGGCAGTGCCCAACAGCCGGCATAAGGATTGTTCAAGCGCTCGATTAGCAGAATCTCAAGTCCTGCTGCAGTGCGGTGCAGAATGGTCATGTCAACCGTCACGGCCGGACGTGGATATTGGTAGCTATACATTTGAGTCAGTTTTATTTGTTTGGCAACACACCGTATTTCTCAAGTTGGCCAACAATCAGACTGAAAACCTGTTCGGGTGGCAGCATCTGATTGTCGTCGCTGTAGCATTTAACAAGTTCGAAACGCTCTTCGGTGGCAGCAAGGTCGATATACTCGCGGCGGACTTGCTCCTGAAAGTTCAAATCGGCTTCGTGAATGTCCTGCTTGCCTTGCAGGTAGCGGCGGTCGTCGCCTGTGCGGACTGTTGTCAGACTTTTGGTAGTGAAGCTGAACGGCACGTCAAGGAACAGCGTCAAATCGGGCTGTGGAATGCCGTAGTAGTTGTATTCCAGGTTTTTAATCCACTGGCGCAACTCGTTTTTCTTTGCTGCATCAGCAATTTTCGCTCCTTGAAAAGCCAGGTTTGAGTATATGTAGCGGTCGATAATCACCAACTTGCCGCTGTCAATCCAACCGCGGATGGTTTGTTGGGCATCGTTGCGGTCGCCGGCATAGATGAGCGCAACCAGATAGGGGTTCACCTGATTGTTGGCACCCAAATCGCCCCGCAGAAACATCGACACCAGATTGCCGAAAACACCTTCGTCAACACGTGGAAAATGCAGATATTCGAATGGTATATTCTTGCTGTTTAGCAGATTGCGCAGCATATTGAGTTGTGTCGACTTGCCTGCGCCGTCAAGTCCTTCAATAACTATAAATGCCATATACTATAAATAATGGGTGTGTAAATCACCGTTTCAAATATATCTATTTCGGACATCATTCAATAAAAATTAAAGATTTAATTTTTAAATTAAAATATTAGCTATATATTTGCATTGTTAAATGATAAAACTATGGACAATCAGAAAAAAATCATTCCGGAACTGACGAAGGCAGAAATGGAAATAATGCAAGTGGTTTGGCAGATTGACGACAATTTTGTGGTGCGCGACGTGCACGAGCGTCTGCCCGAACCCAGACCGGCATATAGCACGGTGGCCACAATGGTCCGTATTTTAGACACGAAAGGGTTTCTGTCACACAAGACATATGGCCACAGCAATGTTTATTCCGCCATTGTGAGCAAAGCCGAATACACCGATTTATATATGCATAATGTGCTGCACACGTTCTTCGACGGTTCTATAAGCCGGTTGGTGAACTACTTCTCACAACGCAAGTCTATTTCGATGGAAGAGGCCGACGAAATTCTGCAAATGCTTAACAATAAACAATAATCACTATGAAACCGTTCGTAATCTACATAGTAGAGTTTTTCCTGTGCAGCGGGCTGTTTATGCTTTTGTACCGACTGCTGATTGTTCGGAAACCGAATTTCGGCCTTTGCCGCAAATATCTGATAATAACAATGTTGCTGTCGGCGATTATTCCCGCGCTCAACGTGCCGCTCTATCCCGGGCAAACATTCATTCAAACAGTGTCCGCACCCGTGATCAATGCCGGACCCATTGAGCGACAAGACGTTGCCGAGGTGACAACAGTATCGGAAACGGTTGAGGAAAAAGTTGTTGCAAAAGCCGAGGCGCTAACACCGCAACTGACGCTCAATGAGAAATTTATGTACGCTGGCATCGCAATTTATCTGTTGGTGGCGTTGATTCTGCTGGCACTCATAGTCAGAGGTATCTTGCTTGTTTCCAAACTGAAACGGCAGGCCGACGTCACGCTTAAGCCCGAATACCATCTGGCCGTGAGCGACAAGGTTGAGACGCCTTTCTCGTTCTGGCGCACAATATTTATCCGCACCGACCACGACGAAACGGAACGCCGACAGATAATATCGCACGAGGCTAGCCACGTGGCGCACCGCCACTCAATTGAGAAACTGCTTATGACCGTGCTTCGTTCGGTGTTCTGGTTCAATCCGTTTGTGTGGAAAGCCGAGCAGCGGCTCGAGGAAGTGCAGGAATGGCAGGCCGACCGCGACGCTCTGTCGAACGGCTACAATGTTGAATCGTACAGACTGACAATCATCAAACAACTATTCGGTTGCAACCCCGAACTGACTTCGGGCGCAACCAATTCACTAACCAAAATACGATTTATGAAGATGAAACAGAAAGATTTTCAAGGCAGCAAGTTTCTGCAAACGGCTGCCGCAGGTGCGCTCACATTGGCGCTGTTCCTATCGTTCGGTTGCGGGCAATCGACAAAAGCTCAAACTGACGATGACTCTGTTATGCGCGAATTCGACAAACACATCTTTTTCACCATTGACAAATCATCCATCACTGACTCGGTGACAATGTTGATGGCGATGGGGTCTGACGATGGAACAAAATCCTTCGAAATCTATAAAAATGCACGCCCGACAGAGACCAATCCGGCTTGTCTCATCGCTTCAAATGGCGTAGAAACCGTTGAATCGATAAGTGCGGAAGAACTGTCATGGGTAAACGAGGGAACATCAATATATATAAAAAGCAAAAGATCGACATTGGCTGATTTAAATGCATTGAAGTCATATGAATACAAAAAGATTTACTACAGCGAAGAATATAATTTTGTATATGTTGAAGATGACAAAAATTCCCCTATTAAATTCGGCTATCAAGTTACTATTGATAATGGAATCATGTATGGCGATTTGGTTTCTGTTTGCGGATACCGTGCCGACACAAATTTGTTCTTTTACTCGACACACCTTTGGAACGTTGCGGCACCAACAGCCGCTTTTGCTATTGATGGAAAATATGTGAGCTACGCAGAATTCAAACAGCAAATTGAGAGTAAAGGCGTTAAAAATGATTGTGGACTATTAGTTTACAAGGCGGGAGAAGGAGCAAAGAGATTCGGCGATTTCCGCGAAGTAGTTGAATTCAGAACTTCGGGTTTTGTTCATATCAGTTACTTCCAAAATAACGAAGTTCCAATTGCATCCGAAATAAAAGGAACGCCTGCGAGTGGCCTTCGAATCAATTACGCGAGAAAAACTTCTGATTACAAAGAGATTGCTGCGACAATTGCAAAAGCAAAAGCCGCCAACAAGCAAAAGGGGTTAAGCACCATTGTCGATATTGACGGATATATATCCGATAGCGTATACAATGAACTGTTGGTAAAATGCATCGATACCGGTGATGCTGATATAACTTTGGTCTACAATTCCGTTGATCACCCGGCAACGGTCAAAGAAGAATTTGGTTTGGATGATGATGACTAACCATTAAATGTTTATAGTGTGAATGGCGCAATGGACAAAAACACCGTTGCGCCATTTGCTTTATCTGCGCCAAAGCACAAAATCGGGCTTGAGCACGAAGGTGAAGGCGTAGGTGTAGTCGAACGCTGAGTTTTTGAGGTCGTAGTAGCCGACGGCCGTCAAAGCGGCTGTGAAATAATCGGTTACGTCTTTTGCGAGATTCAATTCACCTGTGAGCATACTGCGTTTTTGCTGGTCGGTGGTGCCGTCGTATGAACGGCACATATACATCGGGTTACCTTGCTGAGCGATGAAACTGTCGGCAAGCCAATAGCCAACCGAAAGACTGCTCTTTTCGTGCATCAGCTTGACATCGGACAACCAACCCCAGCCGCTGTGGTAGAGACTTTCGGGTGTGGGTGAATTATCCTTGTAACCAATCACTTGCGACGATGCACCAATGCCGCTTATAAAACCATCTAGGTGGTGGTTGAGCTGCGCACCGCCCGAAACGTAGTAGAACAGCCGCATTGGTGTTGTGTCGGTATCTATCTGTCCGCCACGGTGGAAAATGGTGAACGATGCAGGAATTTCCAATTCAAGAGCATCGGAAGACAGCGCCTTCCATCCAACCGACAGTCCGCCGTAAATCTGCTCTTTCTTGTTGTCGCCGCGGAAGATAAAATCCTGCCAATCGACCCACACATCGGCAAACAGGCGGTTTGTGTTGTAGACAATCTGCATTCCGTTCTCGTAGTTGTTGACGAGTTGCCGCTCGCGGTGCATAATGGGTTCGGGCAAGCGATGGAACGATGCACCGTTGATGGTGCCCATTGTGACGGCAAGTTTGTCGGTATGCCAAGTGACGGAATAGACTGGCAGACAGTCGGTAAACTTGTCGAGCCCGGAATATTTTGTGAGCCGCACACCCGCCTTTGCCTTGATGTTCGGTGTGAAGTGATATTCAAGCGCCGGCTGCAAATTGAAACCAATGAGAGTGTAGCCCTTGTCGATTGGACCAAAGAACTCATTGTTCCACAAAAAGTTGTAGTTGTCAATGGTCAGATGCAATGCCGCCGAATCGGCCATCAGCAGGCGCTCAACATCACTTTCGGCCGCAAAATACTGCGCGTGAGCGAAGATGGGGGCGAGAAGCAGCACTGCGCTAATCAAAAGTCGGTGATAATGATGTTTATAAGGCATAAGTAGTGTCGGTTTTGCGCGTCTTTACTCTTTACACATTAAACTTTACTCTCGTTGGTCTGTTGTCTATCGTCAGTAGTCTTTTAGAATAGCGTTCCCTGCTGTGGGTCAGGTGAGAAGCGTGTGCGCCCAAGGTGGCTGTAAGCCTTTTCGGTGGCTTCGCGGCCGCGAGGTGTGCGCTTGATAAAGCCTTCCTGAATGAGGAACGGCTCGTAAACTTCTTCCACAGTGCCGCCATCTTCGCCCACAGCGGTGGCAATGGTGGTGATGCCCACCGGCCCGCCTTTGAACTTGTCGATGATGGTGGTGAGAATGCGGTTGTCCATCTCGTCGAGGCCGTACTGGTCGATGTTGAGGGCGCGAAGCGAGAACTGCGCAATCTTGAGGTCGATATGGCCCGAGCCTTTCACCTGCGCAAAATCGCGCACGCGGCGCAAAAGGGCGTTGGCAATACGCGGCGTTCCGCGGCTGCGCGACGAAATCTCAAATGCCGCGTCGTCGTCAATCGGCACCTGAAGAATTGACGCCGAGCGTTTTACAATTTTCTTCAGCGTCTCGGCATCGTAGTACTCGAAATGCAGATTGATACCGAAGCGTGCGCGCAACGGGCTTGTGAGCAATCCTGCGCGGGTGGTGGCGCCAACCAAAGTGAACGGGTTGAGCGACAACTGCACCGAGCGGGCGGCGGGGCCCTTATCTATCAGAATATCAATCCGAAAATCTTCCATCGCCGAATACAGATACTCTTCGACAACGGGGTTGAGGCGGTGAATCTCATCGATAAAAAGCACATCGTTGGGCTCAAGGCCTGTGAGGATTCCCGCAAGGTCGCCTGGCTTGTCGAGCACGGGACCCGAAGTGATTTTGAAGCCCACGCCAAGCTCGTTTGCCACAATGTTGGCAAGAGTGGTTTTGCCCAATCCTGGGGGGCCGTTGAGCAGCAGGTGGTCGAGCGGCTCGCCGCGCATTTTGGCGGCCTGCACAAAAACTTTCAGGTTCTCAAGAATACGCGCCTGTCCGTTGAAGTCGTCGAACGTGAGCGGTCGCAACTTGTTTTCGTACTCTTTATCAGATATTATGGCGGCATTCTGCCGTATGTCAAAACTTTCGTCCATAGGCGGCAAGATAGTGGAAAAGTTGCAAGTAGGAAGCCTGTAGCCTAAATTTTTCTACATTTGCCCACAATAATTGAAAATCAACACAAATGTCTCGAGAAAATTTCGGTTCGCGTTTTGGTGCGATAATGGCGCTGGCGGGTTCGGCGGTGGGGCTTGGCAACATCTGGAAATTTCCCTACGAGGCCGGCAGCAACGGCGGCGGCGCCTTTATGCTGGTCTATCTGTTTTTCGTCTTTGTCATCGGCATTCCTGTGATGCTGTCGGAATTTGTGATTGGCCGCCGCGGACAGCGCAACCCTTTCGGCTCGTTCAAGACGCTGGCGCCTGGCACGCGCTGGTTCTGGTTTGGCGGACTTTCGATTTTTGCCGCAGCCATCATCCTGTCGTACTACGGAACGGTGGCCGGCTGGACGCTCGAGTATGTGGCCTACGCCATTGGCGACACGTTCCACGGCCGCTCGTCGGAAGATATCGGATTGCTTTTCAGCGATTTTGTGAGCAACTCATACAAGCCGCTGCTCTGGCAGGTGGGCTTTATGGTGCTGTGCGGAATAATCATTATGTCGGGTGTGAAAAACGGCATTGAGCGGTGCGTGAAGACGATGATGCCCGCCCTGTTTGTGCTGATTCTGCTTCTCGACATCCGCGCCTGCACGCTCGACGGCGCCGCCGAAGGATTGAAATTCTTGTTCGTGCCCGATTTCAGCAAACTCACCTTCAATGGTGTGCTGAACGCGCTTGGGCAGTCGTTCTTCTCGCTTTCGCTCGGAATGGGCGCACTGATGACGTACGCTTCGTATATATCACGGAATGAGAATCTTACTGGCATTTCGGTGCGCGTGGTTGTGGCCGACACGTTTGTCTCAATTCTTGCGGGAATGGCCATTCTGCCTGCCGTGTTCGCCTTCGGTGTTGACCCGTCGGCAGGTCCGAACCTTGTCTACATCACGCTTCCGCAGGTGTTCGACGCAATGCCGCTGGGCTACGTTTGGGGCATCGTCTTCTTCGTGCTGCTCACCTTTGCGGCACTCACATCGGCCATCTCGCTGCTCGAAGTCTGCGTGGCTTATCTGACTGAAGAACTGAAATTTAAACGTCTTTCAGCTACGGCGTTATCCACTGGCGTGATAGCCGCGCTGGGCGTTCTCTGCACGCTCTCGTTCGGCCCGATGCGTGATTTTACAATCTTCGGCCGCACCTTCTTCGATGCCTTCGACGCCTTGAGTTCGAACATCGTCCTGCCCGTGGGTGGCATTTTCATCTGCCTGTTTGTGGGTTGGAAGATGAAGACGTTGAGTGTCTATTCAGAACTGTCGAGCGGCGGCCGCTACTCAATGGGAATGTTCAAGATTTTTATGTTCATTGTGAAATATGTGGCGCCTGCAGCCATCTTGATGATTCTGCTGGGGTCGATAGGGATTTTTAAGTAATAATTTTTAAAGTTTTAAGTTATAAGTATTGTGTAGTGAGCGAAGTGGCATAATTGATTTGATAATGAAACACAAACTTCTGACAATATTATTCCTTCTGCTGTCGATGCCGATGATGGCCCAATTCGACATAAACCACTATCTGCGTGAAGGTTATGCCGATTTGAACAAATCGAAAAATGTTTACAAGCAGATTGCCGCCAACGGCAAGTTCGAGCTTTGCGGCTGGAACGCATCAAAAGGCGAATGGATTCGCGTAAGCGGCCGCCTGATTACTGATGACACCGCCGAAGCGCAGGAGGCCGTTCTCGACCAGAATCCCGACCTGAAAGGCATGTACACAGTGCTCGTCACCACCTACGGCCTAAAGCAAAACGCCTACTCGGGCAGCATTTACGCAACCGTTACTGCTGACAATTTGTTTGAGAAATAGACGCTAATTATTTTGCAGTTGGTTGAGATATAAAAAACGATGAACTATGGTTGATTACGGTTTGAAAGACAGAGTGGCACTGATTACTGGCACTAACAACCCGCAGGGAATTGGCGCAACAACGGCACTTGCTTTTGCTCGCGAAGGGGCAAAAGTGGCTTTGGTTTACAAGCGAGTTTTCAGGCCGTTCGACAAGACAAAGACTGACGAAAACGGCGCAGACAGATATTACGCCGCAAACGCGGGGGACACCGATATAGTGGAGAGCAAACTCAAAGAGATGAATGCCGACTATATTGTCCTTGAAAGCGACATTTCCGACGAGAATGCTGTAAAAGCAATCTATTCGGCTGTCTTGAAACGATTTGGGCAGATTGATATTCTGGTGAATAACGCAGCTGTTGACGATGAGAATGGTTTCGATACAATCGAAAAAATCACCCCAAAAGTGATTGACGAAACCTTTGCTGTCAATGTCCGAGGAAGCATTCTGATGACCAGGGAGTTCATTAATCACCGTGGCGATTTTGGAAGAATTGTCAATATATCCACCGACGCTTCACAAATATTTGCAGGACAGATAACATACGGAGCAAGCAAGGCGACTTTAGAGGCACTCACCCGTAGCATTGCTCTTGAGGTGGCGAAGTATGGAATAACAGTGAATTGTGTTGCGCCAGGTCCTACACAAACAGGCTGGATTGATGCTGATTTTGAGAAAGAAGTTATCCCGATAATCCCTATGGGCAAACTGATTCAGCCCGATGATATTGCCGAAACCATTCTGTTTCTGGCAAGCGAACAGGCGAGGATGCTTACTGGACAAGTGGTAAAAGTGTCGGGAGGTCACGCGCTTTAGGACTCTAATTAGCTGTTTGTCAGATGTATTAATAATTCTCTATCTCGGCTAAGATGTAAGTGTGTAACGCTAATCCTGAATCGTGTTATAATGGTGCCGAAAGTGGTAAAATAACCGCGATTTGGCTGAGTATCAAATTTGCGGCAGATTCCATAATCGAGATAAAGGCGGTTTTTGAAAGTTGAAAACATCTGTTCGTTTCAAAATTTTATCACATTTGTAGAAATATTGCGTTTTACAATTTATGAATTACGAATTACGAATTATGAATCATTGGCCGAAGGCTCACAGCTCACAGCTCATAGCTCATAGCTCGTCCGTCGTTCGTATAATTCTGATAACTTGTCTTTTATTGATTTCTGCGACTTTGCCGTCCGTGGCTCAATTCGACATAAACCACTATCTGCGTGAAGGTTATGCCGATTTGAACAAATCGAACTACACAAGCGCCATCAACCGCTTCAACACCATAATTCAGGTGAAGCCCGAAATGCTTGAACCTTACTATTTCCGCGGCTTCTGCAAACTGCGACTCGACGATTATCAGGGCGCTTATGCTGATTTTCAGCGTGTTATCGAACTGAATCCGTATTTTGCCGACGGCTACCGTCTGCGCGGTGTCATCAAGGCTCAGCAGCAGGACTATCAGGATGCGATGGAAGATTTCGCGAAAGCGCTCGAACTCGACCCCGCCAACACCGACATCTACACCAACCGCGGTTACACCTATATCTTGATGAAGAATTACGAGCAGGCTATCGCCGATTTCAACGAGGCTCTGAAGTATAACAAGGATTTGGCGCCGGCCTTTTTCGACCGCGGTTATGCAAAAATGTGCATCGACGACTTCGACGGGGCCATTGAAGATTTCACGAAAGGCATCAAACTGAGTCCGTACAAGCCCGGCGGTTATGCGCAGCGCGCTTTAGCCTACTGCGAGAAGGAAGATTACAAGCAGGCCATCGTCGATATGGACCACGCCATCGAACTCGACCCGCAGGCCCCGGAACAATATTTTAATCGTGCTATAATTCGCTATAAATCAAACGATTTGAAGGGTACAATGGACGATTACAACAAGGTTCTTGAACTGAACCCCGACAACGCGCTTACTTACTACAACCGCGCCATACTGAACACGGAAATCGGCAAGACGCAGGAGGCTGTGGCCGATTACTCGAAGGTCATCGAGTTGAGTCCGAACAACATTTTGCCGTACTTCAACCGCGGCGCTGTGAAGTTTGAGTCGGGTGACTACTATGGCGCTATCGAGGACTGGAGTCAGGCCATTGGGATTTTCCCCGATTTCGCGAAAGCGTATCAGGCACGCAGTTCGGCACGATACCAAATTGGCGACTACGCCGGCGCAAAAAAGGACGAAAACATTGCTAAACAGAAGATTGACGAGTATATGCAGCGTACGTCGGGCGACTCGCTGATGGCCGATTTTGCCGACACGTCATATAATTTCCGCAAGGTGATTGAGTTTGACAGCGACTTCTACCGCGCCAATATGGACGACGGCGAGGTGCAGAACCGCCGTGTGGTCATCGACCTGAAACCGATTATTCTGCTTACTGCGAAAATGCCTGGCGACGACAACCTGATTGCTGTTTATCTGAAAAGCCTTGAGCAACTTAACAGCAAGAGCCCCACAGGCTTCGGGCTTGCTTTTGCCGACCATCAGGCCGACATTTCGGTGGACACCGTCCGCATACTGCTCAACCAAACGGAACAGGCCAAACTGCAATCAACCTTCGACTGCAGTCTCTATTTCCATCAAGGGATGCTGAACAGCGTGGTGCACAACTACAATCAGTCGATAAAATCGTACTCTTCGGCCATCAGCATTGACCCGAAGTTTGAGTTGGCCTATCTGAACCGCGCCGCCACGCGATTCCTGATGATTGAGTATATGAACTCGCTCGACGACATTGCGCCCATTGTCACCCTGAGCGGCGACAACACAACCGCTCACCGCGCTGATGTGAAGCGCGAGGAACAGACCGATTATTCGGAAGTGATTGAGGACTTGAATGTTGCCATCGAACTCAACCCGCACTTGGGCATCGCCTACTACGACCGCGGCAACGTGAAATGTATGTCGCGCGACTTTGCGGGCGCCATCGACGACTACACCCGCTCACTCGAAGCAGGTCCCGAACTGCCGCAAGCCTACTACAATCGCGGCCTAACGCTCATCTATCTGAAAGACAAGGAAAAAGGCTGCTACGACATCAGCAAGGCTGGCGAGATGGGCATTGAGGATGCATACGCGGTGTTGAGGAAATATTGCAAGTGAGGCAAAAGTAGTGACGTCACAGTGTGGTAGCAGCATTCCGCAACGTTGCACACCGAATGTATCTAGAAAAATTCTGGTTTGCGTTCCCCGTTAGCGTTTTTAGTTTACGTTTGCGTTCGTGTTTTTGAGTTTTGTTCTCGCTATGACATATCAGCAGACTCTCGATTTTTTGTTTACGCAATTGCCACTTTATCAGAATATTGGCACTGACGCCTACAAACCCGGGCTGGGCAACACGCAGGCTTTGGACGAATATTTCGGCCATCCGCATCTGAAGTTCCGCACCGTGCACGTGGCCGGAACCAATGGCAAAGGGTCGGTGTCGCACATAACGGCGGCAATCCTGCAGAAGGCTGGCTACAAAGTAGGGCTTTACACATCGCCGCACCTGAAAGATTTCCGCGAGCGCATCCGCATCGACGGACAGATGATTCCCGAAAGCGAAGTGGTTAGTTTTGTTGAACGCCGTCAGCAGAAAATCAGTGAGATAGCACCGTCGTTTTTTGAAATGGCCACACTGATGGCTTTCGATTGGTTTGCCCGCAACGCCGTCGATGTGGCGGTGATTGAAGTGGGGCTGGGCGGCCGTCTCGACTCGACAAACATCATAACACCTTTGGTATCAGTCATTACCAACATCAGTTTCGATCATACGGCAATGCTTGGCGACACGCTTGCCGCCATTGCGGGCGAGAAGGCCGGGATCATCAAGCCGGGTGTGCCGGTGGTGGTGGGGCAGACCGATGCCGAAACATCGCCCGTCTTTGAAGCGAAAGCGGCTGCCGAAGGTTCGCCGCTTGTCTTTGCCGACCAAATCCGCCATGTCGAGAGCGCCACACTCACGGCCGACCGTCTGAACCTTACCATCAGCCACAATGGAAAGCCGGAATACGATTGTCTTTCGCTAGATCTGATGGGCTGCTACCAACGCAAGAATATTCTGACGGTTCTGGCGGCATTCGATGTTTTGCGCCGGAAACTCACTGTCAGCAACGACGATATTTTGGCCGGCGCGGCCGAAACCATTGCCACCACAGGTCTTAAGGGCCGTTGGCAGAAACTTGCCGACTGTCCGCTGACTTATTGCGACACCGGCCACAACGACGATGGAATACGACAAGTTGTTGAACAACTGAAATTGCAGAAATACAACCATTTGCATATTGTTATCGGAATGGTGAGCGACAAGGACCACGCCAAAGTGCTTCGTCAACTTCCAACCGATGCCACCTATTATTTCACCAACGCGCAGGTGCCGCGCGCTCTCAAAGCCGAATTGCTTGCCGAGAAAGCCGCAGCCTTCGGTCTGCATGGGCAGTGCTATCCGTCAGTGCCTGAAGCAATTGCCGCAGCCAAAAAAAATGCCGCCCCCGATGATTTCATCTTCATTGGCGGCAGCACCTTTACTGTGGCTGAGATTCTGGAATTATAGAACTCAGAACACCTGCTTGGCATTCACGGTTTTGTGAGTGTGGTCGATGTCATAGTCGAAGGTCAGATTGCCTGAGACGCGGTACATTTTTATTGAGTTGAGCGGCAGCCATACCTGGTCATCGCCGTACTGCGAACCCGACAGGAACTCTATCAGTGCGTTGCCGGTGTTGTAAACCGAGATCTTCATTTTCGAGTTGTTCTCTATTTTGATACTGCTGAAAATGGCCGGTTGGCCGTCGCTGGTGCGCACGGTTACAATGCCCTGGCCATTCCGAATCAGTTCGATGTTGCCAAACTGGTTGTAGATGTCGGGCGATTTGGTGCTGAACGACGGGTTGTCCTTGCTCAGACTCTCTTGCATCAGTTTGCCTGACAGCGAGTTGGCTTTGCCCGATGCCTGCTCAACCAGGTTGAGCAATCCGACTATCGATGGTGCCGTTGGCTCTTCTACATCAGCAACATCGCGGCCGGTTACTATAAAACCGCTTCGGCGTGCCACGCTCTCATACGATTTTTTGTTCATGCCCACCGATGCCAGCAGAGAGCCGGTTAGGAACGGGTTTCCTTCGTTGTCGATATGGATTCCGTAATCAGTCAGGTCTTCTGTCTCGGCATAGGTACGGGTCCACAGCCGTTTGCCGTTCTTATCGAACTGAGCGGCGAATGTGTTGTTAATGCTGTCCATTTGTCCGATGTTGGCCTGGTTTATCCATGCAAGTTGCCCGTTACGCGAGCATTTGGCAATGAAGAAATCGCCGTCGGCAGCCTTCATGTTCTGTCCGGCCACGCTCATCTCGCCGTTGAACGAACCCGAGAAATAGAAGCAGTCGTCGTCGCTGAGCACGATGTTGTAAGCCACATCGTCGGCATTGCTGCCAATGCGGTACAGAAAATCGACGGTGTTGTCAGCCGTTATTTTGGCAATGAAAATATCAGTTCCTTGCGAGTTGAGTTCGCGGCCCATAAAATCGACCTGACCGTTGAAATATCCGCACAGATAGGCGTCGCCGCGGCCGTCGAAGGCGATGTTCCGCTTGTTATCGCCTTGATAGAGCCCGTATTTGTTGGCGATTTTCCAAAGTTTTCCGGCGCGGCTGGCCAGATTGGGCTGAGTGGCGTTCTCAATAATCACTGCACCGGCATCGGCAAACTGCGGCATTGCCATGCCCACAGGCGCACCAATGTAAGTGGGGTCGCAGATGGTGTAGCGGGCACCGTTGTACTCAACATAATTGCCTTCAACATCGCCGTTGAAACGCACAGCCGTGGCCATGTGGCCGGGGTAGTTGAGTCCGATGACGTCGAGCCCTGTGAGTTGCTTAACCAGCCAGGCGTAGAGCACCGAGCGGTCTTCGCAGTCGGAATATGGATAGTGGAACATCTCGTCGGGGAAGAAGAATTTCTCGCGGCCAAACTGCTGGTCGTCAGTCTGATAGTCGAAAGCCTGCACAAACTTGAGCAGCAGTCCTGCGGCATCGGTGGCGTCCATTCCGCTCACAAGCGGCATCAGCGCTGTTGAAAGCGACTCTTTGGTGGCGCGTCCCATGGTGGCGTCGAAGTATATTTTGATGTCGGCCTGCGGGTAATCGTTGTAGAAATCAATCAGATTCTTGTCATATTTAATCTCGAATTCGTGGCGCTCATCGTCGAACTCAAAGCCCACCTTGCGTGTCTTGAGTTGCTCGGCGCCGCTCATCGGCCTGTAGATGTTCAGGTCGGCCACAGTGCGGGCTTCCTGAAAATCGCGGTTATAGGTGTAAACATCAGTGGCTGTGCCGTCAACCATGTAATAGCGCTGGTTGTTGAAACTGAAATAAGGCATTCCGTAGATGCTGTTCGACGCGGCCATCAGCAGGTAGAGTTTGTTTCCCTTGTAGGCCAGGCGCGCCTTGTAGTTGGCCTTGGTCATCAGAAACCACGTGAGCAGCACTGCGCTGTTGGCGTTGCCGGTGATTTTCTCGGCCGATTTTTTAGTCAGCATATAGAATCCCCAGTCGTTCAGGTTCAGTTGGTTCTGCCATTTCAGCAGGTCGCTGATGGTGCAACTGTAGTTGGTCTTGCTCAGTTGGTCCCAAAGGTTGCCGATGTTCTGCTCGTTGATGGTGCCCACCTGTGCGGCTTCGGCACGGTCGTATCTCACACTCAGATTGTTGCCATAAAAACTGACATTGGCAGTGGACGGTTTGAACCCTTTAGCGTCCGATTTCGACAGCAGCGGCAGGCGCGGCGTCTCGGCGCACGACTCAATCGTTTCGGCCTTATCAATTTTCAGTTGCTGCGTTTTCACTGGTTCCGACTGATAGACGGGCTTGGTGACAGGCTTCGGGGCGTCGGGCTTCAGCAAGTCTTCGGCCGACTCGTAGTTTTTCCACTCTTGCTTCAGAAAGTCGCTGAACTCGGCATCCATCTTGCGGATTTCTTCGTCGCGTTCTTTCACAAACTGCTCGAAACTTTTCTTCTCATTTTCAATGAATTCCTGTTGCTCTTTGCGCTGTTGAGCCGCCCATTCTTCAAAACTTTGGGCGTTAGCGTTTGCCGCGATGCCCATAACAACGGCGGCCGCCATCACCATTCCAATGTGTTTTTCAGTTTTCATTTTCAATATTTTTCTAAGGTTCGATTTAAACAGTTACAAGATGCCGTCATCAGCAAAAAGGTTGCGTGGCATGATATTTTTTTTGGCTTCAGTTACAAGGTTTTTGCCGGATCGGTCAGTTGGTCGCCATAATACACTTCGTAGTGCAGGTGGTTGCCGGTCGATGTGCCGGTCGAGCCCACGTAGCCAATCAGGTCGCCCTTTTTCACCTTCGCATTGGTGCTGACAACCATTCTGGACATATGCGCATAGCCCGTTTTGTAACCGTTCTGGTGGTTCAGTTTGATGAAATTGCCGTATCCGTTGCACACGCCCGCAAAGGCCACAATGCCGTCGGCGGTGGCGTAGATGGGCGTTCCGTTGGGTGCGGCAAGGTCGACACCCTTGTGGAAACTCTTGCGGCCGTAAACCGGATGGATGCGCTCGCCAAACGGTGACGAGATGCGCTTGTAGTCGCATGGCTTGCCGCTCGGAATGTTGCCTGCCTTGGCTTCGGATTTCTTTGGTTCGGCCTTTGGCGCCGGATCGTTTTTCGGCTGCTCAACCTGAACTTTCGGTTCCGTCTTGGCGGGCTCGGTCTGGTTGATGACGTCAGCCACCACAGCGGCAAGTTTGTTGGTTGCGTCAATCACCTGGTGCGAGTTGGCTTCGCTGGTGGTTGTGCCGGCAATCTGTTTCATCAGGTCGTCGGCCGTTGTGTTGGCCACCGCCTGCTTGTCGTCTTTCGCATTTTTAATAAGTGTGCTCGATTTGACAGTCGATTTCGGCGCCTTTGCTTTGCTGGTGTTCTCAATGTTGTCGTCAGACTGCATCAGGCTGATTGATGAAATCTCGGAATCGTACATCCGGTTCATCGCGCGTTTGTAGTCTTCAACCGTCTGCTCGTACTCATTCCGCAAGGCTTCAATTCCCTGCTGGCGCTCTTTGGCGAATTGTTCAAACTCTTCGTTCTGCTGTTTGACAAACTCTTCGAAATTTTGCGCCTGTGCGGCTTGACCCATTCCTGCCATTATCAGTATGGCGGCTGCAAACTGAAAATATTTTTGTTTCATGTCGGTGCGTTTTTTTTCAATTTGAAAGATAGCGAATTTTTATGTCCGCCAAACAAAATCTCGGCTTCGGTGCCGGTAGGACAAAAAATCTTGAAAAAAATTTCGTGCCAACTGCAACCTTTTCGGTTATTTTGCATCATATAGTCAGAAAACAGGGCAAAATTATGCCCGGATGTTTAACTTAACTATTTCGAATATGAAACGGAAAATTCTATCAATGTTAGCATTAGTGGCCATTGCCGCCGGCTTCTCGGCCTGCGAAGTGGATGATGACCACCTGCGAAACGAAACACGCGAAGATGTGGATTGGAACATCACCAAAGTAACTATTTACGAAGACGAGTGGAACTACAAAACAACCCGCGACGGCTCGAGTTACTACTATGCCGATGTGAAAGTCAACGAAATAAACAATCGGGTTTACAAAGGCGGTCTGGTGTGCTGCTACATGTACGACGGCGACGATGTGCAAACTCAGTTGCCTTGCACACGTTATCTGACCGATGGCACCAACTATTGGACACGCACCATCGACTACGACTTCTACAAAAAAGGCGTAACCATTTATGTTACCGACTTTTTGCCGGATAGCGTGAAAGCAGAGAAGCCGGGCAAGATGACTTTCCGGATTGCAATTCTTGAGTGATTCGCAAGCAACATCAGAATAAATAACTGCAGACGGCGCAGCACAGTTTGTTGCCGCCTGCGGTTTTTATATGCCCACACAGCAACCACCCAAAGCCGCTTCAAAAAACACCAAGCAACCAATCTCTCGCAATCAGCGTCTTGCATTTGGTTTTGTCAATAAAATCCGTACCTTTACTTCCGATTTTTTAAGAAAATCGGAAGTGGCACTTCGGATTTTTTAAGAAAATCAGAAGTTGAAATAATAGACAAAATGCAATATGATTGAACGTATCTTTAATATTACCAAAGATTTAGAAGATGGCAGTATATTTTTATTTGGTGCACGCCAAACGGGCAAGAGTACTTATTTGGCGCAAACGCTTAGAAATGCCGTTTTCTTCGATTTGTTAGATAGCAACCTGCGCATTCGGTTGCAACGGAATCCGTCGTTGCTCTACGATATGTTGCAGGACAAGCCTTCGGACACCATTGTGGTTATTGACGAAATTCCAGAAGTGCCTGAATTGCTGAACGAAGTACACAGACTCATTCAACAAAAGGGACTGCGCTTTGTGCTCACGGGTAGTAGTCCGCGCAAACTGAAACGCCGCGGCAACAATACGCTTGGCGGCCGTGCTGTGCCTTGCCATTTCTTTCCGTTTGTGAGTGCCGAACTGCCTAATTTCGACTTGGACAGAGCCTTGCTCTACGGCCTGCTGCCGCCGCACTATCTGGCAAAAAATCCGCAACGGCTGCTTGGCGGCTACATCGACATTTATTTGAAAGAAGAAATCAAAGAAGAAGCCTTGTCGCGCAATCTTGGTGTTTTCCAACATTTTATGCAGGCGGCAGCCATCACAAGCGGTGAAATTTTGAACTATGCCAACGTGGCAAGCGACTGCGGTGTGAGTGCAAAAACCGTGAAAGAGTATTTCTCGATTCTGGAAGACACGCTAATCGGCTATATGCTGCCAGCCTACACCAAAAGCAACAAGCGCAAGGTGACGCAAGCCCCGAAATTCTACTTTTTCGATGTTGGCGTTTACAACTATCTGCTGCAGCGCAAGTCGCTCGCACCCGACACGCCCGAATACGGCCATTGTTTTGAGCATTTTGTTATGCAGGAACTTCGCGCCTACGTAAGTTATTTTAGGAAAGACGAGACGTTAAGTTATTGGCACACATACAATAACAAAGAGATTGACGTGGTTGTAGGTCAGGCGCAAATCGGCATTGAAATCAAATCGGCCAGCGAAATTCAACCCAAACATTTGTCGAATTTCAAGGATTATCACGACGAGTTTCCCGACAGCCGTTGCATTATTGTCTCGCGCGACAGGCTAACCCGTCGCAACGGCAATATTGAGATTATGTATGTGTTTGATTTCCTGCGGCAACTATGGGCAGGTGAGATTTTCTAACGTGCTGTTTGAGAAATAAACCGATACAACTTGGCAAAAGGCTTTGCGGAATTTTGAATAAAGCAACCAAACTCTCACAAACAGCGTCTTGCATTTGGTTTTGTTTTATATTTGGAGAAAGAGAAAACGCTTCGTGAACAATAAAACAATGATGAATACTTTTATTACTAAAATAAAAACCGATTGTCTTTATCGCTCAATCATAGATTGCAAAATTGAATATCATGCAGGTCTATTTTTTGTTTATAAGAAGACGGCATATTTAAGATTTTATTCCAATGGCGAATTGAGATTTTACACTAGAATAGAAGGAGAACACCCTGATGATACCAATTTTCTTAAAGTATATGATTTGATTGATCAAACTGATGATAATGTTCAAACAGTTAATATTACAGAAGTTGATTGGAATCACATGATAGCGGAAACGACAATAAACCGTAATGGCAATGATATTGATTTCTTCATAATGCCATCAATATTAACAGAAAATGTAGATGGAGTAACGATATCCGAACTCATTCTTGATAGTCGGTCTACAAACAATAAAATTACAGAAGTTTATAATAGAATTATAGTATAATTACAAAAATTCTATTTGTAATCGTACGAGATACAACGGTCGATTTATTGCAAGTGGAATTTAAGCTAGAACCAAACAAGTACATTAAAGGCTATTTAAAACGAGAAGATTTGCAATTCGTGGAACCAAAGAAATAGTTTTTAAATCACTGTCAATCTGTGTAAATCTGTTTAATCAGTTCAATCTGCGTTCAAAAAAATCGCCCCAGCATACAAAAACAAAGGGGCGGAAACCAAATTCCCGCCCCACTTTTTCGTCATTTATTCTAGATTCTGATCCCGATATCTATCGGGACTAAATTCTGAATTCGTAATCCGTAATTACTACAATTTCAGTCAACTTACGCTCGTTGAACACATTGATTGGCAACGTGCTACGTAATCTACGTAAAGCCCAAGGGCGCAAGGTTGCGGGTTTTTCGGTTTATATATTTTTGACCCGCGAAAATGAATTACAAACTTTAAAACAATAAAAAAATGTCAGACATCTTAAACGTAGAAGTTGACGAGTTTATGGCGAAACTTATCGCCAAAAACCCGGGTGAGACTGAGTTCCACCAAGCAGTACGGGAAGTTGTTGAGTCGCTTATGCCTTTCATCAACGAGAACCCGAAGTACAAACAAGGCAAGATTCTTGAGCGTATGGTTGAGCCAGAGCGCGTGATCATGTTCCGCGTTCCTTGGTTGGACGACAAAGGCGAGATTCAAATCAACCGCGGTTTCCGCGTACAGATGAACAGCGCCATCGGCCCCTACAAAGGCGGTCTTCGTCTGCACCCCACTGTAAACTTGGGTATCCTGAAGTTCCTGGCTTTCGAGCAGGTATTCAAAAACAGCCTTACCACTCTGCCGATGGGCGGTGGCAAAGGTGGTTCTGATTTCGACCCGAAAGGCAAATCTGACAACGAAGTTATGCGCTTCTGCCAGAGTTTCATGACTGAATTGAGCAAGCACATTGGTGCTGACACCGACGTTCCTGCAGGTGATATAGGCGTTGGCGGCCGTGAGATTGGCTATCTGTTTGGCCAATACAAACGCCTGCGCAACGAGTTCACCGGCGTTCTCACCGGCAAAGGTCTGAACTGGGGTGGTTCACTCATCCGTCCTGAGGCTACAGGTTACGGTGTTGTTTACTTCGCACAGGAAATGTTGAAGACCAAGAACGACGATATCAAAGGCAAGACAGTCTGCGTTTCGGGTTCGGGCAACGTTGCTCAATATGCTGTTGAGAAACTTATCCAACTCGGTGCTAAACCTGTTACAATGTCTGACTCGTCAGGCTTCATCTACGATCCGGACGGCATCACCAAAGAGAAACTCGACTTCGTCTTCAACTTGAAGAACGTTCGTCGTGGTCGTATCTCAGAATATGCTACCAAATTTGGTGTTAAATACTTCGAAGGCCAACGTCCTTGGGGCATCAAGTGCGACGTTGCTCTGCCTTGCGCAACTCAGAACGAGATTAACGAGGCTGAGGCTAAACAGTTGGTTGCCAATGGCGTTAAGATCGTCTGCGAAGGTGCCAACATGCCTTCTACAGCAGAGGCAGTTGAGGTGTTCCAGAATGCCAAAATCCTTTACTCACCGGGCAAGGCTTCGAACGCCGGCGGTGTTGCAACTTCAGGTCTTGAGATGACTCAGAACTCTGAGCGTCTGCCATGGACTCGCGAAGAGGTTGACGCAAAACTGCATCAGATTATGATCAGCATCCACCAGACTTGCGTTAAGTATGGTAAAGAGGCTGACGGCCACATCAACTACGTGAAGGGTGCCAACATTGGCGGCTTCATCAAGGTTGCTGATGCTATGCTCGACCAAGGTCTTGTATAACCTATAATATTACAATACAGTGAGAAGCGTCCGGCTTTTGTCGGGCGCTTTTTTTATGCTGTTTGAGTAATGAGGAAAGTGTAATGAGTAATGAGTAATGACGGGCATTTTCAGGCTCGACATATTATTCTTTCTTATTCTTTACACTCTACTCTTTACACATTACTCTTTATATTTGCCCCTAAAAATTACCGCAATGAAGATTAGAGTAGGATTCGGATTAGATGTCCATCAACTCACCGAAGGACGAAAGATGGTTGTTGGCGGCATTGAGGTTCCGCACACCAAGGGCCCGCTCGGCCATTCCGACGGCGACACACTCATCCACGCCATCTGCGACGCTCTGCTCGGCGCCGCCAATATGCGCGACATCGGCTACCATTTCCCCGATACATCGGCCACCTACGAGAACATCGACAGCAAGATTATCTTGCGCAAAACCGTTGACCTGATAACGGAAAAGGGCTACCGAATCGGCAACATCGACTCTACCATCTGCCTGCAACGGCCTAAAATAAAGGATTTTATACCGCAGATGCAGCAGTGCTTGGCCGATGTGTGCGGCATCAGCACCGACGACATCTCAATCAAGGCCACCACAACCGAGAAACTCGGCTTTGAAGGGCGCGAGGAAGGAATGTCGGCCTACGCTGTGGTGCTGATTCAGAAGGATTGACGCAAAATAAAAAACAGGTAAGTGAAAATTGTGGCGCAAACCTTAATACATTTGCCGCCGTTTTCAAAAACAAACTGATAATGAAACCAATAATCACAATTTTGCTGCTTGTCATATCGAACACGTTTATGACATTCGCATGGTATGGCCACTTGAAATTCGGCGAGATGCGCGGATTCAAGGACCTTGGGCTCTGGGCAGTGATTCTCATCAGTTGGGGAATCGCGCTCTTTGAGTACTGCTTTCAGGTTCCGGCCAACCGCATCGGGTCAAACATCAACGGCGGTCCGTTCAGCCTTATCGAACTAAAAGTGATTCAGGAAGTTGTGTCGCTGACGGTTTTCACAATCTTCACCATTGTGCTTTTCAAAACCGAGACTTTCCGCCTGAACCACATCATCGGATTCGGCTTTTTGATTCTGGCTGTCTACTTCATTTTCAAGAAGTAACGATTGTTTTCGCACTAAATCGTGAAACTTGACTTTTATTTCTACATTTGCACAAAAACTATAAGCAATGGATTACAACACAAACCGAAAGAAATTGGAATTGCCGGAATACGGCCGTAATGTGCAGAACATGGTGGGCATCATCAAAAACACGCCCGACCGCGCCGAGCGTAACCGCTTGGCAAAGAGCACTGTACAACTGATGGAAAACATGAATCCGCAGTTGCGCGACGTGGCCGACTACAAGCACAAACTGTGGGACCATCTGGCTGTGATTGCCGATTTCGATTTGGACATTGATTCGCCGTATCCGTTGCCAACGCAGGCCGAGATTCATCAGAAGCCAATGAAAATGAAGTACAGCAATCCTGATGAAATCCGCTTCAAACACTATGGCAAGATTTTGGAAGACATGGTGCGCAAAGCCACTCAATACCCCGAAGGTGAAGAGAGAAACGCGCTCATCGCCACCATCGCCAATCAGATGAAAAAATCGTTCCTGACCTGGAACCGCGAGACCGTTTCTGATGACGTGATTTTTGCCGACTTGCTTGCCATTGC
The DNA here is from genome assembly GCA_017557785.1 of Salinivirgaceae bacterium. Classification (GTDB taxonomy): domain Bacteria; phylum Bacteroidota; class Bacteroidia; order Bacteroidales; family SZUA-534; genus RUG13583. The sequence continues at coordinate 44,577 of JAFYYA010000086.1, forward strand.
CTGCAACCGTATTTCTATCCCCGAAGGGTTGAAACTGAAAGACTCGCGCGAATTGCTGCGTCAGCAGGCTATGGCATCAACAGGTGCCGCCGCCAACAACAGCAAGAAGCACAAAGGGAAAAAGCAGCAGGCCAAGAAAAAACAGAAACACGCTGCGGCCAAGTAATACGGTTTTTGCAAAGATTGTCAGGACGTTTCCGGCCTTACCCTAATTCCGCCAAATCGCGGATAACCTTCGACGCACAGTAGATTCCGAACAGCGCCGGCATGTACGATATGGTGCCGACTGTCGATTTTTTGTTCTCTTCGTCGTCAACTTCAACAACCGCGGCCTTGTCGGTCAGTTCGGTTGAGAAAACCACCGTCAGACCTTTGTCGATTCCCTTGCGGTGCAAGCGTTTGCGTATCGAGCGTGCAAGTTTGCAGTTGAAGGTTTTGCTGATGTCGGCAATTTGCAGTTTGGTGGGGTCGGTTTTGCCGCCAGAACCCATGCTGCTTATGATTGGCAGCCCCCTTTGAATGCAGTGGTAAATCAGAAATACTTTCGGCGATAGCGTGTCGATGGCGTCAACCACATAATCGTATTTGTTTTCAAGAAGTTGCACCATCCGCTCATCGCGAATGAACTCGTTAACAACCGTCAGGTCGATGTCGGGATTGATGTCGCGCAGACGGGCTGCCATAACTTCAGTTTTAGGCTTGCCAACCTGGCTGTGCAATGCTGGTAACTGTCTGTTGATGTTTGAGTTGCTTACCGTATCACCATCAACAATCGTCATTCGGCCAACACCGGCGCGGGCAATCATCTCGGCCGCGTAGGCGCCCACACCGCCCAATCCAACCACCAGAACGTGCTTCTGGCGCAGACGTTCAATTTTATCGCTGCCAAGCAAAAGTTCGGTCCGCTCTAACCAACTGTTGTCCATCTGTTGCCGAATATTTGTGTCAAATTATTGAAAATAATTGCTTTAAGTTCGTCAACGCTGATGCGTTTCAAACCAGCCGCAAAGGTATAAATATCGCTGATATCCAACTGTTTTGTGTCGGTTTCCAAGAATATGCAATCGTTTGGAACGTTTGCATAAACGCTCTGCAACTTGCTGTCGGAAAGCAGTTTGTGACCAAATGAGAGTTTTGCGCCGTGAGTCAGAAGTTGTGAGGCAGTTGTTTCATTTCCGCTGAAACCATGAAAAATCATCGGCACACATGGCTTTTGGCGAATAATCTGCAGAAAGTCGGAATAGGCTCGCACACAATGAATTATCACAGGCAGATGGTGTCGTTTTGCAATGTCGAGTTGCTGCTCTAAAACGCTAGTTTGCAGACTAATATCGGTGCTGATGGCGCGGTCGATACCAATTTCGCCAACGGCGGCCAGCGTGCCGCTCTGGCACAGGGTTTCAATCGCGTCAAGCGTTTTCTGATGGTCGCATTTGCCCACATTCCATGGGTGCAAACCTGCCGATGCAAACGTTGCACAAGGCGTTGCACTGATGTCATCAATGTTGACAAGTTCAATGCCCGCGCCCGTTTCGGCGTGAGTGTGGATGTTGACAAACGGCGTCGTCATCAGTCGAAATACTTGTCGAGTTCGGGTGCACGCGACAGTTTGCCGTCGACGGTTACCACCGTTGTGATGGTGGCATCGGCGCAGACCTGGCGTTCGGGCAGCAGCAGTATCTTCTGGTGGAACAGCATTTTAAAGCCGTCGCGTTCGGCGGTTGTGGTCACCACAAACTCATCGCGGCTGCGCAGCGGACGTTTGTAGCGAATGTCGACGCGGGCCACAACCACGTAGATGTTCTTCTCGACAAGTTCGGCAAAACTGATGCCGCGCTCAATGCACATCTCGTGGCGCGCGTGTTCAAAATAGTGCTGGTAGTTGGCGTTGTTCACAATGCCTTCCATATCGCATTCGTAGTCGCGAACCTTCATCTGCAGTTCGTGTGTCTTATTGTTTTCCATTGTTTTAAACGAGTTTCTGTATAAAAAATCAGCGCAAATTTAATTTTTTTGGGCTATCGTTTGCAATCGCGTAAAAGTCTGTTTTTTAAAGAAATGAGTTTTAATATTATTGTTAAATAGAACTACGCAAACGTTAGCCTAAAAACTGATTTTTAGGCAGTTGCGGTAAACGGGTTTATCTTTGCATCGCAATCGGGAAGAAAAAGTAACCGATTAGCAAAAAAGAGTTTAGTGGTTATTACGTGGTATTAGTTGTGGGCGAGTTTGCTGAGAAGCGGCTCGCTTTTTTTGTCTGTCAGTCAATTATTTATCAAAAAACATCATTTTGATTCCAACGGCAAAAAGAAGCACGGCAAAGCATTTCTTAACCACGTGCTCGGGCAGGCCGATGGCGATTTTTGAAGAGAAATAACTTCCAATCATGAATGCGCACATTATTATTAGTGCGGCCTTCACGTCGACAAATCCGGCTTTGTAGTAATTGATTACGGCAAAAATACTGACTGGCGGCAGCATGATTGCAAGGCTGGTGGCAACTGATTGCTGCTGAGTGAACCCCAAAAGATAGACCATGGCCGGAACCATAATGATTCCGCCGCCGATTCCTAAAATACCTGACACTATGCCGGTTATAATTCCGACCAAAATCAGTGCTATGAACATACCAGTTGACATGACTTTACATTTTTTTGCAAATATACCTTTTTGATACATAAATGGGTGAGCGAAAATTCGGGTTCCAATACTTGTGCGGCAATCATCGGCAACTTTTTCTACATTTGTGCTATGGAAACGAACAAAACCGTCATCAGTTTGCGCTTGAAAATAGCGATTGTCCTGCTGGCAATGGTCATGCCGGTGGTGGGCGCTGTGTCGGGCTGGTATTACGCCTTTCTGATTGAAGAGTCGGACTATCCGTATCTGGTTGCATTAGCCTGTTTTGGCGTCGGGTTGCTGCTCGATGTGGTTTGCTACTACGGCGGTGTGTTCAGTTTTGTGTTCTACAAACTGCCTATTCCGCTTGTGCTGTCGGTGGCGTCGTATGCCGCTGCATCGTTTGTGACATCGTGGAAAATGGCACTTTGCGCCGCCATCATCGGGGCATTCTTCGGCATTGTTTTCGACAATGTTCTGCTCATCGACAAACCGTTCTATCTGGCACGGAAAAGAGTCTTGGTCATAGTCTATATGTTGTTGTCATTCATTCTTTTGGGTGTGATGATAGGCGTGCCGGTCTCGAACTTCCTGCTCGGAATATTGGCCGGCAACTACTACTCGCTGCGCTATGAAGGCGCGGTGGTGAGCAAGGAACGTCTGCGGCGCAATCTGTTCAACATGAGCATCTTCACCACTTTGGTGCTTCTGCTTTTCGAGTTGATGTTCGGTTGGCTCATGTGGCAGGATTCAACGAATATTATTGATTATCTGTATCAGACAACAGGTTGGCAGATGTCACCCGGACTGTTTCTGATTATGATTTTCGGTTTTGGCTCACTGGCAGTGGTGGTTCAGTTCCTGATAACCTATTACACCGGCCGCACAATGTTGCGCTATCGCAAAATCAAATACCGCAACGCCATATTATAATATGTGCGAATTGGACAAAAATGCGGCGCAAAACAAAAAATGCGCAACAATTATCAGCGGTGCCTTATTATCTTTGCCCCGCAACAATTAGAACAAAATGGCAGGACAAACAAAAAAATCGGGCAAAAGACGCATCGCATGGAAACGTGTGTTGCCACTGATACTCATACCCACGCTTATTGTGATTGCCATCAAAAAACTACCCGACGCCTTCCATCACCGCAAGTCGATTGACGAAGTGGCTGTGGCCGAACTTTCGGCAAAAGAGGTTAGGGCTTTGCGCCGATACAACAACGAGTACCATCTTGAGGTTGCCCGCGCCAATGGCATCGACCGGCCGTTCAAGAACCATCAGCATCTGCTCAATGACAAATACGAGTACATTGTAAAATATGGTTTGCGCGAGGTGCACGATTGCAAATACTACGAGGTGCCGGCGCTCACATATTCAATGCCTTATCTGAAAAAAGAAGCCGTTGATTTTCTCGACGAGTTGGGCCGCAGATTTTTTAAATCGCTGAAAGACCTTGATGTACAGGAATATAGGTTCCAACTTTCGTCGGTGTTGCGTACCGAGGCCGACCAGCATGGTCTGCGCAAAGAGAACATAAACGCCACACAAAACAAGACATCGCACTATTTCGGACTCTCGTTCGACATCGCACAAACATGTTTCTATCCCAAAGGAGAGTCGGAACCAGTCTACTCGTACCGTCTGCGAAACCTGCTGCTTCGAACCCTGATTGAGATGCAGGATGAAGGGCGCTGCTACGTGATACTCGAGACGCAGACGAAGTGCATCCATGTAACCGTTCGCTAATATTTTTGATTCAATATGAAAAAGAAGAAAGAAATCATCCTGATGAACGTCAACGGCCCCGATAAGCCGGGTCAAACTGCTTCATTGACAAATATTTTGATGCAGTACGATGTCAATATTCTCGACATTGGCCAGTCGGTCATCCACGACGATTTGAATCTCGGGATAATGTTCGAAGTTCCGGAAGAGGCCGGCTCGTCGCCAGTTTTGAAAGATATCTTGTTCAAAGCCTATGAGTTGGGTGTTAATGTCAAATTCACGGTCATTCCGGCCGAGCAGTATACTGAGTGGGTTGCGCATCAAGGCAAGGCTCGCTACATTGTCACCATCATCTCGCACAAACTCAAGGCCGCGCATCTGGCCAAAGTGACGTCGGTGATCGCCGAACAAGGGCTTAACATCGATGCCATCAGCCGTTTGTCGGGCCGCCCGCCGATTGAGGACGCTGAGCCGCAGTCGAAGGCCGTGGTCGAGATCTCGGTGCGCGGTGTGCCCGTCGACCTGAAAAAGATGAAATCTGACTTCATGCGGATTTCGGCTGAGAGCAGTCTCGACATTGCTTTCCAGGAAGATAACGTATTCCGCCGCAACCGCCGCCTGATCTGTTTCGATATGGACTCGACACTCATCCAGACCGAAGTGATCGACGAACTGGCACGACGTGCCGGTGTGGGCGACCAGGTGAGCGCCATCACCGCTTCGGCAATGCGCGGCGAGATCGACTTCCGACAGAGTTTCCTGCGGCGCATCTCGCTGCTCAAAGGACTTGACGAGAGTGTAATGAAAGAAATTGCTGAAAATCTGCCCATTACCGATGGCGCTGAGCGGCTTTTCAAAACGCTGAAGCGTTACGGTTACCGCACAGCCATCTTGTCGGGCGGGTTCACATATTTTGGTAACTATCTGAAAAACAAGTTGGATATCGACTATGTGTTTGCCAATGAACTTGAGATTGTCGATGGCAAACTCACTGGCAACAACGTCGGCGACATTGTTGACGGTTCGCGCAAGGCCGAGATTCTGAAACTGCTGGCTTTCAAAGAGGACATTCATCTTGAACAGGTGATTGCCGTAGGCGATGGTGCCAACGATCTGCCAATGCTTCAACTTGCCGGATTGGGCATTGCCTTCCACGCCAAACCAAAGGTAAAGGAATCGGCCCAACACTCAATTTCGGCCGGTGGCCTTGATTCAATCCTTTATTTCTTAGGGTTTCGCGACCGCGACATCAACCAATAGCGCCTTTATTGCAGAAATTTGCGCGGGCAATGATGCTTTTTATGCAACATTGCCCGCTTTTTTGCGCCATTTTTAAGAGAAAATCCGCTTTTTGCACAAATTTGCATAACAATGCAAACGTTTTAAAAATCACCTTCAATCCTTTGCTACCACTAAATCTAAGCCTATTTTGGGTGAAAATGCAAAAATCTATGCATATCGTTTGCATTGATGTAAAATATTGTAAATCAATGCCAAAATTTTGAGCGTTGTGCAAAAATGAATTTTATGCAAACGTTGCATTAAAAATTGTCGGTACAACCGAATAAAAGTCCAACATACTTTTGTCCCGAGAAAAAGAGATAAAGAACATTTAAAAGACTAAAAGATGAAACTTTTAAACACAAATGAAGAGCGTCTGATGAGATCAGACTACTTCGCAGCCTTAGTAAGTTTGATTGCTGCAGCACTTGTAATGCTGCCATTGCTTCTGTCGGCAAAAACAAAAACTGGCGAGAACGAGATGCCGGCAAAGGTAAAAATTGAGGACAGCCTTGCATTCCGCTATGTGACTTGCACCCGCGCTGCCATCATCTACACAGCAAACGACAACACCAAATGCAACCTTTGCATTGAAACGCTTGACGGCGACGTGCTCTACAACGAGGCCATCCGTACAACGGGTAAAAGCACCCGCGTGTTCGATTTCCTGAACCTTGAGGACGGCACTTACAAAGTGATTGCAAGAAAGAACGGCAAGAGCCTTGAGCGCGCCTTCACAATCAAAGGTGGCGAACTGGTTAAAGGCGGACGTGCTGTGGTTGACCCGATTTTCAAGGTTAACGGAACACGCGCAATCATCGAACTGCCGAACGAGCAACGTAAAGATGTTATCGTGAAGGTGCTTGACTCGAAAGGTGAAGAGCTCTATTCGACAGTCGAGAACAAACCGGTTTTCAAGAATTTCGAGTTCGGAAAGGTTGACGCAGGTCTTTACACTGTGTATGTTGATGTTGACGGCGACGACTACAAGTTCGACTACAACAAGAAATAAACCGCAGCAAAACCGAGAAAAAACTACTGGCAACAGAGGCGAACCATAGGGGTTCGCACTCTACAAATGATGAGGATTCGACAGACGAAATCCTTTTTTTTGTTTATAGGGGTTTGTAATAAGTGAAGAGTAGGGTGGATTAACCGACATTCTTCAACTTTTTCCTTCTAGAGCAACATTGTTTTCGTAGAACTCACATATATTTGCGGCATAATTCAAAAGAAAAAAACGATGAAAGAAATCTTATCAATTTCGGGATTCTCGGGCCTTTTCAAACTGGTTTCGAGCACCAAAAACGGCATTATTGTTGAAGATATTGAGACAAAGAAACGCATGCCGGCCTACTCAACATCGAAAGTCAGTTCGCTGCACGACATTGCGATTTTTAAAGATGATGGCGAGGAAGTGTCGCTGATCGAGGTTCTGAAAAGTATCGGCAAGAAAGAGAAAAATAAGGCTGCGATTGACCCTAAAACGGCTGACAACGAGAAGCTTAAGACTTATTTTGCTGAAATTCTGCCTAACTACGACCGCGAGCGCGTTTATGTTTCGCACATCAAAAAAGTGCTCACTTGGTACAACCAGCTGCAGCGCTGCAACATGCTCGATGTCCTTGATGAGAAGGATGATGCCGAGCAAAGCGCTGAAGCCGAAAAGAAATAATCAGAAATAGTTTCATCAAAATACGAAGCCGCCCGAAAGAGCGGCTTTTTTGTTGTTGACGTTTTCCCCTACCAGTCATAAAAAAAAGGCTGTCCTAATGGGCAGCCTTTTTCTCTATTTCAAGCAAATTATTACTCTTGTGCAGGTGCGTCGTTGCCGCCTTCGTTGCGGTTGCCACGGTGCTCGTGGTGTCCGCCGTGGCGGTTGTCGCGACGGTCGCCATTGTTGCGGCGTTCACCGCGCTCCGGACGCTCACCACGCTCCGGGCGCTCGGCATAGCCTTCAGGTTTCGGAAGCAGTGCTTTGTGCGACAGACGAAGTTTGCCAGCCTTGTCAATCTCAAGCAACTTGACTTCAATCTCGTCGCCTTCCTTCAGACCGGCGTCTTCAATCTTCTCAAAGCGGCGCCACTCAATCTCCGAGATGTGCAGCAGGCCTTCTTTGCCAGGCAGAATCTCGACAAACACGCCGAAGGTTACCACCGACTTGATTTTGCCTTTGTAAATTTCGCCAACCTCAGGCACGGCAACAATTCCCTTGATGCGTGCAATTGCTGCATCGATAGAGTCCTTGTTGGCTGCAACAACCTCAACCTTACCTTCGTTGTCAACCTCATCAATTGTAATGATGGTACCAGTTGAAGCTTGGATTTCCTGAATAATCTTTCCACCAGGGCCGATAACTGCTCCAATGCAATCTTTCGGAATCGACATTGTAACAATGCGCGGTGCATGCGGTTTCAGGTCGGCGCGTGGCTCGGCGATTGTCTCCTGAATCTTGTCCAAGATATACATGCGGCCTTCGTGAGCCTGTGCAAGTGCGTTTTCAAGAATCTCGTACGACAGACCATCAACTTTGATATCCATCTGGCAAGCGGTCAGACCGTCGCGTGTGCCGGTGGTTTTGAAGTCCATATCGCCAAGGTGGTCCTCATCGCCAAGGATGTCGGACAGAACAGCGTAGTTGGTACCCTTGTTCTCCGAAATCAGACCCATTGCAATACCTGATACAGGTTTCTTAATCTTCACGCCAGCGTCCATAAGTGCCAGAGTACCAGCACAAACAGTTGCCATTGACGATGAACCGTTCGACTCAAGAATGTCTGATACAACACGAACAACATACGGGTAGTCTGCTGGAACCATCTTCTTCAATGCACGGCAGGCAAGGTTTCCGTGACCAATCTCGCGGCGGCCTACACCACGTTGTGCTTTGGCCTCACCAGTCGAGAACGGCGGGAAGTTATAGTGAAGAAGGAATCTGTCGCGACCTTGGATAAGAGCCTCGTCGATAATCTTCTCGTCGAGTTTTGTTCCCAGAGTAACGGTGCAGAGAGATTGTGTCTCACCACGGGTGAAGATTGATGAACCGTGGGGGCCTGGCAGGTAACCAACTTCCGACCAGATTGGGCGGATTTCGTTGGTCTTGCGGCCATCCAAGCGTTTGCCTTCGTCGAGTACGGCGCGGCGCATAGCATCTTTCTCAACATCGTGATAGTAGCGGTCGATGAGAGCGCCTTTGGTTTCAAGTTCATCTTCAGTGAACTGTGCTTTGAACTCGTCGCAGATAGCGGTGAACATTGCCTCACGGTGATGTTTGTCGGTATCGGCGGCAGTTGCCTGGGCGTATGCTTTTGCGTAGCAAGCATCGTGAACTTGCTGACGAAGTTCCTCGTCGTTCTCCTCGTGGCAGTATTCGCGTTTCACTGTTTTTCCAGCAGCATCCATCAACTCAATCTGAGCCTGGCACTGCGGTTTGATGGCTTCGTGAGCGGCTTTGATGGCCTCGAGCATATCGTGCTCGCTAACCTCGTTCATTTCGCCTTCAACCATCATAATATTGTCGAGTGTTGCTGCTACAACCAACTCGATATCAGCGTTTTCTGCTTGTTCAAATGTTGGGTCGATGATGAATTGACCGTTAACGCGAGCCACGCGAACCTCTGAAATCGGGCCTTCGAACGGAATGTCAGAAACTGCAAGTGCAGCCGAAGCGGCCAGACCAGCGAAGTTGTCGGGCATATCAATGCCGTCCGATGAGTAAAGTGTTACGTTTACAAATGTTTCAGCGTGATAGTTCGACGGGAAGAGTGGGCGCAGAGCGCGGTCAATCAGTCGGGCAATCAGAATTTCGTAGTCCGATGCTTTGCCCTCGCGGCGTGTGAATCCGCCGGGGAAGCGGCCGTTCGATGCGAATTTCTCTTTGTACTCAACGGTCAGCGGCATAAAGTCGGTGCCGGGTACTGCATCTTGCGCCGAGCAAACTGTTGCAAGCAGCATTGTGCTGCCGCATTTCACCATCACGGCACCATCGGCCTGTTTGGCCAATTTGCCGGTTTCAATTTCAATCGTTCTGCCGTCGGGCAGTTTGATTTCTTTCTTAACTATATTCATAAAAGCATCTTTTTGCGTCTGCCGGTTTCATCTTTTAGTCCGCCAGACAAATTCATATTATTGTTTTAAACCGAAGTTTTCGATGTGGTACAGTCTTCGGCTGAGTCAGACGCGGGTTGCCGCCTGCGCCGTGCTGTTTACTGCCGCAACGCCAATCAAGATGCCGTTATGAGTAAATCAACAACCGAATCTATTGCAAACCTTTGCAATCATAACAAACAAAAAAAGGCAACCGAAGTGCCTCTTTTTGTTACTTCCTCAAGTTCAGAGCCTTAATTAGCTCACGATATTTCTCAATATCCTGTTTCTTAAGGTATGCCAGCAAATTGCGACGTTTACCTACCATCTGAAGCAACGAACGTTGTGTGCCAACGTCTTTCTTGTTGTTCTTCATATGTTCAGTCAGGTGGTTGATCTTGTAGCTGAACATTGCAATCTGACCTTCGGTCGAACCGGTGTCTTTAGCTGACTTTCCGTAAGTTGAGAAAAACTCTTGTTTTTTTTCTGCTGTTAGATACATATCTACTTTTTTATAAATCTGTTAATATTTCCTTCTAAATTTTGAACCGCAAATATCGGTATTTTTTTGAATTATCAAACAAGCAGTGTTAAATAATTTCTACCTTTCGGCCATATAATAATATGTATGACTGACAAACGTATTTCGATGATTGTCGCCATTGACGAGAACGGCGGCATTGGACTGAAAAACAATCTTTTGGCATATATACCGGCCGATTTGAAGCGGTTTAAGGCGATTACCACCGGGCACAATATTATTATGGGTAGCAACACGTGGCTGTCGCTGCCACGGCGTCCGCTGCCAGAGCGTCGCAACATTGTTATTACCAGCCGTTCGGGCGATGAGTTTGAAGGCGCGGTTCTTGCACGCTCAATCGACGAAGCGGTGGCTCTGCTGCCCGATGGCGAAGAGTCGTTTGTGATTGGCGGAGCAAGCATCTATAGGCAGATGTTCCCGTTGGCAACAAAACTTTATTTGACGCTGATTCACAAAAAGTTTGAAGCCGACACTTTCTTTCCGGAAATTGATTATAGTCAGTGGCGCGAGTTGGAACGGACTGATGTGGACGATGATCCTAAAACCGATTTCAAGTACACCTATCTGACTTTGGAAAAGGCAGTTTTTTGAACCGCGTACCTATAATTTATATACATTGGCGCATTAAAAACTAAAAAAATGGAAAAGCAAAAGAACTACAAATGGCGGTTTGCCAACGTTGGCGGCGTGCCGCGCGTGTGCATTGATAAAGGTGAAGACATCGCTCACCTGGCCGAGCTCGACCAAAAGATGTGGACAGTGTTGAGTTGCCCGGTCAAGGGGCTTGAACTTGATGAGAAAACCCTGGCCATGATGGACGACGACAATGACGGCAAAATCCGAGTTCCTGAAGTTGTGGAAACGGCCGAATGGCTGACATCGATACTGAAAGACAATAATTTGCTGCTGAAACAAACCGGCTCAATCACTCTCGACGACATCAATCAGGAAACTGAAAACGGTAAGCGGCTCTACGCTTCCGCAAAGCGCATTGTCGAGAATTTGGGGCTGAAAGACAATACTATAACCATCGATAACACGGCCGACAGTATGGCCATCTTCTCAAAGACGCGCTTCAACGGCGATGGCATCATCACGCCCGATTCAACCGACGATGCCGACCTGCGGGCCACCATCGAAGCCTGCGTCAAGACTATGGGCGCGCTGCCCGACCGTAGCGGTGCCGATGGTGTTGACGCCGACAAAATTGAAGCCTTCTACGCTAACTGCACCGACTGGACAGCATGGGTGGCTCAGTCGGCTCTGCCTTACGGCGACGACACTGCAACCGTAGTGGCCAACTATCAGGCTTTGAACGAGAAAGTTACCGACTATTTTATGCGTTGCAAACTGTCGGCTTTCGATGGCAACGCAACTGCCGCGCTCAATGTTTCGGCAGAGCAGTTCGCGGCCATCAGCAGCAAGAATCTGACTGCCGGAACCGACGAGATTTCGGCCTATCCGCTGGCCCGCATCGCTACCGACGGACTTCTGCCGCTCGACACCGCAGCCATCAACCCTGCATGGCAGGCTCAGTTTGAAGCATTGAAAAACACCTGTTTCAAGGCCGATTTTGCCAAAAAGAAAGCCATCAGCGAAGCCGATTGGAAGAGCATCGGTGAGAAACTTGCGCCATACACCGCATGGCTGGCCGCCAAAAAAGGTGCCGATGTTGAGTCGTTGGGCGCCGAACTGATTGGCAAAATACTGGCCGGTAACCGCAAAGCCGAGTTGCTGGCACTCGTTGAACAGGACAAGGCACTCGAGTCGGAAGCCAACAGCATCAGCGAAGTTGACAAACTGCTGCACCTGTGCCGCGACTTCTTCACGCTGCTCAAAAACTTTGTCACGCTGACCGATTTCTACACCAAAAATCCTGATACAAAGGCAATTTTCCAAGCCGGAACGCTCTACATCGACCAACGCAGCTGCGATCTTTGCATCAAAGTCATCGATATGGACAAGCACAACGCGATGGCAAGTTTCAGCGGTATGTTCCTGATTTACTGCGATTGCGTTTCGAAAACCAAGGGCACAACAATGAAGATTGTGGCCGTAATGACCAATGGCGAAGTGAACAATCTGACTGTAGGCAAAAACGCCGTCTTCTACGACCGCAGCGGCCTTGATTGGGATGCCACCGTGGTGAAAATCATCGACAACCCGATAAGCATCCGGCAGGCGTTCTGGTCACCCTACCGCCGCATTTCGGTTTGGATTGAGAACATGATTAACAAGCGTGCCGCCGAAAAGGACGCTAAAATGATGGAAGACACCACCGCCAAGCTGGCCGACGCCAAGGTGCCGACCGAAGGCGAGAAGCCGGCTGCCAAACCACCGTTCGACATTGCCAAATTCGCTGGTATTTTTGCCGCCATTGGCATGGCCTTAGGCATGATTGGACAGGCTCTTGCTACTGCTGCAAAAGGAATGTCGCAAGCGAATTTTAGGTGGTTCGAATATATAGGTATTCTAGTAGGTATTCTGGCTGTAATTTCCGGCCCGTCGATGATTATGGCGTGGCTCAAACTGCGCAAGCGTAACCTGGCGCAGGTGCTCAACGCCAACGGCTGGGCTGTGAACGCCGATATTCTGGTGAACATCATCTTTGGCGCCACGCTGACTAAAATCGCCAAATTCCCGAAAGTGAGAGTGAAAGACCCGTTTGCCGAGAAAGGCGTTGTTTGGAAGCGGATTCTTTGGATTGTTATCTTGCTTGCCGCAATCTTTGCCGGACTCTATTTCACCAACAAGTTGGAACGTTTCGGCTTGCCGTTTGGCAAGAAAGAGTGCGCTGAAAAGGTTGAAGCATGCACCGAAGCACCCGCACCGGCGGCTGCAGAAGCACCGGCTGCTTGTGCAGATAGCACAGTTGCAGAGTAATCACTCAATCGGTTATACCAATTCAAAAAGGCGATACGTGATGTGTCGCCTTTTTTTGTGCCATAACTTGAAATTTGGCAGATATCTATCTAATCAGCGGTTTGAAATTTCCGTTTATCTTTGCAGCCGCAAAAAAACAGACCGATGCAGCAGATTGTAATCTATACCGATGGCGCCGCTTCTGGCAATCCCGGACCGGGAGGCTACGGAGTTGTGCTCACCTGCGGGCCGCACAGCAAGGAGTTGTCGGAAGGTTTTCGCCTGACGACCAACAACCGGATGGAACTGCTGGCTGTAATCAAAGGTCTGGAGGCGCTGAAAAACGATGGTTGCGATGTGCTGATTTATTCCGATTCGCGCTATGTGGTTGACGCCGTTGAGAAACACTGGCTCGAAGGCTGGATAAAAAAGGGCTTCAAGGGCAAGAAAAACTCCGACCTTTGGATGCGCTTTTGGCGCGTTTACAATCGGCACCACGTTGTGTTCCAATGGGTTAAAGGGCACGATGGTATTCCGCTCAACGAGCGCTGCGACCAACTGGCTGTTGCCGCATCGGCTGCGCCCACACTGATTGACGATGGTTATGAAAACCAACAGAACGACAATACTTTAACAATATGATACGTCTTGCAATACTGGCTTCGGGTTCAGGCTCGAATGCTGAAAACATAGTGAAATACTTCTCGCATTCCGATGCGGTTGAGGTTGCCGCAATTATCTCGAACAAAGCCGACGCCTACGTGCTGGAGCGCGCTAAATATCTGCGCATTCCGTCGTACGTGATGAGCCGTGCCGATATGGTTGGCACCGACAAACTGCTCAATCTGCTTCGCGAGTTGAAAACCGATTGGGTTATTTTGGCAGGATTCCTGGTTTTGCTGCCCGCAAGCATTGTAAACGAGTACGATGGGAAGATTCTGAACATCCATCCTTCGCTGCTACCGAAGTTTGGCGGCAAGGGGATGTACGGCGACAAGGTTCACGAGGCCGTGGTTGCGGCACACGAGAAAGAGTCGGGCATCACCATCCACACCATCGACACCAACTATGACCAAGGCACAACCGTTTTTCAGGCAAAAATCCGCGTCGAGCCGATTGACAATGCCGAGAAAGTGGCACAGAAAGTGCACGCACTTGAGTATAAATTCTACCCGAAAGTGATTGAAGACCTGATTCTTGGCCGCGAATTTGAGCGCGTGGTAACCGTTGAACCAATTAATTGAGGACAACAGACTTCAGACTACGGACAACAGACCTAATGCCTAATCCCCAACACCTAAAACCATGAAAATCAAGATTGACAACCTGAACGACATCGACTCGGCGGCAAAAGAATTTCTTGCTGCAGTGGGCGATAAGCGGCATTTTGCGTTCTATGGCCCGATGGGTGCTGGCAAGACAACCTTCATCAAGGCTGTATGTGAGCAACTTGGCACAACCGATACGGTGTCAAGTCCTTCGTTTGCAATCATCAACGAGTACAATTCAGCCGCCGGCCGCATTTTCCACTTCGATTTCTACCGCATCAAAAATCTTGAGGAAGCCTACAATCTGGGCTACGAAGACTATTTCTTTGGCGATGACTACTGCTTTGTTGAGTGGCCCGAGAAGATTGAAGAACTTATGCCCGAGCATTTTACAACAGTCAAGGTGACAGTCGGCGACGATGACAGCCGTTGTCTGGAAATCGACTAAAAAGGTTTAGCGCAACCGCATAGCAAGCGCATGTTGCGTTCTCATTTTATTCGCAAAAAATCGGATTTTTAGCCAATTAGTGGATCGTCACAACCGTTGTAGTGGGTTCGGTGTTTCCTTTTCCGCGCTCTGTTAGGAAATATTTAATGGCGTTCCAACCACGGCGGATAACCTTCAGCGGTGGGCAGTCGAGCGGGTTCTCATCGAAATGTATGCGAGTGATTTTTTGCAGGTTGACCATCTCTGGCGGTATAGACTGCAATAGACAGAAACTTGCATCGAAAGTTTGCAGATTGACTAAATCGCCCATTTGCGCAGGCAAAGTCTTGATCGGATTGTAACTGACATCGAGCGATTTAAGGTTTTGCAGTTTCCCGATGTTTTCAGGCAACTCTGTCACGCAGTTACGCATCAAGAACAACTCTTTGAGGTTGGTCATTTTTGCAATGGATTCGGGTAACTTGGTTATGTGATTGAAACTCAAATCGAGAGTCTCAATATCAGTCAGTTCCCCAATTTCTTCAGGAAGTTCAGTGATATCCTTATTCGAAAGGTCGAGATGCTTGCAGTTAGCATTTTTGATCTTTTCTATCAAGTATTTGATTTCGTAGTCTTCCATACAAAAACACTTTCAAATCCTATACGCAAATTTACAATAATGTTACAGCCGTTGAGCGGCAAATGTCACATTTTGTCAAAATTTATTTGGCTTTAATCATTTCGCTTATCCACAATTTGTATGCCACAATTGTTGTTTTCGTTGTTGAAAACAATTGATGACAGATTTTGCCATTTTGCCTAAATTAATCTACCTTGCTTTGTCTTTTTAAGAATAGTGTGCGCTGATGTATAATGCTGCACCATAAATATTTATAGGATATGACTATTCCTGATTACGGGCTCGGTAAGGTTAATCTGCTGCCGTGCGAGGAGACACTCGAAGTGTCGCGGAAGCGCAAAAAAATGCGTATTGCTGTTGCAAAAGAGACAGCACAGAACGAGAACCGCGTGGCTATGGCGCCGCACGCTGTCGGTTTTTTGGTTGGGCTCGGTCACGATGTGTATGTTGAGACCGGGGCGGGAGAGAAGGCGCATTTTGCCGATCAGAAATACACTGAGCAGGGTGCAATCATCGAGCCTTGCAAGGCTAATATTTATGCTTGCGACGTGATTGTCAAGGTTTTGCCGCCGAACGAGGAAGAACTCGGGCTGATGAAGGGCCGCCAGGTTCTTTTCAGTAGTTATGATATATACACGCAGCCGAAACAGTACATCGAGAAACTTCAGGAATTGAAAATTACGGCCATCGGTTTTGAATTTTTCAAGGATGCGAGCGGCGAGGCTTATCCTATTGTGCAGAGTTTTAGTGAGATATCGGGTACGACATCGATATTGATTGCTGCCGAGTATCTCAGCGATGAGCATGGTGGCAAGGGCGAGATGCTAGGCGGAATCAGTGGAATCAGTCCCACCGATGTTGTGGTGCTGGGTGCTGGAACGGCTGCCGAGTGCGCTGCCCGTACGGCTTTGGGACTTGGTGCGTCGGTGAAGATTTTCGATAAGTCAATCAATCGCTTGCGCGAATTACAGCAGCGTCTTGGTGTGCGCGTTTTCACTTCGGTGCTTCAGCCGCTGGTGCTTCTGAAGGCCATGCGTCAGGCCGATGTGGTGATTGGCGCATTGTATGAGAACAACTGCGTCCGCGATTTTATTGTCAGCGAAGATGCTGTGAGTCAGATGAAAAACCACTCGGTGATTGTTGATTTGTGCATGACTCAGGGTGGATGCTTCGAGACATCAGAACTGACATCGTTTGCTGCACCGGTTTACGAGAAGCACGGCGTGGTGCACTATTGCGTACCAAATATTCCGTCAAGAGTTTCGCGCACGGCAACTTATGTATTGAGCAATATTCTCGGACAAGTGCTCATCGAACTTGGTGAGGCAGGTGGTATCAACCAACTTATAAAAGAAAACGCAGGCGTCAGAGCGGGCGCATACGTGTATAATGGAATCCTAACTAACGAAATGATTGGTAATAAGTTAGGAATGTCGTCGCAAGACATCAATCTGTTGCTGGCGGCGTTTTAATCGGAATTTAAGCCGGTTTAAATCAACTTGTCGATAATTTCGAGCAACTTATTGATATTCACAGGTTTGCTTACAAATCCATCGAAGTGCGTGTTCGGATAATCGGAAAGGTTAATCTCGTTCTCGTAGCACGTTTGCGCAACCACAGGGATGGTTGGTCGCATTTTTTTGATGGATTCTGTGGCTTCAATGCCATTGATGCCCGGCATTCGTATATCCATCAGTATCAAGTTGATGTTTGGGTTGCTATTGACAATGTCGATGGCAGCCTGTCCGTTTGTGGCCCTTACCAAAGTGGCGTTGGCCGACATCAGCACGCGCTCAAGAAACATATAGTTGATTTCTTCATCTTCGGCGATTAAAATCGTCTTTCCGCGCCAGTTGTATTCTTTGTCTATAAGCATAGTCGAACAAAATTTTCCCCAAATTAACTAAAAAAAGTTTAGTATGGTCGCATTTGACTGATTTTTTTGAGTTTGCCATCGATTTTTTTTCTGATTATCGATGTCTGTTAATCGCTTTCCACCACGAATTGCAGCAATTATAGCAGTACTTAATTCAAGAAATCTTTTTGCGCGACCAATCGCCATCTGCCAATAATTGACTAACTTTGTCCGCTTTTTACAACAGTTGTATGGTTAAAAGTGATGTAATTGAAAATGAGGATTTTATCCGCGTATATGGTGCGCGTGAGCACAATCTGAAAAACATTGATGTCGCCATTCCGCGCAACAAACTCACCGTCATCACGGGTTTGAGCGGCAGCGGAAAGTCGTCGCTTGCGTTCGACACCATTTATGCCGAGGGACAGCGCCGCTACATCGAGACTTTTTCGGCCTACGCGCGTCAGTTTTTGGGCGGTTTGGACCGTCCCG
Source organism: Salinivirgaceae bacterium (assembly GCA_017557785.1). GTDB lineage: Bacteria > Bacteroidota > Bacteroidia > Bacteroidales > SZUA-534 > RUG13583. The sequence goes on from JAFYYA010000086.1 coordinate 62,380, forward strand.
ATGTGGATAAAATCACAGGTTTGAGCCCCGTCATTTCAATTGAGCAGAAAACCACCAACAAGAATCCGCGGTCTACAGTTGGCACAACCACAGAGATTTACGACTTTCTGCGACTGCTTTTCGCCCGTGCTGGCGAGGCCTATTCGTACAACACTGGCAAAAAGATGGTCAAGTACACCGACGACCAAATTATCGATATCATTATCAGCAAGATGGCGGGGCAGAAAATCTACCTTATGGCACCGCTCATCAAGGGGCGTAAGGGCCACTACAAGGAACTTTTCGACCAACTTCTGCGCAAAGGCTATCTCTACGCGCGCGTCAACGGCAAGATTACCGACTTGACTGCAGGAATGCGTCTCGACCGCTATAAAACCCATAATATTGAGGTAGTTATCGACAAACTGAAAGTTGATGAGAAAGACCGCAAGCGGCTGGCCGAATCGTTGAACACCGCAATGAAGGAAGGCCAAGGTGTGGTGCTTGTGCAAAACGCTGACACTGAAGAAGAAAACTTCTACAGCCGCCACCTAATGTGCCCCGAAACAGGGCTGTCGTACAACGAGCCTGCGCCGCACACATTCTCGTTCAACTCGCCCGTGGGCGCTTGCCCGCATTGCAAGGGTTTAGGTGTTGTAAATAAGATAGATATCGACAAGGTGATACCCAATCGTCAGTTGAGCATCAAAAACGGTGGTATTCTGCCGCTAGGCAAGTATCGCAATGCGATGATATTCTGGCAGTTGGAAGCGATTGCCGATAAATTCAAGTTCAAACTCGACACGCCCATCTGCGACATTCCCGAGGAGGCGCTCGACGTAGTTCTGAACGGAAGCGACGAACCTTTCAAACTGCTGAACACACCATTGGGCAACTCATCGAACTATTTTTTGAGTTTTCCTGGCGTTATTTCAATGTTGCAAGACATCACCACCGACGAAGTTACCGAGGACAAGCAGAATCCGATGCAAAACTTTGTGAAACAGTGCGTTTGCCCCGAATGTAACGGGGCGCGATTGAACCGCGAGGCGCTGCATTTCAAAATCGATGAGAAAAATATTGCCGAACTCTCGAATATGGACATCAAGAGCCTGTACGCCTGGCTCGACGGTCTTGAAGACCGCTTGAGCGACAAGCAGCGCGCCATTTCCGCCGAGATTCTGAAGGAAATCCGCAGCCGTTTGGGCTTTTTGGTCAAGGTTGGGCTCGATTATCTGTCGCTCAACCGCAGTTCGCGCAGCCTGTCGGGCGGTGAGAGTCAGCGAATTAGACTGGCCACGCAAATTGGCTCGCAACTCGTCAACGTGCTCTACATTCTCGACGAGCCGTCAATCGGTCTGCACCAACGTGACAACCGCAAACTCATTGAATCACTGAAAGAACTGCGCGACATCGGCAACACCGTGATTGTTGTTGAGCACGACAAGGATATGATGCTGGCCGCTGACCACGTGATTGATATTGGCCCGTTTGCTGGCCGTCGGGGCGGAAATGTGGTGAGCGAGGGCGCGCCATACGAGATTCTGAAATCTGACTCACTCACAGCGCAATACCTTAACGGAACGCGCAAAATTGAGATACCAAAAAAGCGCCGCAAAGGCAACGGATTGTCGATTGTGCTGCATAATGCCACAGGCCATAATCTTAAGAATGTGACACTTACGCTGCCGTTGGGCAAGTTTGTGTGCATCACAGGCGTGTCGGGAAGCGGCAAGTCGTCGCTCATCAACGAGACGCTGCATCCAATCCTGAACCACCATTTTTACCGCTCAATTCAAGAGCCGCTGCCGTTCGATTCAATTGAAGGTATTGGCAACATTGACAAGGTGATAGAGGTGAACCAAGAACCGTTGGGACGCACGCCGCGCTCAAATCCTGCAACATATTCGGGCGTCTTTTCTGACATCCGCGCGCTGTTCGAGAAACTGCCCGAGGCGCAAATCCGCGGCTACAAGGCTGGACGCTTCTCGTTCAACGTGAAAGGCGGCCGTTGTGAGACTTGCAAAGGTGCTGGTGTTCAGACAATTGAGATGAATTTCCTGCCCGATGTGCTGGTTCCGTGCCCCGATTGCAACGGCCACCGCTACAACCGCGAGACGCTTGAAGTGCGCTATCGCGGCAAGTCGATTTCCGATGTGTTGGATATGACTATCAATCAGGCTGTTGAGTTCTTTGAGAACCAACCGAAAATTCTGCAAAAAATCAAGGCTTTGCAGATGGTCGGGTTGGGCTACGTCAAACTTGGGCAGCCATCGACAACCTTGAGTGGCGGCGAGGCGCAACGTGCCAAACTGGCAGCAGAACTGTCGAAAAAGGACACAGGCAAGACGCTTTACATTCTCGACGAGCCGACAACTGGCTTGCATTTTGAGGACATACGCGTGCTGCTCGATGTGCTGCAAAAACTTGTGGACAAAGGAAATACGGTGGTTGTTATTGAGCACAACCTTGACGTCATAAAAGTTGCCGACCACATTATTGATATGGGCCCCGAAGGCGGTTCGGCAGGCGGAAAGATTGTGAGCGAAGGAACGCCCGAGCAGGTTGTGGCGCGCGGTGTGGGCTACACGGCGCAGTTCCTGGCCGACGAGTTGGCAGAGTAGTTGGCAAGCCGCATCGAACCATTTCAAATTTTTTAGCGCATTTTTTTTGCACGTTTGCGCAAATCCCATAACTTTATTCCTGCACTTTTTGCGGCTTCGTCTTGCCTTTAAGGCGAAGTGAAATTTTGAAAAAAGATAAAGTTATGATTGAAATTATTTGCACAAACAACGGCGAGAGACGTAATTATCCGCAAGGCACTACATTACAGCAAGTTGCAGCCGATATGGGCTTCACTGGCGAACCGGTTTACGCGGCTTACGTCAACAACAAACTGCAGGAACTCGATTTTGCCTTGTTCAATCCGTATATAGTTGAATTTATTGGGTTTAAACATCCTGAAGGCAAACGAATGTACGACCGTTCGCTGAGTTTTGTTCTCTACAAGGCTGTCCACGACATTTTTCCGGGGAAGAAACTGAAAATCGAGCATTCAATATCTAACGGCTATTATTGTGAAATAGAGGGCGTTGACTCTGTCAGCGTGGACCAAGTTGTTGAAATCGACAGCCGTATGCGCGAAATTATCAAACTTGACCTGCCTTTTATCCGCAAGCGAATGCTCGCAGAAGATGCCATCAAACTTTTCGATGAGATGGGCTACCACGAGAAGGCACAACTGCTCAAAACGCGCGCACATCTATATTCTTCAGTCTATTATCTCGACGATGTGATGGACTATTTCTATGGTTGCCTTCTGCCTTCGACGGGCTATCTGAAGGTGTTCAGCATCGACAAATATTACGATGGAATGCTGCTTCGCGCGCCATTCCGTGACAATCCGAATGCCGTTGCCGAACTTGAGTTGCAAGACAAGATGTTTGATGTTCTGCACGAATTTAAAAAATGGGGCAGAATATTGAATATCAGTTATATGAGCAACATCAACCAACATATTGACGATGGTAGCATCGGTGAACTGATAAAGATTTCTGAGGCTTTGCAAGAGAAAAAACTTGCGCAGATTGCCGATATGATTGCCACTCGTCAGCCGCAACCGCGACTGGTGCTGCTTTCGGGACCATCGTCGTCGGGCAAGACAACCACAGCCAACAAACTGGCCATTCAACTGAAAGTTGCTGGTTTTAATCCGGTTACGCTATCGCTCGACAACTATTTCGTTGACCGTGAGAAAACACCGCTCGACGAAAATGGCGATTATGATTTTGAAGCATTGGAAGCACTTGATATTCCGTATCTTAACAATGATTTGAACCAACTTTTCGCTGGTAAGACCATCGATGTGCCGAAATTCTCGTTCAAAGACGGCAAGCGCTTCTTCGACGGTGAGAAAATGAAACTCGATGCCAACAGCGTCATCATTGCCGAGGGCATTCACGCACTGAATCCGAAACTCACCGCCCACATCGACGACAGTCTGAAATTCCGCGTTTATGTGTCGGCGCTCACCACCCTGTCGCTCGACAACCACAACCGTATCCCGACCACCGACACGCGCCTAATCCGCCGCATTGTGCGCGACTACCGCTACCGCGGCTACAGCGCGAAGGACACCATCGACCGCTGGCCGAGCGTGCGCCGTGGTGAGGACAAACACATCTTCCCGAATCAAGAACGTGCTGATATTATGTTCAATACGGCGATGGTTTACGAAACTGGCGTACTCAAACGTTATGTTGAGCCGATTTTGCAACAAGTGCCGCCAAACTGCACAGCCTATCGTGAGGCTCTGCGTCTGCTGAAATTCCTGAGTTACGTCAAGCCTATCCCCGACAATGAGATTCCACCGACATCAATTCTGAGAGAATTTTTGGGCGGCAGCAGTTTCAAATATTGATAGCAGGCTCAAAATCGTCAGTTGTGAGCGTTTTTTCAAAAAAATGCGCATCATTATGCCGAAATAGAGCACGATTGATATTTAATAGATTAAAAATAAGCCCATTGCATGGGCTTATTTTATCTATTTTTCTAACCAAAAGACGAAATGATTTCGTCAATAAATCTAACTGATTTATAGTTGATTGCAGTACATTTGGAAGATATCAACCGCCATGTGTCAAAAAAAACGGGGTGCAAAAAGTCGCGAATGCTTGATTGTATGCGGTTTTTAGTTATTTTAGCATTCAATTGTTTAGTTTGCTTTACGCAGAAATAACTTTATGCTTAAATCGAATTTAATCTTAGGGATTATCAGCGTTTTAATGTTGTTCGGGCTTGTAGGAGAGCCTGTTTCAGTGTCGCTGAATATGCCCGATTCAGCCCAAAGCAACAGTGAGTTTTTGGTTGAGGTTACCATCCGTAAGGGTGATGTTGAGGGTTTTGCCCGCTTCCAACAGAAATTGCCGAACGGATTCAAGGCCGTTGCTCGTCAGACAGCCAACGGTGAGTTCTCGTTTGTCGACCAGAAGGTGAAAATCCAATGGATGAAGGTGCCGTACGACAAGGATTTGGTTGTTTCGTACGCCATTCAGATTGACCCGGCAACCGCATCGGGCAGTTACACTTTCGACGGTAGTTTCTCGTACATTATGGACAACTCAGTTCAAGTGGCAACGGCTGGAACCCAAACATTGCAAGTGATTGCTGACGAGTCATCTCTTAATCTTGCAAATCAGCAAAATATGGTGATTCAGAAAGGCGATGTACAAGTGAACCTTAATTCAGTTGACTGCATTAGGCAGAAACCTTATCTCAATGACAATAACGAGGTGATTGTCAATCTGTTGGTTAACAAGGGCAGTTTGAAAGAGTTTGGAAAGATTCAAGAGCAAATTCCTGTAGGTTACCGTGCAGAAAGCATCAAATCGAAAAACTCGATTTTTACTTATAAAAACCACATTGTCAAATTCTTGTGGATGAATATGCCGAACAATGCCGGCGACGAAAATTTCGTGGTTTCGTACAAACTGATTCCCGAAGGCGAGATTCCTGATGAGGAATTCCAGATTGTTGGTACGTTCTCGTATGCCGAGTCGGACCGCACAAAAACGATAAACATTGCCGAGCGCAGTGTCGATTTGGAGAGAGAAGACGAAGATTTGCTTGTACAGGCACCAGAGCCGACCACCGAACCGGAGCCTGCAGCACCAATTGCTTCGTACACCCCGGCACCAGAGCCAACATACTCGTATGAACCAGTTTCAACACCGGAGCCGGCAACCCAGTACACACCAGAACCATCGTACACTGCACCGGAGCCTGTTGCAACATCTTCGTACACAGAGCCAGTTAGCACAACACCGCAACCGACAGCAAATCCAAGGTCAACCCGCCCGACATATCAGGTTTCTGCTGAGGATTTGACAGACATTCCGTCGCCGGAGCAGGGCGTGGCTTTCAGAGTACAGATTGCCGCAGGTCACAGACTCGTTGGCAAAAACTACTTCAAACGTCTGAACATCACCGACCAAGTGCAAGTTGAGATTCATAACGGCTGGAACAAATACACAGTCGGCAATTTCAGCGAATACAAAGATGCGCGCGACTATCGCGTTTATGTTTGGAACAACACACCAATCCACGACGCCTTTGTGTCGGCATACAACAACGGAATGCGCATCACGGTTCAAGAAGCATTGATGATAGCAAGTCAAAAATGGTATAAGTAACAAGCGAGTTGAATTAAAAAATTGTTGATGAGGAAATTACTGATTGCCATATTAGGATTGTTGTCCTGCTTGCCAGTTATTGCGCAGGAGGAGGACATCGACGAGGATTACCTGTCGGTGTTGCTTGCGGAAGAAGAGGAGGCAACAAGCGCGGCTTTCAAACCAGTTATCGGCTTCGGTGTCGGTAACTTTTCTTTTTATGGCGATGTGGTAGATTATTTCCGTACGCCCATCAACGGCTTGACATCGTACCGTTTTCTCATCAGCCGTAATGTCAGCAAATATTTCGACATTGAGTTCCATGGAACTTTGGGCCGCGTGGGCGGTAGTTTGTATAGTGCTGGAAACGAGACAAAAATCGATTTTTCGCAACTGGTTGTCGATGGCAAGGTGAGCCCTGATAGGGTTGTATTTATGAACGATGCGCAGCGGGCTGATATGCTGAATGTTGCCAATTTCCGTTCACAAATTTTCGCCGGTGGTGTTTCGGTTGCCTACAATTTCAACCATATTCTCGAACGCAAACGCCCAATCCACCCATACGTTTCGTTGGGTGTTGAGTTTTTCCAGTTCTCGTCGAAAGGCGATTTCCTGAATGCCGATAACAAAGCATATGTCTATTGGCCCGATGGCACAATCCGCGATGACCGCGGCGAGATAATTGTCCGTGACTATGAATACGAAACCGACTTGCGCAAACTTGACCTTTATGGCTATGGTGATTACGCTAAAACAAGCGTGGCTTTCCCTGTTGACGCCGGTTTCAATGTGACGATAACCGACCGTGTTACTTGTCGTTTCGGTTGCGCGGCCCACTTCCCGCTGACCGATTATATTGATAACGTGAAAGGAGGCAAAGGCTGGAAGAACGACATTGTTCTGAACACATATGTATCGTTGTCGATTGACTTGTTCTCAACTGATGAGGAACTTGCCGCTGTTGAGAATTTCCGAAATTTGAAGTTCACCATTACTGACAATCTTGATGAAGACGGTGATGGTGTCGATGACTTTAACGACGAATGTCCTGGCACGCCCAAAGACGTGAAAGTCAACCAGTATGGCTGCCCGCTTGACACAGATAAGGATGGTGTTCCAGATTATATTGACAAGGAACCAAACACACCATTGGGCAAAATTGTTAGTGCAAGCGGCATCCAGTTGACTGATAAGCAGATTATCATGTTGCTCTACAACCCTGATGCAGTAAAACACACCGACACGCGCGTTTATTCGAACACTTCGGAGTCGCAGAGCGGCAACAGTGTTGATGCAACAAAGGGCATCCCAGCCAAATACAAGTTTGCAGATACCGACAACGACAACTACATCTCGCACGAGGAGTTGCAGAAGGCCATCGACGACATTTTCGAAGGTACATCAACACTCTCGCCTGCAGATATCAACGGCCTGCAAGACTTCTTCTTCGAACAATAATAGTTGAAAATTGCGCAAATACTTTTGCGTGAGACTGTTGGAAAATGGCTATTGAATTAGCCTAATCATTTGATTTTGTTCATCCTATCCAACTCGCGTTTGGTGTCTTTTAATTTGATGTCTTCGCGCTTGTCGAAGAGTTTTTTGCCGCGGGCCAAGCCGATGCTCATTTTTGCCAAACCTTTCTCGTTGATATATAGTGTGATAGGAACAATGGTGAATCCTTTTTCCTTTATTTTCTTTTCCAACCGGTTCAGTTCGCGCCGTTTCAGCAGAAGTTTGCGGTCGCTGCGCGGAGTGTGGTTGTAGTGCGTACCATATTCGTATTCAGCAATATACATGTTCTTGACATACAACTCGCCTTTCTCGAAAATGCAGTAGGTGTCGTTGATGTTGGCCTTGCCGTTACGAATCGATTTTATTTCAGTGCCCAGCAATTGAATGCCGGCGTTGAATGTCTCGATTATCTCGTAGAGGAAGTGTGCTTTTTTATTGCTAAACCGAACGTTGTTGTCCATCTCAGTTGAGTATTAGATTTTCGCAACCCACAAATACCCAATGCATTAAAATCATAATGGCGATTGATGTTATTGTAGCGTTACGAAGTTTCTTGTTATCGGTGTCGGCGCATTCGGCCTTCAGCATACACCAAAGCAGGTAGTATGAATAGAGGCCGCAAAGATTGAAAAGCGGTGCAAGTTTTGGCAGCAGTCCGCTAAAAATCGATGTAACGAAAATTGGTATGAATGAGTAAGTTATAATGTAAAATACGCGTGACAACTTTGCAGAAATAGAGTAGTAGTGCAGAATCTCGTAGAGAAGCAGAGTGAATACTGCGCCTGATGTCAGCAATAATGCTAATCGAGGTAGCAATTCGTTGATAATGAACTTAAACGAATCTCTAAACATATATGTGCCGAACATTACATGTCCGATGTATTCAGCAACGATTATTGCCACAAAGTAAGGGAGCGCAATCTCTTTCAAAAGAGCAGTGAAACCTTTCGAATTGCCGGAAAGCATTGATGCTGTGGCATTTGGTTTGCCAATTAGGTCGATTGTCAGATTTAAAAGTGATTTTATATTCATCTTGCACCAAAAACGCTGCAAATTTAAACTATTTTCGCAATGCATAACCATCAAACTGCATCACTGAATGAACGCGAACTTGCCGCTAATCACCATCTTAGGCCCGACAGCATCGGGCAAAACCGCGCTTGCCACACATTTGGCAGTGGAGGTCGATGCCGAAATTATCAGCGCCGACTCGCGTCAGGTCTATCGTCGGATGGATATCGGTACGGGTAAGGATTTGTCTGATTATCAAATTGATGGTAGGCAGATTCCGTATCATTTGATTGATATTGTTGAGCCGGGCACCAAATACAATCTTTTTCAGTATCAGCAAGATTTCCTGAAAGTTTATGACGATTTATCCAAACGTCAGAAGCAGGCGATACTTTGCGGTGGCAGCGGTTTGTATATTGAGTCGGTGCTCGATGGCTATAAAATGACATCGGTGCCTGTGAATGAGAAACTTCGGGCAGAGTTGAAGGACTATACTGAAGCGCAGTTGGAGCAGCGGTTGAAGTCAGTGAAAAAACTGCACAACAATGCCGATTTCGATACTCGTCAGCGCACTGTTCGTGCCATTGAAATTGCTGAATATCAGAAGCAAAACGCCAATTCAATCCCCGATTTTCCAAAGATCCCCTATATTATAATAGGTGTGGCGATGGAGCGCGAGACCGTTTGTCAGTCAATCTACAGCCGCCTGAAGCAGCGCTTGCGCGATGGCATGATCGATGAGGTGCAAGCCTTGCTCGATAGCGGCATCGCACCAATCGATTTGGAATACTATGGCCTTGAATATAAATTTGTTACGCAGTATCTGCAAGGCGAGTTCAGTTACAACTATATGGTTGAACATTTGAACATTGCCATTCGCCAATTTGCCAAACGCCAAATGACATGGTTCCGTCGAATGGAACGCAACGGTTTCAAAATCAATTGGATTGACGGACGATTGCCGATTGAAGAGAAAGTTGCGGTGGCAATGGAGATTTTGAATGGCTATAGCAAATAAATGCTCAATGATATCTTTTGCCATTTATACTTCACTATCCTTTAAACATTGCTTCACCTTTTTTTGATAGTTTTGCCGAAAATGATTTGTGATGATTTATCCTGATAATTTTGAGCAAAAGATTGATTTCGTGCGGGTTCGCGAGGCGGTGAAAGGGTGCTGTTTGGGCGAAGTGGGCCGGTGGCTGACCGACAAGATGCGGTTTATGCCGAAGGCCGCCGATGTGCGCAACCGTCTTGCCGAAGTTTCGGAATTTATGCAACTGCTTCAGAGTCAGGTCGATTTTCCGACCGACTATTTCTTCGACCTTCGGCCGCTTTTCGACAAGATGCGCGTTGAAGGCTCGTTTGCCGAAGCAGAGGAAATCTTCAATCTATACCGCTCATTATCAACAGTAAAGGCTATCACTCGTTTTTTTGCAAAAGAGGAGAACACGGAACGCTATCCGTCGTTGAGCGCCATTGCCGCCAACGTGACGGTGCACACCTACGTGACCGACAGCATTGAGCACATTATGAGCCGTCAGGGGCAGATTCGCGACAGTGCGTCGCCCGAACTTGCCGCCATTCGCCGCGAATTGGCTGAAAAACAGGGCGCTGCGTCGAAACTTATTCGTCGCATTATTGCCGATGCGCAGCAGGAAGGATGGGTTGAACCCGATGCCACGCTTGCTGTCCGCGACGGGCGGTTGGTCATTCCCATTGCCGCTTCGCAAAAGCGCCGCATAATGGGCATTATCCACGACGAGTCGGCAACCGGCAAAACCTGCTATGTGGAGCCCGCGCCGGTGGTGGAAATCAACAATGCGCTGCTTGAACTTGAGTCGGCCGAACGCCGCGAGATTATCCGCATTCTGCGAACCCTGACCGACAATCTGCGCCCCTACACCGACGATCTTGAAGATGCGCTTATGTTCTTGGGAATCACCGATTTCATTCGCGCCAAAGCCTGCTATGCACTGCAAATCGGAGCCGCTGTGCCGCACTTGGCCGACAAGCCGCTAATCGATTGGCGCGATGCCCGCCACCCAATACTACAAGAGGCTTTCCGCGAGGCAGGGCGAACGCTCGTGCCGCTCAATATCGCGCTCGACGAGGCAAGCCGAATCTTGGTCATTAGCGGACCGAACGCAGGCGGAAAATCGGTCTGTCTGAAAACCGTCGGACTGCTGCAATATATGCTGCAGTGCGGCCTGCCGGTGCCAATGGAGCCGACAAGCCACGCCGGAATATTCACCAATCTGTTTATCGATATTGGCGACGAGCAAAGTATTGATAATGACCTGAGTACATACAGTTCGCACCTGCTGAATATGAAGCATTTTGTGCGCAACGCCGACGGCTGCACGCTGATTCTGATTGACGAGTTCGGCACCGGAACCGAGCCGATGCTTGGCGGTGCCATTGCCGAAGCCATTCTCGACCGGCTCAATCAGGCGAAGGTTTTCGGCGTGATAACCACCCACTACACCAACTTGAAGCATTTTGCCGCCGGACACGACGGAATTGTCAATGGCGCAATGCTTTACGACACAAATCGGATGGAGCCGATGTTTGTGATGGAGATGGGCAAGCCAGGCAGCAGTTTTGCCTTCGAGATTGCCTATAAGATTGGTCTGCCGCAAGATGTGATTGGCGATGCCCGCAGCAAGGTTGGCGAGGAGCACTTGAATTTCGACAAGCACCTGCGCGAGATTGCCCGCGACAAGTACTATTGGGAGCGTAAACGCGAGAATATCCGCAAGATAGAGCGCCGATTGGAGGAGATGATGGAGACCGAAAAACGCGAACTCGACGAGACAAAACGTTTCCGTAAGGAGTTGATGACCAAATCGAAAGACGATGCAAAACGATTGTTGGCTGATTCCAACAAGTTGATTGAAAATACGATACGTCAGATTCGCGAGTCGCAAGCCGAAAAGGAGAAAACCAAACAGGCCCGCCAGCAGTTCGACGAGGCGCGCCAGGCAATGGAGAAGACCAGCGATGATGAAGAACGTATCTTGCAGAAAATCAAAAAACTGAAAGAACGCGAGAATCGTGTCCGCACGTCGAAATCGAAGCAGGACGCGCAACTGAAAGCCGCCGATGTGGTTGAGGAGCGCCAGCGCGATTTCACCATTGGAATGCCCGTCCGCATTGAGGGGCAGACAACTGTGGGCGAGATTATGGAACTGAACGGGAAGAACGCCGTGGTGGCTTTCGATAACCTATATATGAATGTGGAAATCAGTCGTTTGCAGCACCTGACCGATGACGAGAAAAAGAAACTTCGCAAGAGCGTGCGCCAGGGCAGCCTGCAACAGTCGTACGAGTTGAACCAGCGCCGGCTGTCGTTCAAGCCCGGGCTCGATGTGCGCGGAATGCGTGCCGAAGAGGCCGTGAGCCGCGTGGCCGCCTTCATTGACGAGGCCGTGATGGTGGGCGTTTTCGAGGTGAAAATTCTGCACGGCAAGGGCAACGGCATTCTGCGCAATGTGGTGCGCGAGTACCTGCAAACCGTTGATGTGGTGACCAGCGTCCGCGACGAGCACGTCGATTTCGGCGGCGCGGGAATTACGGTGGTGGAGTTAGGGTGATTGAAGGCATTAGTTTTGGTGTTAGGTATTGGGTGTTAGAAATTACGAATTTTGAATTACGAATTACGAATGCACTTCCAAACTTTCTCAACTCTCAAAATCTCAATTCACCGATTGACCGGTTCACCGATTCACCAAAAATCATATCTTGCCGAAAAAAACTGATGAGCAACATTGAGATACAGTCGCTGTTTGTGGAGCACGGAATCAAGGAGACCGGCAACCGGACGTTGGTAGCAAGGGCGCTGCACGATTCGGGGCAGCCGCTGTCGCTGCTTGAACTTGAGGCGATTCTTGGAACTATCGACAAATCAACCATTTTGCGCACGCTCAATCTTTTTCGCGAGGCGCATTTTGTGCACGTCATTGAGAGTGGCGACGGCTGCACGCGCTACGAGATCTGCCAGAGCCACCACCACGATGAGGACGAAGACGCTCACCTGCATTTTTTCTGCGAGTCGTGCCACCAAACTATCTGCTTGAGCGATAATCATATACCGCAAATCGAATTACCCGACGGCTACGTTGCCCGCTCGGCCAATTTCCTTGTAAAAGGCCTTTGCCCGAAGTGCGCGAAGAAGGTGCGGTGATTTTTTTGGACAACGGACTACAGACTACAGTCAACGGACGCACTGTCCACTTATCATTTTCTGTTGTCTTACGTCTGATGTCTGATGTCCTTTTATTGTTAATTCCTAATTCCTAATTCCTAAATAAAAACCTATCTTGCAACCGCAAAAAAATCAGCGATGCAGAAGGTCAGGGCAAAAAAGAATTTAGGTCAGCATTTTCTTACCAATCAGACAATTGCGGCACGGATAGCCAATGGGTTCACCCCGTCGGCACCGAACGTGATTCTCGAAATCGGGCCGGGAATGGGAATACTCACACGGCACCTGCTCAGCCGTCCCGAGGCCGATGTGCGGGTGGTTGAAATCGACCACGAATCGGTGTGCTACCTGATGGCCGAAATGCCCGAACTCAACGGCCGCATTATCGAGGGCGATTTTCTGAAACTCGACCTTCCTGCGCTTTTCGGAAAGCCCATTTCGGTGGCCGGAAATTTCCCCTACAACATTTCGAGCCAGATTCTGTTCAAGATTTTGGAAAACCGTCAGATGATTCCCCAAATGGTGGGGATGTTCCAGAAAGAGGTGGCCGAGCGCGTGGCGTCGAAGCCGGGCTCGAAGGTTTACGGCATTCTGAGCGTTCTGCTGCAGGCATATTACAATATCGATTATCTGTTCACCGTCAACGAGTGCGAGTTCGACCCGCCCCCGAAGGTCAAGTCGGGCGTTATCAGGCTGACACGCAACAATGTAGAGCACCTGCCGTGCGACGAAGAACTATTCACCAAAGTGGTGAAAACAAGTTTCAACCAGCGGCGAAAAACTCTCTCGAACAGCCTGAAGCCAATCCTGCAGGACCGTAGGTGCGACTTGCCAGTCTTCCGACAACGGCCTGAACAATTGAGTGTTAGCGAGTTCGTGGAACTGACGAACATTATTGACGGACTTTTAAAAAACTGAAATTATGCGTTTCGAACTAAATAAGGAATTTGTTGAAGAACTGCAACTTGCCATTCAAGAGCGCAGCGATGAGTCGATAAAATCGATGGTGTCGGAACTTCACCCTGCCGACGTTGCCGAAATCTTGGGCGAACTTGAACCCGACGATGCCCACTACCTTTTCAATTTGCTGCCGTCGGAACTCACCGCCGACGCCATCATCGAACTTGAAGAAGACGATCGTGAGGAACTGCTCGAGGACCTTTCGGGACAGGAAATCGCCCACGCCGTCATCGAACATATGGATTCCGACGACGCCGCCGATATTATCTCGGAACTGCCTGAGGAAAAGCAGGATGAGGTTCTCTCAAACATCAGCGATATTGTGCAGGCCGGCGACATTGTCGACCTTCTGAAATACGATCCCGACACCGCCGGCGGCCTTATGGCGACGGAACTTATCAGCGTGAACGAGAATATGACCGTGCGCAACTGCGTTGAGGAAATCCGCAAGCAGGCACCTGATGTTGGTGAGTTCTTCTATGTTTATGTAACTGATGACCAGGGTGTTCTGAAGGGTGTTCTGCCATTGAAGAATTTGCTTTTGGCCAACGACAACCAGAAAATCAAGAATATTGTCGAGGACATCATATCGGTGAAAACCGACGATGATTGCGAGGACGTCGCAAACATTATGCGGAAGTACGATATGGTGTCGATGCCGGTTGTGGATAGCATCGGGCGGCTCAAGGGCCGAATCACCATCGACGACGTTGTGGATGTGATTAAGGATGAGGCCGATGAGGACTACCAGATAATGTCAGGTATCACCGGCGATGTCGATTCGAGCGACTCGGTGTTCAAACTCACCAAAGCGCGTATTCCGTGGCTGCTGATTGGTATGGGTGGCGGCATTCTGAGTTCGATTGTGGTGAAAGGTTTCGACAGCGACATTGCCCTGCATCCCGTGATGGCCAGTTTCATTCCGATGATTGGCGCTATGGGCGGAAATGTGGCAATCCAATCGTCGTCAATCATTGTTCAAGGCTTGGCCAACAATACTTTAGGCTTGGATTCGGCGGGCAAGAAAATCTTCAAAGAGATGTTGGGTGCTCTGCTCAACGGCGCCATTGTGGCAACTTTGGCTTTCCTTTACAACATATTCTTTGCCAGCGATTTCGCGCTGAGTCTTACAGTCAGTCTGTCGCTGATTACGGTGGTGCTGTTTGCCGCCATTGTGGGCACCGCGCTGCCGCTAGCCTTCGACCGTATGAAGATTGACCCCGCCGTGGCCACCGGCCCGTTCATAACCACCATCAACGATATTATGGGAATGGCCATCTACTTCCTGATAGGATGTTTATGCTATTCGATGGTTTAATTTTTTTGTGTTAATCATGTAATATTTTGGAAATATGATTGTCAAATAACAAAAGCAATAAAAATCTTAACACTAACTAAAACAACTACACAATGAAAAAACTTCTTTTTGCACTGACAGTTTTGTTCGTGCTTCCGTTGTCAGTGTTGGCTCAGCGAACAATCGAGAATCCAGTAGTCGGTGCCCGCAGCATGGGCACTTGCACAGGATTGTTTATCGAAAAAATTGAGTTGACCAAAAAAGCAACCAAACTTTTTCTGATTTATTACCACGGCATGAAGGATAATCCGTTCCGTTATGCATCGGGCACAACGCTTCGCTCGGGCGACAAGCAGTGGAAACTGATTTCGGCCGATGGAATTAAACTCGACGATTGGGTTTATCCGAAGGACGATGGCGAGTTTATAACACGTTTCGTGCTCAACTTCCAACCCATCGACAATTCGGTTGAAACAATCGATTTTGTTGAAGCCGACGACATAAATTCGTTCATTCTTTACGACATTGCCCTAACCGATAAGGCGGCCGAAGAAATCAAGCGCAGAATCAGCGTTCCCGACGGAGTTAAAACCTATGCCAAAAATATCAAGGACAATGGCCAGAGTCTCGACCAAAACGAGTTTTCGATGGAGCCTGCAACCGTGAAAGGCACAATCTACGCTTTCGACAAGCGGTGTTTTGGCACAAGAATGAGCGGGGATGTAACCGTGTACATATGGAATCCGTTTTATGGCGACCAATTGTCGTATTCAGCGCCAATCAACCCCGACAACACTTTCGAAATTGAAGTGCCGATGACAACTAAAAATCAGATTGTTTATTTGTCAATAGAGCCTGTTATCAGCAACAACGTTCTACTCACAGCAGGAAAAACTGTGGTGGTGGATTACGATTTCTACGAAGTTTACAAACCTTGGGAATTGCCCGACCGCTGTCTGAATCCTTATTTCTCGGGTGAGAATGTCGACCTAAACTATGCACTGACAAAGAATGTAATTCGCAGTTTTTCCGAGTCAATTGACAGAAATAATAGCATAGCGGGTTTCTCGATGGCCGAGTATAAAGATTATGTTTTAAAAAAATATGAGATTTCTCGAAAAAATGTTGATACTCTGAATGTTACTAAACGCGGAAAAGAGTTGTTGAACATTGAACTGAAATCGCAAGCGGCTTACTATTTTTCGATGGGAGCGAGTTTTATCGAATTGGCAAACACCCGCCCCAACGGCAACAAAGAACCAAATCCGGATTTCAAACGGCCCGAGATGGATAAAGACTATTTGGATTACCCCAAAATACTTGGTCTCGACGATATTATGATGTTCTACGCAAGTTGGTGTAGTTACAATGTCACAGGGTGGAGATCTTGCGCCCACCGTGTTTTCGGCAAGAATTTTTCATGGGAAGAATATAAAAACCTAATGAATCTGACGTGGAAAGAATTGGACTCTTACACCAATATCCCTGAAAACGAGAAGCCAGTTTATGCGTCGCTTGTGGAAAAAATGGAGAAATCCGACACCACACGCACCGAAGACGAAAAGAATTTTTATGCCAAGTATTGGCCGATTGTCGGTAAACGCTTGACGGATATCCAAAATGGAACCGAAGAAACGAATGCTTGTATGAACGAAATTTTTGGCGTCGGCGACAGTTATTTCAAAGATTTCATAAAACTGCAAGAGTATTGCAACCGGCTTGGCCGGCAAATAGTTGTGCCCGACTCAATTATGGCAGAGATAGAAAAGATGCGTTTCCCGTTCTATGCCGATTATGTCAAGGCTCAAAACGCCGAAATCACCGCGAAAATCGAAGCAGAGAAAGCACGCGGCGGCTATTTCATGCACCAGGCGGGCGAGAGCGAGGGCGATGCTTTGTTTGTCGATTTAATTAAGGATTTCAAAGGCAAGGTGGTTCTCATCGATTTTTGGAACACATGGTGCGGTCCGTGCCGTCAGGCCATGAAACAAATGGAACCAATGGAGAAGGAGTACGAGGGCAAGGATGTCGTATTCTTGTATCTTGCCGACGAATCGTCGCCGTTAGAGGAGTACAACAACCTGATTGTCTCGATGAAAGGCCACCACTACCGCTTGACGCAGAAACAATCGACATCGCTGAAAAATAAATGGAAATTTTCGGGAATCCCATCGTATGTAATTGTCGGCCGCGACGGCATGGTAAAAGATTTCCACACAGGATTCCACGGTGCCGATTATTATAAGGCAAAACTTGAAGAAGAGTTGGGAAAATAAACGGATGTTGCGCTAGGCGGCCGTAAGGTCGCCTGCCTTCTGCCGCCTGAAGACAGCCACGTGTGGCTACTCAATCACATCCAAAACTTCAACGTCGAAAATCAAATCGCTGTTGGCGGGAATCAATGGCGGTTGGCCTTCGTTGCCGTAGGCAAGACGGGCGGGCACAATCAGTTGGAAGCGTGAGCCGTTGCGCATCAGCAGCGACGCTTCTTCCCAGCCGTCGATAATCAGACCTGCACCCACAGGGTAGCGGATGGGCTGCTCGCGTTTTACCGACGAGTCAATCAACTTTCCGTCGGGCAGGTAGACCGAATAGTGGGCCGTCACAATGCTGCGGTTCTTAATTAGCGGGCCGTTGCCAGGTTCAAAAACAATGTAGCGCAGACCGCTTGCGGTTGTGAGCGTGTCGCGGCCAGCGGCATTCCATTTTTCAACTTTTATCTCGCGCGTTATGCGCACCATTTCAATGTCGAGCGTGATGTCGGTTTTGGGCGGAATGCGGTTGCCGTAGCCTTCTTCGCCAAAAGCCAACTTGTTGGGAATCACAAATCTGCATCGTGCGCCTTCGGCCATTGTCAGCAGGGCGGTGTCCATGCCTTCAAACGTCTCGCCAGCGCCAGCCGTGAACCGCCGCGGGTCACCAGTGTTGCGTGTCGATGTGTAGATGGTTCCGTCGGGCAGCCAGCCAGTATAGTGCACATAAACATTGTCGCCAGGCCGTGCAGGACTGCCGTTTCCAGGGTCGATGGTGTAGCGGCGGATGCCGCCGAAAAGTTTTTGCGCTTTCAGCCTTTTGGTAGGGAAGGGCGCAATGGCAGGGAAACTGTCGGCTTGAATCATCTTAATCTCGAAATGCAGAGTTGAGTTGTGCGGCACTTCGTAGGTGTCGATGTCGCCGTAGCCCAAGTGCGGCGGCACAACCAGACTGATGCGGCCGCCTTCGCCAATCATCGGCAGCGCTTCTTCCCAGCCTTTAATCACCTGTCCCTGTCCCAGCCAGATGTCGATGTTGCCTGTTTCGTCGGTCGAGCCGAAGACAGTGCCGTCGTCAAGCCGTCCGGTGTACTCGAGCCACACGCGCCAGCCCTTTTGCGGGTGACGGCTGTTGCCAGGGTTGTCGATTCGGTATTGCAACCCCGATTTTGCAGTGGTGAAGCCGTCCTGCGCCGCAGCGCCAGTTGCCAGCAGACAAATAGCCGCCGCAGCCATCATCTTGAACACTGATGGCGTTGAGATTTTAGATTTTAGATTTTTGTTTTTCGACTTCATCTTTGCCATTTATTGTCTTTGTCGGTTGCCACATTGTGACAGCCCTACATTGTTTCGGACACACACAGTGTGTCCCTACGTTTGCGGACGCCACATTGTGACGTCCCTACTTATACTTTACACTTTATACTTTACACCCAATACCCAACACCTTAAATAAATATATCCCCATTCGTATCAATCCGCTTGTTCCAGTATCGAATCAGCAGAAAACCAAACAGCATTCCGCCAAGGTGTGCAAAGTGCGCCACGTTGTCGTTGGCTGCCGGGACAATTATCGCCATCAGTTCAATCAGACCGTAACCTAGCACAAACCATTTTGCCTTGATTGGGATGGGCGGGAAGATTAGCATCAGTTGCACGTTGGGAAACATCATTCCGAAGGCCAGCAGCACACCGAATACCGCACCCGAAGCGCCTACCGTCGGCACGTTGACAAACTCGCCGAAAAGTTTTGTAGCCGTCTGCACAGCAAGTCCACGCAGTTGGGCGTTGTCGGGCGATGCCGAGTATTCGGTAATCAGGTCGTTCACCCATTTGGCGGGGTGGTCGAGATTGCTGCGGATGAGCCGCGTGAAAAGTTCGGGGTCGGGGGCGCTGATGAACGCTGCAATCTCATCGTGAAAACCAGCCAGCGTGACGTAGCCCACAACGTTTTGGCACAGCGCGGCACCGATGCCAGTCACCAGATAGAAAATCAGAAACCGCTTGCCGCCCCACACCTGCTCGAGCACTCGTCCGAACATCACCAACGCAAACATATTGAAGAAGATATGCGCCACGTTGCCGTGCATGAACATGTAGGTAACTATCTGAATTGGTGAGAAATAGTCTGATTGGAAATTGTGCAGTGCCAGCCAGTTGCCGATGTCGACACCAAATTTTGCCGATATCAGTTGGTCGGCCAGAAAAACCACAATGTTTGCAATCAGCAGATTTTTGATGACAGGTGGCAAATTGCCGAACAACGGTGTTCTATATCCTTGCATATTAACTGTTTACTTAAATAATTTATCAATGTCGTCGTTGCTGATGATGGCCAAAACGGGCCGCCCCGACGGCGTGTAATTGGGCATGCTGCAGGCAAAGAGCCGAGCGTTCAGGTCGGCCATCTCGTCCTGCGAGAGCGTCCGTCCGTAGCCGATGGCCATCTGCGACGCCAGCGATGCGGCAATGCTTTCGGTCATCGAGTCCTTCATGGCAATGTATTCTTCGCCAGTCAGCATCAGCATTGAGTTCACCCAGTCTTTCAGGTCTTTCTCGGGGAACGTGACGGGAACCGCCGACACAGAGAAACTGTTGCCGCCCAACTCGTTGATTTCGAAGCCAAGTTTCTCGAGTTCGGGAATCATTTGGCGGAACAGGTCAGTGTCCTTCAGGTTCAGGTCGAGCCGTTCGGGGTAGAGCAGCCGCTGCGACGCGCCTTCGTCGGTTGTGCGCTGCAGCATTTTCTCGAACAGAATGCGCTCGTGGGCGCGATGTTGGTCAATCACCATCAGCCCCGATTTGATGCTCGACAGAATGTATTTGCCCTTCAGTTGGAAGAACCTGCCCGATGGTGCTGCGGCCTGTCCGGCATCGGTTTCCAGATTGAGTTGCTGCTGAACGCTTTCGGTATTGCTTTGATTTTCAAGTTGATTATCGACGGTTGCCCGATTGTTTTCAAACTCGCTATAGAGTTTCTGCCAGTTGGTGTTGTCCGACATGCGGCTGCGGAAAGTGGCCTGATGCGTCGCC
This sequence comes from Salinivirgaceae bacterium, assembly GCA_017557785.1. Classification (GTDB taxonomy): domain Bacteria; phylum Bacteroidota; class Bacteroidia; order Bacteroidales; family SZUA-534; genus RUG13583. The sequence goes on from JAFYYA010000086.1 coordinate 82,804, forward strand.
CCGTTGCCCTTGCTGCTCTCGAACGGATTGTAGCCCGCGTTGTAATGAATCTGCGGCGGCACAACCGTGTCCGATTTGCTGAAAGTGGGAATCTCAATTCTGTTCTCAATGTCGAAATCGATGGCCGGCCCCACGCTGAACTTGCCCAGCGCTTCCTTCACGGTGCTCATCAGTATCGGCCACATGGCCTGCTCGTTCTCGAATTTTATCTCGGTTTTTGTGGGGTGGATGTTGATGTCGATGGTCGACGGGTCAACATCGATATAGATGAAAAACGTTGGATTTTTGCCAGCAGGCAGCAAGTTGTCATAGGCTCGCTGCACCGCGCGTGCAAATATTCCGTGCTTCATAAACCGATGATTGACAAAGAAATATTGGTCGGCCTTGGTTTTGGCGCATTCGGGTGTGCCAACGTAGCCTTTTATTTTCGCCATCGATGTTTCCGACTCAATCGGCAGCAGATATTTGCTCATCGATTTGCCCGCCACGCCCAGAATGCGGTTCATGGTGTTCGATGCCGACAGGTTCAGCATCACCACGCCGTTGTGTGTCAGCGACATCTCAATGTCGGGGTGAGCCAGCGCCACGCGGTAGAACTCTTCGGTCACAAGCCCCATCTCGTAACTGTCCGATTTCAGAAACTTGCGGCGTGCAGGCACGTTGTAGAACAGATTCTTGACCATTATGTTGGTGCCGTTGGGGCAGGCGGTGGGCTCTTGCGTTTCCACTTCCGACCCCGACATCCGAATCAGCGTGCCCATCTCGTCGCCGTATTTGCGCGTGCGCATCTCAACGGTGGCAATGGCCACAATCGACGCCATGGCTTCACCGCGGAAGCCCATCGTCTGAATATCAAACAAATCCGATGCCTTTTGAATCTTCGATGTGGCGTGACGCTCGAAGCACATCCGAGCGTCGGTGGCCGACATTCCGCAGCCGTTGTCGATGACCTGCACGAGCGTTTTTCCCGCGTCCTTCACAATCACCTGTATTTTGGTTGCGCCAGCGTCGACCGAGTTCTCAACCAGTTCCTTAATCACCGAAGCCGGGCGTTGCACAACTTCACCGGCGGCAATTTGGTTGGCCACATGGTCGGGCAGAAGATTGATGATATCGGCCATAGATTATCGCAGAAAACGTTGTTGCAGAAAGAAATACACAGCCGCAAGCGCCAGAAAGATTATCAGCACGCGTTTGCTCGACTTCTGACGCTGCTTGCGGGCAAAATGAATGAAGTTTGGCGCTTCATCGTTGCTCTCGCCACGTTCGCTTCTCACTTCGCGCTCGATGCGCTCGTGCCGTTCGCGCCGTTTCTCGTCCTGCTCGTTGTAGAACAGCGGCTTATAATTGAACCGGCGTGTGCCGGGTAAACTGAAGAATGCCATACTCACATATTTTTTGTAATTGGCAAAGATAAGTTATTAGTTGGAAGTTGAAAGCGGACATTAGAATCCTTGTTCCAGGTTCCAATTCCCGAATAATTCATATCTTTGATTTGCTGAAAATGAAGCGACAACAAATATTACGAAAGTTTCTAATCATAAACTTTCAAGTAATACATGTAGAGTCAGGCATAAAGAAAGAAGCAAAGAAAAAGACGACATAGATGGATTGATAAATATAGGTTATTTAATTGAATTGTGATTATGGTAAATATTGAAGATGTTTATTCGTATTTTAGTAAAGATGAGTTTTTTACTACAGAGTACTATAAATTGAACCTATGGTACCATGGTGATATTACTAGTCTCTCTTATGGAGATCCGGAAATCAGTATGGCATTAGTTAAAAAAAATAAAGAGTTTTTTCGAATTCATAGAAATAGAAATAATGAATCTATAAAAAAGAAATATTTAAGTGAATTTGATGCCTGTCATGATTTTATTTTATTTGACTTTCTAAAGGATAAAATAAATGACGAAGCCTTTAGAATAGAATTAAAACAGAGATGTTTCTTTGACATGCACGTGACAAACATTGATTCTATAGATCAAATCTATAATATGTTTAGTTTATTTGGATTCCCGGATAAGTATATATCATCTAATAAAAATCCTCGTGAGAATACAATTATTGTAGATGCCTTTTCGGATAAAATCACCGTAGATGTCGTGAAAAATAAGAGAATAAATATATGTACATTAGAAGGTACTCTAAATCAAAACTCAATGCTTTTATGGGTGATGGCATGTTTGTTTTGGAAATTGATGGAGTATAAGCAGGATCTACAGAATATTGGTATAATAGGAGATGATTATTTGGATTCTGATATATTGAGTTTCGTAAGAATATAATTGTCATTTGAATGCTATACCAGAAAGCATTCCTAAAAATTGTATAGCAAAACCGGATAACAAATAATCAATGAAAATCCCATAGCGGCAGAGTATAGAAGCGAATACAGGGAATCAGAAAGGTTAAAAAATGGTGGCTGAAAATATGTATCCACATAATATGCATATTTACAGAAAATTACAATTATTGGCTGATTGTTTCCATTATTGCAAGCAAAAAAATGCCGCCGTGGTTTTTTATTAGAAAAATGTGTGTATATTTGCACCGCTAAAATTCAAAGGGATTTAGCAAGTTCTTTTTTTTAATGGTCGGTTCATCTAAGGGTTAGGATTCAAGATTTTCATTCTTGCCATAGGGGTTCGAATCCCCTACCGACTACAGAATTTTTTAAAATATTAAAACAATGGCAAATCATAAGTCATCAGAGAAAAGGATTCGTCAGACTGAGACACGTAACGAACACAATAGGTATTATGCAAAGACAGCTCGTAATGCTGTCCGCGATTTGCGCGCAACAACTGTTAAAGCCGATGCAGAAGCAATGCTTCCGAAGGTAACAGCCATGCTCGACAAACTTGCAAAGAATAATATCATTCACAAGAACAAAGCCTCTAACTTGAAATCAAGCTTGGCTTTGCACGTGAACGCATTGGCATAAGCCTAATTATAAAACGATAAAAGAGCCTCTCGTCGTACAACGGGGGGCTTTTGTTGTTTACGGTGGATAAGATCGATTTTGCGAATACGATAATTGTAACATATTCATTTTCAATTCTTCAACTTTAAATTCGAAATCAATGAAACGCTTGCTTTTTATCTTGGCATGTTGTGTTGCCATCGCCGGTTGCAAATCATCATCGAACACCTCAAAAGTGTCTGAACCTAAAGGTCAAAGTTCGGCAACAACGGCTGCAGCACCCAAAAAGAAATCGAAAGTTGAAGATTTCGACAAATTCTATGATCGTTTCCATGCCGACAGTGCATTCCAAATGTCACGCATCAAATTTCCGCTTAAAGGTGCCAGCACAAACCTTGACAAATCAACATCGTGGACACCGCAAAATTGGCAGATGCTTCGCACTCGCATTTACGATGTCGACAAAAACCAGTATAAAGTGAAATATTCAAAAACCGAAACATCGTTCACTCAGAAGGTGTGGGTTGATGGCGCCGGCTTCAGCAACGAATGTCGCTTTGAACTCGTTAATGGCAAATGGTTTTTGGTTTATATGAGCGACGAGAATATGTGATTGGTAAATTGTAGCAAACAAAAACGGCAACCATTTGGCTGCCGTTTTTTGTTGCTATCTAAAAACTGAATTACTTCGAAAAATACCCCTTCACCAAAGTCCTCAAGTTGTAGGTCGAAGCCATTGCCTCGCCATAAGCGCCAGCGGAACGGATGGCCAGAAGGTCGCCGCGGTGGCAGCCTGCAAGGTCGATTGATTTTGCAAAGCAGTCCGATGACTCGCAGATTGGTCCCACAACATCGTACTTCTCTTCAGGCTCTGTGCTGCTGATGTTTTCAATCTTGTGCACAGCCTGATACAGCGCCGGACGGATAAGTTCGGTGAAACCTGCGTCAACAATTGCAAACTTCTTGTTGGTGCCGTTCTTCACATACAACACTTTGGTAATCAGGCTGCCGCATTGTGCCACAAGCGCGCGGCCCAATTCAAAGTGCAGTTGCTGTTTCGGGCGCAGTTTAAGCGTCTCGGCAAACACTTTGAAATATTCCTCAAATGTCGGAACAGGCTGTTTGTCGGGTTGCTCGTAGTTGACACCCAAGCCGCCGCCCACGTTGATGTGGTCAACAATGATGTTGCGGGCGTAGAACCATTCCTGAATCTCGTTCACGCGAATGCAAAGATTTCTAAAATCTTGCATATCAAGAATCTGCGACCCAATATGGAAGTGCAGACCGATGAGCTCGATGTTCTTTGTTTGTTCCAAAACCTTAAGCACATCGTCCAAAGCCCACATATTGATGCCGAATTTGTTCTCTTCCAGGCCGGTAGTGATGTAATGGTGTGTCGAAGCGTGCACGTTCGGGTTGATTCGCAATGCGATGTGCGCTTTCTTGCCCATTTGTCCGGCAATCTGATTGATGACCTCAATCTCGGGAATCGATTCGCAGTTGAAGCAGAAAATATTGTTTTCCAATCCAATCTGAATCTCTTCGTCGCTCTTTCCGACACCGGCAAAGGCAATTTTTTCGGGTGCAATTCCGGCGGCAATGCTCTGCAGAATCTCGTTGCCGCTCACGCAGTCGGTGCCCAGACCGGCCTCACGCATACGGCGCAGAATCTCGATGTTGCCGTTGGCCTTCACGGCGTAGTGGATGTGGTAACCGTACTTGTCGGCCAGCGATTTCACTGTTTTCAGCGTTTGGTCGAGCAGTTGCGAGTCGTACCAGTAGAACGGTGTTTTCAGTCCGTCGAATTGTTTCAAATCGAAATTCATAGCGGATTATTTTTCGTCGGTGAAGATATTGTGACTCAAACTGTTAAGTGCCTGACTTTTGTATTCCGATTTCACAAGAACCGATACGTTGAAGTTGCTGCCGCCGTACGAAATCATTCTGATAGGAATGTCGTTCAAGGCCGACAGAATTGTTCCGCCGAAGCCCTTTGAATTCGAGTGCAAATCACCTACAACACAGATGATTACATAATCGCCTTCGGCCTCGACAGTGCCGTATTTGTGAAGTTCGTTCACAATCGGCTCAAGGTTTTTGGTGTTGTCGATGGTTACCGAAACGCCAACTTCCGAAGTGGTAATCATATCGATTGAAGTCTCGTAAGTCTCGAAAATCTCGAAAACTTTGCGCAGGAATCCGTGCGCCATAAGCATACGGTCGCTCTTGATTTTGATGGCAGTGATGCCGTCTTTGGCAGCGATGGCGCGGATTGGCACTTTTGGCACGTCCTTCTTGATTATTGTGCCCAAGGCCGACGGTTCCATTGTGTTTTTGATGCGCACCGGAATGTTGGCCAGTTTGGCGGGCATTACGCAGGTCGGGTGCAGAATCTTGGCACCGAAATAGGCCAGTTCGGCAGCCTCGTCGAACGAAAGTTCGGGAATCGAGTGGGTGTGCTCAACAACGCGCGGGTCGTTGGTGTGCATACCGTCGATGTCGGTCCAGATGATGATTTCCTCGGCATTCACGGCCGCACCGATAATCGAAGCCGAATAGTCGGAACCGCCACGCTGCAGGTTGTCGATATTACCCATTGCGTTGCGGCAGATAAATCCTTGAGTTATAATCAGGTAGTAGTCGCCGCATTGTTTCAGTTCGCGTTGCAGATTCTCACGGATATAGTAGTCGTCAGGCTCGCCGCTCTTGTCGATACGCATAAAGTTGAGCGCCGAAATCAGTTGCGACTGACGGCCGGTTTCCTGCAAGTGGTAATTCATTAAGGCTGTTGAGATTAACTCGCCTTGTGCAAGAATTTCCTTTTCCTCGAACATTGTGAACATATCGCGGGCGAACGAGCGAATGTGGCTGAAGTGACTTTTTATCAATTCAATACCCAACTCTTTGTATTTCTGCGTTGTAAACAATTCGTCAACCACTCCGAAGTATTTTTGCTCCAGTTGGCTGATTTTTTCGTTTGCGCCGTCGAAGTTCTTCTTATACAGATAACTTGCAATCTCAACCAATGCGTTTGTAGTGCCCGACATAGCCGACAGCACAACAATTTTCGGTTTTCCGTCGTCGATAAGACGGGCGACTTCTCTGATGCGTTCGGGCGAACCAACCGAGGTTCCGCCAAATTTCATTACTTGCACGATACTTTCGTTTTTTAAGGTTATCAAATAAAAAAGCCGGGCGACTCGGTGTCCCCAACTTTCAATCTTTCAGTCTGATAAACCGCGCCTGACGCCTTGTGCGCCAACGATTTTCAGTGTGCGCAAAGATATTGGTTTTGCTATTATATATGGTGCGTGGGCGGATTTTACGAATTTCACTTACTGAATTAATTGTCGGTTATTTGATGGATTGAAATCTTCTACATTTTCTGACTCTATGATTTGGCATAAAAAAACAGGGAACGGAAAAAACCGCACCCTGTTTTATTTATTGTTTTGTCTTTTAGCGAGTTCTTTGCTCTGCTTTCAGCGGCTCGCCCAGTGATGAATCTTCAGCATCTTGCTCATTGAGTTTGAAGACCATGAATTGACCGTTTTCAGCAGTGTATGGTTTCCAATCGCCGCCGTTGGCACCGTTGGGGTCGCTGTATTTTGCAAAGTTGCTCCATGCGGTGAGCATTTTCTCCGACAGGTCCCAGTCGCCTTGTGTCCAAGGACGCCAGCAGTGCTTGAGCGATTTGAATACAAACCACAAATCCGACGAGTGGAACGCGCCTTTCAGATAATCCTGCGGATGGCTGCCGTCGTCGGGCAGGGGACGGGCAAATTGATAAGCCCATGCTTTGTTGCCAACTTCCTGACGGTTAAGGCAGAAATCGGTAATCTGACCAGCCATATTGCCTGCATCGTTGAGCGTGAAACCAATCATATAAGGTACGTCGGCCAACGAGCCGTCGAGACAGGCGTCGTCGAACGATTTTGGCAGCACATATCCGTCGATGTACGGTGTGATTGGGCCTGCGGTCAGGCAACTGCGCTTGCCAGTAACCCGCGCGTACAAGGCGCCCAGGGCGTATATTTCTTCGGTCGATGCCGAACGCAACTGTTTCAAAGTCTTCAGATTAGCCCAGTCGCAGACTTCTTTAATTTGTTCTTCGGCTTGAGCAAGTGTGAGTTGGCTTTGACGGAAGAAGGCGGGAATTCGGGCCAGTTCTTCTTCGGTGAGCGGCTTCTGCAGTCCGCTTGCGCTCATTATCACAGCCTTGTTGAACAGCCCTTTGGTGAGTGGCGATGCCGAAAGGAATTTGGTGCTGCGGCCGCCTGCGCTCTGTCCGAAAATCATTACGTTGTCGGGGTCGCCGCCAAACTGCGCGATGTTTTTCTTAACCCATTTCATAACTTCAATTTGGTCCAGAGTGCCCCAGTTGCCAGTGGCGTGCTCGGGGTCTTCGGCCGATATTTCGGGGTGGGCGAAGAATCCGAACGGTCCCACGCGGTAGTTGAACGTTACCAGAACCACGTCTTTAGCGGCCCATTCCTGACCGTCGAATTCAGGTTCCGAGCCCCAGCCTTCGCGCAGTCCGCCGCCGAAAATCCAGATGGCCACGGGCAGTTTCTTTTCAGGCTGCGCCGATGCTTTGGTGTAGACGTTCAGATAAAGGCAGTCTTCGCTGTAGGCCTTCTCTTCGCCGTAGCCCCACTCGGTGGTGTATCCGCCGTCGTAGTGAGCGGCTTGGAAAGCAGGATGGCCGAATTGGTCGCAGACCTTGACGCCCTGCCATGGCACAACAGGCTGCGGAGCGCGCCAGCGGTTCTCGCCAGTCGGCGGTGCGGCATAGGGGATTCCCTTGTAAACCACAACACCCTTAATATCGGTGTTAACGCCCTGAACCTGACCGCCTTCAATAGTCAGCACGGGGTTTGTGTTGGTGCTGTTTTGTGTCGAGCACGACATCAGCATTGCAACACTGCAAGCAAGTGTGAAAATCTTTCTCATATAAAAAGTTTTAGTTCAAAATTTTTTGATGCACCGAAGGTAATTGATTTTTGGTAATTGATGTTTTTTAATCTCTATTTTTGCCCCGCAAAGCACTTATAACTTAAAACTCAAAAACTTACAACGTCCCAACTTAAAACCTATAACTTCATGACCACCATTCGACCCCTGAAGGACAGTGAGTTACCGCTTCTCAACGATTTTCTCTATTTGGCCATTTTCGTGCCCGAAGGCGTACAAGCGCCACCGCGCGAGATTATCAATCTGCCCGAACTGCGTGTTTATGTCGATGATTTCGGGTCGCAGCCCGACGACCATTGCCTTGTGGCCGAAACCGACGGTGCGGTTGTGGGTGCGGTGTGGGTGCGCGATATGCCCGATTTTGGCCACGTTGCTGATGGCGTGCCGTCGTTTGCCATTTCGGTCAGGCCCGAATATCGCGGAAGCGGCATTGGCACAAACTTGATGCGCTCAATGCTAGACCATCTGCGGCAGCGTGGCTACAAAAAAGCGTCATTATCAGTTCAGAAAGCCAACTATGCCGCACGGATGTACCAGAAATTGGGCTTCCGCACCACCGGAGAGAACGACGAAGAATATATAATGGTGTATGAGTTTTAGCGGCAGATGCTTTCGTGAGCCGCAGGCGTTCAGTTTTTTGTTTAGCAGCACCAATAATTTTATATATTTGCACCCGATTTTTTAGAAAAATAGTCTATGAAAGGAGCAAAACCAATAATGTTATTGTCAGCAACGTTATTGACAATTAGCGCATTAGCACAGCAAGGCGTATTCTATTACGTTAACACAAACGCCGAACTCATCAATTCGAAAACAACTGATGTCGTATTGAACGACAACGGAATGGTGATTCTGAACGAGTGTTCCGATGCGAAATATGAGAAACCGGCGGTTCAACTTATCGAATTGAACAAAAGTTTCATAAAGACATCTGAGAACATTGTTGCGGTTAATAACTTGCATAGTGTCAGTACAATCGCCAAATACTCGAATGGCAACTACGGCATTTTTGCAAACGCCAATGAGTCACCTGTAAAATTGAACGTATCAGGCAGTTATAAGGAACTTAACCAAACACCACTTGCTGACCAGAAGGACCAGACCATTGTGGGAAAGGTTATAGTTGACAAACAAATTTTGGTTGTTTCAACCTTGTCGGCCAGCAAAGACAAATATGCTATTGTGCTTAGCAGTTTCGATGCCGCAACAGGCGATAAGCAATGGAGCAAGATTGTTTCGAGCGAGACCAACGAGTCGGCCGATGCCATTGTTGGCGACAACGCAGGTAGCGTGGTTGTTCTGGGCCGGAAATACAACGATAACGCAACAGAGTACATTCCAATACTTTACAAACTTGATACTAAGGGCGGAATTGTATGGAAAAAAAGCGGTGTTGACATGCCGTCAAATTTCTATTCACAAAGTCTGGCGGTTTCAGCCAATGGTGATATTTTCTATGCCTGCGGTTTGACTCAGCGTTCGGGCATGTTGCAGACCAAGTTGATTAAACTCGATGCCAACGGAAACACCAAACGCAACATCAACATCAACGAGTTCACCGGCAACGGCGTACTTAGCCTGTCATCGGGCAAGATTCTGCTTTATGGCTCGCGGTTCTATACTGATAGCAAGCAGGTCGTGACCAAAGGTGCATACGTCATTCTCGATGCCGATTTGAATGAGTTGAACAACAAATCGTTGGGTGTTAACGACAAACCTGATTCTGATTTCAACTACAACACAACAAGTAGTTCCGATTTGCAGGCTGCTCTTGAACTTGAGTCGGGCAGCGTAGTTATGGTTGGAAAGGTTACAATGCCACAAGCAGGTAGTTCATCTGAGAAGCAGAACAACACAATAGTTGTCGTGGCTGATGCCTATGGCAATTACAAATAATGCGGTTGTCGCATAAACTTACAAAAGACATTCTGGTAGCAGGATGTCTTTTTTTGTGTGCGTACGATAGATAGTAAGGAATGTATTTATGTATCGAAGTTGAGACTCAATCCCGCCTAAAAATGCATTTTGGGTCGTATATACATGCAAAAATGCCGTTTTTTTAGTGTATTTTTGGCTGCTTTTGGCCGCCGTTCGTTAAGTCAAACTTGCCGTTTATTTGCTAAACACTACCGTTTATTTGCTAAACACTACCGTTTATTAAGTCAAACCTACCGTTTGTTAAGTCACCCAGTCTGGCTCTTTTTTTCTTAAATAATTCGTCTCACCTTTGTTTTATCAATTAAAGCACGAAAAATTGAAGTATTATATGTATTATTGTATCAATTTCTTTATTTAATCTTAATGCTTATGAAGAAAGTTTATTTAATCGTTATTGGGTTGTTGTTTGTCATTCATAATGTGGCAAATGCTCAAGACGACAAGTTCAAGGCTCTCTTCATATACAACTTTACGAAGTATATGGAATGGCCTGAGGCGAAACGTTCTGGAGACTTTAAAATTGGTATTTTGGGTAATTCGCCAATTACCAATGAGTTGAAGGCCTTTACTGCAAAAAAGACCGTCGGTCAGCAGAAAATTGTGGTTGAGGAGATTATGGCAATCGCCGATTGCTATAAGTACCACATTGTTTTTGTTCCGACAAAGGCGTCTTCAAATGTGGAGGAAATAGTACAAAGCGTTGCAAAGAAAGGCGTGCTTGTCGTTACTGACAAGCAAGGAATGGCAGCTGCGCTGTCAGGCATTAATTTTGTCAAAGATGATGGACAGCAGACTTTCGAAATTAGCGTCAAGCACATACATGAGCAAGGCGTGAACGCAGGTAAGAGCTTACTGTCTTTGGGAATAGCAGTAGATTAGTCGAACATTTAAAATAGTAATCATGTTAAAGAAAATATTACTCTGTTTTACTGTCGTCGCAATGGTTTCGACACAATCATTCGGACAGAAAAAAGATGTTTCACAATTGACTCGTAGCGACATTCTTTCTATGTCGTACGAGGAATTGGCGGATATGCCGATTGAAGATGTCATGCAACTGACCAAGATTTTGGGCGTATCGCTCAACGAACTTTACGAAATGCTTTTGAACAAAGATGTTACTTCTGCTTCGAAGAAGGCCGAGAGTAGTTTCGACTCGCCGCTTTCGACTACCGTACTTTCGTATGATGAGATTGTGGCTTCAGGCGCGCGCAACATTCAGGAGGCTATGCGTTTGGTGCCAGGTGTCATTGTCCGTGAAAAGACTAATGGCAACTACGATATTCACATCCGTGGCAACAACAACATTCCTGACGAGAACCTTACGGTTTACACCGAGAACTCGATGACACTTGTCATGATTGACAACCGTCCGATATACAACTATATTAATGGTGGCACGTTCTGGGAGTCATTCCCTATTGATATCGCCGATGTTGATCGTATTGAGGTGGTTCGTGGTGCGGCAAGTGCTCTTTATGGTGCCAATGCCGTAACTGGTGTTATCAACATCATCACTAAGAACCCTGAGTCGGAGGAATTGCATGTCAATGGTCAGATTCAGGGCGGAAACCTTGGCTCGTATATGGGAAGCCTGAACGTTGGACAGAACATTGGTAAATTCGGCTATCGTGTTTCGGGTAACTATCAGAAAATGAAACGTACAACCGATAAATTTTATGTTTTCCAGTACGATTCACTATTCAATCGTGACGATATCCAGACACTGCCCGACAAAACAAGCAGTTGGCTGACAGTGTTTAACCCTATGGAGAAGATAGAAGACTGGCATCCGTATCCCGAAACTGCTGTTGACCGTTTTGGTGTGAACGCCAATTTGTATTTCAATCCGGCCGACGATATCAACTTTGTTTTGAGCGGTGGTTATCAAGATTCATACATCAACTCGTCATCGTTTGGTGATCCGTCAATCTCAGTAACAGGCCGCGAAATAAAAAGTTCGTATTTCAATTTTATAGGCAAGGCAAAAGGTCTGACACTGCAGTCGAATATGCTGTTTGCCGAGCAGGACATTGTGTATAAGAATGTCGGTTTCAAGGCCGATGCCCGCACATTCAACGTCAATGCCGAATATGATATTTATGTTGGCGGCTTGAATATCCGCCCGGGAATTTCGTTCCAGAATGCTCGCTACGACGACACCCCATATCTGATTGCCGATACCACTGGCAAATACTCATCGGGTTATATGAATGGAGTGTGCAGCTTCCACTCAATAGCAGGTTCGCTTCGTCTCGATTACAAAATGCTTGACGAGAAACTGCGCTTCATTATGGGCGGACGTTTTGAGAAATTCAACACATCAGACGATTTGTATTTCCCGTTCCAATTTGTGGCAAGCTACAATGTGAACGATAAGCACATGTTCCGCGTGGTTGGTTCAATGGCTAACCGCAGTCCGTTCATTGTCGATTCATATTCGAATTTCGACTGGAACCGTCAGGGACGTCCTTTCCCGTCGCATTTAAAATTCGAAGGCAGCAAAGATCAGAAGCTGGCATCTACAAAAAATGTGGAAGTGGGCTATCGTGTTCGTCCTGTCCGCAACTTGTTTGTTGAAGCAGAGGTATTCATGTCGTCAACAAAGAATTTTGGTTGCTTGTTGCCGGAGTCGATGACTGCATATTTGTACGATTCGTTGTCATTTAATGTGAGTGCACCTGATCCTATTGGCACGATCCCTGTGAAGATTGCTGCGCCGGCTCAGGCTATTCCTAATGTGGTTAATTTGAAATATCAAAACATCGATGTTAAAGCAAACCAGTATGGAGTTACATTGAATGCGGAATGGGTGGCTAATGAGAAGTTGGTTTTCAAGGCATTTGGCACTTATCAGATTACAAAGTTGAAAGACCACAACTGTTATAACAACTCTGCAATCATAACCGACATGACAACTCTTGCCGCCTATAAGTATAAAGCAACACAAGGTGCTAACAAGGTTGGGGCAACAGTGAATAATTATTTTGATGTTCCTTTGAATGTGCAAATTCCCGGTAAACTTGCAGATAGCGAAAGTGATTTGCATCAAGGAATTGAAGCAGGAGTGACCAAGCAGATGTTAATCGGGCAAATGATGCAAGCAGGTTTAACAAAGGAGCAGGCAGTGGCACAAGTCGCACAAATGGCAGCGGCACAATCTGATGAGTGGAAAACAGCTGCTGCACAAGTTCATGCTTTGACTGAGGGCAAATTAACTTTGGCTGAACCAATTTCCGGAATACCCGCAGTGGAAGTCTCGGAAAAATATAATGCCGATGAGTATCACCAAACTCTTCAGCAACTTGCAGGCGCGGGATTGGTTAATTACGACGGCCGTTACGAGAATAAAGAAATCACCCACAAGGCAACACCAAGTTTCTTTGGCGGTTTCAGTGTTAACTACACCCCAATTGAAAAATTGAATATCTATGCCAGCGGTAATTTCTACTCAAAACAAACCTATAGGACTTCGAATGGTTCGTTTGAGACTGACCCGAAATTCACGGCCAACATGAAAGTGTCTTACAAGTTTTGGAAAGACAACGCAGTATTTGTCAATGCCCGCAACGTCTTTGGCGACAAGAAGCAAGAGTTTGCCTGGACTGATGAGACTCGGGGTTGCTACCTTGTCGGTCTTGATTTGAAATTCTAATACACCTATTATATATAGGAACAAAAAAGGCGGCTTTTGAGTCGCCTTTTTTTGTTGTCGGCGCATTGATGATGGAGAAAAACTGCCTATGTGGGTGTTCATAAAAGTCAACCATCTTGGTTGAAAGTTGCGTTTTGTCCTTAATTATTGGGCTTTGCGCCTGTGGAAGTTATTTTTCAAAATATTTATTTTGAGAGTATTGATTAAGAAGAAATTGTTTTTACCTTTGCGAACCGATTTTTGCGGAGAATTATGTACATTTTATTAATAAAAATATGCCAACTATACAACAATTAGTAAGAAAAGGGCGAGTAGAGATGGACAAGAAGAGCAAGGCACCAGCCTTGGATTCATGCCCGCAGCGCCGTGGTGTTTGTGTTCGTGTTTACACCACAACGCCTAAAAAGCCAAACTCAGCCATGCGCAAAGTGGCCAGGGTTCGTTTAACAAATGGTAAGGAAGTCAACTCTTACATTCCGGGAGAGGGTCACAATCTGCAGGAGCACTCAATTGTGATGATCCGCGGAGGTCGTGTTAAGGATCTACCAGGTGTTCGTTACCACATCATTCGTGGTGCTTTGGATACATCGGGAGTAGAGGGACGTAAACAGCGTCGCTCAAAGTATGGTGCTAAAAGACCTAAAAAATAATTTTATCAATAAAGTAAAATGAGAAAATCAAAACCAAAGAGTAGGATTCTGTTACCGGATCCAAAGTTCAATGACGTATTGGTTACCCGTTTTGTCAACAACCTGATGTTGGACGGGAAAAAGAGCATCGCATACGAGATTTTCTATGACTCGCTTGAGATGGTTGGTGCAAAAATGAAAGATAAGGAATTGACCCCGCTTGACATCTGGAAAAAAGCACTTCAGAATGTAACACCACAAGTTGAGGTTCGTAGCCGCCGTGTGGGTGGTGCAACATTCCAAATTCCGCAGGAAATCCGTGAGACCCGCAAAGTGGCCATGAGTATGAAGAATATGATTCTGTTCGCCCGCAAACGTGCTGGTCACTCAATGGCAGAGAAACTTTCGGCAGAGATAATTGCCGCATTCAACGAAGAAGGTGGCGCATTCAAGAGGAAAGAAGAAATCCACCGTATGGCTGAGGCCAACAAGGCATTCTCACACTTCCGCTTTTAATTAGAAGAATAAAATGGCAAGAGATCTTAAATACACTCGCAACTTCGGCATCATGGCTCACATTGATGCCGGAAAAACAACAACATCAGAGCGTATCCTGTTTTACACTGGTATAACCCACCGCATTGGTGAGGTTCACGATGGCGCCGCCACCATGGACTGGATGGAGCAAGAGCAGGAGCGCGGTATCACCATTACTTCGGCTGCCACCACTTGCTTCTGGAAATATAATGGCAACGAGTACAAGTACAACCTTATTGACACTCCGGGACACGTTGACTTCACTGTTGAGGTTGAACGCTGTCTTCGCGTTTTGGACGGTGCAGTAGCCGTTTATTGCGCAGTTGGTGGTGTTGAGCCGCAGTCAGAAACTGTATGGCGTCAGGCCAACAAATATCACGTTCCGCGTATCGCATTCGTTAACAAGATGGACCGCATCGGTGCCGACTATTTCTCGGTTGTTAACCAAATCCGCGAGCGTCTGAACGCAAACGCTGTTACAATCCACATCCCAATCGGTTCTGAAGCCGATTTCCGTGGTTTGGTCGACCTTATCGAAATGAAGGCGATTGTTTGGGTTGATGATGCCACAATGGGTACCAACTACAAATACATCGACATTCCGGAGGATTTGGTAGAGACAGCCAACGAGTACCGCGCAAAACTGATTGAGTCAGTTGCCGAACTCGATGACACTCTGTTGGAGCGCTTCTTCGAAGATCCTGATTCAATCACAGTTGATGAGATTAAGAGTGTAATCCGCCGTGCCACAATCGAACAGATGATTGTTCCGGTATTGTGCGGTTCAGCCTTTAAGAACAAAGGTATCCAACGTCTGTTGGACGCTGTTGCAGCATTCCTGCCAAGCCCGGTTGACGTACCAGCAATCATCGGTACAAACCCGGCAAATGGTGAGGAAGAAGACAGAAAAGTAGATGCAAAAGAGCCATTCTGCGGTTTGGCATTCAAGATTGCCACCGACCCGTATGTTGGCCGTTTGTGCTTTATCCGTGTATATAGTGGCGTGCTCAACGCAGGTGACACTGTTTTGAATATGCGTACCGGCAAGAAAGAGCGTATCTCACGTTTGTTCCAGATGCACTCGAACCACCAGAACCCAATGGAGAAGATTGAGGCTGGTGATATTTGCGCAGGTATCGGTTTCAAAGACATTCGCACCGGTGACACATTGTGCGCAGAGAGTGCACCAATCGTACTTGAGAGCATGACATTCCCGAAACCGGTTATCAGCATCGCCATTGAGCCGAAGACACAAGGTGATATGGAGAAACTCGACGCCGCTCTTATCAAGTTGGCCGAGGAAGACCCAACCTTCACTTTGAAGACTGATCAGGATTCAGGTCAGATTGTCATCAGCGGTATGGGTGAGTTGCACTTGGATATCCTTATCGACCGTCTGAAACGTGAGTTCAAGGTTGAAGTTAACCAAGGTGCACCGCAGGTTGCTTACAAAGAGGCTATCACCGCTACAGTTGATCACCGCGAGGTATTCAAGAAACAGACTGGTGGTCGTGGTAAGTTCGCCGACATCGTGGTTAAGGTTTCACCGGCCGAAGAAGGCAAAGAAGGTCTTACATTCATCGATTCTATCAAGGGTGGTCACATCCCGGCAGAATATATTCCTTCAGTAGAGAAGGGCTTCAAAGAGGCAATGAAGAATGGTCCGTTGGCAGGCTTCCCTGTTGACAGCCTTCAGGTTGAGTTGATCGATGGTTCGTTCCACCCAGTTGACTCTGACCAGTTGTCATTCGAGATTGCTGGCCGTCAGGCATTCCGCGAGGCTTGCTCAAAGGCAAAACCAATCCTTCTCGAGCCTATCATGCACGTTGAGGTTGTAACACCTGAGGACTATATGGGTGACGTTATCGGTGACCTTAACAAACGTCGTGGTCAGGTAGAAGGCATGGAGTCACGCCCGACAGGCGACCGCGTTGTGAAGGCAAACGTTCCGTTGTCGGAGATGTTCGGTTATGTTACCGTTCTGCGTACAATCACATCAGGCCGCGCTACATCGAGCATGGAGTTCTCGCACTACGCTGAGACCCCGAAGAACGTGGCAACTGAAGTGTTGGAGAAAATCAAAGGCAAATAATTCTTGTTATACATTAAACATATGAGCCAAAAAATCAGAATTAAATTGAAATCTTACGATCACAACTTGGTTGACAAGTCAGCCGAGAAGATCGTGAAGACTGTAAAGACCACTGGCGCAGTTGTTAGCGGACCTATTCCACTTCCGACACACCGCCGCGTGTTTACAGTGCTGCGCTCAACATTCGTGAACAAAAAATCACGCGAACAGTTTGAGCTGTCTTCTTACAAAAGGCTTCTCGACATCTACAGCTCTACAGCTAAGACTATCGATGCCTTGATGAAACTTGAACTGCCCAGCGGCGTTGAAGTTGAGATTAAAGTATGACATTTTATAAATTATAAAAATGGCTGGATTAATAGGTAAAAAAATCGGAATGACATCGATTTTCAGTGCCGAGGGAAAAAATATTCCATGCACTGTTATCGAAGCAGGACCTTGCGTTGTTACGCAAGTGAAAACCGTTGAGAAAGACGGTTACAGCGCACTTCAATTAGGCTATGAGGACAAGAGTGAAAAGAATTTCACTAAAGCCGAATTGGGACATTTCAAAAAGGCCGGCACCGCACCAAAGGCAAAGGTTGCCGAATTTTTGGATGTTGATGGTGAATACAAGTTGGGTGATGTCATCACAGTTGACATCTTCAACGATGAGGCATGGGTTGACGTTACTGGAATATCGAAAGGTAAAGGTTTCCAGGGCGTAGTCAGAAGACACAACTTCAATGGTGTCAACGACGCAACTCACGGTCAGCACAACCGCGGACGCCACCCGGGTTCATTGGGTGCGTCATCTTACCCTTCACGTGTTATGCCAGGTATGCGTATGGCAGGCCGTATGGGTGGTGATCAAGTTAAGGTTCTCAGCCTTCGTATCGTGAAGATTATGCCGGAGAACAACTTGATTTTAGTAAAGGGATCAGTACCAGGTCACAAAGGTTCATACTTAATAATTGAGAAATAATGGAATTGAAAGTTTTAAATCAGGAAGGTAAGGAAACTGGCAAGAGCGTCGAGTTGAATGATTCCATCTATGGTGTTGAACCTAATGATCATGCTATTTATCTTGACGTTAAACAATACCTGGCCAACCAGCGTCAGGGCACACATAAATCGAAGCAGCGTAACGAGGTTTCTGGCAGCACCCGCAAGTTGAAAAAACAGAAAGGTACTGGCGGCGCACGTTGCGGTAGCATCAAAGCACCAGTTTTTGTTGGCGGTGGCCGCGTATTCGGTCCGGAGCCACGCGATTATTCGTTCAAATTGAACAAGAAGGTTAAACAATTGGCACGCAAATCGGCTTTGTCATACAAGGCAAAAGAGAACGCCATCATCGTTGTCGACAACATCGCAATCGATGCACCGAAAACTAAGGCATGCGTGGCTTTGCTTGACAACCTGAAAATCAATGGCAAAAAATCATTATTGGTGTTAGGCGATTCTAATAAAAACGTATATTTGTCGTCGCGAAATTTGGAAGGTGTGGAAGTCGTAACTGCCGATCTTCTAAATACTTATCAAATAATGAATGCTTCATCGCTTGTGATTACAGAGAACTCATTAGAGATTATTGAAAACTTATTAGGATAATAGGAGGGACAAGTTATGAGCATTATAATTAGACCAATCATAACAGAGAAGATGACTGCTCAGGCAGAGAAACTCAACCGTTATGGTTTTATTGTCGATAAGAAAGCAGACAAACTGCAGATTCGCAAAGAAGTGGAAGACTTGTACGGAGTCAGTGTCGATTCAGTAAACACAATCCGCTATGCAGGCAAGCGCAAATCGCGCTATACCAAGGCAGGTTTTGTTGAAGGTCGCACAAACGCTTATAAGAAAGCGATTGTGACACTGAAGGAAGGACAGTCAATTGATTTTTATAGCAATATTTAGTATTAATTATAGATAATGGCCGCGAAAAAATTAAAACCCGTTACAGCGGGTATGCGAGGCAAGGTGGTTAGCAACTTTGAAACAGTAACCACCACGACACCTGAAAAATCATTGTTGAGTCCATTAAGGAAGTCCGGCGGTAGAAACAACGACGGACGTCTAACAATGAGATATATAGGTGGTGGACACAAACAACGCTATCGTATTGTCGACTTCAAACGCGACAAGGATGGCATTCCTGGAACAGTTAAATCGATCGAGTACGATCCAAATCGTAGTGCTCGCATCGCTTTAGTTGTTTACGCCGATGGTGAGAAACGGTACATTCTGGCTCCTAACGGTTTGACCGTTGGCCAGGTAGTTATGTCGGGCAAGGGTGTTGCACCCGAGATCGGCAACACACTGTACCTTTCAGAGATTCCACTCGGTACTATCATTCACAACATTGAGTTACGCCCCAACGCAGGAGGTAGCATGGCACGCAGCGCCGGAACGTTTGCGCAGCTTACATCACGCGAAGGAAAGTACGCAATTGTGAAATTGCCTTCGGGAGAAATCCGTATGGTATTGGTGACATGCAAAGCAACTATTGGAGTTGTCGGCAATTCAGATCATGCTTTGGAAGTGTCTGGCAAAGCCGGACGTTCGCGCTGGTTGGGCCGCAGACCACGCAACCGTGGTGTTGTGATGAACCCGGTCGATCACCCGATGGGTGGTGGCGAAGGCCGCGCTTCTGGTGGACACCCGCGTTCAAGAAATGGTATGCCTGCTAAAGGCTACAAGACTCGTCGTCCGAAGAAGCAGTCTAATAATTTGATTGTTGAACGTAGAAAAAGTAAAGCATAATAGATTATGAGTCGTTCGTTAAAAAAAGGGCCGTACATTCATTACAAGCTGGACGCTAAGGTTACAGCTATGAATGAATCAGGTAAGAAAGATGTTATCAAAACCTGGTCGAGGGCTTCAATGATTTCTCCAGACTTTGTTGGGCATACCTTTGCTGTTCATAATGGAAACCGTTTTATACCAGTTTATGTAACTGAGAATATGGTAGGTCATAAGCTTGGCGAATTTGCCCCAACCCGTCAGTTCAGAGGTCACGGAGGAAAGAAAAAATAATAATGTAAATCGGAACTAACATGGGTGCAAGAAAAAGAAATATGGCCAATCAAATGAAAGAGGAGAGGAAGAGCATCAGCTTCGCTAAGCTGAACGACTGCCCGACATCTCCCCGCAAAATGCGTTTGATTGCAGATATGGTTCGTGGCGTAGAGGTCAACAAAGCGTTGAGCATGCTGCGCTATTGTCCTAAAGAAGCTTCTGTAAGAGTTGAGAAACTGTTATTGTCAGCTATCGCAAACTGGCAGCAGAAAAATGAGGGAGCAAGAATCGAAGAGTCTAATCTTTATGTTAAAGAGATTTCAGTTGACTCCGGACGCCAACTGAAGAGACTTCGTCCAGCTCCGCAAGGTCGTGGTTACCGCATCAGAAAACGTTCAAACCACGTTACCGTTGTTGTAGATAGCCGCAATATGAGTCAAACAAACGAAAAAAGTGAATAAATGGGACAGAAATGTAATCCTATCGGAAATAGGTTAGGTGTCATCAAAGGTTGGGATTCCAACTGGTTCGGTGGCAAGAAGTATTCAGAGAAAATTCTCGAGGACAGCAAGATCCGCGAGTATCTTCAGGCTCGTTTGGCCAAAGCAAGCGTATCGAAAATCATTATCGAGCGCACACTGAAACTTATCACCATTACCGTAAACACTGCCCGTCCGGGTATCATCATTGGTAAAGGTGGTCAGGAGGTTGACAAGCTTAAGGAAGAATTAAAGAAAATAACCAAAAAGGAAGTGCAGATTAACATCTTCGAAGTGAAGAGACCGGAACTTGATGCATTCCTTGTAGGTAGCAATATCGCCCGTCAGTTGGAGGGTCGCGTTTCGTATCGCCGCGCCGTCAAGATGGGCATAGCATCAACAATGCGCATGGGTGCTGAAGGCATCAAGGTTCAAGTATCGGGACGCTTGGGCGGAGCTGAAATGGCACGTTCGGAGATTTTCAAAGAGGGTCGCATTCCATTGCACACTCTGAGAGCCGACATCGACTATGCTCAGGTTGAGGCTTTGACTAAAGTCGGCTTGATCGGCATCAAGGTTTGGATTTGCAAGGGCGAAGTTTATGGCAAACGCGACCTTTCACCAAACGTAGGCGCCGCACAACCGCAAAAGAAGGGACTTAAAAAACGTCAAAAGTAATCTAAATTCAGTTTAAGATGTTACAGCCAAAGAAAACTAAGTACAGAAGAGTACAAAAAGGCCGTTCGACAGGTAATGCTCATCGTGGACACGAACTGGCATTCGGTTCTTTCGGTATCAAGTCTCTAGGAGAATGCTGGGTTACTGCAAGACAGATTGAGGCAGCTCGTCAGGCTGTCACCCGTTACATGAAACGTGAAGGACAAATTTGGATAAGGATATTCCCTGACAAAGTTGTAACTAAGAAGCCTGCCGATGTGCGTATGGGTAAAGGTAAAGGTGACCCGGAGTGCTTCGCAGCTGTAGTTACTCCTGGTCGTATACTTATTGAAGCCGAAGGTGTGCCATTCGAAGTTGCAAAGGAAGCTTTGCGTCTGGGTGCACAGAAATTGCCAATCAAGACCAAATTTATTGTTCGTAACGATTTTGTTGAATCTTCAATTTAATGCAATGAAAGCTTCAGAAGTTAGAGAATTATCGACCTTGGAAATCCAGGAGCAGATAGAGAGCAATACAAAGGCCTTGACAAAGATGCGTCTGAACCACGCAGTGTCGCCACTCGAAAATCCTAACAAGATTGGTGAGACCAAACGCGACATCGCACGTTTGAAGACAGAGTTGAGAGCCAGAGAAATTAACACAAAAAAATAATATTGGCAGATGGAAACTAGAAATTTGAGAAAGGAACGTATAGGAGTTGTGGTCAGCAACAAGATGGAGAAGACCATAACAGTTGCTATCAAACGGAAGGTAAAGCATCCGCTTTACGGAAAATTTGTCAATAAGACTACCAAATTGCACGCTCAGGACGAAAAGAACGAGTGCAACATTGGTGATACCGTTAGGATTATGGAAACCAGACCTTTGAGCAAGACAAAGAACTGGCGTTTAGTTGAAATCATTGAAAAAGCTAAGTAGTCATGATACAGTCTGAGACTAGATTAAGTGTAGCCGACAACAGTGGTGCCAAAACAGTTTTGTGCATCAATGTTCTGGGTGGGTCGAAAAAACGTTATGCTACTATTGGTGACACAATAGTTGTTGCAGTTAAGACGGCTCTGCCTGGCGGCGATGTGAAAAAAGGCGCAGTCAGCAAGGCTGTGGTTGTACGTACCACAAAGGAAATCCGCCGCAGCGACGGTTCTTACATCCGTTTCGACGACAACGCCTGTGTATTACTCAACAATGCAGGTGAAATCAGAGGAACCCGTATTTTCGGTCCTGTAGCACGCGAGTTGCGCGACAGTTACATGAAGATTGTTTCTCTTGCACCAGAAGTCTTATAATTAAAAGGTAACAAAAATGGCAACGAAATTGCATATCAAAAAAGGAGACACCGTTGTTGTTATCGCTGGTGAGTCTAAAGGACAAAGAGGAAAAGTCCTTAGCGTGCAAGTAGAAAAACAGCGTGCTGTCGTTGAAGGCATCAATATGGTGTCGAAGCACACCAAGCCAAACGCCAAGAATACCCAGGGCGGTATTGTTAAGCAAGAAGCACCCGTTCACATCTCGAACCTTATGCTTGTTGAGCCGGCTAACGGCAATCCGACACGCATCGGCCGCAGAATTGGTGAGAACGGTAAATTAGTTAGATACTCTAAAAAATCTGGAGAGGAGATCAAATAATGGAATACGTACCAGAATTACGCAAGAAGTATAAAGATGTGATAGTTCCTGCTTTGACAAAGGAATTCAACTACAAGACACCTATGCAGGTTCCAAAACTTGAGAAGATCGTCATCAATCAAGGTGTGGGTAAGGCTATCGCCGACAAGAAGATTATTGACACCGCTGCAGAAGAGTTGACAGCCATAACCGGACAAAAGGCGATGAAGACACTTTCGCGCATGGACATCTCGAACTTCAAACTGAGAAAGAAAATGCCGATTGGTGTTAAAGTCACCTTGAGAAAAGACCGGATGTATGAATTCCTTGAGAGACTCATTGTTGTCGCACTTCCGCGTATCCGCGACTTCAAAGGTGTGAACAGCAAACTCGACGGAAAAGGAAACTATACTCTCGGCATTACCGAGCAGATTATTTTCCCTGAAATCGATATCGACAAAATCACAACATTGCTCGGTATGGACATAACCTTTGTTACATCAGCCAGAACTGACGAGGAAGGTTACGCATTGTTGAGAGAGTTCGGCATTCCATTTAAAAATCTTAAAAAGAATTAATCCATGGCAAAAGAGTCAATGAAAGCCCGCGAGGTCAAAAGGGCTAAATTAGTTCAGAAATATGCTGGGAAACGCGCAAAACTGCTTGCCGAAGGTGATTACATCGCACTTCAGAAGTTGCCGAAGAACGCTTCACCAGTACGTATGCACAACAGGTGCTCTCTCACCGGACGTCCGAAAGGCTATATCCGCCAGTTCGGCATCAGCCGTATCCAGTTCCGCGAGATGGCACTCAAAGGATTGATTCCGGGTGTTAAAAAAGCAAGTTGGTAACCTTAAAGTTATAAGAAAATGACAGATCCAATAGCAGATTTCCTGACCAGAATCAGGAACGCTCAAATGGCAAAAAGCAAAGTTGTCGAGATACCTTCGTCGAACATGAAGAAGAGCATAACCAAAATCCTTTACGATAATGGTTATATTCTCAATTACAAGTTCGATGACGAGAAGGACAAAGGCATCATCAAGATTGCCTTGAAGTATAACTTGCAGACTAAACAGCCGGTTATCAAAAAATTAGAGAGAATCAGCCGTCCGGGTTTGAGAAAATACACCAATGTTGAGAATATGCCCCGCGTATTGAACGGTTTGGGAATAGCAGTTATCTCAACTTCTCAAGGCGTGATGTCAGACAAAGACGCACGCGCCAAGAATCTGGGTGGCGAAGTATTGTGTTACATTTATTAATTTAAGTTTATAACATGTCACGTATTGGAAAATTACCTGTAGCTATACCCGCTGGCGTTACAGTCACAGTTGACAACGACAATGTGGTAGTAGTAAAAGGGCCCAAAGGAACATTGACACAGAAAGTCAATCCTGACATCAAAGTTATTGTGGAGCCGACAGCCGTGAAACTGGAGCGTCCAGACGACGAGATCGCACACAAATCAATGCACGGTCTGTACCGCGCGCTGATCCACAACATGGTGGTAGGTGTTTCTGAAGGGTTCAAATTAGAGATGGAATTTGTTGGTGTAGGTTACCGTGCTGAGTCGAACGGTCAAATGCTCGAAATGAGCCTTGGCTATTCACACAGCATCATGTTTGAGTTGCCAGCCGAAATCAAGGTTGACGCAAAAACCGACAAACGCAGCAACCCGATTCTGAAACTTGAAAGTTGCGACAAACAACTTATCGGCCAGGTTGCCGCTAAGATCCGCTCCTTCCGTATGCCAGAGCCGTACAAGGGCAAGGGTATTAAGTTCATTGGCGAAGGAATTCGCAGAAAAGTTGGTAAATCTGCTGGTAAATAATCTAAAAATCAAAAGTTATGTCATCGTTTAAATTAGAAAGACGCAATAAGATTAAAGCGAGCATTCGGAAGAATGTGAGTGGCACAGCAGAAAAACCCCGCATGAGTGTTTACCGCAGCAACACACAGATTTACGTTCAGATTATTGACGACGTAGCAGGCAAGACACTTGCTTCGGCATCATCGAAAGTAAAGAGCATTGCTGACGTGAAGGGAACAAAGACTCAGAAAGCGGAGAAAGTAGGCGAGGAGATTGCCAAAATCGCTTTAGATAAAGGAATCAGCCAAGTCGTATTTGACAGAAATGGCTTTTTGTATCATGGTAGAGTGAAGGCCTTGGCTGACGCTGCCCGTAAAGGTGGACTTAAATTTTAGAAGTTATGTCAAACGTTAGAAGAATAAAAACAACAGATCTTGAATTGAAAGATCGTTTGGTTGCCATCAACCGTGTTACCAAGGTAACCAAGGGTGGCCGTACATTCACTTTCTCTGCAATTGTTGTCGTAGGCAACGAGGATGGTGTTGTTGGTTACGGACTTGGCAAAGCCAATGAGGTGACAACAGCCATCAGCAAGGGTGTTGAGGATGCCAAGAAGAACCTGATCAAGGTTCCGGTCATCAATGGTACCATTCCACACGACCAACTGGCTGTTTATGGCGGAGCCAAAGTTTACATCTCACCGGCATCGCACGGTACAGGTGTTAAGGCTGGTGGTGCCATGCGTGCAGTGTTGGAGAGCGTGGGCGTTAAAGACTGCCTTGCAAAATCAAAAGGCTCATCGAACCCGCACAATGTTGTGAAAGCAACCATTGAGGCATTGGCACAAATGCGCGATGCCAAAGAAGTGGCTTTTGAACGTGGAATATCAATGGAAAAAGTATTTAAAGGTTAATCGTCATGGCAAAGTATCGTATTAAACAAATAAAAAGCAAAATTGGCAGCAACAAGCGCCAAGTTGCCACACTCGAGGCTTTAGGTTTGCATAAAATGAACCAAGTTGTTGAGCATGACGCAAAACCTGAAATACTTGGTATGATAAATGCAGTTAAACATTTGGTTTCTTTTGAAGAAATAAAGTAACACGACATTATTATGGATTTAAGTAATTTGAAGCCGGCAGCCGGCTCAGTAAAATCTTCGAAAAGAATAGGCCGCGGAGCAGGTTCAGGCAAAGGCGGAACTTCAACCCGTGGTCACAAAGGCGCAAAATCGCGTTCAGGTTATTCGAAGAAGGTAGGTTTCGAAGGTGGTCAGATGCCATTGCAGAGACGTATGCCTAAATTTGGTTTTAAGAACATCAACCGCAAAGAGTTCAAAGCCGTCAATGTTGGCGATTTGCAGAAACTGGCAGAAGCCAAAGGTTTGACCAAAATAGATGTAGACATTTTACTCGCCAATGGTTTGGTTTCGGCCAACGACAAGGTGAAGATTTTGGGCAACGGCAAGTTGAGCCTTCCGATTGAGGTTGAGGCACATGCTTTCTCAAAGTCGGCAATCGAAGCAATCGAGAGCCAGAAGGGTAAAGTTG
This sequence comes from Salinivirgaceae bacterium, assembly GCA_017557785.1. GTDB lineage: Bacteria > Bacteroidota > Bacteroidia > Bacteroidales > SZUA-534 > RUG13583. The sequence continues at coordinate 108,682 of JAFYYA010000086.1, forward strand.
TAACATTGTAATACTTACATTGATGAAGAGATTTATTGAAACCTTAAAGAATATCTGGAAAATTGATGACCTGAAGACAAGAATCACCAACACCTTGCTGTTGATTCTTGTTTATCGGTTGGGTACAATGGTTGTGCTTCCGGGTATCGACCCCACACAACTTGCAGCACTGAAAAACCAGACAGCAAGTGGCATCTTGGGATTGTTGGACATGTTCTCAGGTGGTGCATTCTCTAATGCGTCAATTTTCGCATTGGGCATCATGCCGTACATCTCGGCATCCATCGTCATCCAGTTGCTTGGAATGGCAGTGCCTTATTTCCAGAGACTCCAGCGTGAAGGGGAAAGCGGACGTCGCAAGATTAACCAGATAACTAGAATCCTGACAGTGGCAATTCTGTTTCTTCAGGGCCCGGGCTATTTGGCAAACCTGCACTCACAACTTCCCGAATCGGCATTCATACTAAAGGGTGCTTATTTCACGGTTTCGTCAATGTTCATCCTTACAGCAGGAACCATGTTTGTAATGTGGTTGGGCGAGAGGATTACCGACAGAGGCTTAGGAAACGGAATCTCTTTGATCATCATGATAGGTATTATAGCCCGTCTCCCGTCGGCTCTTTGGGTTGAGTTCATTTCACGTTTGAATGAACAAGGCGGCGGATTAGTGATGTTCTTGATTGAGATGATTGCGTTGGGTGTTGTTATCCTATTTACAATTCTTCTTGTGCAGGGAACTCGCAGAATTCCTGTTCAATACGCAAAAAGAATAGTAGGCAACAAGCAATATGGCGGCGTTCGCCAGTACATTCCCTTGAAGGTGAATGCAGCAGGTGTTATGCCTATCATATTTGCTCAGGCAATTATGTTCCTGCCAATCGTACTGATTGGGTTCTCAAGCGCTGAATCGGCTACCGGAATTGCCGCTGCGCTGTCTAACCCGACAGGTTTCTGGTACAATCTGACGGTTGGTCTCCTGATCATTCTTTTCACATATTTCTACACAGCCATCATCATCAATCCGACACAGATGGCCGATGATATGAAGAAGAACGGAGGCTTTATACCGGGAGTGAAACCAGGAAAGAAGACTGTGGAGTACCTCGACACTGTTATGTCGAGGATTACCTTGCCAGGATCAATATTTCTCGCACTTGTGGCTATCATGCCGGCATTTGCCATGATGGCGGGAGTACAGAGCAGTTTCGCCTATTTCTATGGCGGTACATCTCTGTTGATTATGGTTGGTGTTGTTCTTGACACACTTCAGCAGATTGAGAGTCATTTGTTGATGCGTCACTATGACGGATTGATGAAGACCGGAAGAATTAAAGGCCGTTACGGTATGTAATTTTTACCATCAGGCTGAGCTAACTTAGAATGTTAATTTTTTGGACAAAAAGGATAAAGCGCGCAATTAATTCCAATTGACTCCAAACGAGACGTCCGAAAGGAATTGTCGGTCAATTAACAAAGGCATAAAGTTAAGAACAAACGAAAATTAAGTACTTATGGCCAAACAGGCTTCTATCGAACAGGATGGTACAATCATCGAGGCATTGTCAAACGCAATGTTCCGAGTTGAGTTGGAGAACGGGCTGGTGATTACCGCCCACATCTCTGGCAAGATGAGGATGCATTACATAAAGATACTGCCGGGTGATAAAGTTAAAGTGGAAATGTCGCCTTACGATTTGACTAAGGGGCGCATCGCATTTAGGTACAAATAAAAGACTAAAAAGATGAAAGTAAGAGCATCAATCAAAAAGCGTAGCGCTGATTGCAAAATCGTGCGCAGAAAAGGACGTTTGTATGTGATTAACAAAAAAAATCCTAAATTCAAACAACGTCAAGGATAAATTAATAAATTTGCAACTCAAAAATTTTAAATGTAATTATGGCACGTCTTGCAGGTGTAGATTTACCAAAAAACAAAAGAGGAGAAATAGGCCTAACATACATTTTCGGTATCGGACGCAGCAGCGCAAGAACTATTCTTGACAAAGCTGGCATCAGTTATGACACCAAAGTGGATGAATGGACAGATGCTGAGGTAGCATCGTTGCGCAAGATACTTGGCGAGTACAAACTCGAAGGTGAATTGCGTTCTGAAACACAATTAAACATTAAGCGACTGATGGACGTTGGTTGCTACAGAGGTGTGCGCCACCGTCTGGGTTTGCCCGTTCGCGGTCAGAACACCCGTAACAACGCCCGTACCCGTAAGGGAAGAAAGAAAACTGTCGCTAACAAAAAGAAAGCCACAAAATAATAGGTAATTAATTATGGCACAGAAGTCAAAAACAACTAAAAAGAGAATCGTAAAGGTTGAAACTTCGGGCGAAGTTCACATTCATTCTTCGTTTAACAATATCATTATTTCGATAACCAACAGCGAAGGACAAGTAATTTCGTGGTCATCAGCCGGCAAAAACGGATTCCGTGGTTCAAAAAAGAACACTCCGTATGCAGCACAAGTTGCCGCCGAAGATTGTGGAAAAGTGGCATTCGACGCAGGAATGCGCAAAGCCAAAGTATATGTCAAAGGTCCGGGAACTGGCCGTGAGTCAGCCATCCGATCTATAAACAACTTGGGAATTGAGGTTACAGAAATCGTTGACGTAACTCCGCTTCCGCACAATGGCTGCCGTCCGCCAAAAAGACGTCGTGTTTAATAGTTTAATTGAATAAACAGAAGAAAATGGCTAGATACATTGGACCAAAATCAAAAATCGCCAGAAAATTCGGCGAGCCTATTTATGGGTCAGACAAGTACTTGGACCGCAAGAATTTTCCTCCAGGCCAGCACGGTTTGAACAAAAAGAGAAAAAAATCTTCTGAGTATGGTACTCAGTTGCAGGAGAAACAAAAAGCAAAATACACATATGGTGTTTTGGAGCGTCAATTCGCTAATTTGTTTGTAAAAGCTCAACGCAGCAAGGGTATCACTGGTGAGGTTTTGTTGCAGTTATTGGAGTCGAGATTAGACAACGTAGTTTATCGTTTGGGCATTGCTCCCACAAGAGCCGCTGCACGTCAGCTTGTGCTTCACAAGCACATCGTGGTTAACGGCGAGGTGGTAAACATTCCTTCTTATCAGGTAAAAGCCGGTGAAGTTGTTGGTGTTCGTGAGAAATCGAAATCTCTTGAAGTTATTTCGAATTCTTTGGCCGGAACTAATCACAGCAAGTATTCTTGGTTGGAGTGGGATAACGCCAATGTTGCTGGAAAATTCCTTAATGTTCCTGAAAGAGCGGACATCCCGGAGCACATCGAGGAACAATTGATTGTTGAACTTTACTCTAAGTAATAATTAATCATGGCAATTTTAGCTTTTCAAAAGCCCGACAGAGTTATAATGCTCGAACAAGACAACCGTTTTGGTAAGTTCGAGTTCCGCCCGTTGGAGCCTGGTTATGGGCAGACAATAGGCAATGCCCTGCGTCGTATTTTGTTGTCATCACTTGAAGGTTTTGCTATCACTACTGTTAAAATCGCAGGTGTTGATCACGAATTCTCGACTATTCCTGGAGTCATGGAAGATGTTACGGAAATAGTTTTGAATTTGAAGCAGGTAAGATTCAAGCAGCAGATAGAGGACATCGATCACGAAAAAGTGTCGATAATGGTTTCTGACCAAGAGACGTTCACCGCTGGTGATATTTCACGCTTCCTTAGCGGATTTGAGGTGTTGAACCCCGAACTGGTTATTTGCCGTCTTGATCCTTCTGTCAAACTCCAAATGGAGATTACGATCAACAAGGGACGCGGTTATGTTCCGTCAGATGAGAATATGCCTGTCGATGCGGAATTTGGCGTTATTGCCATTGATTCAATCCATACTCCTATTGTAAATGTGAAGTATGTTGTTGAAAATTACCGAGTTGAGCAAAAGACCGACTACGAAAAGTTGGTGTTGGAAATTAAAACAGATGGATCTATTCTTCCGAAAGACGCTTTGAATGAAGCTGCTAAAATCCTTATTTATCACTTTATGCTGTTCTCTGACGAGAAGATTACTCTTGATGCCGGAGAAAAATATCAGACAGAGGAGTTTGATGAGGAAGTTCTGCATATGCGTCAATTGCTGAAGACCAAACTTATCGATATGGATTTGTCAGTCAGAGCGCTTAACTGCTTGAAGGCTGCCGATGTCGAGACTTTGGGTGACCTTTGCACATATAACAAAAACGATTTGCTGAAGTTTAGAAACTTCGGAAAGAAATCGTTGACCGAATTAGAGGATTTGCTTGATTCAATGAACCTTACTTTCGGAATGGACATCAGTAAGTATAAACTTGAGAAAGATTAATAACGATGAGACACAATAAAGGTTTTAATCATTTAGGCAGACAAGAAGGGCACAGAGATGCCATGTTGTCCAATATGGCTACATCTTTGATTCTGCACAAACGTATTTCTACTACAGTTGCCAAAGCCAAGGCATTAAAAATGTACGTTGAGCCCCTGATTACAAAGTCAAAAGTAGATTCGACACACTCGCGTCGTGTTGTATTCAGTTATCTTCAGAACAAGGAGAGTGTTTCTGAACTTTTCCGTGAGATTGCAGCCAAGGTTGCCAATCGTCCGGGCGGATACACAAGAATCCTGAAGACTGGCACCCGTGTTGGCGATAGCGCCGAGATGTGCATCATTGAGTTGGTTGACTTCAATACAAATTATTCGCAAGGTGCTAACGAAGCAGCGAAGAAGACTACTACTCGCCGTCGTCGCTCTTCAGCTAAAAAGGCTGACAACGCAGTTGTTGCTGACGCAGTTGAAGTTAAGGAAGAATCTCCTGCAGCAGCCGACGAGAATCAAGAAGCAAAAGCAGAATAAACAATTGTTTCTACAGATACAAAAAAGGCCGCATTTGCGGCCTTTTTTGTTTTATTAGTTTTTATTGTATTTCGTCTTCGTGGTCGTCGGTTATGTACGGGGGAATGACATCAACGTTGGTATCGGCAATTATTGGCTGTCCTTTATACCGTAAAAACAGTTGGCAAATGGTGACAACATCGTTTATGCAGTATTCGCTGATGCTGTCGATGTTATGTTCATCCCAATATGTGCGGCCAACCATACAGCCATCCATGTTCTCTTTTGGCGATGGAAGGTTAAAAATGTTAGCCAAAAGATCGAGAGAGGTGTAGTGCTTGTAATCGCCGAAACGCCAAAGTTCCAAAGTGTCAAGATTGGTGATTTCCCATGGTTTTTTGCCCGCGCAATCTAGTATTTTGGGAATAGGCAACCCGTTTACAAGCAGTCGGCGGCAGATGTATGGGAAATCGAATTCCTTGCCGTTGTGGGCGCAGAGCATGTGCTTGTCTTTGTTGAAGTGCTTGTTGAGTAGCGCTGAGAAAGCCACAAGAATCATCTTTTCGTTGCTGCCGCAGAATGATTTCACACGGAAATGGCGTTCTCCGTCTTCAGTCACAATAAACCCGGCTGATATGCAGACAATTTTGCCAAATTCAGCCCAGATGCCGGCTCTTTCATATAGTTCGGCTGGTGATTTACTTTCCTTTTCTGATTGCCATGTCATTTTCTTGGCCCACAACTCTTTTGTGTGGTCATCGAGCAGGTCGTATGATGGCTGCTGGCCGACGGTCTCGATGTCGATGAACAGAATATTCTCTTCTTTGATTTTGTCTAACATTCTTGCAATCAAATTATTCCGCAATATAATCTTTTAAATGACACGCGGGTTCAATATCGTGTGTCGATTTTGCTTAATTTTGCAGCATCATTTTGGGGTTGATTGGATTTGACAGCAAGATGAAGTGGTGGGTAAGCACGTCGGGAGCAGTGAAACCGGCCCGTTAATCCCGGACACAAAACTATAACTGGCGAAAATTCTTACGCTCTTGCCGCCTAATCGAAGTATAGTAGATTGGCCTAATCCCGACTCAAGGAGTTGGGACAAGACGCATCGCGGAAGCCCTTGTCTTGAGGCTCGCCGATTCTGATGTGCAGCAATTCGGGACTGGCCTGCATTAGCATCGTAATGTAGGTGAGATTTAGATGATAAGGTGTTGGTAGGTGGCTTTGATCCGGCCAGCGCACGAAAATCAAGTCAGAGCTAAGCGTGTAGAAAGCTCATGGTTTCCTTGTTTGGACCCGGGTTCAAATCCCGGCAACTCCACAAAGCGCCTTTGCATGGCGCTTTTTTTATGCCTTCCCGAATAGAATACGATTTGTTAAGTAACAATGTGTTTGGCATCATAGATAAACGCACAAGTTTTATTCGTGATTTCAATGTCGGCCTATTATTGTATTTCCCTTTGGACATATGTGGAAACACGGGGTGTGCGGTGATTATTGTTTGCAATGATTGTGCGAACCAATATTGGCTTTTTAAAAAAGTGAAATAATGGAATATGAAAAATTATGACCATTAATATTAAATATAATGACATTGTATATTAAAAATAATGATAGCTTTACAATCATTTTTTGTCGGGGAAACTATTATTGAAAAACTTTTTACAGAATGAGAAAATCAGTTGGTGTGTTGCTGACACTGCTATTATCCTGCTTGGTTGCGAATGCAGAAGATGTGTCGAGTAGGATGGATGGTGTAATGTTGCGAATACGCAATAATGAAGTCGTAAGCTATGAATATGGTTATTTCTGCTCTGCAGAAAACGCTTTGTCCACAATTGTTTCAGTTGGGAAGTATTATTCGGATAGTCTGCCAAAGATTAGGTGCCAAGCTTATCGTTACGCGTCAAAAGCAGCCTTGCAATGCAATAGCGACACGACCAAGATAATGGTTGTTGAAGATTTGTTGAGGTCATGTAATGATTCGTCAAGTATTGTGGTTCAGAATGCTTGGCAAGAACTGACAAAATTCGACAAGAAGTATTTCACGGAAGAGTCGAAACGTATGCTTGAGCATATTATTGACAATGGTAAGTTCTTCTCAGAAAAGTTTTTTATGATAGGAGGTTATGTCGGTTCGGAAAATATGGTTTCGATATTGAAGAACAGACGAGCTCTATGCGAAAAGAACCAGCAATGGTACGTCGATTTGGCATTGTGCAGGTTAAATGACAATTCTTCGGTTCAGGCGGTACTCTCGCGTCTTTCAAAGATTAAGCCTTCGTTGGATTTTGTTGACTTGCTTCTGCCAGACTTGCTTTATACTCGGCAACGCCAGATTTATGATTGGATAATAAATGAAGCAATGACGGATGAATGTAAGTGTGTGAGCCGCAGCCCTGTTAGTGAGCGGCAAATGCCATGCGCTTATTATATTATGTATGAGATTGCTGATTATATAGAAGACTTTCCTATCGACAGGGATGAAGATGGGGAAAAGGATGATGATTTTTCGAAATCGGATATTAAAAACATGCGCACATGGTTAGGTGCGAATTTGAATTACAGAATAATTGATGCTGGTTACTAAGATGCACCTTAAAAGTTTATTTGTCTTTTCGTTATTGATTTTACCATATATGTTGTATTCACAAGAATTATCTGGGATTGCAGAGAATGAGCCGGTTACAATAAGCGGCGGCATCAATGTGAATACAGTGTTCTATCATAGTAAAGACACATTGTCAACCCGTGAACCATTTTCTTTTGTGGTAACAGGCAATGTCAATGTGAATCTGTATAACGGTATCAACTGTCCGATAAGTTTCACTTACTCAAACTACAAAGCCAATTGGTCGCAGCCATTCAACTTTAACCAGTTCGGAATGACGCCGTCTTACAAATGGATTAAAACCTATATTGGATACAATTCGATGACATTTTCGGATTATACTTTAAGCGGACACCAGTTTTTAGGTTTTGGAGTAGAAGTCTCGCCAGATATTCCTTGGAAATATGCGGCAATGTACGGACGCCTGTTAAAGCCTGTTGAAGAAGACACTACAAACGAGTACAATATTCCGGCTTATGCACGATATGGATATGCTACAAGTGTTGAGTATTTAGGTTATGGGAACATTAAACTTGTTTTGTTTAAGGCATGGGACGATGAAAACTCATTATCGGTACAACCGGTTAAAACTCAGCTTTATCCGCAAAGCAATTTGGCATTCAGCTTAAGTGTTTCTGAACCTATTGGCGAGCAATTCTCGTTTGAAGGAGAGTTGTCCACGTCTGCTATAAACACTGATACTCGGAACAAAGAGAAGAAAAGCGGAGAGCATATTTTTAAAGCAACTAATTTCTTACAAAGAAACACAGTATCAACGGTTTATTATTGTGCATATAAAGGATCTCTGAAATATGCCGGGAATGGATATGGGCTTGGCGTGTCGTACGAAAGAGTTAATCCGGGATATGAAACATTGGGGGCATACTATTTCACAAACGACTTTGAGAACATCACATTCGATGCTTCAACAATATTGCTTAAAGAGACATTAAACCTAAGTGGCAGGATAGGATTGCAGCGGAATGACCTTGATAAAACAAACATGTCGAGCACAAAGAAAATAGTGGGAAGTCTTAATATGCAGTATGCCATGAATCAGAAAACGAACTTATCGTTGAACTACTCCAACTTTACAGGTTACACCTATATTAGAAGTGAATTCGACGATATTAATGCCACCGATCCATATCAGAATGTAGACACACTCAAATTCACACAAATAAACCAATCGGTTTCAGCTAATGTGTCGCGCCGGCTTGGAAACATTGAAAATAAAGATTTGCAGCAAGCTATAAATATCAACGCGACATTTCAGAATCAGACTATGCAGCAAAACAAACTGCATAAACCGGGGACTCAGTTTTACAATGGAAATGTGTCGTACAACATGAATGTGCAAAATATCAGTCTGGGGCTTTTCTGCTCGATAAACGGAAATTACAATAAGATTCCGGAAACGGATGATGTTTTTACCATTGGACCAACGATTGGCGGAAATAAAGGCTGGTTGGATAATAAACTGAAGGCGACAGTCTCTTTATCATACAATGATGAGCTGATAACAAGAAGCAATTCATCTGTATGGGTGTTCAGAGCCGGTGGCTCATACACTTTAAAAGAACATCACCAGTTTGACTTGTCGTTTTCAGAACAAAACAGATACGCTAAAAATCAGGGAAGAGTCAATGACCTAACTTTTACGATAGGCTATAAATACAACTTTAATGTCAAATACAGTGAAATATTCAAGTAAAATACTGTCAACCATAGCGTTTGTTCTATGCTTGCTGTCACATGTAACTGCGACAGAACTGAAAACTATTGATGAGTGGGAAAGTCAGATAGCCGGATTGGTGCAGACTGTAAAAGACCAAAATGCATATATTGATGCTTTCGACGAAGACACTCCCCATAATTTACCAGTTGGCATAAAAAAGACACTCGGGGGGATGGACATGACCATAATACTTGACAGTGCTGTTTGTACTGAATCAAGCACTGAGTTGCAAGCGTGTATGGCAATAGAATTCGCAGGAAGTGAAAAACCGATAATGTTTAGAGCGTCTAAAGTTAAGTTCACTGCAGGTGGTTTTGTTAATGCAAGGATGCAATTGGTTTCGAGAAGGCCGATTAATCTTGGTAACATGGTTCTGCGGTTTGACCCGCGTGATACCTATGTTGATTTTGACTGCAACGGCTACCGAGAAACATCTCTTAGTGCCATTATAACGCTGCCGACATCGATGTTTAAAAAGGAAGATTCGAAGAATAGAACAATAATTCCCACAGATACAGTTACAGCTACTTTCAAGGGAACTTTTACAAATCTCAACGACATAATTGTTTCTGCAACAATTGACCCTTTCCAACTATCGGTGTTGGCAGGGTTCGGTTTCTATGCTGATGACATCACTATTGATTTCAGCGATGAGAGGAATCCAAGTTTTGGCTCTGTCACTTATAGTTATGTTAGCAAAGAGTTTGGGAAAGATGCTAATTTGTGGCGAGGTGTGTATATCAGCAGTTTTGAAATGAAACTGCCCAAATCTTTCTGCAAAGACAACAACGGTGTCGGCATTGCTGCAAACGACATGCTTATTGATGACAATGGCATAACAGGCAACGTGGCAGCAAATAATGTCTTGCCAAGAGATAAAGGTGATTTGGGCGGATGGCAGTTTTCCATTAGCAATTTTACTTTAACATTTTCAAGCGGCAACCTAGACAAATTGGGATTTGGCGGTGATTTGGTTTTACCGGTGTCGGAGACACCTTCTCCAATGAAGTATGAAGCTCACTTATCAAAAGACGGCTCATATGAATTTAGTGTTACACCACCCAAAACCACAAAATTTGACATTTGGGCGGCTGAGATAGCGCTTAATGAAAATACGAAGGTAAAGGTTTCGAAAACCAAGAAAGAAACGACTGATAATTCGGAATCTGAAGAAGAGTTCATTATTGGCGCCAATCTTTATGGGAAAATGACTATTGCTGTGAAAGACAGCAAGGTCAATGTTGCTGATATTGAATTCAATAATATGTCTATACAAAATGTCGCTCCAAAGTTTGGTGTTGAATCATTTACAGCCAAAGTTGGTGATATGAAAGGGTTTCCTATTCAAATCAGCAAGCTTGGCTATAGTAAGAATGATAACAAAAAGGATGACGACAGACATGGTTTGGAACTAGGGGTTACTGTTTCTTTTATGAATGATGAGGATAAGGGCTTTGGTGCGACAGGTAATTTCATAATATACGGTAAAGAAAATCCTGAAAAAGGGATAGCTTCCTGGAAATATGATAAAACAGAGTTTAAGTCATTTGAACTTGATATTCAGTACACTGCCTTTAAAATGAAAGGCTCACTTGCAGTGTACAACTCCGACAAGGTTTACGGTGACGGCATGAAGGGAAAAATATCGATGACTATACTCGAAAAGATAGGGGTTGAAGCTACCGCACAATTCGGTAATGTTGACGGATTTAAATACTGGTATGCCGATGCTTTTGCTAGCTTTACCCCAGGAATTCCAGTGTTTACAGCGGTTACAATGAACGGATTCGGTGGTGGAGCCTTTTACCATATGAACCATGTTCACGATAGTTCTGTTGAGTTCGATTCTAAGACGGTGAAAAGTTTGATACCGACTTCGGAACCGGGACAATTCGCTTCTGCAGATATTTATAAGCCGGATAAAAATGTTGGTATTGGCCTTAATGCGTCAGTATTATTGGCTATTGGCTCAGAATCGGTGCTAAATGTTAAAGCTGGATTTGAGATTAGTTTTACGACTGAAAAAACATTAAACCAGGTTTTATTTACAGGTGAAGCCTTGTTGTTGACAGAGTATACACCAAATGTGAAACCTGAGGATACCAAGATGTATGCGAAAATGTTAATGAAATACGATAACAAGAACAAATCATTTTTCGGGAGTCTTGATACATACTTGAACATAGCTGGAGTTGTAACAGGTGCGCAATCAAATAATTATGCAGGACATGGCGAGATATATTTTGGCGAAGGTAAATGGAAGATTTTCATGGGCACCCCTGACAATCCTATCGGCATAAAGTTCTTAAAAATAGCTGAAGCCCAATCGTATTTTGTTACAGGTAACTTTGATATACCAGGCATTCCGGCGCCACCTTCGAATGTGTCGAGTATTCTTGGCCGGTCAGATTTTTCGTTCTGCAGGAATGTCAACCAACTCAGCAATGGCGGCGGTTTTGCATTCGGCGCCAGTCTTAAGGTGGCAATACCCAAAAGGACATTCCTTTGCTTCTATGGCAGTTTCGATGCTGGTGTTGGGTTTGACCTGATGCTTGTCAATTATGGTAAGGACGCTAAGTGTGCTGGCAGTAACGATGTGCTTGGAATCAATGGCTGGTACGCATCGGGACAAACTTATGCATATGTCCAGGGCGATATAGGAATTACTTGTAAAATATTCAAGAAGAAAAGGAATGTAAGTATTCTTGATATAGGTGTTGCTGCAATTCTTCAGGCACAATTGCCAAACCCGCTTTATATGAGTGGCGAAGTTGGCGGTTACTATAATGTATTGGGTGGTTTAATAAAGGGACATTGCAATTTCAAGTTCGATGTTGGCGAAGAGTGTGAAATCCAGCGTTCATCAAATGTATTGGACAACATTGATGTAATATCAGACATGACTCCCCGTAACGGATCTGACGATGTGGATGTGTTCTCTAGCCCCCAGGTTACTTTTAATTACACTATAGATCAGGAATTTGAAATGATTGATGATGTGGATAACACTAAACATAAATTCCGCATCAAGTTTGACCATTTTGAAGTAAAACAGGGCAGCGCCAAAGTAAAAGGTGACCTTGTCTGGAATAGCGACCATAATGTTGTGGCTTTTGAATCGTTTGAAGTACTGCCGGGCAAGAGCGACCTTACAGCATCTGTAAAAGTGCACTTCGAAGAGTATAAAAACAATGTCTGGGCAGAAGTGAAGGACGATGATGGTGCGGTGTTCTCAGAATCAAGAGACGTTACGTTTAAAACAGGCGACTTGCCCGATTACATTCCAACCAGAAATATTGCTACTTGCTATCCATTGATTAATCAAACCAATTACTATTCAAAGGAGCATAACACTGGCCATATAACATTGAAAAAGGGACAGAGCTATTTGTTTGACAAACCTGCAGGCGAGCGCTGGAGTACTGAATACAGATACAGCGAAGGCTCGAGCATCTCACAAAATGTATTTACCTACAATTCATCAACCAAAACATTGAGCTACCAGGTTCCGGCAAGCTTGAAGAACGAGACCGTTTACGATGTAACAATAGTTAACATACCTATTGCCGCTGACGATAGAGTGGATGCCAACGTTAAGACCAAAACCGTTGTTCTTAGTACAGGCGACACCATAACAACACGCGCTACCGACGGTACAACCCGCGCTTCGGCTGACGAAAAGATTATTCTTGCATATAAGATCAGAACAAGTAAGTACAATACCTTTACGGCAAAGGTAAATTCATTGAGTTATGAATGGTCATCAAGTTATGCAATATCAACAGCTGTACACCGAATATCAAGGCATTATTCGGGTAGCGAATTATTTAGTGTTGAAGAAATATCGGCACAAAATCCAATGGTAAGGTGTTCATTTGTTACTTCGGGTAATGATTGGTATCAAAATAAAACTCCTAAATATATTTATAATGGGTATCCTATTCATTCAAGTGTAACTTTAGACAGATTAGCTCAACCATTGGGGATACCACCTATTAATTCGTTCGAAATATATCAAAGCGAAGACATTCAAATGGAGAATGGTCTGGTTGGGAATATGGTATCTAGTTATAATGTATTTGATTGCTATTTCGAATATTATGTTGCGCAAGATTATATGGATTTAAAAACTAAAGCGGCTAACTCAAAGGTATTAACGACAAATAGTAAAGTCGCATCATTAGCATATTCTACATGGAGTTCTATGTCTCTACATAGTAAATATTATTTTAATGTTAGCTACTACATACCAGGACAAACAACTCCAACAAGCACACATAAACTCTATATAGAATATTGACATGAAACATCTCATACATATAATACCACTTATACTTTTGTTGTTATCGGTATCGGCAATGGCACAAGAGAACATTGTACTGACGTCGTCGGTCGACAGTGTGAATGTTCGTTTGCGTTGGGGGCCGCAAAACTATCATATATGGAAGACAGCCAATAAGTATGGCTATACACTGCAGCGCTACACCTTCGATCGGCAAATGAATTTGACTTTGGACCGAACTGATGATTTCCGTCCGCTGTCTCTTGACGAATGGGAACCAATAGCCGACACTAACGAAAGAGCCGCAGTGGTAGCACAGGCAATGTTTGGCAACAGTTTCGAGATAGCCAACGAGAGTCCGTCGATGCTCAGAATGATAAACATGGCTCAGGAACAGGATATGCGATTCTCGTTTGCAATGCTTATGGCGGCGCAGGATTTCACACTCGCATGTCAGATGGGGCTTGGCACGCAGCAGAAGATTGAGCCTGACAAAAAGTATTTATACAGGCTGTTTGTTAATGTGCCAGATTCTGTTGTTAAATGCGATACTGCAGGATGTATTGTTACAGTTGATGACATACCGCAGCTGCCAAACATTCTTGATTTAGATGCCGTTTATATTAACGGACGCATTGAGCTGCGCTGGCCCAAAATGGTCAACGAAGACTATTTTGTGGGCTACTATATTGAGCGGTCGTCCGACTCTGTAAATTACATACGAATCAACCACTCGCTGTTTGTCCCGTTTGAGACAGAGTCGTACGTGCGTAATTATACTTTCAGCGATACTGTTGAGCACATGGGTGAGCGCTATTTCTATAGAATACAAGGTGTGAATTTCTTTGGCGAGTATAGCAAGTACTCACCAATAGCAACGGTATCCACCTACAAGCCGATTACAACCCGCCCCTATATTACGGAACTTGAAGATGCGGGCGACGGGAATTTAGGAGTGTACTGGGATTTTCCGGTTGATGAGCAGCCGCAGTTGAGCGGATTCCAGATTCTGGTATCGGATTATGTGGCCGACAATTACATGCCAATGCTAAAGGATTTGTTGCCATCGGAAACACGGCAATTTGTTGTGCCGTCGGTTGGTACGTCGAATTATGTGATTGTGGCGGCATACGACAAGAGCGGAATTGAATATCTGTCGATGCCTAAATTTATTCAGTTGGTTGACAGCATTCCGCCAATGGCGCCGGAGGGATTGAAAGGCAGTATGAACAGCAATGGTGTTGTGACGTTGGACTGGACGGCAAACTCCGAGCCAGACATTGCCGGGTATCGTGTGTTCTACACAACAGATAAGTATATGTCATATACCAATCTTACCGATAGGCCTATTACCGACAACCATTTTGAATATGAATTCCCGTTGAATTGGCTAAATAGGAATCTTTATTTCATAGTGGTTGCCGAAGACATATTCTATAACTATAGCGATTACTCCGATACCATAGCCATTAAAATGTTCGACACCATACCGCCATCGCCGGCGATATTCCGCAGCTATGAGAGTACCGATTCCGCCATCTGTATGGCATGGGTTAACAGCTCAAGTTCCGACCTGATGACTACAACTCTTGTCCGTTACTCTGACCAAAAGGCTGATACATTGATAAAATTCAGAAACGAAGTGGAAGAGTATTTCGACACAAGTGCCGAATCGGACAAAGAGTATGTCTATCAGATAGTTGCAAAGGACAGTGCTGGAAATGTCTCGAAATCGATTGAGATAGCCGTAACGGGAAAGCACAAACCAGGCAGGGTGAAACTGACTGCAAACTATAGTACCGACAAGGGGGGAGTTGTGCTTAAATGGGATAACGATGGAAAGGAACAGGTGTCAGTTTTAGTATATAAGTCGTCTGCAGGAAGCAATCTAAGTCTGTATAAAACAATATCAGGTAGCGCCGAAATGTATATCGATGGCGATGTTGAGATTAATCGGTCATATGTCTACAGAATTCGGGTTAGATATAAGAACGGAAAATCAGTAATGTCAGAAAAAGTATTGTTGAATATTTGAATTGATAATCATACAAAATAAAATATTATGAAAAGATTTACAACTATTTTGATTCAAGTAAGATTTATATGTGTATATCTTATTCTGCTTGTTTCCACTGAAAATAGTTTTTCACAAGGTACCGTAAAACCGCATTTAACAACAGTTCCGTGTGCGGCGATGCCAGAAAATAATGCATATAACGGGAGACCATTATGGGATTATGATAATGAAAACGTCGATAGAGTATTTGGAATATATATAAGTTCTTCTGGTAAAGAATTGACTTTTGAAAGTACAAAATTAATGCCATCCACATCATATCCAACTACTTTTAAATCAACTATTACGCAGACTGCTTTTGAAGCACGAAAATCATTTTCCGATGAATGGCCACAAAAAATTATTTATAAAAAAGGTACAACATCAACTGATATTACAGACGATATTGGAATAGGTAATAAATATAGTTTAGGTGATAATGATATAATTATAGCGTATCCGGTATTAAAAGGAACTTTTGAAGGTTTTTATAGTGATGCTACTTGTAACCAAAAAGCGGTAGCTTTTACAGCAGGTGATAAAATGTATTTTAGATGGAACGCAAGTAATCAAATCGATCCTTATGATAATGTGGTATTAGCTGTACGTATAGGAACTAATAACTATTATGAAATCAATGCCGCTAATGTGCCTGCAAGTGGCAATTATAGAATATATTATGTGACGGCCAGTGAGAATTTATCTGGGAATGTAACTGTATTAGTAAAAATAAAAAAGAATGGTTATTATAGTGGCAATTATGAAATAATGAGTAAAACAAATGTGCCAGTTTACCCCAAGCCTGTGGTTTCAATTAAAAACCGGTCCGTATATAGTAATGGTGCTTATTACATTATGGATAATCGATCGGATGGCAAATTATGTATTGGTGTTTCTAATTGTAAAGCTAAAGCGACTTTACATTATGAAAAAAAAGCAGGTGCTGGGTTTGATGACTGGAGTAATGTTGCGGAATTATCAGAGCAGCAAATAGCAAAAGGTAACGAAGGTTATATTGAAATTCCCCAAGATTATAGAGGTAAGAAACTGAGGCTGCAGTTGCAAAATGCTGACTCCCCCGAAAGTGGCACATATGGACTAGTAAATATCGATTTCTATTTTCTGCCAGATATAGAAGTAAAAGTCAAAAATTTTAAATATAAAATAAATTGTTCACAAGGGGCAACGTATACAATAGAAGATATCGATAGGGAATGGTGGAAAAGATTTGCCAATGCGCAATCAGGTGTCAGAGAGTATGTTGCTCAGTCAGATAGTTATGGAGGAGCCCCATTATCAAGTTTAGATATTGATACAAAAAACACATACACATATAAGCGTTGTTATTATGTTGGCGGAACAACTATAGCCAGTAGTTCCGTACAGATAGAAGTCTTTGATTATTCTAATTATAAATTATCAATAAAATCATACTCAAATATTACTGGCTGTCAAAACAATAGCAGTACAGCAGGAAAGATAACTGTTTCAGCAAGTGGAGGTGTATCACCATATTTGTATCATGATGGTAAAACTGCCGGTTTAAATAGTGAATTTACGTATACTACAATAGGAAATAAAATTATCTATGTAATAGATAAAAACGGTTGCAATGCAATAGCTTCCCAAGAAATAAAAGTCGTTCAGCCATTCAGCGCGACATTAGCGGCGAAAGACATTGTAGGCTGTCAAAACAATAGCAGTACAGCAGGGAAGATAACAGTGACACCATCCGGCGGTTCCGGGACATACACATATTCATTGGATGACAAAAACTATGGTTCAAGCAATGAGTTTACCTATACTACAGTAGGGAACAAGACTATATATGTTAAGGACAACAAGGGATGCAAAACAAGTGAGACAAAAGAAATAAAACTGTCATCGCCATTTAGTGCGGCATTAGCGGCGAAAGACATTGTAGGCTGTCAAAACAATAGCAGTACAGCAGGAAAGATAACAGTGACACCATCCGGCGGTTCCGGGACATACACATATTCATCGGATGACAAAAACTATGGTTCAAGCAATGAGTTTACCTATACTACAGTAGGGAACAAGACTATATATGTTAAGGACAACAAGGGATGCAAAACAAGTGAGACAAAAGAAATAAAACTATCCCAACTATTCAGTGCGACATTTACTTCAACTGACATTAAAGGCTGTGAAGGTAAGAACTCGTATGGCACAGTAACAGTGACAGGCTCAGGTGGCACAGGCCCATATAAATTCAGCACAGATGGTGAGAATTATAGTTATGAAGTAAGTGGTGGCCAAAACCAGCCGAAAAAAGTATACAGTTACAATGCTGAGACTACAAAAACGTATTACATAAAGGATGATAAGGGGTGTGAGAAAAGCTCAAATCAAAGTGTTAAGTTAATTAATAAGTTATCATTTTCAAGTACGGTAATTTCGGCTGATTGCAAAGGAGAAAACAATGGTAGTATTACTATAACGGCCAATGGTGGTGTTGGTAGTTATAAATATACTTTGGATAATAACTCGGATTATTCTAAAACTCAATCAAGTAATGTTTTTTCCGGGTTGGCTCCGTCGTCATATACAATTAAAGTAAAGGATGCGAATAATTGTGCAAGTGAATCAGTGGCAACTGTTGGCAATAATAATCTATTTGTGTTGCCTGAGCCAGAAGTGGTTAATGTAAAATGTTTTGGGAAAAATACAGGTTCAATAACTCTTAATCCGCAATATAACAAGTCTGGGTTCAATGGCAAGTTTAACTATTGGCTTAATGATGTGAAAAAAGGAACCAATGTATTTGCCGGATTATATGCCGATCAATATAAGGTTAAGGCTCAGCCGGAAGGCTCAAAATGCGTTGATTCAATGTTGGTTACTATACCGCAACCAACTGAATTAAAATATACAGTTGATGTTATAAAATGCAGAACCACAACATCGAACGATGGACAATTGACAGTAACCCCGAGTGGAGGCATCGCACCGTACACTATAAAAGTAAATGGCCGTACTTATAATGAGACATCAATTAATAATTTGCCATCTAGCACATATACTGTAACTGTAACAGATGCTGAAGGTTGTATTGCCAATGACAATAAAGAATATACAATAGCAAGGCCTGAGACGGATTTGAAACTTAATGTAGTAGAGCATAAAGATGTAAAATGTAATGGACAAAGCACAGGAAAAATAAAAGTAATCGCTACCGGTGGGTGGGGTAATTATTCATACACATTGTCTCCCAATAAAGGAAAAACAAGAGATAGTGCTGATTATAGGATTTTTGAAAACTTGCCATCCTTGTCAGGAAACACTTATAAAGTAAAAGTGGAAGACAAAATGGGTGTTACACATGATACAACTATCACAATCAAACAATACGATCAATTGTCCGCTAGTAGCAAAGTGACAAAAGAGATCAGTTGTCCGGGCGGGGATGATGAGTTAATTACAGTAACAATTACCGGTGGTAAAAGCGGATATACTTTATCATTAGATGGTAATACTTACTACGACGAAAGTGGTAAAATAGAAATAACAGGAAAGAAAAAAGGCGTATATAAATACACGGTTGTAGATGCCAACGAATGTGTATCACCTGAGTATACAGTAAAGATTGACGAACCAACAGCCATAGTACTTTCGGCAGATGCAGCAGGTGAATTAAAAAATGGATTCAACATCCCATGTGCTGACGGAACGGGCGGTATAGTTGTATCGGCAAAAGGCGGAACAGCCGGTTACCAATTCTCGATTGATGGCGGGCCGTTCACTGCTCCATATGGGAAAGATGCAAAACACACATTCAGCGGTTTGGAAGCCGGGGAACACAAAATTATGGTAAAAGACGGTCATGAGTGTCTTGTCCCTGTTTCAGTGGAAGTTAAATTAACTAAACCAGAGCCAATTATTATAACAAAGATTGACTTAACACAGCCGCTTTGCAATGGAGGCAGCGATGGAGAAATGACAATTGTTGCAAAAGGTGGTATTCAGACCAAGAATTACAATTTCACGTTGAACAGTAACAGTGCTTCCGAGAAAGCGCAGCATACATTTACCGGCCTTGCTGCAAAAGACAACTATCATGTTGTCGTGACGGATGCTAATGAATGTTTTGTTGAAAAAGATATTGATTTAGGCCAGCCCGCGAAACTTGAGGCATCTGTTAGCAATGTGAAAAACAACTTGTGCAATGGCGATGAGTTGGGAATCATAACCTTCGCAGTAAACGGTGGAATTGCGCCATATGGTTATTCTTTGAATGGCAAGGATAAGGTGGCATTCAGCAACGATATGACAATTAGCGGTTTGCCGTCATTGCCGAACAAAACCCCACATTCCATCGTGGTATCAGACGCGCATGGGTGCAAGGCCGATGCTATAGAACAAGAAATAACCGAGGAAGATAAAATCACAGCCCAAACCATTTTGAATGATTACAACGGTTATAATGTCAAATGCTATGGTGATGCAGATGCTGCTCGAATCAAGATATCGGGCGGTGTGGGTAATTACCGAACAACGCTGGATGACCGAACTCTGGCAGGCAATGATGTGAAATTTGATGGATTGACGGAAGGAAGCTATAGTTATAAAGTTATTGATGGCAATAATTGTTCCGAAACGTTTGATTTCGTCATGACGGAGCCTGCAAACTTGAGTTTTGTATTTGTCGATTCTACTGATGTCAAATGCTATAACAAGAATAATGGCAAGTTGTTGGCAGTGATTAAAGGCGGTGTTGCAAATTATGTGTATGATGTTACATCCACAGGCGGCGCTTCAATCAACAAAAAAACAACCAATTCAACGGAGTATTCTTACAACAGCATTGCGGCAGGCAAATATATGCTCAATGTAACAGACGCCAACAATTGTGTAATAAGTCAATCTTATACTATCGGTCAACCTGACCCGCTAACTGTTTCGGTAAATAAACTGAAAGATGTTGATTGCAAAGGTGCAGAAACTGGCGCGGTGTCAGCAACTGCGAAAGGTGGAATTGGCGCATATTCGTACTCATGGAACAAAGGCATGACAGGGCATATCGCTCAGAACCTGCCGGCCGGAGAGTATTCGGTTTTGGTTACTGATGCCAACAACTGCCAATCGGAAGTAGATGAAAACGGTGTGAAGGCGCAGACCACCATTGATGAACCAGCGGCAGCTTTAACAATGCTGGATCCAGCATACACCAATCCTACTTGCAGCTATAACGAAGATGGAATAATCACCATCAATGTCAGTGGCGGCTGGGGCGGATATGGATACACTCTGAATGGTGTTTCTTACGGAAGCAATAAGATAGAAGGCTTGGATGAAGGAACATATACGGCAAAGGTTAAAGATGCCGGAGGCTGTGAAGTTTCCACCAACACCATTACGTTAAAGAAACCTAAAGCCTTGTCGTTTGAAAGTTCTGTTGGCACAATAATCTGCAACGGCGGAACAACCGAAGTAACCATTACTTCGGCATCGGGTGGTACTGAAGGCAATTATTCGTATTCAATCGATGGCGAAAAAACTTGGCAGTCTGGCACAACTTTCACTGGTGTTAAAAGCGATGACTACATGCTGAAAATGAAAGACGGTAATGGATGCACGACAGAACATGCAGTTAATGTAACGGAACCGGATAAATTGGTCCTGAAAGAGGATGTATGGCACAATTATAACGGCACCACCCGTAAGGCCAATGGCAAGATAACTGTAACGCCCCAGGGTGGCGTAATGCCATATTCGTACCAATGGAAAGACACAACCGTTACAAGTCAGGTATTGGATAATATCGGTTTCGGACTTTATACAATTATTGTCACAGATAAATTGGGCTGTGTAGAAACGAATACTTACTATATCAACGACAATAACCCGACGCCGGAAGTTGTTGACGCAATTTGTCCGGAAGGAACCGACGGATCAATACGCTTTGGCGAAACGGTTGAATGCACAAGGGTTGAATGGTATAATGCCCGAACAGAAGAACAGTTAATGCAATCGGATACCAAGACTATCACTGGTTTGCCAAAGGGTATTTATAAGGCAAAACTGTTCAACAACACACAGGTAACATATATTTATGCTGAAGTGAAAGCACCTGACAGCTTGGAGTATGTGCAGAACCAAACTGATATTGATTGCCATGGCGATGATTCCGGTAAGGCTTCAGTAAGCATTACTGGTGGTGTGGCACCTGTGAGTGTGGTATGGGAAAATCAGAAAGGTGAAGAAATCAGTCGTAATCAAACAATTGAGAATCTGATAACGGGCAAATACACAGCATACATTTCCGATGCACAGAATTGCCAGTCGAGCAGCAAGACGCTTGTATTTGACATAACGGAGCCTACTGATGCATTTGTATTGGACGAGAACACTCACAACAATGTGAAGTGCTATGGTAATAATGATGGTGTTGTGGTACTGCGCACATCTGGTAATCAAGGAGATGTAACTTATTTCCAAAATGGTGCGGCGATACCTTCAAATGAAGCAAAATCATTATATGCTGGCGATTATACGTTCTACGCTGTCGATGCGAAGAATTGCAAAACTCAGACAATGAATGTTGTAGTCAGTCAGCCTGAGCCGTTAAGCTCGTCGGTTAAGACCATTATGCCAATAAAGTGCGCAGCGGAGACGGGCAGCGTTGAAGTTGAAGCTGAAGGCGGCACAACGCCATATTCATATAAGGTATTGGAACAGAACGATTTTAGATTGTCGCCGATATTCGACGGACTGACAACTGACGATTATAAGTTTGTGGTGAAAGACGTTAACAACTGCTACGACACCGCTTCTTATCTGTTGACAGAACCCGAGCAGCTTGTAATCACTGGTAACCAGCTGAAAGATGAGTATTGCGGACACAGTGATGGCTCAATTAGTATTGAAATTGCCGGAGGAACTGGCGGATACGACACAAGATGGTCTGATTACCAGACAGGCGAGTCGGCAAGCGATTTGGCGGCTGGCAGTTATCAGGTTAGCGTCTTCGACGAGAACAGATGCCTGGCAACGGAAACCTATGAAATAAAGAACATTCCGGCACCGGTCGTATCAATAAGAAACATCGACTCAACAAAATGCTATGGCAGTGCCGATGGTGTTGCCGAGCTGAATGTAAGTTTGGGAACTGGTGCGATATCTTATCTCTGGGCGACAGACACAACTGACGTCCCATATTCTGGCAAACTTAAGGCCGGACTGCAGAGTGTGGTTGCTGTTGACGAATTAGGCTGTGCCGACACGACTCAGTTTACAATGCCACAGCCCGACTCAATGAAAATTGTGATAGCTGTTCAGAATCCGTTGTGTTTTAACGACAATTCTGGTAAACTGACAGCGTCAGTATCAAATTTCAAGACAGGTTTGAGTTATATATGGGACAACGGAGTTGACGGAAACGAAATTGCTGATTTGTATGCCGGCACTTATGGCGTGAGTGTCACAAATGCCAATGGCTGTATTGCTAAAAAGAACGCGACACTTGTCTATCCGGCAAAGATAACCATTAAGAAAGTGGCAATTGCTGACACCAAGTGCGACCAACCCAACGGAAGTGTCTCAGTTTCGGCTACCGGCGGAACAGGAATACTGAAGTATGGTGTGAATCCGGAAAACATGGCAGCGGCCAATAAGATTGAAGGCTTGCAGTCGGGCAATCATAAGCTCACGGTTATTGATGAGAATCAGTGCAGCATCGACACAGCCATATTTGTTGGTGCAAAAGTGCCGCCAGAGTTGGTTATCAACACGCTTAACGATGTCAAATGTCAAGGCGAAGCCAATGGCAAAGTGTCGGTTGGTGTAAACGGGGGCATGGAGCCTTTTGCTTACAGTTGGAATAACGGAAATCGCACCACGTCATCAACTCAAAACGGATTCAAAGTGGGAAATCACACTGTTTTGGTATTTGATGCGTACGGAT
Organism: Salinivirgaceae bacterium; assembly: GCA_017557785.1. Classification (GTDB taxonomy): domain Bacteria; phylum Bacteroidota; class Bacteroidia; order Bacteroidales; family SZUA-534; genus RUG13583. The sequence goes on from JAFYYA010000086.1 coordinate 132,117, forward strand.
GTTCCGACACTTTGAGTTTTGCTATAAACGAACCCGACAATCTGGTGATATATGAAGGGACCATTGTTGATCCGACATGTTTCGGCTATTCCGACGGACAGATTAAGGCTGATGTGCTTGGCGGCACACGACCATATTCATATCAGTGGAGCAACAATCAGAGTGTTGCACAGGCAACAGGACTTCCTGCCGGCTCACACTATCTGAATGTTACCGACAAAAACGGTTGCAAGGCAAAGAAATATTTCAGTCTGACCAATCCACTGCCAGTTGTTGTTGATATTCCGGATGTTATAGACATCTGTTCGAACCAGACTGCCGACATTGATGCCGGCTACGAAGGCAGTTTCCACTACTGGAGTTCGGCGAACGGTTTCGAGTCGGTCGCACAGAACATCAGCGTCAATAAGAAAGGCACATATGTGGTTACAGTTACTACACTTGACGGATGCATAGGAACTGATTCCACCTTTGTGAATGTCTCGGACAAGGAGATTAACTCTAACTTCCTGCTGCAGTCTGACGCTTATGTGGGCGACACTATTGTGATGATTGAAATATCGTGGCCTTTGCCAGAAAGCATTGAGTGGAGCTGCCCCGACGGCATGACCATCATCAGCGATGCCGGCGACGAGATTGAAATTGTGGCCGACAAGGAAGGTGTCTACGACATAGGTCTTACCACCTATAATGACATCTGCACCGAGCAGACTTTCAAGAGTATTGTGGTTAATCCGCGGGCGCAAAAGCCAAAACAGATGCTGCAGGCTGCACCCAAGATAATCAAATCGGTCAATGTCTATCCGAGTCCGACAACTGGCCCATTCAATCTTGAGATTGAGCTGAACGAAGAGCACGATGTGTCGATTGAAGTTGTGCACATATCAGGAAAACTGCAGACTGTAAGGCATATGAAGGGCGACAGGAATTATGTGCTTAACTTCAGCAATGCCGAGCTTAATGCCGGAATCCACACAATATCAGTGTCAGCTGGAGCTGAGAAGGTTACAAAGAAAGTTGTTATAGTTAAATGATTGACATGAAACGAGTTATTACATATACAATATTGTTGCTGTCAATTATTCTGACAACTGCAACAGCCCATTCGCAGTCGTACCCCGTACAAGCCAACTTGTACGTCATGGCGCCATACAGCCAGACCTACAGCGATTATTATGCCGATGGCCAGCAGCGGATGTTTGTTAACATATTGCTTAACGATATGAGCCAGGGACAGCTCGACGTGGTGCTGCGATTCACCATATCGGGGAATGGTTTGAAACTGACAAGCAAGCCAGCTGCCACAGTGAAGCCCATAACCATACTCAGTGGCAAGCTCTGCCGGATCGAGGGCTCGGAGTTGGCGCAATACTTGAAACCCGAGCAGATGCAGGTGGAAGGAAGGAAAGCCGATGAGTTCAACAAAAGCGGTCGTTTACCGGAAGGCTATTACGAGATTAAGGTTGAGGTGGTTGAGTTCTACCGCAAGGTCCGCATCTCAGCACCGGTTTACACCACAATGTGGATAATGCAACCTGAAGCACCAGTATGGACAATGCCGCAGAAAGGCGTGCGGCTCGATGCCACAAATCCGCAGTTTGTGATGTTCGGCTGGATGCTGACCAACAGCACATCGCTGTTGCAGAACGTTAAATACACTTTCTCGATTTATGCCAAACCGGACGATATCAACCCCGATGTTGTGGCCAGAACTACCACGCCGCTCTACAGCGAGACTCTGACACAGACCATGCTTGTGTATGGTCCCGACAAACCGCTGCTGGAGTTGGGCGGCACCTATGTGTGCCGGATAAAGGCTGAAGACGCCGACGGCAACGTCACCTTCAAGAACGATGGCTATAGCGAGACACTGGTTTTCCGTTACGGCCAGACGTGCGACCCGCCAAAGCAGGTTACAATCACCGATGTGACCAAGAAAGGAGCCACCGTCAACTGGGTGGAGAGTGGCAACTACAGCGGCTACGACATTGAAGTGCGTGAGACTACCGGTGGAAAGAGCAGCGATTGGTATGTGTGGAACATCGACAAGCAGGTCCACAGTTACGATCTTAAGCAGCTGGCGGTAAGCAGCAGCTACGAGTGCCGGGTGGCAGCCGTCTGCGGGCAGCGCTCAAACGGAATCCGCAGCCAGTACTCTGATGTGGTTTCATTCAAGACATACGATGCCGGCAACAAGAACTACACTTGTGGCGACTTGGTTGAGGCAAACAAACACGAAGACCGTGTGCCGTATCCTTATCTTGAAGAAGGCGATGTTATTGAAGCCAACGGATTTCTATTCGCCATTGAGTCGATATCGAAAGCCAGCGAAGGTGTGTTCTCAGGCCAATGCTCATGGTACATCGACCTGTGGGGAGTAAGCATACTATGCGATTTCAAGGATATCAGCATAAACCGCCACCAGCAGCTCATAGCCGGTAAAATTGAAGCCTGCCGTGACAAAGTCAAGGCCAAAGCGTTTACCCGGCTTCAGAGCGCAGCGTACATGCCTATTGGCACACAAGTGCCGTCAACATTCACGGCCGAGAAGGTGATAAAGATGGAAGAGACTGTTGATTCCATACGCATTGTCAACGGCCAGACGCTGATTTACGTGGCAGGAAAAGAGCCGCAAAAGGTTGACGCCACCGATGATGTGTTTGTTCAATCACCCGACGGTAACTATTATGCTGTTGAGGGCGGCAATGTTTATCCTAAGCCGTCGAACTTAGACAGCGAAGGCAACCGCCAGCTCTCATACACGCAGCAGCTTGTGGCCACCTTTGGCTACGACGACGCCATGGGCAGCCACCCGGGCGTTGACTCCTACACCGATGCGAAGGCCCCGTTTGCCGCACAGTACACCCAGTACCAGTTGCACTCAAACGACGCCTATGCTACCTGGATGGCTGTTGAGAAGTACCGCACATCGATGGCGAAAGTAACAGTGTCTGGTGGCGACCGTGACTCCATTCAGCTGCGTAGCAATGGACAGTTAATGGTACGCACCAATGCCACTGAGCCCAACGCACTCTATATGCCCATATCGACCGAGGGCCTTTATGAAGCTTACTACACCACCAAGGACAATAAAGAGAAAGATGTTGAAGTGGTGGCCGGACAACTCAATGTGGCTGCCTATGAACGCAATACTATAAACGTCTGCCTTGTAGGAGTGAACGGCGAGCATTATCAGTATAATGTGAGCGAGCTCTCAAACTATCTGAACAAAGTCTTCGGGCAGGCAGTAACGAGCGTTAACCTGACCACCGCCAGCATTGATGTCGACAAATTCAACGGCACACTCTCAGCCAAGGAGAGCGGTGCGCTTTCGGCATACAATTCCGATATGAAGAAGCTGATAAGGAAGGTTAAGAAGCTGCCCGACTACAACAGCGAAACCTATTACATTATGCTTGTTGAGCGCAGCGACGACCAAACCCTTGGCGGCTTTATGCCCGTGAACAGCAATTTTGGCTTTGTGTTTGCCAAAGCCAATAGCGGCAAGGAACAGCTCAACCGCACCATTGCCCACGAGCTCGCCCACGGCGCCTTCCGCCTGTGGCACACCTTCAGCAGCGAGAACATCTACGTTGCCCAGCAAGGCTCTACCCAGAACCTTATGGACTACAACGGCACCAACTCAGAACTCTACAAATACCAATGGGATTATATCCACAACCCGCAGCAGGGTATTGTTAGGTGGATGGTGGATGATGAAGAAGGAAAATACTACGAAGCTACAACTACAGATATTTGGAATCGAAACATAAACAACATCGCTTGTGCTAATTATAATAATCAAACGCAAGTAGAATTTGATGGAATTTGGCCAGTATTAAAAGGATCATTCTCTTTGGGAAATATTGGTGAAATCAGATTTGAAATACCTGAAACAGCCGCAGCCCCAAACGATAAGTTAATTGATTTATCTAGTCAAAAAACGGATTATACTGATGACTCTAAGTTCTTGAGAGTTGTTTATAAATCTGTAAGTAAGAAATATAGAGTATACTTTGATGTCCCAGTTGAAAAAGCTACTGATTTTTTAAAAATAATAAACAGCCCAGAATCATACTATGAAACCTTAATAAGCAATATTCCTGAAGAAGAAAGTCAGGATGCATATTCAAAACTCATTCAATTGCCAGTATGCAGTTACGAAAGAATAGGTATAAGCAATAGAATAAAATATTTAGAATGGCTTTCAAGTGAATTATGGACAAATACTGATCAGGAAAGAATTATTCTAGACTTAATTACTCATGTGTCTGACAGAAAAGAACTGTATGATGAACTCTACAAACGTCCTGTTTTGGTTGCCGAACTAATGATGTCGTGTGATGGAGAAAATAGGCAAAAGTTTATAGATGAAATTACCAAACTGTGTGATGAGAATTGGGGATCGAATGTCCAAGCAAAAGGAGACGTCTATATAGGAACCGTGCCAAGTAGTTATGGTTCGTTTTATTCAGGAAGCTTTTTTATTACTTATGCAGTAATAAACGAAACAAATAGCAATTGCAACGTATTAAATTACATAGGGCGTTTCCCCCACGGATTGTTTGATTGGGGAAATATTCAAGAATTAAAGCACTTAAATGAATTTAGTTGCAACCCATTAGATCCCGTATATATATATAGTAGTGATGGTGCCGAGGGACTATTCCCATTGATATACCCCGTTAATTTATCTGAGCAACTCGGAACTGAACAAGTAATACAACAATTTGCAGCCACATTAAACTATATTGGCATAATTTCTTCTGTACGAATATTAGTAACCGGGAGCAAATTTGCTAGAAGTTTCGCTTTTGTGGATCTTACAAAAACCGGGTTAGATTTAATATTTGAAGACGCACAGGTAATACAAGCCCTTAATTCAACAGAAGAAGGAAAACAATTCCTAAAATATTGGAATATAGTTAGTGTGACTATAGATGTCACCACTATCAGCGCAGATGTATTGGAAGGAATTATTAAGCATGGTCCTGAAGCTAGTAAGGTTTTAAGATCTGCCGGTAAAAATGATGCTGCTAAAAATGTAGATGACTTAGTTGCAGAGTCTAAGAAAATAAAAGTTGGCACTAATAGTAAAATTATTGATGAATTAGATGATTTGCTGACAAACAGTAATTTATCACGCGAAATCAATGGGAATACTATAAAAATTTTAGATAAAGGTGAAGAGTTATTTAGAATTGAAGGCGACAAATTTATAGTTAACCCCCAAAAATGGGGCGCACATTATAAAGGTGATGTTGAAAAAAAACTTGACAATGGTTATTGGCTCGTAAAGAATAAAGATGGCTCGTATTCAATAGATTTGGGCTTCAAGGAAGGGCGAAAATTAACAGGAAAAGAAGTCAATGAGTATTATATGGGAATAGGTAAACTCCCACCATATACAGATGGTTGTGTTATTACGGAAGAGGTACTAAAGCCAGGCAAAGAGTTTTATATGGTGATAGATGGAATTGTGGAAGATGGTGGAACAAAAGTTGTCAACTATAGGCCAGGCGGTTGGGCAACGAACGATGCGATAACAACTATAAAAGAACTAAGAGAGGATATGGCGGTATTAGAAAGTTGGAAAAAATTGGAATTTGAGCCGACACGCGTAAAATTCCGTGTCACAAAAGAATTGCCTGTTCGTAATGGTGTTGTTGGGCCGCAAGTTGATTTTCCTATTGATAAGATGACATACGCAGATGAAACAATATACTTTAATCCTGTATTATATAAAGGCGGTAATCAGCAGTATGAGATTGTTTTGCCAAAAGAAATAAATTGGCGAGGTGAAGATTGGAAAAAGTATTTGAAAGAAATCGAAAGATTAGAACTAAAATGAATATTATGGAAATAATAACAGATTTTGAGTGGTTTAATGATAAGGGAATGGTTGTTACGTTTGACAGTCATATATATCAGCAAACGCCAACAATGAACTTTCCAAATGAATTTTCTTACTATGAGGAAGAAAATGAATTAGCAGTAATCGGAGTCCGTTGGAATTATAATGGTCAACCCATTGTTTTCACAAATGTTTGGTATGCAGGGTCTCTTCCAACCCCAAACATGGACAAGGTTATCGTAACAACAATTGAACTATTGGGGAAATACCATTCTAAACTATTTGGAGAATTACATCAGAAAAAATATACAACAGCCATCTACAATGCCGATGGCAGCGTGCACAAGGTAGTGGAGATGCCATACCCCATTATGCCAAATTTGGGGCGAGGACCTACTAGAGATGAAAAACCGGAGACAAGTAAAGTCTATTGGTGTAGAAAAAAGGTTGATGATTACTCAATGCTAATAAAATTGGGATACCATGATGCTTGGGAAGAGCGTTATTTCAACCCGGAAACAGGTGAGATTGGAGGCTTGTTTTCTAACAAAAGTTATGGGTATTATTAGAATAAGAGCCATAACTATGGTGTATTATATTAAATGAAACAATTCCATATCAACCCCTAAAATCCGTCCGTTAAAGAAAAGAAAGGCCAAAACATGCAACAAGGGGGCGATTTTAACATTGCCTGCAGCATTATGGAATGGGCGTAACGTGGAATGTCCTATACCGTAGAGACGCCAAATAACGTGGAGACGTGGCGCGCCGCGTCTCTACAATGGGGGTGGTGCCGTTGGCAACCAATGTTGCGGGGATTGTTGGTGTGGGGAAATTTGTGAATTCCGGTAATTATCGGGGCTGCGTTCAAAAAAATACAGCAACGTAGGGAAAGAATCCAGTTTTGTGCATTGTTAATAAAAAAAAGAAACCCGAATTTCTTCGAGTTTCTTCGTTGTGACCCGCCAGGGGATCGAACCCTGGACCCACAGATTAAGAGTCTGTTGCTCTACCAGCTGAGCTAGCGAGTCAGCGGTGCAAAGGTAGAAAAAACTTAAAATGGCAATAGCCCGCAGCGCTTTTTTTTGAATAAAAATGGCGATGCTTTAATTCGCTGAAAAACAGCTATTTGATGCAGCTGTTATTCGTGCTTGCTCTTTTAATCTCGGCCATGATGAACCGAAATATGTCATCAGGTGGAATTTGGTTTGATGTTTTGTGCAGATAATGAGCAAGCGGTGCGGTGTTTTTGGTTATGCCGGGCAGTTTGCGCATCGGCATCATTGGGGCGGCCATTTTTTGCGGTATCTCTCAAAGCAGTGAACAAAAAAATTAAATGTAGGTTTCACAAATAAAAAAAGTTGTATATTTACTTGAATTTTGATGGGCATGCGCCAATTATACATATAATAATGTGTGATTGTTTTCGAGCAGTGTCTTTCATTGATTCTTTTAAAGGGGAACTAATATTAAATGTATAACTACTAAAAAATGACAGCCTAAGGATCTGTCTACTAACTAAAGGACAGTAATGTCCCAAAACACAAACACTTTTATTAAACTTTTAAAAAACTTTTATAATGAAAATGTCTCTGAAAAGTGCGGTGCTTGCACTGCCAATGCTTCTGTTTTCTGCAGGAGTTTTTGCTCAGGCGCATGAAGTAAAGGGTAAAGTTCTTGATGAGGAATCAAACCCCATTCCTGGAGCAAACGTGATGATTAAAGGAACAACTACCGGAACAATTACTACCGGTACTGGTGAGTTCCAGTTGAATGCATCCGATGGTGATGTACTTGCAATCTCGTTCGTTGGTTACACAACAGAAGAGGTTACAGTAAATGGCTCAGGCCCTTACAATGTCAGCCTTTTGCCTGACCTTGTAGGTTTGGACGAAGTTGTGGTTGTAGGTTACGGTGTTCAACGCAAGAGCGATGTTACCGGTGCCATTGCCACAGTTAACGAGGAAGCTCTTAAAAACCGTTCAACAACTGATGCCGGAGCTGCTTTGCAAGGTAAGGCCGCTGGTGTTCAAATCATTTCGAATTCTGGTAAACCAGGTGAGGGTGCTCAAATCCGCGTTCGTGGTGTATCATCTAACCAAACTAGCAACTCAAACTTGAGCCCGCTTTTGATTGTCGACGGTCTTATCGTTGATAACATTCAGTACCTTGACCCATCGATGATTGAGTCTATGGAGGTATTGAAGGACGCCGCTTCTGCAGCTGTTTATGGTGCTCAGGCTGGTAATGGTGTTATCCTCATCACAACCAAGAACGGTTCGAAATCGAAAGGTAACGGTACCATTAACTATGACGGCAAATGGACACTCCAAAGTCTTGGCAACGTTCCTGAATTGCTTAATGCAAAAGAATTCGTTGAATGGATGAGGTATTTAGGACAAAAAGTAGATGACGATATGGCTAAAGCTGCCAGTACCTATGGTTGGGATACTAATACTGATACCGATTGGATGAAAGAATATTTTGAAAACACATGGGCAAAACAACACACTTTGTCGGTTACAGGTGGTAACGAAAAAGGCAACTATTTTGCCAGCATCAGCTACGTGAACCAAGACGGTATTGTTAAAGGCCATAAAGATGTTTATGAGCGCTTGACTGCCCAGTTGAATGGTGAATATAAAATCAAAGACTGGTTGAAAGTAGGAAACAACACATCTATAGAAAAATGGAGCAGCAGGGGCGTATCTGAAAGAGGCTACGGCTCAGCATTCCAAACACTTTTGATGATGGACCCTCTGACTCCTACTCATTGGTCATCACCTGACCAGTTCATTACAGATATGAAGAAAAAGTACGATGAAGCTATGGCTGATGGCTCTGACACTACATATCGTTTCTATAGCGACAAGGATGGTTTCTATGCCACATCATACTTCAATACTCGTCAGAATGGTGGTAACCCATTTGTACAGCGCGACAGAGCATTCCAGACAGATGGCGGTATCTCCGTTCGTGGTTCTATCCATGCCGATTTCACACCGGTTAAATGGTTAACCTACACAACACGGTTTGGTTATCGTTTGGCTAATAGTACAAGCCATAACTGGGGAGAACCTTACTATATGAACTCTAAGGCTAACAGCGAAGGATTTAGCATATCGGCAAATGCAAATACAAGCATATACTATATGTGGGAGAACTTCTTGAACTTTAACAAGACGTTTGCCAGTGTACATAATGTTACCGCCATGCTCGGTATGTCGTTTACTGAGAACAGTAACGACAATGTCAGTGCAAGTGCAAGCGGTAAAAACATTATGAATTCATATAAAGACAATTACCGCTATGTCAGCCAGGTGAACAAGAATCCTGAAACATCAAAGAGCATAGGCAATCAGCCCAGCTTGCATCGTAATATGTCATACTTCGGTCGTGCGGGATATTCTTTTAACGACCGCTACAATTTGCAATTCATTTTACGTGCCGATGCTTTCGATACTTCGAAACTTGACAAAGATCACCGTTGGGGTAAATTCCCATCAGTATCAGCTGGTTGGACAATCAGCAACGAAGAGTTTATTCGTAACAACATCAGCAGCGACATCTTGTCGTACATGAAACTGAGAGCTTCTTGGGGCCGCAATGGTAACATAAGCGTGTTGAGCGGATACCCATACAAAACTGGTATCAGCGAGAACAGCACATACTATCAGAATGATAACGGAACAATAATTAATGGTTCTGCTCCAAGTGGTGTGGCCAATCCAGAGTTGACTTGGGAAACATCTGATCAAGTTGACGTTGGTATGGATTTCCGTTTCTTATCGAACCGCTTGTCATTAGGAATCGACTATTACAACAAGAAGACAAAAGACTTGTTGTTCAATGTTACAACTCCTTCTGAAGCAGGATCTCTCAGCACAACAATCAACGGTGGCGAGATTCTTAACACTGGTATTGAAATTGAAGCAACTTGGCGTGATAAAGTTAATGACTTCAACTACAGCATCAGCGCCAACATGGCAACACTTAAAAACAAAGCCACATATCTGACTCCGTTAATGGGTGAGTATCAGAGTGGTTCTAGTGTAGGTGGTTCTAACTATTGTACTCTTACAACCCGCTTTAAAGAAGGCGAGCCTGTTTGGTATATGCATGGTTACAAATACATCGGACTTGACGAAAACGGCAATGGTAAATTTGCTGATTTGAACGGCGATGACGTTGTTGACGAGCACGACCAGACCAATGTTGGTTATGGTAACCCCAAAGTTACCTACGGTTTGACTATCAATCTCGATTATAAGGGTATTGACTTCTTGCTGTTTGGTACAGGCGCTGCTGGAAGAGACATTTACTATGGTTTGTATTATGAGGGATACAACAACATTTCTAAGTACTTCTACGACGAAATGAAGAGTGGTAATCTGCCAAAAGATATTGCTAACAGCAAAATGTATTGGTCATCTGACGCAGTTGTATTCAATGGCTCATATTTCAAAATCAAACAAATCCAACTTGGCTATACTCTGCCTAAAGAATTAACACAAAAAGTGTTTATCCAGAATGCACGTTGCTTCGTATCATTGGATGACTTCTTTACAATTACCAAGTATCCAGGTCTTGATCCGGAAACCGCAAACAACGGTGCCAATGGTCCTGGTATGGATTTAGGCCAATATCCAACAATGCGTAAAATCGTATTTGGTGTTAATCTTAAATTCTAATTTTAACAATTAAAGAATATGAAAATGAATAAAATAAAATATGCACTTTTTATTGGTGCCAGTTTGTTTACCGTATCCTGCAGTCAGGACCTGCTCGATATTCCGCAAAAAGCATCTACTACTGCCGATGAATTTTTTGCAAAAGAAGATGCTGCCCAATCACTTTTAATAAGCTGCTATGCAGAAATGACAGACCGTATTGCAGCGGCTGGGTTCGATGGCGCTTGGTTTGGCAGCCCATTCCTGATGATTGTGAATTATTCTGCAGATGATGTGTTCTCAGCCGGTAAGGACATTACAGACCACTTTGATATGCGTGTGTTCGACGAGTTCCGCTATGATACGCAGAATTCTATGTTGAAAGTTACTTACAACAGGTTGTACAAAGTGATTTTCATGTGCAACCAGCTTAAGGCAAACATTGTTGGCGACACTCCCGCTAAAAAAACTGCTATTGCAGAAGCACGCGTTATGAGTGCCTATTGCCACATGATGGCTGCTATAATTTTTAACAATCCGCCAATGGTTCCAGAAATGACTACTGACTATGTTAAGAATGCCGAAAGTCAGGAACAGATACTTAAATGGTGTATTGATGAATGCGAAGCTGCCATGCCAGACTTGAATGAGCGCAACGGCTCTTCTGACAAGGAAGGTTGCTATAGAGTAACTGTAGGTTTTGCTCAGTTTGTTGCAGGCAAAAGCGCAATGTTCATGGGCGATTGGGCTACAGCCGAGAAATATTTAAAACCGCTTTGCGAATCACCGAATTATGCTTTGATTCCTAACTACCGCGATTTGACACATATTGAAGGCGACGGTTCAGCTGAGAAAATATTTGAATGTAATATTGTTGAAAACCCAGATGCTAGCAATGAAATGTTGCGCGGTGGCTGGATGGCAACTAATGTTATCAGTTGGCGTGCTGATGATCTGCCGACAATACCTAATATTATGGGTGTTGCTGGTGGTTGGGGCGGTGGTGCCATCAATGACCAGTTTGCAGAAAAAATGTATGCTCACGAACCAAACAGCCAACGTCGTATAGCAACATTCCTTACACCAGATGAGATTCTATATGACGAAACCCTTTGCGGCTGGCCGAGTGATGATTATACTTATCAGCTTGCGTCAGATAAAGAAAAGGCTGATACGACAATCGTAAAGTATAAATTAGGAGAAGATGGTATCTCGTATGTAGCAGAAGATAAAGATAAAAAAGATGGTACCCATGTAAGAGATTATTCTAAACCAAAGACTAAAGAAGATAAGCAAAAAGATCCGGATCGTGGTATTAATAACCCGAATGGAGCTTACTCTCGTTGCGAATACATGGCAGTTAAAAAAATGACTTATCCAACAGAGAAATCGTCTCGTTTCGATGCGAATTTGACAAACTTCACTATAGCACGTTTAGGCGAGGCCTATCTGCTCTATGCTGAGGCTTGCTTAAGGAATGGTCACACTGCAGAAGGTAAGACATATCTTAATAAAATTCAGGAACGTGCCGGTGCACCTGTAACCGATCTTACTTTGGAAACATTGATGGATGAGAAACAATATGAATTGTGGTTCGAAGGTTGCCGATTCTTTGATTTGGTTCGCTGGAACAAACAAGACGGTCTTGATATTAAGGCAAAATTTGATGCCGTAACCGACAACATGCCTTTCTTGTATGATTTGTTCTTTGTCCCGGAAGGAAATGATTTGTATGACGCAAAATACTATCATAAAGAACATAAGTTTGTTTCTAAAATTCACCATCCATTGGCTGAGGGTAATGTTACAAATCGCTTTACTGTAGGTAAACATGAGTATTTCCCGTTCCCGGAAGATGCTCTTAACCTTAACCCTGAGCTCGTGCAGCATGAAAATTGGTAATAAATAATTAGAGACCAATATTTTAAAAGGGAGTATCCGTTGGGTACTCCCTTTTTGTTTTAAACAAATAGCTTATGAAACAATTTGGTTATAGAATGACAATTAACCGAAAAGTCGTTCCTATTGTTTGACAGAATGAATCCGGTGAACAGATAATCGATTATCCAATTCACCGATTACGCGAAACGGTGTGAAACACAAATATGAGTCACTTGCCTAAAAAATAGTTAGATGTAAAACTTAAGCCAACTATTTGTATGATACGCTATTGCGCCGGCTGCCGTAAATCATTGATTCTACCAGATTTGCATTGTATCGGGTGGGGGCAATGCAAAAATCAGGCAAGTTATACGATTTCAGCTCTTCGTCGTAGTGTTGGCGCGGATTGCGCTGTGGCAATGCAAAGGCCTTGGCGGCATTGCCGTTATCGTCAATGTGGGCAATGTAGAGCAACGAGAAATAACCATCGTCGCGGCGCGAGGTGAATACTATCCAGCGTGAGTTTGACGACCAATTGTGGAACGATTCAGCATCGTTTGAATTTGCCAATGTTAAGGGATGCATCTCTTTCGTTTCCAAGTTATAAAGCCAAAGGTCGGCTTCGGGATGCCAAATTGAGAATTGTCCGTAATCGGCCATTGTGAAAAGAATGTATTTACCATCGTACGAAGGACGTGTCCAGGCAATAGACTTGTCTTGGCTGCGCAAGTCGAGCAGCGTGTCAACTGATTGACCGAACGCTCCGGCTTCTGCATCAAAACTTATTGCACAAAGCACATATTTCGCTGTTTCGGTTTCATTGGGCAGATTGCATGGAGCAGACGAAGTGTAGTACATAGTTTTTCCGTCGGGCGAAAATGTCGGGGCAGTTTCGTACCAATCGGTTTTAAGCAGTGGCGATGTTATCAGCTGCTTATTGTCGATGTCGAGAATGGCAATATCGGAGCCATCGTCGTAAACTTCGAGCTTCTTTTTATTAAGCATAAAATATACTTGCTTGGTGGCGTTTTGGCTGTATCCCACGTAGCGTCCGCTTGGGTGCCAATAGGTATAAACGCATGGAAGGTCAGCCGAAGTGGGCTTCAGATTGAAGGCTTCGTAGTTGTCGCCGCGCCTGATAACAGTGGCACCATGCTCTCCGCGATAATGTGTGCTTGAGATTTGGGTATTGCAGTGGTTTGAAGTGTGACAGTTCATGCAGCCGCCTTCAATTTGCGAACCAGCGTAAATAACATCAACATCGAAATTCGAAAGGTTGCGCTCGTATAGCCCCATATCGCTAAAAAAACCGTAGCCGGGAGCTATTAACCGGTAATGCACGCCATAATCGATACTGTCTGGGCTGATGTAGATTGAGAATGGCTTGAATGTTACCCACTTATCGTTTTTCAGCAGACTGACGGAAACTGTTAAACTGTCGCCAATATTACTGTTCAGCAGTTTGTGCCATTTGCCAATATTTATATCGATACTTTGTTGTGCCGAGCAGGTTAGTTCGGATTCCTTTCCTTTGAATGTTACACTGAGAGCCTGAGCGGATGAGTCGCAACTCTGAAAATTGAGCGGAGCAATATTCGCTGGCACAGTTACAAAAGTATAGTCGGGGTATATTTGTGGCAGTGTATCTACAAATTCGGCATTTTGCGGTTCGTAGCGGCTGCACGATGCAAACAAAACTATTATTGGTATTAGTAAGTGTTTCATTGGTCGTTGGTTTTGTCAAACAAATAGTACCAAACTGAGTTGCCGTAATCCTTTTGTAGCAGCAGTGCGGCATTTCGCTGGTTATTCTTTAAGGTGTTCATAAAGAAGTTGAACCGTTTTTTGGTTATGCTTGATATGTTGTATGGAATGTTGTTCATATCCTGATTCGACATTGCCCAGGCAAAAAGCACGGCTTCCTGGTAAACTGGCGGCAGCTCTGAATAATGTTTGACGTAGTTTAAGAAATATTGTACAAACAGACTTATATTTTTATCAAGCAGCTGACTTATAAGAGCATAATCCCATGCCATACGGTTTTGCGGGTTGTGTCGCACTAACTCAACTATAATGTTGCCATAATTGTCGCTAGGCTGTAAGAAATCATCAGTCAATCTGTAGCTTCTTATTTCGCCATATTCGCTGTCTGCTTTATACTCTGCGTGATTTTGGCACTCATTCAGGCGTTGGGATGCCCACTCATCGTAAAAAAGTGTGTGTTGCAGCAGTCTAAGATATTTCTCCGCCGACTTCCAGTCGCGGTTAATCAGGTCGATTTCGGCCATGCGCTTAATGTATCGCACACTCAAGTAGTGGTTGGGTATTGCGCCAAGCGATTCGCTGTAATGTCGGCGCGCAAGGTTTGTAAATCCCAAATAATAGAACACTTCGCCTGCCGATATACACATTGTGTGGTGGCGCATAAACGGAACAAAAAGGCTTGGCGATTTTTGCTGGTCAACTTCGAATGCACGTGTGGATAAAAGGTTTGTTTTGGCTAGTGCCAGATTCAGGTAGTTATGCTCTATTACCCAGACAGGCCGTTGTTTTTCGGCTGCTTTAATAATCTTCTTCCATTCTTTTTGGCGGGCCATACATGAGTATTCCAGAAGTTCCTCACGGTCGGGGTCGTAACATTTTTGAATAGCTAGGTAACTGCCGCCCACAATCAGAATCAGCAGTACAACTGCAGAACTTGTTTTATTTATTTTTTTTGAGACTAGACCTGAAAACAAAATTGTGACAACGGTTGCAAACACTGTCACATAAAGTGCTGTTGGAAATTCTGTAGGAATTCGCATATACCAAATTCCTTTGAGTAACGCATTCAGGCTGTGAGTGCCAAAAGTGTGTGCGATGATTGCCGCAATAAATACTGTAAGGCTGCTAAATGCCAATAATACTGCGGCTTTGGCTTTAATGCTTTTTGTTACAAGGTCGCAGGCGGCCGTGCAGAGTATGGTTATAAGCATTGCTGCCGTACCGGCCAAAAAATAAGCAACCAAGCCGACTGCGATGGTTGCGATTATATGTACATTGGCTCTTTTTATATTCAGCAAAAGGCAGACTAATGCTAATCCTATTACTATCGACACCAATGCAGTGAGCATGGTCTCAAAATAACCCATTACGCAGAGAGCGGCCACCGACGGAATAAAACTTAATTCGAATCCGATGTTGCTTGATGTGATTCGGCGGATAATCTGGTAAGATAAAATCTGCACCAGAACTACTAATGCGGCAACGATGGCGGCGCCGATGCTAGGGTTGACAAAGAATTGCACCAGGAATTGTGTTACATAGTCGGCCAGGCCACCAACTGTGCTTACAGAATTTTTGAAAAATGTCGATGTAAACAGGAACATCTGCAATTCTTCGTGGTAGTTCATCAGTCCCCAGCACGCTAGACGCCAAAACAAAAACACAGCAATGAACCACGCCGAGACTATTGCGATGCGAATTATTCTATTGTTATTCATTGTGTAATCTACAATTATAGTTACAACTGATTATTGCTTTTTGGCACAAAACACCACTTGCCAATGCAAATTTCCATTGTAACAAAGATAGAAAACTGTAAGACTTTATCTGAATAAAGTTGCGCTTCTATGCAATGTTTCAACTTTTCGGCTTCCGAAAGCGCTTTATGTCCGAATTATTATAATTTTGAAAATCAATAAAACACAATTATTATCAATAAAATCATTCGTAATGAAACACTTAAGACTAATCTCAACATTGGGCGCAATGGCAGTTGCTATAACAGTTTCGGCTCAGAACAAAATTGTTTTGCACCCCGAAAACGCCAAACAAACCATCAGCAAAGACATCTACGGACATTTTGCCGAGCACCTGGGACACTGCATCTATGGCGGCATCTACGTTGGAGCTGACTCGAAGATTCCAAACACCAACGGATATCGAAACGATGTGGTTGATGCACTCAAAGCATTGAAAATTCCCGTGCTGCGCTGGCCGGGCGGTTGCTTTGCCGACACCTACCACTGGAAAGACGGTATTGGCCCGAAGGAGAAGCGTCCGTCGATTATCAACACCAACTGGGGCGGTGTGACGGAAGACAACAGTTTCGGTACGCACGAGTTTCTCGATTTCTGCGAACTGCTTGGCTGCGACGCTTACGTGAACCTGAACGTTGGTTCGGGCGATGTGCGCGAGGCTGCCGAATGGGTTGAGTATATCACTTCGTCAAACGAGAGCCCGATGACGCAATTGCGTAAGGAGAACGGCCGCGAGGACCCGTGGAATGTGAAATATTTCGGTATCGGTAACGAGAACTGGGGCTGTGGCGGCAATATGGAGCCTGAATACTACGCCGACCTTTATCGACGTTTCGCTACCTTCTGCGGCGGCGCGCCTTATCGCATTGCCTGCGGTGCAACTGCCGACGACCCTAACTGGACCGAAGTTTTGATGAAAAAAACTGAAAAACAGCACAGTATCACACAAGGTTTGTCGCTGCACAAATACACATTGCCAATCAACACTTGGACTGGCTCGAAAGGCTCGGCAACCGATTTCAAGGAAGATTTGTGGTACTCGACCGTGAGCGAGGCGTGGGCAATGGACAGCCTTCTCGACTTGCACATTGCCATAATGCAGAAGTACGACCCCAACAACGAGGTTGGTGTGATTTTCGACGAGTGGGGCTGCTGGTACGATGTTGAGCCGGGCACCAATCCGGGATTTCTTTTCCAGCAGAACACAATGCGTGATGCCATTGTGGC
>JAFYYA010000087.1 GCA_017557785.1 Salinivirgaceae bacterium
GACGACGAGGACGAAGAGCAGGGAAAAGCCATTCTTCCGAAACTTGCTGTCGGACAGGCGCTCGATTACAACAATATCACGGCCAGCCAGCGTTACTCGCAGCACCAGCCGCGCTACACCGAGGCAACATTGGTGCGCAAATTGGAAGAATTGGGCATTGGTCGTCCATCTACTTATGCACCAACCATTTCCACAATCCAGAACCGCGAGTATGTGGTTAAGGAAGACCGCCCAGGTTCAGAGCGTAAATATGAGGTTCTGACGCTGAAGTCGGGCAAAATCAAGGCCGAAATCAAGACCGAGAACTATGGTGTTGAAAAGGGCAAACTCTTCCCAACCGATATAGGTATGATTGTCAACGACTATTTGGTTGAGTGCTTTCCATCAATTCTCGACTACAACTTCACTGCTGAAGTTGAGAAGGAATTCGACGATATTGCAGAAGGCAAAATGGTGTGGTACAAGATGATAGACGAGTTCTACCATCCGTTCCACGACACAATAAACCGCGCTCTCGAGGTTACGGGGCGCAAAAACGGCGAGCGTGTTTTGGGTGTTCATCCCGAAAGCGGCAAGCCTGTGATTGTCAAGATTGGCCGCTACGGCCCAATGGCGCAGATTGGCGACGGCGAGAACGACGAGAAGCCGCAGTTCGCATCGCTTCATCGCGACCAGCACATCGAGACTATCACTCTCGAGGAAGTTCTCGACCTGTTCAAACTGCCGCGCCAAATTGGTGAGTATGAAGGCAAAACAGTTACTGTGGCCATTGGCCGTTTCGGTCCGTATGTGCGCCACAACAACTCGTTCTACTCGCTCAAACGCAATGTCGACGACCCGTACACCGTTACGCTCGAGCGCGCCATCGAACTCATCAACGAGAAGCGCGAGGCCGAAAAGAACAAGGTGATTAACGTTTTCGAAGGCAAAGACGGTCAGATTCAGGTACTTAACGGATTCTACGGTCCTTACATCGCCTTCGACGGCAAGAACTACCGCATCGCCAAAGGCACCGATGCCAAAGCGTTGACAGTGACTGATTGCGAGGAGATTATCAAAAACAGCGTTGACAAACCCGCCAAAAAGCGTGTCAGCAAGAAAACGAAATGATACTCAACAGCGACATAGCGCAGTATCTTGACACCCGCCGCCCCGACAATCTGAAGCAGTTCAGCAGTCTCGAAGGTTTTTTAGGCAGTCAGCTTTACGGCGAAGTCGATTTGCAGAAGTCTGTTGATGTGCAAGTTGCCATCATCGGCATCGACGAGACTCGCAACGCCTATCCGATGCCATACGCTGCAAAAGCCGATAACGTGCGCTATTGGCTTTATCAGTTGGCGGCCTTCAGCAACCTTAAAATCGCCGATTTCGGCAACCTGATTTTGGGCAACAACGTGGCCGACACCTATTCTGCAGTCAGCTATCTCACCGAATCGTTAGTCAAAAGTGGAATTATACCTATATATATAGGTGGCTCTCACGATTTGACACGGCCGATTGTCGAAGGACTTTGGAAAGCGCAAGGCAAGATAGAAATCGGGCTCATCGATTCGTGTTTCGATATTATTGACAGCGCCAACACTACATCGCGCTCGTATCTGCTTGACATTCTGCGGATACACACGGGCAGCGTGCAGTGCAATTTGATTGGCAACCAGATCTATCTTACATCGCAAAGCCAGTCCGATTTGCTCGATGAGTACAGCATCGACAAATACCGTTTGGGCGCCGTGCGGAACGACATCAACTGCCTTGAGCCAGTCTTACGCGACTGTGATTTTGTCTCGTTCGATGCCAGTGCCGTCCGTCAGGCCGATATGCCTGCCGCTCATCAGCCGAGCCCCAACGGCCTTTACACCGAGGAAGCGTGCCAACTGGCTAATTTTGCTGGTGTCAGCGACCGCTCGAAAGCTTTCGGCATTTTCGAACTCGTTTCACGGAACACTCCGATGGAGATGTCGGCGCACCTGACCGCGCAAATAATTTGGCATTATATATATGGTGTGTCGCAACGCGAAAACGACTATCCGGCATGCAATTTCGACAACTATAAAAAGATTTTTGTCAAGTTAGAAGCCCCAAATACGAGCCTTGTTTTCTATCAAAACCCCAAAAACAACCGTTTTTGGATGGAAATTTCTCAAAAAAACAATAAAGGCAGTGTTGTGGTCTCTTGCTCAAAAGCCGACTATATGGCATTGGTTAATAATGAAATACCAGAGCGAATCAAAAAAGCTTTTGTGCGATACGGCATATGAAAAAGGGCGTTAGTGTAAATATTAACAGCAAATTGTTAATTGCAATTATTGTTTGTGGATTTTTTATTTACTTTTAGGCCCATTCTACAGAGTAGTGAATGAATATATGAATTGTCGACGTCTATTGACGATAGTATTGGTAACACTTGCTTCGGTTGCGAGCGGTCAAACAGAGAACTTTTCCAGCCTGAGCATGTTCAATTATATGTACTACAACCCGGGTTACGCGGGTGACGGCAATGAGATAGAGGCAAGGGGGCTGGTGCGGAACCAGTGGATGGGTTTTGAGGGTGCACCCCAGACTCAGACCTTCAGTATCGACGCCCCTTTTAAGTTGTTTGGCATAAGGAATGGTGCGGGTTTGACGATTATTAACGACGAAATTGGAAATTTTCAAAACATTGGTTTGAATTTTTCGTATGCATATAGACGTCAAATGTTGCAAGGTGAAGTTGGTTTTGGCGCAGGCTTGAGCATGACAAACCAGTCGTTCAAGGGCTCATGGATCTTCCCCGATGGTGGTGCGAATGACCCCTGGGTGCCGCAGAACACTGAAGACAAGCCTATGTTCTTTGACATGAATCTCGGATTCTATTATAGTTCCGAAAATGTGTATTTGAGTTGTTCGATGCGCAACTTGTTGCAGTCGCAAATCAAATATACATCGACAGCGGCAGGCGAAGAAGTGAAATCGTCGTACTTTGCAAGGCAACTGTTTGTGGGAGCGGGTTACGAATATCAATTGACCAACCCATTGTTCACCATCAAACCAAACCTTTTCATCGCTACGGATTTCGCCACAACAACCTTCTCGCTGTCAGGAATTTTGACTTATAACGAAAAATTCTACGGAGGCGTGGCCTACAAGCCCATCGATGCGATATCATTCTTAGCAGGATTGTCGCTTCCATCGGGCATCGAAGTTGCGGTTTCCTACGATTTAACCACGAGCGGTATAATAAATTACAGCCATGGTTCGTTAGAGTTTATGATTGGATATTCATTTAGTTTAGACAAGGATAAGGACAATCGAAAATATAAGAGCGTTCGATTCCTATAATTATTTGGATTTTTATTTTTTTTTATGACTTTTATTGTGTGAAAACAAATACAGTTGGGATATGAAAAAATTAACTTATTTGAGTGTTGTATTGCTCATAATTTCAGGCTGTTCCACAGGTGGGAACGGAGAACTGATAGGTGTGCAGGATAGAAACCCTAACTACAGTGCGCCACCATTTGGCATGGTTTTAGTGCCAAAAGGCAGTTATCGTATGGGTCCAAGCGATCAGGATGTGCCTTGGGCAACAACAGCACAATCAAAAACTGTTTCGGTTCCGGCATTCTGGATGGACGAGACCGAAATAACCAACAACGAGTACCGTCAGTTCGTTTATTGGGTACGCGACTCATTGGCTTACAGACTGTTAGGCGAGCAGATTGACGCATACCTGATTTCGGAAGACCAATATGGTGAGCCAATCGACCCACCGTTTATCAATTGGGAAGAGCCCATCAACTGGTCAGGCGAGGAAGAGAAGACCATTCTCGAAGATTTGTACTATCCTGAGCACGAACGTTTCTTCCGTCATCGTGACATCGATACACGCAAATTAGTTTACGACTATTTCTGGATTGATTTCAAGCAAGCTGCACAAAAGTTTACATTCGAAAACGAGGCACGTCGTCACTATAACTACAAAACAGGTCAGTACGATGGCGAGATTTTCAATCTTGAAGGAAAACGCGTTCCAATCAAAGACCGTTCGTCTTTCATTATGCATGACAAAGTTCATGTATATCCCGATACATTGTGCTGGATAGGCGATTTCTCATATTCCTACAACGAGCCTATGACTTCAATGTATTTCTGGTCACCTTCTTACGACAACTACCCTGTTGTGGGCGTAACTTGGAAGCAGGCATCAGCATTCTGCATTTGGAGAACACAATTATTGAATAACTATTTGGTTACTGTTGGGCAGACATTCGAGCAAGATTATAGATTGCCGATTGAAGGCGAATGGGAATATGCAGCCCGTGGTGGTAACGATTTGGCTGTTTATCCTTGGGGCGGTCCTTACACTCGTAATGACAAAGGTTGCTTCCTTGCAAACTTCAAGCCACTTCGTGGTGATTACCTTGACGATGGTGGCATGTACACAGTAGAGGTTGCCATTTACGAAGCCAACGACTTTGGTTTGTATGACATGGCAGGTAATGTGGCAGAATGGACAAGCTCAGCATTCGACGAGAGCGCTTACTCATTCACTCACGATTTAAGCCCTGACTACAAATTCAATGCTCTGCCCGACGACCTTCCGGTAATGAAGAGAAAAGTTGTCCGTGGTGGTTCGTGGAAAGATATTGCATATTATTTGCAGAATGGTACGAGAACTTACGAGTATCAGGATTCTGCCAAATCATATATCGGTTTCCGTTGCGTAAGAACTTATATGGGACCTGACGAAACAGGAGCAACATCAAAAGTGTATTGATTATAAAAACTAAAAACTAGTAACTAATTTAAATTCGAATAAAATTATGAGTATTGCCGAATTAACCCAAAGTAGGGGGTACAAAAACTTCATGAAGTATGTGTATGGATGGGGTGCATCAATCGTGTTAGTTGGTGCGTTGTTCAAAATCCAGCACTATCCGGGCGCATCAATAATGTTGATCGTCGGCCTTTTGACTGAGGCCTTAATCTTCTTCTTCTCAGCATTCGAACCACTAGCAGAAGAATTGGACTGGACATTGGTATTCCCGCAATTGGCCGGTTTGGAAGATGATGATGAAGATCCGGCTGCTGCAAGACCAAAACGTAATTTCGACCGAGTACAAGACCTTCCTGTTGGAGGTGGTGTTAGCGGTGGCGGTGTTGCTGCTGGCGGTAATGCTGTTTCAGGTGGTGCCCCAGTTCAAGGCGGTGGTGTTGTCTATGCTGGCGGTAGCGGTTCTGCTTTGGCCAAATTCGACGAGATGATTGAAAAAGCCGAAATCACCCCAGGAATGTTTGAAAAACTTGGCAAGGGCTTGGCTAACCTTAATAAGACAATCGACCAGATGGGCGCAACAGTTGACGCAAGCGTTGCTACTCAAGACTTTGTAACAAAAGTTAAAGCCGCTTCTGATTCTGTATCGGGCTTGGGTGACGCTTACAAGAAATCAACCGAGGCTCTGTCGGCATCTGTTGGTTTGCTGTCAGACTCTTATGCTAGTTCGGCTCAATCGTTCAATCAGGCAAACAGCCAGGTTGCAGAGGCATACTCACAATTTGCAAATAAACTCACTGGCGAGTTGAATTCTGTTGGCGATTTGGGTACCGAGTATGTTCAGAAACTGGGTGGCTTGAACAAGAACTTGTCAGCGCTGAATTCGGTTTACGAATTGCAGCTTGATAATATGAACAAGCAAGTTGAATCATCGAAAGAGTGCATCACCGGATTCGGCAGCATGCTTGAAAATATGAATCAAACTGTTGAGAACACGAAGAAACTGAACCAAGGTGTTCAACTTTTGGAGCAGAATGTCGCATCATTGAACAATGTTTACGGCAACATGCTTTCATCATTGAATATTAAGTAATTAAAGAATAAGAAATTATGGGTCACGGCAAGGAAACGCCTAGGCAACAAATGATTGGCCTGATGTACTTGTTCTTAACATGTATGTTGGCTTTGAACGTATCGAAAGACGTATTGGATTCTTTTGTGCTTGTCAGTGAGAGTTTGAATAAAACCGTTGAGAACTACAAAACCAAAAACCAAAAGGTCTATGATGAGTTTGAGAAGCAACTGACAATCAACGAGAACAAAGTTAGACCTTGGAAGGATAAGGCTGATGGCTTTAAGGAGTTAACCGATAGCCTTTACAATCTTATCGAGAACTACAAGAAAGGGTTCCTGACTTTGGCAGAAAACAGCAATGTTGAGAATGTAATCAAGGGTGATAGGTATGTCATTGATTCGATGAACTCAAAAGACAATATTGATTTTGGTGGTCAGTATTTTATTTTGGAAGGACGCGGCGAGATTCTCAAAGGCAAATTGAATGAATACAAAGATGCAGCGTTGGCATTGATTCCGGAAAGCGAAATAAGCATAGTTGATGGAATTAAAGGCACGCTGAACACCGATAGCCACACTGATAAGGAAGGAGCTATTCATACTTGGGAAGCTCGCACCTTTGAGCACATTCCAGCAGTGGCTGATATTGTTATGCTGGACAAGTTGAAAACCGACATCAAGAATATTGAAACAGATGTAATCAACTATCTGTTCAAGCAAATCAGTGCCGGCGATTTCAAATTCAACGCATTGTCAGCTACGGTTATTCCGAACTCTAACTATGTGATGAGAGGTAATGAGTACACTGCCACAATCTTCCTTGCGGCATTCGACTCAACTCAAGCACCAGAAATATTGGTAGGATCTTACAAAAAGAATGGTCCTGAGAATTACGAAATGGTTGGTGCTTACGAGACTTTGACCGTAACAGGCGGTAAAGGTGTATACAAGAAAGTAGCATCATCACTTGGTGAGCGCAAATGGGGTGGTTTGATTCGTATCCCCCGCCCCGATGGCACTGTATCGAGCTATCCATTTGAGGAGGCATATCAAGTGGCAGAGCCAAGTTTGGTTATCTCGCCGACAAAGATGAACGTATTCTATTATGGTATTGAGAACCCTGTTGCCATTTCGGTTCCTGGTATTCCATCTGACAAGATCAAAGTCAGCATCCCTGATGGTGGCGCAACCATTAAGAAGGTTGGCAATGGATACGAAGTGAAACCGACAAAACGCAGCGGTACCGTTAATGTGGCTGTTGCAGCTGAGATTGATGGCAAAGCAAAGAGCATGGGTAGCATGCTGTTCCGTATCAAAACCATTCCTGAGCCAAAAGCAAAAGTTATGGGTTACAGCAGCGGTACCATAGAAAAGGCCGTATTGAGCGCAGCCAATGGCATTCAGGCCGATTTGGAGGATTTCGTATTCGATTTGAAGTTCAAAATCACTAAATACACTGTTACAACAGTTGTCAGTGGCGGTATGACAAAGGAAATCGCTAAAAAAGGCGGTACCTTCGATGCCGAAGTGAAAACTCTGATTAAAGGATTGAAAAATAATGCGAGACTTACTATAGAAGATATTGAAGCGGTAGGACCGGATGGTGTTCCACGCTCGTTGTCACCTATAGTGTTTAAGGTTAAATAAAAAATTGAAGCGTATGAAAAAGTTACTTTTAATACCGGCTCTGTTACTGGGGATGCTCTTCACTTGCAATAATGCAGAAGCGCAGGTTATGGACGACATATATGTGCCGGACCATATTCCAAACAGGAAACCCATTCCATACAAATATTTGCGTGAAGCTGATGCCATGTATAAGAAACGTGTATGGCGTGTGATTGATTTGCGTGAGAAAATCAATCTTAACCTTTACTATCCTACAACAAAAATCAACGAGCGCATGAGCCTGATTGACTTATTGCTGATGGGTATCAACAACGAAGGTCTGACTGCATACAGCAACGATGACGACCGTTTTACACAGCCAATGGGCCGCTCACAAATTGAGACCAACTTCGGCGCTGTTGAAAAGAATGTTTCTTACACTGACGAAAACGGCGATGAGCAAACGCAAACCATCAAAGGTGAGATTAACAGCACCGAGGTAAAGCAATATTGGCTCAAAGAAGACTGGTTCTTCGACCGCAAGCACTCAACCATGGAAGTTCGCATTATTGGATTAAGTCCAATTCGATTCTATGTTAAAGACGATGATGGCAGTGAGGATGCTGAGATTCGTAAGTCGATGGTGTTCTGGATTTACTTCCCTGAAGTTCGCCGTATTCTGGCTGACCACGAAGTGTTCAACAACAACAACGATGCTGAGCGCAGAACATTTGACGATATCTTCTTCAAACGCTATTTCAACAGTTTCATCGTTAAGGTTTCAAACGTGTACGATGACCGTGGCATATCCGACTACTCACTCGGTATCCAATCATTGCTTGAGGCTGAGGCTTTGAAGAAAAAAATTACAGACTACGAGCAAGATTTGTGGGAATACTAACTCACAGTTTCTATCGATATAAAAGAGCCAGTTCCATTAGGACTGGCTCTTTTGTTTTATGGCATCGTGTAAAAAACGGCTATATAATTAACAAAATCAACAAATAGTAATTATTTTCATGCGGTTTTTGCAAAAGTCTGTTCAAACTATTAAAACGCCAGTATATGGAACCTAAAATCAGCATTATCAGCGACTGGACGCTGCAGCGGCTGCTAACCGAACTGAAAGCCGGCAATATCAAGATTCCGCGTTTCCAGCGCGATTATATTTGGGAAAAATCGAAGGTGGTGAAACTACTAAACTCGGTCTACCACCAATACCCTATCGGATCGCTGTTCTTCTGGAAGGCACCAGCCAAATACGCTTTTTTCATCCGTCCGTTCGACATCGATGGTATCAACGACACCAAAACCGATGGTGATTTTCAGTTCATTCTGGATGGCCAACAGCGTATTATGTCGCTTTTTGTGGCACTGATGGGCAAAACAATGGGCGACTGCGACTACTCAACCATTTGCTTCAACACCGACCGCTGCGAGTTTGTGATTCCGCGAAGCCAGCGAGAGAAAAACAACGTTCCAGTATGGCAGATTATTGATGACAAGGAATTTGATAGTGTTATTGCCGAGATAGATAATGGAAAGAAAACCAGCAAGGCCGTGCAGAACCTGCGCCAATGCCGCGAAGTTTTCCTAAACTACCCGGTGAGCATTGTTCTCACAACCAACACAGAAATCGATGATGTGGTGGAGATTTTCGAGCGCATCAACCAGGGCGGCAAACACTTGACAATCTTCGATTTGATCCACGCCACGACGTGGAGCGAGAAGTTCGACCTGAAACAAAACATCGATGACTTCAACACTGCTCAGCGCATTAAGCAGTTCGGGCGGCTGGGTGAGAAAGTTTTCTCGCTTTCGCTGACAATCAATGCTTTCGGCGATGCCCGCAGTCTCTATCAACTCAAACTGACACCCGAAATATGCCAGAAAATCTGGCCACGTACCAAAGCAGCACTACTCAGTTCGCTCGATTTCTTGAAACAAATGCGCCTGTCGGGCGACCTGACAATGTACCATAATCTGCTGCCGACACTGCAGTATTATTTCTTCGCATCAGATTCGAAAATCATCGATGCAAGTCATCAGAAAACGCTTGAGAAATGGTTCTGGGACGCCAAATTCTCGAAACGCTATTCTGCTTCGGCCGCAACCCGACTGAAAGAAGATGTTCAATGGATTCAATCGCTAATAAACAACGAGATATGATAAAAAGACTATTGCCGGCCGCACTGGTTGCGTGCCTTTTCTGTTGCAACAAAATAACCGACTGCCCCAGTTACCCCGATGATCTTCTGGAGTGGCTGCCATATGACACTAATGAGAAAATAACGTTCAAGAGCGGGCAACAAGAGCAAACATTCGTCTTTGGTGATGTTTTTTCGACCAAAAGGTTCACAACAGGCCGCACTGAGGCTTGCAACTGCGATGCTTTTGCGCACACCAACTCGAACGTCGATTCGGTGGGCAACATACAAATGCTTTGCTCATCCGAAAAAAAGAAAGTACGATTCGAGTTCATGTATGAGTTCCAGCACTATGGAAAACACAGTTCATACTACGTGCCGCTGAATATCGACAGATTCATGTTCAGCATAAAGAACGACGGGACTGTTGAAGGCACCAACTCAATCAACGCTGAGTTGCGCAATTCGGTAATGATTGACAACAAGCCCTTTGATAATGTGATTGTTGTGGAAATAGATACGATTGTCGATCCCAAAGCCGAAATTTTCCGGCTTTATCTGGTGAAAGGCAGAGGTGTTGCAAAATATGAATATAAATCAGGCAAGGCATTCACTCTCACCGATTTATAGATTCCACAAACCACGACAACTCTTATAGACCAATGGAAAAATCACTTGTTAAGACATACGGCTCAGCTGTTTTCGGGATTGACGCCATCACTATCACCGTTGAAGTGGACATCAGCCCCGGAATGGCTTTTCATCTTGTGGGATTACCCGACAACGCTGTCAAGGAAAGTCAGCAGCGCATCAACGCAGCGTTGAAAAACAACGGTTATCATATGCCGGGCAAAATGATTGTCATAAATATGGCGCCGGCCGACATCCGCAAGGAGGGCTCTGCCTACGACCTGACACTGGCTGTGGGCATTATGGCCGCTTCGGGGCAGATTGCGGCAGATGCGGTTGAAGATTACATAATTATGGGCGAACTCTCGCTCGACGGTAGCCTGCAACCCATCAAAGGAGCGTTGCCCATCGCCATCAAGGCCCGCGAGGAAGGATTCAAGGGCTTCATTCTGCCAAAGCAGAACGCCCGCGAGGCCGCCGTGGTCAACAATCTTGATGTGTACGGCGTTGAAAACATCCGCGAGGTGGTTGATTTTCTAAATGGCGATGCCAAACTTGAGCCAACTGTTGTGAACACCCGCGAAGAGTTTGCAAACAGCATAAACCATTGGGATTCGGACTTTGCCGATGTGCGCGGACAGGAAAACGTGAAGCGCGCAATGGAGATTGCCGCAGCCGGTGGCCACAACATAATTATGATTGGCCCCCCGGGAGCAGGCAAGACAATGCTGGCCAAACGTCTGCCAAGTATTCTGCCACCGTTCACGCTGCACGAGGCGCTGGAAACCACAAAGATTCACTCTGTGGCCGGTAAAATCGACAAAGACACCAGCCTGATGACCAAACGGCCGTTCCGCTCGCCGCACCACACCATCAGCGATGTGGCGCTTGTTGGTGGCGGTACTTTTCCGCAGCCTGGCGAGATTTCGCTGGCTCACAATGGCGTGCTTTTCCTTGACGAGTTGCCTGAATTCCAACGTACTGTACTCGAAGTCATGCGCCAACCGCTCGAAGACCGCGTGATAACCATCTCGCGCGCCAAATTCACAGTTGAATATCCGGCCAGTTTTATGCTTGTGGCTAGTATGAACCCCTGCCCTTGCGGCTACTACAACCATCCTGAAAAGGAGTGCACCTGCACACCGATGATGCGCCAGAAGTATATGAGCCGCATCTCGGGCCCGCTGCTCGATCGTATCGACATTCACATTGAGGTGGTGCCTGTGCCGTTCGACAAACTCTCGGGCAAGGAGCAACTTGAAACGAGCGCGCAAATCCGCGAGCGCGTGACAAAAGCCCGCGCCATACAGCAGGAGCGTTTTGCCGATTTTCAGGGAGTGCACTGCAACGCACAGATGTCGACGCGGCTCATCCGCAAATACTGCGCCCTAAGCACCGAATGCAGCAATATGATTAAGACCGCAATGGAGAAAATCGGCCTTTCGGCCCGCGCATACGACCGCATTCTGAAGGTGTCGCGCACCATTGCCGACCTTGCCGGCGAGCCCGAAATCAAGCCCGAGCACCTTGCCGAAGCCATTCAGTACCGCTCATTGGACCGCGATAATTGGGGGCAATAATGAAGGATTGATTAACTGAATGCTTGAAAGAATGGAACAACAAAGCACTAAAGCACTGAATAAGGATTGCAACAACTATTATATCAAAGTTGCGATTTTGTTCTCTATTTTGAGTTGTTTAGCGCCTATTGTATTATATATTGTATCATATAGAGTATATGATGAAATACTTGATGCTTTAATTTTAATATATTTAATTCAGTCAGGGTTGTATCTTGCGTTTTATGGCTTAGGGCGTTGGTTTGATTTTGACATAAGTCCACTGATTTTCCTTATTTCATTCGGCGATTTTATTTTTGTTTTTTTTGGATTATGTCTTATGTCCTTAGTAGTGAGCATGGGTCCTGTTGACTTTTTTGGGATTTTTAGACATGTTTCGATAGATATATATTTCATTTTACTCTTCTTATCTAAGTTTTTATTGATTTTCATTTTAGATAGAAAGCAAAATCAACTCAGGGAACAATACCGAAAGATTGATTGACTGAATTTACGTTAATTTCACAAACAAAATCTATGTAAATCAGTTCAATCTGTGTTATCTGCGTTCCAAAAAAACAAAAAACGCCGCAACCCGATAAATAGATTGCGGCGTTTTGTTTTCTGCCAAAATGCGTTTAGAGCAGAGCGTCAATCTTCTGCGCAAGGATTGGTTTAGCGGCTGCACCAACCTGTTTGTCAACCACTTCGCCGTTTTTGAAGAACAACAGCGTTGGAATGTTGCGGATGCCGAACTGCACCGGGGTGTTCTCGGCTTCGTCAACGTTCATTTTCACAATCTTCACTTTGCCTTCGTATTCGGCGGCAAGTTCTTCAACTATCGGAAGCAGCATTTTGCAGGGGCCGCACCACTCTGCCCAAAAGTCTACTACCACAGGGATTGCCGATTTAAGAACTTCAGTCTCAAAGTCGGCGTCGGTTATTCTTTGTGCCATATTCGTATTATTTATTGTTGCGTAAATGTAGGATTTTTTTGTTTAATCGGTCAAGCGGATAATTGGTGAATTGTTGAATTGGTGAAACGACAACGGACTACAGTCAACGGACACATTGTCCACTTATACCACACTTCTCAATGCCTTTCAATCATTCAGTTATTCAGTCCTTCAATAAATCTGGCCTTAATCGGCGGGTGCGTTCAAGGGCCTGCTCGTATTTCCAGTCTTCGATGAGCCGCTCGTTGCCCGACAGCAGCACTTCGGGCACTTTCCAACCCTTGTAGTCGGCTGGGCGGGTGTAGACAGGTGCTGACAGCAGATTGTCCTGGAACGAGTCGGAAAGAGCCGATGTCTCGTTGCTGATGGCGCCCGGAATGAGCCGCACCACCGCGTCGGCAATGACAGCGGCTGCCAACTCACCGCCCGTAAGCACATAGTCGCCGATTGATATCTCTTTGGTAATCAAGTGGTCGCGCACGCGCTGGTCGATGCCTTTGTAGTGTCCGCAAAGGATGATAATGTTCTGCAGCTGCGACATTTGGTTGGCCATCGGTTGGTTGAACATCTCGCCGTCGGGCGATGTGTAGATAATCTCGTCATAGTCGCGCTCGCTTTTCAGGTGCTCAATGCACGCTTCGATAGGCTGGATGGTCATCACCATTCCGGCGCTTCCGCTGAAAGCGTAGTCATCGCAGCGGCGATGCTTGTCGGTCGAGTAATCGCGCAGATTGTGAATGTGGATTTCGGCAATGCCCTTCTTCTGAGCGCGCCCAATGATGCTCTGACTGAACGGCCCGTCGAGAATCTCGGGAACAACGGTGATGATGTCGATGCGCATGACGTTTTTGTTTTCGGCAAAGATACGGAATAAATTATTGCCAGATTGTGTTAGGAACGAGTCACAAAGTTAACTGAACAGTCGGGGTCCAATATTTTTCCTATTGCAAGAATCTACCTTACATTAACCACCACCGAAAAATGGTTCGATGCGCCCGAGAGTGTGTAGCGGGCGTGGGCGTACTCGACGCTGAAACGTTTCAGGCGCAAGCCGAAACCAAACGACATTCCTGCCATCCCAGGCGCGTCTTTCAGTTTCAGTTCCTGGCGGCGGTTGTAGTTGAAGCCCACGCGCAGATTGAACTGTTTGCCTGGAAAGGCTTCGATGCCAAAAACGCAGTGGCGCAGAATATTATCAGCGAATGATGGCAATGTGATGTTGTCGCGCTCGACTTCGGAACCAGGTTCGGCGCTATTCTTGCTGTCGGCGTTCAGGCGGGGTTTCTGCAACTGCTGCAGCACCACCGACAGACGGAACGGCGCATGTTCCAACTGGTGGCTGAACGACATCAGCGCTTCGAACGGTACGCGGCCGTAGTGCTCGTCGTAGGCGGTGATTTGCGAGCCCGCGTTGCGTAGAAGTGCCGATGCGGCTGTGCGGCCTTCGTTAAAGGTGTAACTGGCTGAAATGTCGGCCATCAGGCCAACTGACGAATAACCTGCCACGAACGACAGAACAGGTTTGAGCGTGGCACCAATGGCAAAGCACGAATCGAAGCGGCGACCGTACGACAGATGAAAGGCGTACTCGTTGGTTGAGAACGAACCCGCTTCGTTGCCAAAAACATCGTAGCGCGTGTTCTTGCCACCGTTCAAATATTGAATTCCGACGGCCATAGTGCCTGGCACGCGGCTGTCTTGAAAACAATACGACGCGTGGCCGATTGAAATGTCGGCAATATAGTTCACATAATCGGCTGCAACCTTCTGATTCTCAATATAAGGCAAAAACGTAGGATTGGTAGCGGCAATGCCCAAATCGGGCTCAGTGATGGCCAGCGGCACGCCGCCCATTGCGGCAACGCGCGCCGATGCAGGAATGGCGGCAAACTCATAGACGGGCTGCGCAGCGGCAGTCAGGCAGAGCATGGCAGTCATCGCCGAAAGGCAGAACCGACTGAAAAAACCGATTGAAAAATCCCATCTATTCATCGCCTAAAGTTTTGATAATGAGAATTTCAACTCAAAGCCGAATTCGGCCGTGGTGTTCTTGTACGAGTTGGTGGTTTTGGGGCTCATCAGGTCGTAGTCGTAGTAGAACCGCAGTGTCACCTTGTCATTGAGTTCGTATTCGGCCGACAGGTTCATCGACAGGCCCAACTGGCCCGATGTGATTTCATCGTTGCGCAGCAGAAGGTCGCGGGTGACGGTGATATTGTCGCTGACGGTGAAGTCGGCACGCAGATTGCAGTCACTCACAAACTGCTCGCCCTGACGGTTCTTGAACGGCAGAACAAGGTCCTGGATTCGGTAGCCCGCTCCAACCACATACTCGCGTTTGTAGAGTTCGAGCATCTGGCTGTTGGTCAGGTTCATAGTCATGGTGCGGCTGCGCTTGTACTCGAACCGCGAACTCAGGCTGTTGAGCCATGTAACATCCACACCAAAGAGCGGTGTGAAGGCTTCGGTTATCGAGAACGATGTGATGTCGTAGTAAGGCACGAACATCATGCCATCGCCCACTTCGGCCACCGACCACGACATGTTGCCGTATTCGGGCATCCGTGCCTGCTCGTAGTTGTAGCCCTTGCTGCTCATGAACGAACCCACGCTGAAGGTGCTCTGGTAGCCATGCGAGAGCGATACATTCTTGACTTTCTTGCTGATAGGCTTGTAGGCTGTCAAGCCGTCCCATTTGACTTTCCAGCCAGGGCGGAAATTTTTCCATGTGGTGAAGTCCTGCCCATTGTTGCGCCCAGTGTAGGCGGCCAGGAAGGCTGGCACGGCAATGTCGGGGTTCGATATTGAATAACCCGCAGGCATTGTCGTGTCCGACTCGCCTACAGGCTCGTAGGCGGGGAAATAGTCGGGCTCGTGGCCGCGGCGCATGTTGGCCTGTTCCCACGCAAATTTGTGAAGATTGCGGCGGTACTCTTCAAACGCCTTCGACTGCGTGTTTTTCTCTGTCGGGCGGTCGCCGAAGGCTGTGTTCAGCGTCCAGACAGTCACGTTATAAGCACCTGATTCCATGCGCGTTGAGCGATAGACGTCATACTGGTCGTGTTTGGCGTCGTAATTGCCCATCAGGTAGTATTCGCTCGTTTTTTTGGTGATGGTGCGCTGGCCTGTGAAGTCGATTTTGAGAGCCTTCACGGGCTGGTAGGTTGCCTTGATGTCGACGCGGCGCTGGTTCGATGTCAGGAACGGCTGAATCAGGTTGATGTTGTCGATAAGATGGCCGCGGCGTGCTTCGCGCTCAGCAAAAGCGGTGTCCTGATATCCAAAGATGAAGGCCAGACCAGGCGTTTTGCGCAGTTCGGCAAAACTGTAGTTCGGCGTGTAACCTTCAAGCGTCATGGCGTTCGACTCTGTGTAGGCAAACGATACGTTTTTGAATCCGATGACGGCCAGCCCCACCCCTTCCATCACACGGCGGGCGGGCGAATCGTGCGTCAACCGCTTGCCTGTGACGGTCACTTCGGCATCTTCAACATCTTCATCCACAGTCACTTTCACACGGTTATCGTTCAGCACCGTGAATGACGATTTCACTTCTTTGCCGCCAACCGTCACCTTCACCACAATGTCATCCGACGTGCGCAGGTTGTGGCTCACCACTTTGGCTGTGCCTTTTTTGGCCTTGAATCCTTCTTTGGTGGCCTTCACGGTTTCCGTCTTCTGAGCAAGGCGCTTGTCGCGTGTCTGCTTGTATTTCTTTGTCAACTCGTCGAGCGGCTTGAGTTTCTTGTAGAGATTCTCAAGATTGCCCTGAGCGTTGATGTTTATCTGGTTGGTGTTGCCGATGGTGTTGCCCGTGAAGAGCGACGAGTCCTTCACTTCGGGGCCGCGGTCCCACTGGTAGGTCGATGCGTAGCGCGCCGTGAGCGATGTCCAGTTTAGAAGCGGAATCTTGTTGATTGGCACGGTGTACGATGCCGTGAACTTCTGGTTGTGCTCTTTGGCCAGGCCGCCTTCCATTATCGATTCCCAAACATCCTTCTTAAACTGCTCATACTCAGTGCGGTTTGTCTTGTCAATCAGTCCTGCGGGCTCTTCAATAATCGTCATGGTGTTCATCATCCAGGTGAACTTGATGCCCTTCGACAGGTTGTATTTGATGCTGAACTCGCGTTCCCAATCGAACGATTTGTCGCACGTCGGTGTGTACTCTTCGCCGCCCGATGTCATGCCCATGCTGATGTTGCGCAGTTTGGTCTCGTTGTATTCGCGCTTTATGCCTGTGCGCCAGGCGATTTGGGCTGGTGCCAGATAGAAGTTCATGTCGCCCACAATTCGCAGATACGGCTTCTTGAGAAGTTTCGATTTCTTGAACGGCTCAATTGCCTTCGGCTGGTTGTTGAACGTGTAATTGAGTGAGCCTCTATGCGTTGTGGTGTTGTCGTACTTCACGCTGTAGTCCGAATGCTTCTCTTCAACATAGGCATAACTTGCGCTCAGGTTCGATGGCGAGTAGAAGTGTGTCTTGTTCGAGTTTTTGCTTTTCTTAGCCTTACGCTTCTTCTGGCGTTCCGTCATATTCTCTTCGTCGGCTTTCGATGTCTGTTTCTTCTTCGAGCGCTGACCAATGCCAACGTTGGTGAAACTGATGCTTCGGCGTTCGGTAAGGTCCTGAACACCATCCATATACTCTTTGCGCTCAGAGCGACTCATGCCTTTGGTGCCTTCCTTAATCTTCACATCGGGGTCGAACGGGTTGTATTCGGGATTGACAGCCGTGCGCGAGTAACTCATGAACATCGGGATGCGCACGTTGGCGTCTTTCGGGAACAACTTGCCCAACTCAATGTTGGCGGCCACATCCACAGAGTTGGTCTGTTCCATCGAGCGTTCTGATGTCGATTGCTCGATAGAGCCGAAACCTGCCTGAGTGGTGCTTCCTGCCACGTTCACATTGCCCAAATCGGCCATTTTGATGTTCACGGCGCCCTGAGCCGCCCAACCGCCACTCTCGTTGAAATCGGTGAGTCTCAACTCGTTAACCCAAATCTCAGCCGATTTTGCCTGTCCGTCATCGGCATTGGTGAACACGTTGTCTTTCTGCAGCGGGTTGCGCACGCCAATCATCAGCGATTTCACAATGGCAATGTTCGGGTTACCCATCACGGTAATCTTGCGTTTGGTGCGGCCGCTGCCCGTTGTCACCACGTAGGGCATGGTCTGCGACACCGACGGATTGCCCGATTTTATCTCAGCGTTGCGCTCAAGTTTGGCATCAACCAACTCGCTGAAAATAATTTCCATGCTGTTATCGTCAGGCCAAACCAGACGGCGGTTGTCATTATTGTCGGGGTACGGGCGCGATGTCCACCACGGTGTAACCTTCAGCGGCACCTCATACTCGTAGTAGTTTTCGGTGTAATCCTGTCCGATGCGGATGAAGCAGGTAATCTCGTCGTCACTCAGCGATGACTCGTCGTCCACAGCCTCAGCATGGATGAACATCTTGAGTTTCTCATAGTTACGCATGTCAAGGTTTATCGTCTTGTAAACGGCTTTCGAGTAGCCGTCGCCCAAACCAGTCACCTTCATGGTCATACTCTGCTCGTTGAGTTCCACAAGTTGTGTCTGCGACGGGTCCTGCTCGCGTGTCACGCCCACTGGCAGCAGGTAGTTCACGGGTGCGCGGCTGCCGTTTTCCTCAATGTTCACCGTCGAAATGCTGAACGACGCAGCCGACTCGTCGTTGTTCTCGTTGTTCGACAGAAGCGCCTCGTTGCCAGCCTTCAGGTCGTAGTCGTAGGTGAACCAGTCGCCCTTCACAAGGTCGAGAGTGGCAAAACGCAGAACCACCTTCTGCTGCCATCCATGAAGGAACATACGCATAAAGCGGATTGATGTAAAGTCTTCGATATCACCTACTTGCTGGCGTGCGCGTGAGTTCAGCGGAATGCGGAACAGATACCATTTCACAGCCTTGCGCTCGCCGCTCGGCAGCGAGTTGGTCACGTTGCGCTCGTCAACAATGTAGTTTGAGCCAACCATCATGTTGTCGCGGTTCAGGTCGACGCGGTACTGGAAGTACGACTCGCCCTCACTCAGCGTGTAATCGCCGTTGATATCCTCAACATCAGGCTTCGATGTGGCGTAGGTGGATGTGGCGCCAGTGCTCACAGGCGAGTTGCCCTCAGGGTTGTTGTAGTTCATGTAGCGGTCAACAATTCCGTAGCCTGCCTCGTCGTAATCGCCACCCTTAAAATAGTGATAATCATCGCCCGAAGGGTCGGCACGGAACTCGCGGAAGACATCGGGGTCCAAAACACCTTCAAGTCGGTCGAGATAGGTTGAGAAGAACACCTGCTCGTCCGACGGCCCGCCGCTGAACGATGAACTGCTCAGTCCGTCGAGACCCACATCCTGATAGCGGCGCTGGCTCTCTTCGTTCACAAAACTGATGTTGCTCTTCTGCACGGCAGGCACGCGTCCCCACGCCGTCTCGTCATACTCTGCGGGGTCGGGCGGATAGTTGGTCGGAAGGCCGTTCTCGTAACTCTTGCGGCTGTCTTTCAGCACATCTTCCGATATGTTACCGAAGTTGAAATAGAGTTGGCCGCCAGGGTTGAGCGAGTCTTCCTCAACAAACGGGTCCATCATCCAGAATTCAAGGTATTCGATGTTCGATGTCTCGAAGTTTTTGGTGGTTGTCTCGCGCATGATGCCGCCCCACTTGTCCTGCGGATTGCGGAAGTGGCCCGTGCGGTCGTAGTCGTCGGTGCTGTAGTTGTATGGTCCGCGGATGGTCGGGTCGAATGCCACATCAAAGGTTGTCAGATAGATGGCGTCGCCCGATGACTGGTCGCGGTTGGGATAGATGTTCAGTTCGGGCACGCGGTAGGCGTTCAGCCGCGACTGCTCAGCCTTCGACACTGGCGAACTGGCCTGGAACATCAGCGGGTCAATCTTGTACCACGCAATTTTGGCGCGGTTGTAGCCCGCCTCAATGTTGTTGAAAAGGTCGGCCTCGCGGAAAATATTGCCTTGCGGGATGCTGGCCAGAGTCCAGGCCTCGCGGTTGGTCATGTCGTAACTCGACTCGCTGCTCTCAAAGTCATCAATGTAAACCTCGCCCGACTTGCCTACAGCCCTGCGGTTGTGGCCAGGCACCAGTTGCGCGTACTCGCCCTGCAGCGACATTGTCGATTTCTCTTTCGTCTCGATAAGTGGCAGCCAGTCAAGGAATTTGGTGAGCAGCGGCAACTCAACTTCATACGAGCCGTTCAGGCCCCAGATGGTGTTCGAGATGGGGTCCTCGCCCACGTTCACCTTTGTGGTGGTGGGCTTCTCGTTCAGGTGCATCACTGTGGCACCCAGATTGAAGCGGTCGCTGAAGCGATAGTCCAAATGCGTGCCCAGCAGCGTTTTTTCCATCAGGCTGAACGTTGAGTTGCTCTCGAGCGACACCTTGATTGGCGTGCCCGAAACCAGATAACTCTCGTTGATGATTTTCACGCGGCCCATGCTGTAATCAACCGTGTAATCGACATTCTCTGTGAGTGTTATGCCGCCAGCAGTCACCACCACCGAGCCTTGCGGAATGTTGAACGAGTTGAGCGAAATTTCCGACCCGCCCGCCGATTTGTACGAGCCGTGCAGGTAGAATTTGCTCTTCGATGTCATCTGCAGAGCCTTGTATTGCGTTGAGTCGTAAAGTTCCTGGAAAACAAAGTCTTTCGATTGAAGGTCGCCGCCCAGAGTGTCGTGCAAGTGGCCACCAAAAGGCTCAACTACAGGAAAATAGACACGACCGTTGGTGGTGTTCACCGTCACGCCAGGAATAAAGTCGAAATAGCCGTTGCCGCCCTCAACGTAGTCGTTTTTGTTGTTCAAGTTGTCCAAACCCATCAGGTTCAGCAGTTTGGTGTTCTTGATTTCCTCGCTCAGAAAGGCGTTCGAGAGTTTCCGCACCCTCGATTTGTTGTTGTAATATTCAACCTCGAGCACAAAGTCGTTAGAGTTCAACTGATAGGCGTCGAGCGAATAAACGTTCTTCATCATCAGGTCCCAGTTGGGATATTTTGGCGTGAAGTTGCTACCCTTCAACAGTTTGACAATCAGGTTGTCGGGGTTGGTGATACCGTCGCTTGTGAACTCACCCACCTTGTAACTGACACCGTCGACGGTGTACTCGAAGGCCACGGCCAAAATCTCGTCGCCGTTCAGAGCCGAGTTCAGCGTGATGTAGCCCAACTGCGTGTTCACCGTGTACTCGTTGCTGTTCAGTTTGCGGGCGTACTCAACCTTCTCGTAGTCGCGGGCGCCAGCCAGACCTTCGTCGGCCAGAGCCTTTGTCACCTGGTCGATATTACGCACGTTGGGCACGCCCAGAATCTGCCTGTAGAGAGTGTTGGCGTTGTTGTCGGGCGCGCTGTTGCCCATGAAGCCGATATTCGGATTCAGCACGGCGCGGTCCTTGCGGTTGTACATCTGATATTCCTCGCGTTCCTCGCCCAAATCCATGAAAGCCACAATGTTATGCGCGTTTTCGGTCGAGCGTTTGGTGTTGGTCACCCACACCTCAACCTTCGTAATCTGCACGCTTGTAACAATCAGCGGCAACTGCTTTAGAGCCCTGTCGTACTGCGAGCGGAAGAAGTGCGAAAGGAAGAAGTGGCGGTTCTTGTCGTAATCCACAGCCGACACATCGAACTGGCTCACCTGCGCACCGCCTTGCGTGGTGATGGTCTTCGACTCTCCTTTCTGTTGCGAGATGACCGTGGACACGTATAACTTGCCGAATTTCAGTTCGGTGAGCACGCCAAATAGACTCTGGCTGCCCGTGATGAGCGATGTCGAAAGCGGCAGCGACACGTTTCCAGCCTCAATCTTCTGGATGATGTCGTCCTCTTTGCCCTGAAATTTCAGGTTGATGGTATTGTCGAAATCGAACTGTGACTCAGTGTCGTAACTGATTTTCATCTCAAGATTGTCGCCGATTTTTCCAGCCACGCTCATCTGAATGTTCTCTTTGAAGTCGAAAATGGTCTGGCGCCTGAGCGATTGCGCGATATTGGGGTTTTCAGTGTTGGTGATTTTCAAGCCGAATTTGAGCGAAGCCGTTCCCTGCGGCTTGATGTCGATGACATTGCTGCCGAAAATGGTCTCAAACAGTTCATTATCAACGTTGAACTTTGTGAGCGAGCCGCCCTGGCGCTCGAAACTCTCGTTGCGGTAGCGCTGGCGCCAATAGTTTTTCAGCGAGTTGTTCACGTCGTAGTCGCCATACTCTTCGCGCGACATTGTGAACGGCGGTCTCACATCAACGCCGCCAACCTTCTGGTGGATGATGTACTGGTCGGTCTCGTCGTCATACTCAACCTCGTTGGTGAAGTTCGACGGGTCTTTCAGCCCGATGTTCGATGCGGGGCGCACGGGCTCATACGGCGTACGCGGCGGCCTGGCAATGCGGTAGCGCGGCGCGGCCGTGTCGCCTGTCTGCTGCGCACTCACATTAGCGGCAAGCATAAAAAATACCGCTATCAACGCACACAACTTTGTTCCGTACATCGACCTCATCTGAAAAAACTATATGGGACCCTTAGTTGCTTCCCCATTCGTGACTCTTTTCAATAGGACGGCCGCATCTGCCTGCCGTCCAATGTTTTATATGGATTTTAAGGCTTTCTTCACCATATCCTCAACCTTCATCGTCGGGTCTTCCTTAAGC
Organism: Salinivirgaceae bacterium; assembly: GCA_017557785.1. GTDB lineage: Bacteria > Bacteroidota > Bacteroidia > Bacteroidales > SZUA-534 > RUG13583. Next base: position 22,410 of record JAFYYA010000087.1, read on the forward strand.
AACTTGTCGAGCAGTTTCTCGACAAGGTTCTTCTGGAAACCCAAAGCGACTAAAGCAGATAACGCTTCTTCGCGGTTTGTATTGCTTTGAGCGAACAAAAAATCAGTGTTTGCTTCGGTCTTTCCGATTTTGTCCTTCAAATCGACAATCACTCTTTCGGCCGTCTTCAGTCCCACGCCCTTCACCCCTTTGATGATGTTGACGTTGCCCGTGAGCACAGCGTCGCGTAACTCGCTGGCACTCAGCGATGAGAGAATCATCCGTGCCGTGCCTGCCCCCACACCCGAAACGGTGAGCAACAACCGGAACACCTCGCGCTCTGTTTTCGATGCGAATCCGTAGAAAAGTTGAGCGTCCTCTCGCACAATGTGATGCAGGAAAATAATGGCCTGTTCCTTGCCCGAAAGAGCAGTGTATGTGTTAAGCGAAATGAGAATCATATAACCGATGCCGCCATTGTCGATGACAACATACGTCGGTGTCAGTTCCGCAATCCGCCCCTGAATGTATTCGTACATTGTAAATCAGCGTTTTGAGATTAAACGTGCAAAGGTAGAAAAATTTGGGAATTAGGCCTTTGAAGGGCCGAAAACTCGCTTCAACTTTCGATTGTCAGATTCACATCTTTCGTTTATCTTTCCCACATGATTGAACCGAAATTCGATACCACCTTTTTCGAACGCTACGCCATGATAGCGCTGCAAACCATACTGGGCGACAAATACGCGTGTCTGGTCAACTCTGACCGCCCCGACCTGCAGGATATTGAGCACAGCCTGGGCGTTGAAGTGACGCGCTCAATGAAGGAAAACAAAACCGAAGCCGAGATGCTGGTGAACGAGTTGGCCGGCGACAACATCTTCTGCATCGACGAGTCCGACTTGCACGACATCGAACTCTACGGCTATGCCTTCGGTTTGAATTACGGACATTATATGGGCGAACTCGAGAAACGGTACTGGTCGCTGGCGCAGCCGCTCAAGCGAATCATCAAAAGTAAGGTTCACAAGGTGGCCGACGGGTTCTACGGCAATTTCAACCAGTTTGAACTCTTCATCTTCACCAAAGACGACCTTACGCGCCACGAAGTGCAACTCACGGTTTATTATATGACCGAACTGCAGAACTCAAACGCCATACGCTACTCGAAACTGCACATTGCCCAAACCGACAAACTCTATGTTTGCGACTTGAAAACACAAACAGTCGAAGAACACGCCCTCTGCAAAGAGCAGTGCCGCGCATTCTACAAAAAAGCGGTGGAATGAATTCCTTACTTTTTCTGCTCCTTCGCCCAGCTGTCTTTCAGACCGACGGTGCGGTTGAACACCAGATGGTCGGTTGTTGAGTCAGGGTCGACATTGAAGTAGCCGATGCGTTGGAATTGGAAGTGATCCAATGGTTTGGCGTTGGCCACAAACTTCTCAATAAAGCAGTTCTTGAGCACCTGCAGCGAGTCGGGATTGATGATTTCCTTCATTGCATCCAGAGCCTCGCAATTGCGGGCCTCGCGGATGGCGGCCATCTCGTCGCGCGGGTTCTCCACCTTCCACAGACGGTCGTACAGACGCACTTCAGCAGGCAGGCAGTGTCCGACGCTCAACCAGTGCAGAGTGCCCTTCACCTTGCGGTCGCTGCCGGGCAGGCCGCTGCGTGTGTCGGGGTCGTACTCGCAGTACACCTCAACAACATTGCCTGCATCGTCCTTCTTGCAGCCTGTGCACTTCACAATATAAGCGCTCTTCAGGCGCACTTCCTGACCGGGTGTCATACGGAAATATTTCTTCGGTGCGTCTTCCATAAAGTCGTCGCGCTCAATCCACAACTCGCGGCTGAACTCAATCTTGTGCGTTCCTTCCTCGGGTTTTTCGGGGTTGTTCACGGCCTCAAGTTCTTCAACTTTTCCTTCGGGATAGTTGGTGATGATGCACTTCACAGGGTTCAGCACCGCCGAAACGCGTGTGGCGCGGGCGTTCAGGTCCTCACGGATTGAACTCTCGAGCAGTGCGAAATCGTTCAGTGCGTCGTATGTTGTGTAGCCGATTTTATCCACAAAGTTGCGGATTGACTCGGGCGTATATCCGCGGCGACGGAAACCGCACAGAGTCGGCATTCGCGGGTCGTCCCAGCCGTTCACCAGCCCTTCCTTGACCAGAATGAGCAGATTACGCTTGCTCATCAGCGTATAGTTCAGATTCAGTTTGTTGAACTCGTACTGACGCGGACGGTTGTCATCCAAATCCTTGCCTTCCTTCAACTCGTCGATAAAGTAGTCATACACAGGGCGATGCACTACAAACTCGAGTGTGCAGCACGAGTGCGTAACGCCCTCGAAATAGTCGCTCTGCCCGTGTGCAAAATCGTACATCGGATAGGCCTGCCATTTGGTGCCCGTGCGGTGGTGCGGGTGCTTCACAACGCGGTAGATAATCGGGTCGCGGAAGTGCATATTTGGGTTGGCCATATCGATTTTGGCGCGCAGAACCATCTTGCCCTCCTCAATCTCGCCGCGGTTCATCTTCTCGAACAATTCAAGCGACTCACTTGCCGGACGGTCGCGGTAGGGGCTGTTCTGACCAGGCTCGGTGGGCGTTCCTTTCTGTGCGGCAATCGCCTCCGACGACTGCTCATCCACATATGCCTTGCCCTCCTTTATCAGCCTTACGGCGAAATCCCACAACTGTTGGAAATAGTCCGAAGCGTAATACTCGTGCCCCCACTTAAATCCCAGCCACTCAATATCTTCCTTGATTGCGTCAACATACTCCACATCCTCCTTCACGGGATTGGTGTCGTCGAAACGCAGGTTGCAGACGCCGCCGTACTGCTGCGCCAGTCCGAAATCGAGACAAATGGCCTTTGCGTGGCCAATGTGCAGATAACCATTAGGCTCGGGCGGGAACCGTGTCTGCACGCGTCCGCCGTTTTTACCCTCTGCCAGATCCTTCTCAACCTGCTCAATAATGAAGTTCGATTTGCGTTCAACTTCCTTTGTCTCTTTTTCTTCGATAGCCATATTCTGTTGTTTTTCGTTTTTGCTAACCCGATAATCAATATTTTTCCGGACGCGGCACGCCACGTCCCTACATTTCATTCAATCATTCAATTAATCAATCATTCAACCCTTCGCTAGTTCCCATTCAAATCCGTCTTTGGTGTCCTTCACGTTGAAACCGATGGCGGCCATCTCGTTACGGATGCGGTCGCTTGTGGCCCAGTCCTTGTTCTGTTTGGCCTGTTGGCGGATTGACAACAGAAGGTCAACGGCTTTTTTGTAGGCATCGCTGCTGCCACCAGCCTGCTCCTCAATCTGCAGACCGAGAATGTCACATACAAACGTGCGGAACACGCTTTGCAACTCGTCAAGGTCGGCCTTGCTGATGGTGCCCTTGCCGTCGGCAACGGTGTTCACGGCCTTTGCGGCATCGAACAGGTGCGAGATAACAATCGGCGTGTTCAAATCGTCGCTCATTGCCTCCTCGCAGCGCTCGCGCAGACCAGCCACATCAACAGTGGTCTTGTCGGAAGGCTGAAGGCGCATCAGTCGGTTGTAGGTCTCTACAATCTTGCCAAGCCCCTTCTCCGACGCCTGCAAAGCCTCGTTCGAGAAATCGACAGTTGAGCGGTAATGCGCCTGAAGAATGAAGAAGCGGATGGTCATTGGCGAATAAGCCTTTTCGAGCATCTCGTTGCCATCTTTGTCCTTGTGGCTGCCGTTGAAGAACTCGCCAAGCGTGATGAAGTTGCCGAGCGACTTGCCCATCTTCTGTCCGTTGATGGTAATCATATTGTTGTGCATCCAGTAATGAACCGAATCGTGGCCCAGAGCGGCTGCCGACTGTGCAATCTCACTTTCGTGATGCGGGAAGATAAGATCCATACCGCCACCGTGAATGTCGAACTCCTCGCCCAGATATTTGCAACCCATAGCCGAGCACTCGATGTGCCAACCGGGGAAACCATCGCTCCAAGGCGATGGCCAGCGCATAATGTGTTCAGGTTGAGCCTTTTTCCAAAGGGCGAAATCGCAAGTCTTGCGTTTCTCATCCTGACCGTCGAGCGAACGGGTGGTCTCGAGCATCTCCTCAACGTTGCGGCCCGAAAGTTTGCCGTATTTGAACTTCTTGCTATATGCCTCAATATCAAAGTATATTGAGCCGTTGCTCTCGTAGGCGAAACCGTTTTCGAGAATCTTCTTCACAAACTCAATCTGCTCGATGATATGCCCCGAAGCGCGCGGCTCGATGGTTGGCGGCAGAACGTTGAGTTTGTTCATTGCCTCGTGGTAGCGCAAAGTGTAATATTGCGCAACTTCCATTGGCTCAAGTTGTTCCAGACGTGCTTTTTTGGCGATTTTGTCCTCGCCCTCATCGGCATCGTGCTCCAAATGGCCCACATCGGTAATGTTACGCACATAGCGCACCTTGTAGCCCAAATTCAACAGATAGCGATAGAGAATATCGAAAGTTATGGCAGGGCGGGCGTGTCCCAAATGCGCGTCGCCATAAACCGTCGGACCGCAGACATACATTCCGACCTTACCTTCGGTTATCGGCTTGAACGGCTGCTTTGTCCTTGATAATGTGTTGTATATGAATAATTGTTCCATTCCTTGATGTTTTAAGTTTGAAGTTCCAAAGTTTTCGGACAAAAGTAGAGTTTTCTTTTGAATTCGCTAATTCACAAAACCATATCAGATAATTTTGGAAATCAATGAAAATAGTTGTTACTTTTGCAACGCGAACATAATCTTTCAAAAGATGTCACACACAAAAGAACCGATAGTTATAAATAATCCTTCCGAAAAACTTTTGGAAGCGGTTAAGAACTTGAAGGAACGCAAATGCGCCCAACGCGAAAAATTGCGTAAAATGAAGCCCGAAGAATTTTCGTGCAGAATTCTTTTGTAGATGAACTATTCCTTCTCAATTTCATCAAGAAACGGTGATGAATACCGCATTATGCTTTTTGATGCGGACATTTCGTTATTGGCGGACACTGTGCAAAAATCGATTACCGAACAAGGCGTTGACATTTCGGAAATTATGATTGACCGATTGCGTGGTGGCGAGAGTACCCGACCTGAAGTTTTGCACGCCATAACAGGCCGAATAGCCGATTTATTTGCTGAAAATGAAAACCTTATCCTTTACTATTCCTGCGATGACCTTAATCCTATTCCTTCAAGAAATATGAAGAGTGCAAACAGTGAACTATCGGTACAAGAGTACCGAAGCATTCTGTTTTCGCACATCTTTGATTCTTATATGGATAGCCATCAGGTTTCGGGCATTACAAACACGCCTATCATTATCGACGGCGAAGGTTACACACAATTTATGCATCTTATTGCAAGAGACCGACATCAGGCAATTGTTGACCTGATAAAAGACGATGTTATCGACGGTTGGGGAAAATAGGATACCCATAAAACACGTAGAGACGCCAAACGACGTCCCTACCCATAAAATCAATATTTTATCCGTATTTTCAATTCACCATCACGCGTTTAACCGTGCCGCCAGTTTTTACAACATAAACACCTGTGCCGTTAACGGGTATTGTACAGACGTTGCGCGCAACGTCTCTACCGACCAATGCGCCCATAGCATTGTAAACGAAGATTTCTTTTGTGGCGTTCTCTACCACAATGGTGTTGCCGTGGGTGTAGATGTTAACAGCGCAGGTGACATTATCGGCAACAGCAGTGGCAGGATTATTACCATTTCCACTTTGGTTTTCATTTTCACCTTCGTTGTTACCACCTTGATTTTCGTTTCCGTTTTCGCCACCCTGTCCGTTTCCACCTTGGTTTTCGTTTCCACTACTTTGGCCGCCCTGCACAGGAATAACTTTTTGCTCAACAATAACCTTTCCGCATACTGAGCAATGTGAGCCTTCGGTTAACCCTGCAGTTGTTGCCGTTGCAGCAATAGCTGCATCTATAACCATAGAGTGCTCTATCATTGGTGTTTCTGTTTGCGCAACCAAAATCTCACCACAAACCGAGCAATGCGAACCCTCAGTTAAGCCTGTGGCTGTACAAGTTGCGGCCACTACAGCATCAGTAACTACAGAATGTTCAATCATTGGTGTTTCTGTTTGGGCAACTAAAACTGTTCCGCAAACAGAGCAATGTGTACCCTCAGTTAGTCCTGTTGCTGTGCATGTTGCTAAAACGGCGGCATCAGTAACTACGGTATGATCCAACATTGGTGTTTCTGTTTGGGCAACTAAAACTGTTCCGCAAACAGAGCAATGTGTACCCTCAGTTAGTCCTGTTGCTGTGCATGTTGCAGCATTAGCGGCATCAACAACAATAGTATGTCCGTTAGCAGGAATCTCCTCTTGTGAAACTATTACCATGTTACAAACAGAGCAATGTTTGCCCTCGGTTAAACCCGTTTCGGCACAAGTTGGCTCAATTGCCGCATCAATTACTTCTGTATGCGTAGCAAACAATGCGCGATAATTATAACTCTTTGTAACAGAAATTGTAAATTGATTAACAGTAAGATTATTATCATCCCATCTTGAAAAATGGCAACTTTCACCGGGTATGGCCGTAATAGTCACTGTTGTTCCATATAAATAATTGCCTGTCCCTTCGAACGAACAACTTTTAATTATGCTATTCGCCACGTCGGCAGAAGAAATATTAATGCTGCTATAGATTTCTAACTCTGCGTATGCAGACACTTTATATGCCTGCGCTGATGATATATTATTGTTTTTCCAATATGGTGCTTCCTTATATTTATTTACATCCGCTGAAGGCACTTGTATTTTAGTAGTTGTAGGCAGATTGGGGTCGCCACTAAAAGCCGGTGGATTTGAAGGCAGGCTTGTTATAGTAGCAAGTTTACTGCAACCATAGAATGCGCCTTTTCCAATTTCTGCCACAGTATTTGAAATAATAATTGATGCCAAATTGCTGCAATTATAAAACACATTGTCGCCAATGTTTTTAACAGATTCGGGTAAGACAATTGATGTCAATCCGCTACAACCTTCAAACGCTTTATTGCCAATGTTTATGACTGAATTGGGTATGCTAACTGATGTCAAACCGATGCAACCATTGAACGACGCATTATCGATACTTATTACCGAGAATGTATTACCCGCGGTTACTGTATTCGGAATCAAAACATCGCCGGAATATTGATTTGTATATCCAACGCTAACCGTGTTCTTATTCAAAACCCTATATCTAATACTGTTGTTTGTAAAATATAGTGAAGTAGAACTGAAATCCACATTGCTCTCAATTATCACCGATGTTAAACCGCTGCAACCATAGAACGCATTGTAGTCAATACTCGTTACATAATTGGGGATGCTAAGTGATGTCAATCCGCTGCAACCCGAAAACGCACTGCTGCCGATGCTCGTTATAGAATTTGGGATGCTAATTGATGTTAAACCGCTGCAACCCGAAAACGTGTTGCTGCTGATGCTCGTTATAGAATTTGGTATGCTAACTGATGTCAAACCGCTGCAACCCGAAAACGCGCTGCTGCCAATACTC
>JAFYYA010000088.1 GCA_017557785.1 Salinivirgaceae bacterium
GACTACGGCAAATTGCTGGCCCGTATGAACGAGCTCAATATGAAAACCGATGGCTACGAGTGGTATCTCGACACCCGCAAATATGGTTCTTGCCCGCACGCCGGCTTCGGTCTGGGCTTTGAGCGTTTGATGCTGTTCGTTACCGGAATGGCCAACATCCGCGATGTGATTCCGTTCCCGCGCACACCGAAAAATGCCGAGTTCTAAAAAACGTAAGAGTTTAGATTTTAAACGATTATAAAGAAAAAGGCTGCGACAGACTCGCGGCCTTTTTTAATGATTATGCTCTGTCGAGTTTCGTTTTCTGTCGGAATTGCGTCACCCGTCCCCATAATTTCGTATCTTGCACCCGCTTTTTAGGAAAGGCTATGCTGAAACAGAGTTTACAACAGAAACTGCTTCAAAAACTGTCGCCGCAGCAGATACAGGTTATCCGTCTGCTCGAGGTGCCTATTATGCAACTCGACCAGCGTATCAAAAGCGAGATTGAAGAGAATCCGGCGCTCGAAGAGGCTGAATTCGACGGTCGTGCCGATGGTGAGGAACCGCTTCCCGAAGAGCCGAAAGATCAGGACGAACTGTCGATGGAAGGCTATCTGAACGATGACGACTATATTCCGTCGTACAAGCTGCGCGCCAACAACTACTCGCCCGACGATGAGGTGCGCGAAACACCGCTGTCGCAAGGCCCTACATTCCACGAGAGCCTGATGAACCAACTGGGGCTGCACAAAATGAGTGAGCGTCAGCACAAACTTGCCGAATATATTATTGGTAACATCGATGATGACGGCTACTTGCGCCGTGAACTTGAGTCGATTGCCGACGACCTGGCGTTCTCGCAGAACATCGAGGCATCGGAAGATGAGTTGCGCTCAGTACTGGCTATCATTCAGGACTTTGACCCGGCCGGTGTGGGGGCGCTTACGCTTCAGGAATGTCTGCTGCTGCAACTCAAACGCCGCAATCAGCAGTCGGAAACAGTGCAACTCGCCACTCGGATAATCGAAAAATGCTTCACAGAATTTTCTAAAAAGCACTACGATAAGATTTTAGCACGCACAGGTGCCACGGAACAGCAGTTGAAAGACGCTCTCGACGAGATTTTGAAACTCAATCCGAAACCGGGCGGCGGCTACTCGAACCCGCAGGAACGGACTCTTCAGCCAATCACGCCCGATTTTGTGCTCGAAAACCACGACGGCATTCTCGAAGTGACTCTCAACGAGCACAATACACCGAATCTTCGCATCAGCCCGACCTACACCAATATGCTCGAGCAGCTGGCGGTGAAGAACAAGCGCACCACGCAGGACCGCGACACCATCAATTTTGTAAAACAAAAGATTGATTCGGCAAAATGGTTCATCGATGCCATTCAGCAGCGCAAAATCACCCTGCTCTCAACAATGCAGGCCATTGTCAACTATCAGCGCGACTACTTTCTGGATGGCGACGACAAGAAGTTGCGCCCGATGATTCTGAAGGACATTGCCGACATCACCGGCCTGGATGTGAGCACCATCTCGCGTGTGGCCAACAGCAAGTATATCCAAACCGATTTCGGAATTTTCCCGCTCAAATGGTTCTTTTCCGACTCAATCAAGACCGACAGCGGAGAGGAAGTGTCGTCGCGCGAGGTTAAGAGCATCCTTGAAGACGCCGTACAGGGCGAAGACAAGCGCAATCCGCTCAACGACGATGCTCTGGCAGCCATCCTTAAAGAGAAAGGCTATCAGGTGGCCCGCCGCACAGTGGCCAAATACCGCGAAAAAATGGGTATTCCGGTGGCTCGGATGAGGAAAGAGTTGTAAAAGTGCAGAGTGTCAACGAACGGCACACCAACCATTTCTAAATCACAAACTTTCTTCTTTTTTGGTGTTTCCATACCGTTTTAAATAGGATTTATTCGGTATTTTTGTAAAAACACATCTAACAACATTTGGTTTATGGCCAACAAAAAAGAACAAATAGACGAACCGCTTGAAAAACAGCTGTGGAAGGCTGCCGACAAGCTGCGCAAGAATATCGATGCCGCTGAATATAAGCACGTTGTATTGGGGCTAATCTTTTTACGATACATTTCGGTATCGTTCGAGCAACTCTACAGCCAACTTGTTGCACAGCAAGCCGAA
>JAFYYA010000089.1 GCA_017557785.1 Salinivirgaceae bacterium
CCCTTGCAGCCAATCGCTGCAAGTGGCATTTAATTTTTTTGGTGTTTGCCGATTACAACGAAGCAAGCAGTGATACAACGATTGCGAACAGTGCGCAACCCTCAACCAATGCAGCCGAGATAATCATATTGGTTTGCACCTGACCAGCAGCCTCGGGCTGACGGGCAATGGCGTCCATTGCCTGACCGCCGATACGACCGATACCCAAACCTGCACCAATTACTGCGAGACCAGCACCTAATACTGCCAAACCCGCACCTACTGAAAATGGTTCCATAAAATTTAATTTTTAAATTAAACGTAAGCTCTTTATTAATAATTATTTATATATCTCTACATCACCGTTAGCCTGAATTACCGTGTTTGTGTATCCACTCATTGTTTCATAATTATAAATGGAAACAGTCATTTGCTGAATTTTTTTCTGATAAGCCAACAACATCTTCACATTGGGCTCCGATTTATGCTCGCCAAACAGCACCATTTCAGATTTGAAGTTCCAGCCTGCCTCTTTCAAATCCTCTGCATATTTTCCAACAGCATCCCACTCGCAGTCGGAAATCTTTGCAATAAGATTTTTCAATTCGCATTTTGGTGTCAGATAAGTTATCACTTCAAATTTTCCAAATTCAGGCACAACCATATTCTCGGTCAACTTGTTTTTCGGCAAATATTTGGTAACCAACTCGATTTCATTATCTAACAATGAAAGAAATGTCTGTTCGTCAATCGTAATGGTTGCGTCGGCAGTAAGATTTTGGATTTCGGACTTAATTCTCTCGTCACGCACGGAATCGCCTGTGATTGCCTGCGCACAAAGCGCGGCACCCGCAAAAACCAAAACCGCCGATAACAGAATCTTTTTCATTTTTTTATTCTTCGTCTCTCGAATTAATCTGGACTTTTACCCAATTGTCTTTTTTGTCGTGTGAAAGGTGCATTTTCAACCCCGATTCGTTTCGGGCATCGAACACCCAAACGTTCTCACCACGCGACAATGAAACATCGTTATTCCAACCTGCGGCCTTCAACTCCTCAATATATTTCTCAAAATCGGCACGCTCGCACTCGCTAACATAGGCGAAAAACCACGTCAGTTCAAGTTTGGTGGTCATATAAACCGAAGCCTCAACCTCATCCTTATTGTAAAATTTCGGAAGCACCACATTCTCTGTCAGTTTATTCTTTGGCCATAATTTGGTTGATACTTCTAATTCCTCGTCATCCCGCTGCAAAACCGTCTCTGTCGCCTCATCAATTATAACATAACCGCCGTCGGTCAGTTTTTGGCTTTCGGCTTTAATCTTCGTATCAAGCGCGGCATTGCCCGTGAACGACTGCGCCCAAAGCGCGGCACCCGCAAAAACCAAAACCGCTGATAACAAAATCTTTTTCATTTTTCTTTTATTTATCGCGGACGCCATAATATGACGTCCCTACATTTTCAATTCTCAATTTTCAATTTCTAACTCCTATCTCCTAATTCCTAAATAAATCATTCCTCCCCGCCTTTCACCGCCATACCAATGTACATTGCCGTCAGCATTGTGAAGATGTAAGCCTGAAGTGCCGCAACCAGCAACTCAAGAACGTCCATAAACAACACAAACACAATGGAAACGGGCGATATCAGTACCGATTTGAATATGAATATCAGTGAAATGAAACTCAAAACAATGATGTGCCCCGCTGTGATGTTGGCGAACAATCGAATCATAAGCGAGAAGGGCTTTGTGAATATGCCTATCAACTCAATCACCGTCATTATCGGCTTCACAAAAACGGGCGGACCAGGCATCCACATAATATCTTTCCAATAGTGCTTCGAGCCTGACACATTGGTAATTATGAACGTGAACACTGCCAACAGCATTGTCACTGCAATGTTGCCCGTCAGGTTGGCACCCATTGGCAAAAGTCCCAGCATATTGTTCACCCAAATGAAGAAGAAAAGGGTGAGCAGATAAGGCAGATATTTGCGATAGTGCTCCTCGCCAAGGTTTGGAACAGCAATCTCGTCTTTCACAAACAGAATGAGCGGCTCGGTGAATCCGCGCAGACCCGTAGGCACCTGACCCATTTTTTTGTAGCCGTTGGCCGTGGCAATGAAAATCCACAGCAGCAGAATGGCCGACAGCATAAGCGATGCCACGTTTTTGGTTATCGACAAGTCAAGCGGTGCTTCATTCAGCACTGCGCCGTGCTCGTCGTGCTTGAGTTGTCCGTTTTCGGCAAGATAGATTTTGTCGTGATGCAAAATATACTCGCGGCTGCCTCCGCCACGTACAACAGTTTTCTTGCCCTCATCAAACGCCGACGACATAAAAATATCCAGATGACCGTCGGTATATAATATAATAGGTAGCGGAATGGCCACTGCCGACTCGCCGCCATCGGGTGCCGAGCGGTCGTAGAAGTGCCACGAATGCGAGTCTTTTATGTGGTGCATTATGACTTCACCTGCATCGAAGCCTTTTTCCGCAGGTGCGACGGCAGCCGCCGTGTCGGTCTGATTCGTAATGGTGTCTTGCGCAAATATCGGGTTAACCGCCAACAAAAGGCACGTTGCAACCAATGATTTTAAAAGTCCCATATCATCAAAATAATATTCAAGTTTGGCGTAGTTGCTTAAAGACCACCTATTTGGCGAATCAGGAACGACTACGTAATTTTCCGCTCGAAAGCGTCTTTTAAAGGTAGAATATTTTTTGATTGGGTGATACTCTGTGAAGGAAAAAATTTGGGAATGGGGGATTTTAGGGTGGAATCGGCGTTCGCAAAACCGCACAGTTGCAACACTTTGAACATAGATAAAAAATAACCTTGCTGATTTTTGAACCCGCCCTAACTATTTAGTAAATTTGGCGCAAAATTTTAGTTAATGGTCATTTTAGGTATAATTCCCGCACGATACGCATCGACGCGGTTTCCGGGCAAGCCGCTAGCCGACATCGCCGGCAAGCCAATGGTGCAGCGCGTGTTTGAGCAGGCGTCGAAGGCGCTTGAGCACGTGGTTGTGGCAACTGACGACCAACGCATCTACGACGCTGTGCAGGCATTCGGCGGCAAGGTTGTTATGACGTCGGACAAGCACCCGAGCGGCACCGACCGCTGCGCTGAAGCCGTGCTCAAGTTCGAGCAGGACTATCATCAGACGGTTGACGTGGTCATCAACATTCAGGGCGACGAGCCGTTCATCGCTGAAAAGCAAATCAATCTGTTGGCTAACTTGTTCAACGACAGCCGTGTGCAGATAGCCACGCTTGTGAAACCCGTCGACGACGAGCAGACGCTCTTCAACCCCAACAAGCCGAAGGTGGTTGTCGACAAGAACGGACGCGCGTTGCTTTTCAGCCGACAGACCATTCCGCACATCCGCGGAAGCGAGCCGAAAGAGTGGCTGCACAAGCATCCGTTCCTTCAGCACATTGGAATGTACGGCTACCGCAAGGACATCTTGCTGGAAATCACACGGTTGTCAAAGAGCAGCCTTGAGTCGGCCGAATCGCTTGAGCAGTTGCGCTGGCTCGAGAACGGCTATCAGATTCAGACCGCCGTAACCACCGACGAAGGGCTGTCGGTTGACACCCCCGAAGACCTTGAACAAATTCTTAAATTATTTAAAAACAAATAGATATGAACGTCTTGATTATTGGCTCTGGTGGCCGTGAGCACGCCATTGCGTGGAAAGTGGCGCAAAGCCCCAAATTGACAAAACTTTACATTGCGCCTGGCAACGCAGGAACAGCCGCCGTGGGCACCAATGTGCCTATTAAGGTGACTGATTTTCAGGCCATTGGTGAGTTTGTAAAGTCGAACAACATCGACCTTGTGGTTGTGGGCCCCGAAGAGCCGCTGGTTAAGGGCATTGCCGATTTTCTGGCCGCCAACGCCGATACGAAGAACGTTGGCGTTGTGGGCGCTTCGGCCGAAGGCGCGCAACTCGAAGGCAGCAAGGAATTCGCCAAGCAGTTTATGCAGAAGCACGGCATCCCGACAGCCGCTTACCGCAGTTTCACAAAGGCTACGGTGGCCGACGGCAAGCGTTTCCTTGAAACCTTGAAAGCGCCTTATGTTCTGAAAGCCGACGGTTTGGCCGCAGGCAAGGGCGTGCTGATAATCAACGACTTGAAAGAAGCGCAAGACAGCCTTGAGACAATGCTCGACGGTCAGTTCGGCGACGCATCGGCAAAGGTTGTCATTGAAGAGTTCCTGTCGGGAATTGAGTGCTCGTTCTTTGTGCTCACCGACGGCCACGACTACGTTCTTCTGCCCGAAGCCAAAGACTACAAGCGCATTGGCGAGCACGACACGGGTCTGAACACTGGCGGTATGGGCGCCGTTTCACCCGTTCCGTTCTGTACCGACGAGTTCAAGCAGAAGGTCATCAGCCGAATCATTGAGCCGACAATCCGCGGCCTGCACGACGACAACATCGACTACCGCGGCTTCATCTTCTTTGGTCTGATAAAATGCGGCACCGACCCGTATGTGATTGAATATAACGTCCGTATGGGCGACCCCGAGACCGAGGTTGTGATTCCGCGTCTGGACTGCGACCTGCTCGACTTGCTCGAAGCCACCGCGCAACGCAAATTAGCTGGCCGCAAAGCCGCAATGAAAGCCGAGACGGCCATCACGGTTGTAATGGTTTCAGGCGGATATCCCGAGAGTTACAAGAAAGGCTTCGAAATAACTGGTATTGAGAATGTTACCGAGAGCACCGTTTTCCACGCTGGCACCAAGCCCGACAATGGCCGCGTGCTCACTGACGGCGGTCGCGTTCTGGCTGTGACATCGCTTGCAGGCGGCATTCAGCCCGCTCTCGACAAGTCGTACCGCAGCATCGGCAACATCAAATTCGACGGCGCATATTTCCGCCGCGACATCGGTCAAGACCTTCAAAATCTGTAAGATATGCTATTAAAACTGTACAAGAGCAACTCGCCCGTAATGCACCTGTTCACGATAATCGTGGCGGCGCTGCTGTGGCTGCCCATCTTCTGCAACCCGCAGTGGACACCGCCCATTGCCGAAGGTTCGGTGCTCTACCGCGACCTGCAGGGCTGGCTGCTGCCCAATCCGTGGGTGTCGCAAATGATTGCCTTCGCGCTAATGCTGATTGAGGCGTTTCTGCTGCTGCGCATCGACTTGAGGTTCATCATTGTCGAGGACAAGGTGATTATGCCGCCGTTATTTTTCGTGCTGATAATCAGCCTTTTCTCGCGCAACTACAACCTGCTGCCCGCGCTTTTGGGCAACCTTTTCCTGCTTATGGCAATGGTGCGCACACTCGACAGCGAGCACGTTCCCGAACAGAAACGGCTCTACTTCGAGGCGGGGCTGCTCATCGGCATCGGCACGCTGCTGTTCCCGCCGCTGGTGGCAATGACGCTCTTCGTCTTCGCCACGCAGTTCATAATGCGGTTCTTCGACATCCGCGAGTTTCTGGCGTCGGTTTTGGGCTTTGTGGTGCCGTTCGTCTTCTACCTTTTCGGAATGTTTATGATTGACGAGCCCGCACAATTCTGGCAGCGAATGGAACAGATTGGCATAACGCAGCATTTCACTGTAAAACTGTCGATTGTGCAATATTCGTCGGTCGGATTTATGGCGCTTTTCACGCTTGTGGCGCTGCTCACAATGACGCAGTACATCCGAATGTACAAGGTGACGACACGCAAGTATTTTACGCTGTTTATCTGGCTGATAATCATTTCGGTAGCGGGATTTTTCCTGATACCGTGCGCAGGGCTCACAATGGCCGTCTTCCCCGCAATGTCGCTGGCCTTCATCGCATCGCTCTATTTTATGCAGATAAGGCGCAACGCTTTGGGCGAACTGGCGTTCCTGCTGCTGATTATCAGCACATTCCTTATGGTTCATTTTCAATAAGATAACTTGATTTAATATCGATATGAGCAATTCTGAAAGATACAATCTGCGCGGCGTTTCGGCATCGAAAGAAGACGTGCACAACGCCATCAAAAACATCGACAAAGGCCTGTATCCCAAGGCTTTCTGCAAGATTATCCCCGACATTTTGGGCGGCGACCCCGACTACTGCAACATTATGCACGCCGACGGCGCTGGAACCAAGTCGAGCCTGGCCTACCTTTATTGGAAAGAGACGGGCGATTTGAGCGTCTGGAAGGGCATTGCGCAAGACGCGCTGATTATGAACATCGACGACCTGCTCTGCGTGGGCGCGGTCGATAACATATTGGTATCGAGCACTATAGGCCGCAACAAAATGCTTGTGCCTGGCGAAGTGATTTCGGCCATTATCAACGGCACCGACGAACTGCTTGCCGAACTGCGCGAGATGGGCGTGGGCGTGTATGCCACCGGCGGCGAGACTGCCGATGTGGGCGACCTTGTACGCACCATTATTGTCGACAGCACGGTAACCTGCCGTATGCGCCGCGCCGACGTCATCAACAACGCCAACATCAAGGCTGGCGATGTGATTGTGGGTCTTGCATCGTTCGGACAGGCCACCTACGAGAAGGAATACAACGGCGGTATGGGCAGCAACGGACTGACAAGCGCCCGCCACGACGTGTTTGCCAAATATCTGGCCGAAAAATATCCTGAAAGTTACGATGCCGCCGTGCCCGACGACCTTGTCTACAGCGGCAAACTGAAACTCACCGACAGCGTTGACGGCTCACCGCTCAATGCCGGGAAACTTGTGCTGTCGCCCACACGCACCTATGCGCCCGTTGTAAAGCGCCTTTTGGACGAACTTCGTCCGCGCATCCACGGTATGGTGCACTGCTCTGGCGGCGCGCAGACCAAAGTGCTGCATTTTGTCGAAGGCGTTCACGTTGTGAAA
>JAFYYA010000090.1 GCA_017557785.1 Salinivirgaceae bacterium
GCGTTACGGTCGAGCCGATTTGCTGCCGCTTTGGGTGGCCGATATGGATTTTGCCACGCCGCCTTTTGTTGTTGACGCTCTGCGCCGTCGCGTTGAGCATCCGATTTACGGCTACACCGCCACACCCGACGAACTTTGGACGTCGATTCAGCGCTGGATTCTTGACCATCATCAGTGGACTGTCGAGCGTGAATGGCTGACTTTTGTGCCTGGCGTGGTGAAAGGTATCGGTATGGCAATCAACGCTTTGCTGAAACCCGACGAGCGCGTCATCATTCAGCCGCCGGTCTATCATCCGTTCCGTCTGACCACGCTTGGCAACGGCCGCGAGGTGGTGAACAATCCGCTTTGCGAGATAACCGCCAACGGCACGCTCACTGGCTACCGTATGGACCTTGAACTTCTTGAGCGTCAGGCTGCCGACCCGCGCAACCGAATGTTGCTGATAAGCAATCCGCACAACCCCGGCGGCATTGTCTGGGACCGCGAGACGCTTGAGCGCGTGGCCGACATCTGCGACCGCAACAACGTCATTGTCATCAGCGACGAGATTCACTGCGACCTGGCCCTTTTCGGCCACAAGCACATTCCGTTTGCCACCGTGTCCGAAGCCGCCGCGCGGTGCAGCATCACGCTTGGCGCACCGTCGAAAACGTTCAACATTGCCGGAATTGTGAGTTCGTACGCCATTGTGCCTAACCCGGCCCTACGCCGTCCGCTTTTCAAATGGCTGTCGGCAAACGAGTTCGACGAGCCGACACTGTTCGCGCCCATCGCCACCATTGCCGCCTTTACGCAAGGTGAAGAGTGGCGCCGTCAAATGCTGACCTACATCGAAGATAATATCCGCTTGGTTGAGGATTTCTGCCGCGATAATCTGCCGGGAATCAAGCCGTTGCGTCCGCAGGCGTCGTTCCTTGTCTGGCTCGACTGCCGCCCGCTCGGATTGAACCACGCCCAACTGAACGACCTGTTTATAAACCGCGCCCGCCTTGCGCTGAACGACGGTGAAATGTTCGGACCTGGCGGCGAAGGGTTTATGCGGCTCAACGTGGCCACACCGCGCGTTGTTTTGCGTGAGGCTCTGGAAAGAATTGCTTTAGCCTTGAAATGAGGTTTATATTTCTGTGTTTTGAGGGGCTCGTAGCGAAAGTTGCGGGCCTTTTTTGTTTTCATTTTGTTTCTATATTTGGTAGCCTTTTGTGTGGGGCGGAACGGATAACTGTTGCATTTTTTGCAACAGTTCAAAACATACTAAAAGGCAAATAGTTATGTTGGAAGAGCAAATAAACAGTTACTGGCTGATAAGTTTGGAGGAACCAACTGACGAAATGCTGGCCTACATTATGCGCAGAGGATGCGCAAGAAATATGCGGAAAAGCAATGAGCGAAATTATTGAATGATAAACAAATAATTGAACACTGAACTTTCACATATCGAATCATCGTTTATCAGCGACATTAAGAAAATCGTTGAGCAGGGACGGCGTGCCGCATACGGTGCGGTGAATGCCGTGATGATTGAAACATACTGGCACATTGGGCGGCGCATTGTGGAACAGGAACAGCAGGGTGAAAAACGGGCTGGATATGGCACACAACTCATTGAAGTGCTTTCTGCCGAACTGACATTGTCATACGGTAAAGGATTTGGTGTTAGAAATCTTTGGTTATTTAAACAATTCTATTTGACATTCAATGATTTAGAAATTCTGCACACGCGTGTGCAGAATTTAACTTGGTCGCATATCCGCACCACTCTACGTGTCGAAAATCCCGAAGCCGCGCGTTGGTATCTGCAAACGGCTTCGCAGGAAATGTGGAGCGTTCGTACTCTCGACAGAAATATCAGCACACAATATTTTGAGCGGCACTTCAAGCAACCGCAAATTCTGGAAAACCCCGAAAACAAGCAGCAACCCGACAAATTAGAGATACTGAAAAGCCCGGTTATGGCAGAGTTTCTTGGATTTCAGCAAAATACCGATTTCAGCGAGACTGAATTGGAAAAGGGCTTAATCAGTCATTTGCAAGAGTTTATGATTGAATTGGGGCGTGGATTCGCATTTGTGGCCCGACAGCAGCACATTTTTACCGATGCCGGTGATTTCTACATCGACCTTGTTTTCTACAACTATCTGCTCAAATGTTTTGTGCTTATCGATTTGAAAAAGGGACGCATAACGCACCAAGATGTTGGTCAAATGGATATGTATGTGCGGATGTACGACGACCTAAAACGCACTGAAGGCGACAATCCGACGGTGGGTATTGTGCTGTGCAGCGAGACAAGCAAAGACATTGCCCGCTACTCGGTTTTGCACGACAACAAGAACCTTTTTGCCGCAAAATATATGCCGCTGATGCCTACCGAAGAGGAACTTCGCCGCGAAATTGAACAACAAAAAGAATTATATTTATTGCAACATAAAACATTAAACGAAC
>JAFYYA010000091.1 GCA_017557785.1 Salinivirgaceae bacterium
AGAAGTTGGATGATAATTAGTTATAAACCAAAAATCTAAAACATTGAACGCTTTAAGAAATTTTTTGGATAACGTGAAGCCCAAATTTCAGGAGGGTGGAAAGTTCGCGAAGTTCCGTTCGACATTCGGCGCCTTCGAGACATTCCTGTTCACCCCGAATGAGACCAACAAATGTGGTGTTCACGTCCGCGACGCCGTTGATTTGAAACGAACAATGATTGTCGTGGTATTGGCTTTGGTGCCGGCCCTGCTTTTCGGTATGTACAATACCGGATATCAGCACTTCCGTATGACTGGGGAGCTGGCCGACGTAACTTTTTGGCAGATTTTCTTCAAAGGCTTCCTGGCCGTTCTGCCGATAATAGTTGTTTCTTATGTTGTAGGTCTGGCAATTGAGTTTGCTTCGGCACAGATGCGCGGCCACGAGGTCAACGAGGGCTTCCTGGTGTCGGGTATGCTCATTCCGCTTGTTATGCCTGCCGATGTTCCTCTCTGGATGGTTGGCGTGGCTACCGCTTTCGCCGTAATCTTCGGCAAAGAGGTTTATGGCGGCACAGGTATGAACTTCTGGAACCCTGCTCTCTTGGCTCGTGTGTTCCTGTTCTTCGCCTATCCGACCAAAATGTCGGGCGAGACCGCTTGGTACTATAATTACAGCAGCGAGGTTGCCGTTGACGGTTTCTCGGGCGCAACACCGCTTGCACAGGCAAACGCCGGTCACTACACCGACTTCTGCGACGCTTTCTTCGGATTGATTCCGGGTAGCATTGGTGAGACAAGCGCTGTGGCCATTCTGATTGGCGCCTTCATTCTGCTCTACACTGGCGTGGCAAGCTGGAAGACAATGATTTCAGTCTTTGTCGGTGGCATTGCAATGGGTTGGCTCTTCAACCAAATCGGCTCGGCCGACAACGCAATGGCCCAACTGCCTTGGTACAACCACCTGGTTTACGGCGGATTCTGCTTCGGCGCAGTGTTTATGGCTACTGACCCTGTTACATCGGCTCGCACCGAGGGCGGCAAGTTCATCTATGGCTTCCTGATTGGTGCAATGGCAATCGTTATCCGCGTGCTCAACCCGGGCTTCCCCGAGGGTATGATGCTGGCCATCCTGCTGCTGAACACATTCGCACCGCTCATCGACCATTTCTTTGTTCAGGCGAATATCAACCGTCGTAAAAAAAGAGTAACAATTAAAGCATAATTCACAATGGCTAACAAGAAATTCAAATGCACAGTTTGCGGCTACGTTCACGAAGGAGCCGCAGCACCCGAAGCCTGCCCAACGTGTCAGGCACCTGCGTCGGCCTTTGTTGAATTGAAGGCTGAAAAGAAACTTCCAACCGGCAGCAACGCCTACACTTTCGCGTACGCCGCCGCAATGGTGATTGTTGTCGCATTCCTTCTCTCGTTTGTATCGTCGGCGCTGCGCGCTAAACAAGATGCAAACGTGAAGTTGGACACCAAAAAGCAGATTCTCTACTCGCTCAATGTGACAACTGCTGACCCTGACGCTTATTTCTCGAAGAACGTCAAGGATATGATTTTGAAAGGCGACACTATTGTCGAGTTCAAAGACGATTTTGCCACTCTTTACGAGACCGAAGGCAAGAAAGGAAACTTCCACGTGTTTGTCTGCAACCTTGACGGTCAGACCAAATATGTGATTCCGGTTTACGGAGCTGGCTTGTGGGGTGCCATTTGGGGTTATGTCGCTCTCAACGACGACAAGAACACCGTTTACGGCACTTACTTCTCACACGCAAGCGAGACACCGGGTTTGGGCGCCGAGATTCAGTCGCCCGCTTTCCAAAAGCGTTTCGAAGGCAAACAAGTTGGCGACAGCCTTTCGGCTGTGAAAATCAGCGTTGTCAAGAACGGCAAGGTTGAGGACGCCAAATACGAGGTTGACGGCATTTCGGGCGGCACCATCACATCGACTGGTGTTGACGCAATGCTGAAATCGTGCCTTGGCAATTACACTAAATTTTTAAGCAAGTAGGAGGATTGAGTTATGAGTTCGAAAAAGAATAAAGAAACGTTGCTGACACCGCTTGGCTTGAACAACCCTGTAACGGTACAGGTGCTGGGTATCTGCTCGGCGCTGGCCGTAACGGCAAAGCTGATGCCGGCAATTGTGATGGGCATTTCGGTGACAATCATCACCGCCCTGTCAAATGTGGTTATTTCGTGCCTTCGCAAGACCATTCCTCTGCGAATCCGCATCATTGTGCAACTTGTTGTGGTAGCCGCTCTGGTAACCATTGTGAGCGAGGTGCTCAAGGCTTTCGCCTACGACATCAGCGTTCAGCTTTCGGTTTACGTGGGTCTGATTATCACAAACTGTATCTTGATGGGACGTCTCGAGGCGTTTGCTATGCAGAACGAGCCGTGGCCGTCGTTCCTTGATGGTATCGGCAATGGTCTGGGCTATGCCAAAATACTGATTATTGTTGCGTTCTTCCGCGAGTTGTTCGGTTCGGGCACACTGTTCGGTGTAAACATTCTGAACTACGACTGCGTGGCCAACGCCGGTTATGTGAACAACGGCTTGATGCTTATGCCGCCTATGGCGCTTATCATTGTGGCTTGCATAATCTGGTGGCAGCGTGCGCATAACAAGGATTTGCAACAGAAGTAGAACCATTAAAACTAAAGAAAGATGGATAACAGTTTGATTAGTTTGTTTGTCCGCTCGATTTTCGTGGACAATATGATATTCGCCTTCTTCCTTGGTATGTGCTCATACCTTGCCGTGTCGAAAACTGTAAAGACCGCACTGGGATTAGGCATTGCCGTAACATTTGTTTTGGTGGTTACACTTCCGGTCAACTACCTGCTTCAGACCAAAGTGCTGGGGCCGAACTGCCTTGTCGAAGGTGTCGACTTGAGCTTTTTGAGCTTCATTCTCTTTATTGGTGTGATTGCGGGCATTGTTCAGCTGGTTGAGATGGTGGTTGAGCGGTTCAGCCCGTCGCTGTATGCGTCGCTGGGTATATTCCTGCCGCTGATTGCCGTCAACTGCGCCATTATGGGTGCGTCGCTGTTTATGCAACAACGCATCGGCCTTGCGCCGTCCGACCCGAAATTCATCGGCTCGGTGGGCAGCGCTGTTGTTTACGCGCTGGGTTCCGGCATTGGCTGGCTGCTGGCGATTGTGGCTCTTGCGGCCATCCGCGAGAAAATGGCATATTCCAACGTTCCTGCGCCTTTGCGCGGACTTGGCATCACCTTCATAACTGTAGGTTTGATGGCTATGTCGTTTATGTGTTTCTCTGGCTTGAAAATGTAATTGTTAACAAAGACGTAAAACAATGGATATGAAATTAATATTGGCAAGCATCTGTGTGTTTCTTGTCATAATCCTTTTGCTTGTGGCAATTCTGCTTGTCGCAAAGCGATACCTTGTGGTTTCAGGCAAGGTGAAAATCACCATCAATGGCGACAAGGAAGTCGAGGTTGAGTCGGGTTCGAGCCTGCTCTCGACTCTGGCCAACGAGGGAATCTTCCTGCCTTCGGCCTGCGGCGGCAAGGGTTCGTGCGGACAATGCAAATGCCAGATTCTTGAGGGCGGTGGCGAAATTCTCGACTCTGAAAAGGGCCATTTCACCCGCAAACAGATAAAAGACCACTGGCGTCTCGGCTGCCAGGCAAAGGTCAAGAGCGATATGGTCATCAAGGTTCCGGAGTCGGTTCTTGGTGTCAAAGAATGGGAGTGCGAGGTTATCAGCAATCGCAACGTGGCTTCGTTCATCAAAGAGTTCAAGGTGAAACTGCCTGCTGGCGAGCATATGGACTTCATTCCTGGCTCGTACGCTCAAATCAAAATCCCTGAGTACGACCTCAACTATGCTGATTTCGACCGCAGCCTGATTGGCGACCTTTATGTGCCGGTTTGGGAGAAATTCGGACTCTTCGGCCTTCACCAGAAGAACGACACACCGACAATCCGTGCTTACTCAATGGCCAACTATCCCGACGAGGGCGACATCATCACTCTTACAGTGCGTATCGCCACCCCGCCGTTCAAACCGAAAGACCAGGGTCCTGGCTTTATGGACGTGCCTTGCGGCATAGCATCAACTTACATCTTCAGCCTGAAACCGGGCGACAAGGTGATTATGAGCGGCCCTTACGGCGATTTCCACCCGATTTTCGACAGCAAGCGCGAAATGATTTGGGTAGGTGGTGGTGCCGGTATGGCCCCGCTGCGTGCGCAGATTATGCATATGCTTAAGACCTTGCACACTCGCGACCGCGAAATGCACTACTTCTATGGTGCACGCGCCATCGACGAGGTGTTCTTCCTTGAGGATTTCCTTGAACTGGAGAAAGAGTACTCTAACTTCCACTTCCACTTGGCTCTCGACCGTCCGGATCCGAAAGCCGACAACCTTGGAATCAAGTACACTGCAGGCTTCATCGCACCCGTTATGGGCGACACATATCTGAAGGCACACGAAGAGCCTGAAGATATTGAGTACTACCTGTGCGGCCCACCGATGATGGCCAAAACCGTTCTCGACCTGCTCTACAGCCTTGGCGTTGAGGACGAAATGATTCACTTCGACAACTTCGGCGGATAATTCTGCCGGAAACGGATATTTCAAAATCCCCGCTACCGAATGGTGGCGGGGATTTTTTTTTGACGGCTTGCGCAGGCAAAATTTCATTCTTCAACACATATAGTCAGCCACTTTTTTATTTTTGTGAGCAATAAATAATTAGGAATGAGAAGATTGATTTTTCTGGTTGCCGCCACGTTTCTTGTTGCCTGCACTTCGCCGATTGCAAGTTATTATACCAGCGACGGCTTTATCCAGGGCACTTCGTATCATATTGTGTATAAGAGCAAAACCGACTTGAGCGCGACCATTCTTTACCAGTTGCACCGTTTCGATACATCGTTGAGCGCCTACATTCCCGAATCGACAATCAGCCGTGTGAATAACAACTTGATAACCGAAACCGACGACACTCTGTTTTTGAATTGCGTGCGGCGTGCGTTGGAAATATCGGAAATCACCGGAGGCGCAATGGATATCACGGTTAGTCCGCTTGTAAACGCCTGGGGATTTGGCTTTAGCAAAAAAGAGCGTGTCAGTCAGCAACTTATCGATAGCCTTAAGCAATTCTGTGGATATCAGAAATTGAAAATCGAAGGCAACTGCATCGTAAAATCCGACCCGCGTGTTCAGTTGAACGCCAACTGCTTGGCACAGGGGCAGTCAGTCGATTTTATTGCGGAAATGTTCGAGCGTATGGGCATCAGTGACTATATGGTCGAGATTGGCGGCGAGGTGCGGGCCAGCGGACTAAATTCGAGCGGCAGTGTCTGGCGCATCGGCATCGATAGGCCAATCGACGACACCACGGCAACGCTCAACCGCGAGTTGCAGGGAATCGTAGCACTCGAAAATAAAAGTCTCTCAACGTCTGGCAATTATCATAAGTTTTTTGTTGAGAACGGCGTAAAATATTCGCACACTATCAATCCCGCCACGGGCTATCCAGTGCAGAGCAATCTGTTGAGCGCTTCGATAGCCGGACCCGATTGCATCACCACCGACGCGCTTGCCACCGCTTGTATGGTTTTGGGCACCGAAGCCGCCGCTGCAATGTGCGACACTCTGCCCGACATCGAATATTATTTCATCTTTTCCGACTCGGTAGGAGAGTTTAAAACTGTGTTTTCCAAAGGATTTGAAGCAATGATTTTAAAATAAGTCACAATGAAAAAGATTTCCATTTTTTTGATTGCCGCCCTGAGCCTTATGGCCTGCACACCGACAACTTCGGTAAAGCAGTCGGCAGTGAACAGCGAAGTGCTGTCGTTCGACCTTAATGGTCAGAAAGTTACGTGGATTCAGGACAACGTCGGGCTGCGCCTGATGCCTGCCACATTGTTTACAGGAGCCGATTCAACGTTGATTGACAGTCTGGGTGTCCGCAATGGCGTTCCATCGTCAGTCAGCACATTCCTCCTTCAGATTGATGGCAAGAATCTGCTGTTCGATACCGGTCTTGGCGGCTCGAACGGCAACCTTGAACGCCGTCTCGACTCGCTGGGTGTATCAGCATCAGAGATTGATTATCTGTACATTACTCATTTCCACGGCGACCACATTGGCGGAATGCTCAAAGGCGACACTGTTGTTTTCCCAAATGCTCAGGTTTATGCCGCACAGCTCGAATACGACGCTTGGGTTACTAATGCCGAGCCTGGTAAGAACGCTCAGCAAATCAACACAATGAAAGCGTACGAGGCTAATCTGCATCTGTTCAATTTTGGTGATACACTGCCGATGGGCGTTGTTGCCATCGACGCCAAAGGTCACACACCCGGCCACACCGCATTCCAAAGCGGACGTCTGCTTGTGGTTGGCGATTTGATGCACGGTGCGGCCCTACAGTTGGTCAATCCTGATATTTGCGCTTCGTTCGATGCCGACAAACCAAACGCCATCGAGAGCCGTCGCCGCCTGCTGAACTATGCAGCCGACAACAATCTTGTATTGGTTGGTATGCATATGCCGCCGCTCAAGGCCGAGGACTTTAAGTAGACTTTGAGTGATGTGAAAAATAGCAAAGCCGCAGTTTTCTGCGGCTTTGTTTTTTTCCCAACCTTTCTGTTATTTACGCCCCTACTCCAACCTCAACCTATACGGCTTGGTTGTCGATTTGGCGCAGAAGAAACCGAGAGCGCCATTGCTGATATTCGAACGAATGTTAGCCGGCGGGCCTTGCAAGATTGTAGCGTTGCCGAATGTTTCGGAGCTTATGTCGTTGATAAACTGATTGTAGTTGCTGCTGACTGAGAACAAATCGAACCGCGCTTCGGCCCTTCTGGGGATTGAATCCTCATTTGCATCACAAATCAAAATATCCTCAAAAACTCCGCTTCCATCATATATGCCATCGTACGCCCATTTAACATCCTCGAAATTAGAGTTGTAGCACGAATCATTGAAATAGACATAAATCATATAACAATCGTCAACGCCTTTTTGCTCGGTGAACGATGCGTAGAAGAAATAATGATACTGCGGCAGCGTCAGTCCATATTCAACATTTGTGTAATCGTAATAAATAGTGTCGAAACGGTTTGGAATTGGCATCTTGTCGATAGCGGTGTAGCTTTCGCCATTCTTAAGACGGATGTCGAGCGTGTAGGTGCGACCCGGAACACCGCAAGCCGCAGAATCAGTCCAATAAGTGCCGTCGTTGTCGTCGTCGAGCAAAACCAAAGTCTGCACACCGTCGGAAATGATGACGGTGGCGCCCAACTCGGCTGGCGCTGGCTGGTTGTAGAAGTACGACGTTGACCGCGTCAGACGCACACTGTGTGGCCCCGGCTCGTTGGTTATCTGACCGACAACTACCAATCGGTTGTTTTCGCCCTCGTTCAGTTTTAAGTCGATTGACTCGGTGCAAGCCACGCCAAAAATCGCACTTAAAACACCGATTGTCAATATTTTATATTTCACTATCATTTGACATCAAACTCTCCATTAATCCTCTCGGTTATCAATCTTAAATGTGAAAGTGCTGCGTGAGCGGGCCGAAAAATAACCCAAGCCGTTAACACCTCCGCTTTTGTTTATAATGTTGGTGCTCATATTAGCCGGCGGACCTTGCATAATGCTGTTGTTGTTTATCGTTTCCGAACCCAGCTCAATCAGAAAATCGCAATAGGGCTCCGAAATGGTGTACAAATCCAAACGCACCGTTGGGTTTTTCGGTATCGAATCCTCCTCAATCATAATTGTCAGCACATCGTCGAAGATGCCGCCGCCGTCGACCGAAGCACCGTCGCGGGCATAAAGAATCTCGTTTTTGAAAGTGGCGTTGTAGCACGAATCGTTGAAATAGTAAAGAAGAAGATACGAGTCGGGTACGCCCGGACGCTCCTCAAATGTGGTGTAAATCTCATAGAAATGCTCCTCCATTTTGACACCATAAACTTCGTCAACATACTCGTAACGTGCTGTATCCAAATGTTTTGTAGGCAACATTTCGTCCTTGGCCTCATACTCGTCGCCATTTTTCAGCTTGATGTTGAGCGTATAGGTGCGGCCTGGCACTCCAAACGCCGATGAATCAGTCAAATAGATGCCGTCATTGTCATCATCGGTGAGAACGAACAGATTGCCCTCGCTGTCAGAAATGGTGACGATAGCGCCCAACTCAGCCGGTGCAGGCTGATTGTAGAAGTAAGATGTTGAACGTGTCAGACGCACACTGTGCTGCATGGTGTCGCTCGAGAAATAACCTTCAACCACAAGGCGGTTGTTCTCCCCCTCGTTCAGTTCAATGTCGATTTTCTCTGTGCAGGCCGTTCCAAAAATCGCACTTAAAATCCCGATTGTCAATATGTTGTGTTTCATAGTTTTAGAATTTGAAGTTATAGGTTACTGCCGGGAAAATGCCGAACATATAAAGTTTCTCAGCTGTCATAACCGACGGATTGTGCTCATCGCGCTCAAACATGATGCTGGCGGCGTTATGGCGGTTGTAGACATTGTATATCGACAGGTTCAAGTTCTGCTCAAGCCAAGGTTTTCCCTTGCGTTGAATGGTTTTGAAGTCGAAGGTGGCCGAGAAATCAAGACGGTGGAAATCGGGTAACCGCAAGGCGTTGCGCTCAGCATAGACAGGCGCTATTATGCCGTTGTACTCGAAACGCCCTGTAGGCAGCGTGCGCGGCGCGCCGGTTGAGTAAACCCAGTTGAGCGACAGGTGCAAACGCGGCAGCACATCGTAAGTGGCAACCACCGAAAGGTCGTGCGGCTTGTCGTAGTTCGACGGATAATACTCTCCGTTGTTGATAGTCTCAACCTTGGTAAAGGTGCGCGAGTAGGTGTAGCTGAGCCAGCCTGTGAATTTTCCCTCCTGCTTTTTCAGCATCAGCTCAAAGCCGTAAGAATAGCCTTGTCCGGTGCGAATCTGCTTGGCCATCTCCTCGCTGCTCGACACCATAACATCGGCATGTTCCTTAAAATCAACCACATCGTACATCTTTTTATAATAGGTCTCAATCGAAAAAGCGTACATATCCTGCTGGAAATTCTGGAAATAGCCCAGCGATACCATGCGGCATCTTTCGGGTTTGACATTTGAGTTGCTGGCAAACCACGAGTCGATAGGTAGCGGTGACATGGTGGTGCTGGCCAGATGCACATATTGGTAAGTCTTCTGATAATTTACCTTCAGGCTGCTCTGGTCGGTAAGCCGCCAATTGACCGACAGGCGAGGCTCCATTCCGCAGTAAGTGTTGTAAATGCCGCCGTCGTGTGTTATGCTGTCAATCACGTTGTAATCCTTGTCGAACACCAGTTCCATGTCATCGCCCGTGTTCTGCAACGCCGAGAAACGCACGCCATAATCAACGTCAATCAGACCGCCGATTTTGGCCTCATGCGACAGATAGGCCGCCCACTCGTACGAGTAGTTATGGTTCTCCTGCGGCTTCATGTAGGTCGGGCTGTTAGAACCGGTCTTCACTGTAAACGGCGTGAATTTGTGATAAGTAAACTGACCGCCACCCTTAAGCGTGTTCTGCGGATTGGCGAAGAATGTCAGGTCAGCCTTAGCGTTCCAATCCCTAATCGACGACTCCCAACGCGTATCGTTCTGCTCAAGCCCGTACATAAAGTGCGAGTAGATAGCCGACAAGTTGGCGAACAAACGGTCGCTGAACAAGTGATTGTAACGTGTTGTAAGCGTGCGGTTTCCGTAGTCAATCTGCATCACACCGGCGTAGTTCATCACATCGCGGCCAAAATATCCCGACGCAAACACGCGGTTGTTGTCATTGATTTTGAAGTTCACCTTGGCGTTCATATCGTAGAAATAGAGCTTGGTGTCGTCGGGAATCTCGTCTCGGTAGAGCGGAAAGAACATATCCATATACGAACGGCGCCCCGATACGATGAACGAGCAGCGGTCTTTCAAGATTGGGCCGTCAACAGTCAAGCGGCTCGACAGCAGACCAATGCCGCCATTAACACCAAACTTCTGCGGACTGCCTTCCTTCATACGAACATCGAGCAACGACGACAAGCGGCCGCCGTACTCTGCCGGCATTCCTCCTTTGTAGAACTTCACATCTTTAAGCGCATCGTTGTTGAACACCGAAAAGATTCCGAACATGTGTGCAGCGTTATAAACCGTGGCCTCGTCTAAAAGCATCATATTCTGGCCCGTACCGCCGCCGCGCACGTTGTAGCCGATGAATCCCTCGCCCGACGTGCCCACACCCGGCAAAAACTGAATACTCTTGATAACATCGGTTTCACCGAACAGCGCCGGAATGCTCTTGATTGTGGCAATCTGCAGTTTTTCCATACCCATGTCGGGATGCTCCAAATTTCGGTTAAGCTTCTCCCCTGTCACATCAACCTGCACTATCTCGGTTGTTTCTTGTTCGAGACTGAAATTCAATTTGATGTTGTGGTCGAGTGTCACGTTTTTTGTCGTTGGCGAATAACCCAGAAATTTAGCCGTAACATTGTAGTTGCCCTGCGGCAGTGTCAAACTGTAAAAACCATAAGCGTTGGTGATTGTTCCGGCGCCGGTTTCCACCACATAGACAGTTGCTCCAATCATCTCCTCACCCGTCACAGCATCGGTAACTACACCGCTCACTGTGAATTTGCCTTGCGGCGTACTTCCTTCAATTGCTTTAACATCAATTGTTTTTGCCGTCAGCCCACACAAGGCCAACAGCCAGATAAATTTTCTCATTTTGTTAGTTTTATTTTTTTTCACGCTTAATTGATGCATGAAAACGAAAAAGGTTGCACTCTCCTACTAATTTTTTTTTAGATTTTTTTCGAAATAAACTGCAACGTACTGTGTACCACAAATTTATTCCGACAATATTTTTTATTCGGGATGCAAAGGTAGAGGTTTCTGATGCAACTGAGTTGCAAATGCGGTGAATAATGAGGTTTATTGCACAACAAAACGTTGACGAACACGAACATTTCCGTCTTCCACAATCAAAATATAAACGCCTTGTTTTAAGGCTGATACATCAATTCCTTCGGTGTAAACAGTCTGCAAACGCTGCTGCCCGACCATATTGTAAATGCTGATTCTCAGCCCGTCGGCACTGCTAACGAATAATTTGCCGCCATAAACCGAAACCGATTTGTCGCAGACTTCGACACCAATAGCGCTTGGATTCGAATTGCCGCCAGGATTCTCAACATCGATAAAAAACGTCTGACTTACAGTCTGTTCGTCTGCCGATGTTACCGTCAATGTCACTATGTAGCTGCCCGAAGCGTCAGTATCGGGAATACCCGACAGCAAAGCCGTGCCGTCGGCGTAATCGACAAGCGACAGCCACTCCGGCGACTCCTTCAAACTAAAGGTAAGTTTCGAATCATCAGCAATATAAGCCGACACGTCATATTGGTAAGGCAACCCCACGCGCGCATCGGTAACCGGCCGCGAGACGAAGATTGGCGCGCTTGCCGGGCCGTTGTTCCAAATCATAGTCACATATTCGGGGTGGTCGATAAACGGATTTCGGTTCCCTTGATAACTATAAATCACATTGTTACGGTTCATTTCAAACTCATCGACAGGGTCGGCCAAATGCCATGCAATCAAATCGGAGAGTTTTGCAAAAATGGGTTCCGTTGTATTGTTGCCACTTGGTAGATAGTCAACAATTTCGAGGTCTGGTTCGCCGTTCTCGCCCTCGTAGCGCGTAGCCATGTAGAAAATCATACGCGCCACATCGCCAATCACCTCGGCGCGCGGCTTCCACACCCATTCGGTGTTGCTCTTGTAGCAACCCGTCGGCTTGCCGTTGTAATAAACCGGTGTCGAGCACTCGGCAAACCAACGGCTACTGCGCTCAGTGTTGATTTCGTCGGCACAAGGGCGCAAATGGTGCACATCGGTTCCCGCACCCGGCTCGGTGCCGAAATTGCCGTGGATTTTGGCCCAAACATGCTCACGCGTCCAGCCCTTGCCGTCGTTGTACTCCTGCTCCGCATCGACGCTAAGGCCAGTGTAGAGCAAAATGACATTGGCGGGATTATTTGGGTCACGGTCGGTCTCCTTCAGAATGTCCCACACATCGGTTCCTTTCGATGTATAGGGATACTCAACGTGACCTTTAATTATATCGTATAAAGCCGATTTCAGCTCATTGCCCGTTTTGCCTTCGGCCGGAGAGTAATAGCCTGCCGGAATCTGCGCCGAAGCAACCGCAGCAACAAACAGCGCGACTATCAACGATACAATCTTTCTCTCCATTGTCTTAAAACCGACTCTCATATTCAATGTTAGCTAAAACGGCAGAAAACGTCCGGTGCGGCGGCAATATGCTTCATATTCCTCACCGAAATCATTGCGCAAACGCTTTTCCTCAGTCCGAACCTGAACAAGCATTATCACAACAAAAATAACAAAAACCACCAACGGCTGCCATTTCCAAAACCAAACACAAATACCTGTCAGATAGACGAATGTGCCTGTCAGCATCGGGTTGCGGCTCAATCGGTATGGACCGTCGGTCATCAAATAGCTGGTGCGCGGCGCAACCTCGTGTCCAAAGGCGTCCATTGGGTTGCCGTTGCCCTTGCAGCGCATATAAACAATCGACCACACACTTACAAACAGCCCCACGGCGGCAAGCAGTGCGCCAGCCACAAGTTGCATTGTATCAGTCGGAAACAATGCCGGTTTGCCCGAGACAAGCCACATAACAAACGGTATCAAACCCACGAACAACACGCCACCCAACAGGTAACCGAAAATCTCTTTAAGTGTTTTCATGCAAATATCTTTTGTAGGCAAATTTACATTTTCAGTTGTGAGAAAAAATAGCGGTTTCGGAAAAATAAGCGGATACACGCATCAATGTTATTCTAATTGCAACATCTACTCATGGGATTCATTGCCACATTGCACAAGCATACAGTTGGTTATCTGCCTTTTTAAAAATACATATATTTGAGCAATTAAATTTCGGTTTATGGCCAACAAAAAAGAACAAATAGACGAACCGCTTGAAAAACATCTGTGGAAGGCTGCCGACAAGCTGCGCAAGAATATCGATGCCGCTGAATATAAGCACGTTGTATTGGGGCTAATCTTTTTACGATACATTTCGGTATCGTTCGAGCAACTCTACAGCCAACTTGTTGCACAGCAAGCCGAA
>JAFYYA010000092.1 GCA_017557785.1 Salinivirgaceae bacterium
CACGTTTTCGAGTATTTCCTTGGCGAGTTCGCCCTGGCCGAAGGCAAGAAGGGCGGCCAATTCTACACGCCGCGCAGTGTTGTGGAGTTGTTGGTCAATATGCTGGAGCCGTACAAAGGCCGTGTGCTTGACCCGTGCTGCGGCTCGGGAGGACTGTTTGTGCAGAGCGAGAAGTTTGTGAAGGAGCATCAGGGGCGGATTGAGAACATATCGGTATATGGACAAGAGAGCAACCAAACCACCTGGCGACTGTGCAAGATGAACCTTGCCATACGCGGCATCGACGCATCGCAGGTGAAATGGAACACCGAGGGCTCGTTTCTGAACGATGTGCACCGCGATGTGAAAGCCGATTTTGTAATGGCCAATCCGCCGTTCAACGACAGCGACTGGAGCGGCGACCAACTGCGCAGCGACGCCCGTTGGCAGTATGGTGTTCCGCCTGCAGGCAATGCCAATTTCGCCTGGATTCAGCATTTCATCTACCATTTGGCGCCGCAGGGACAGGCTGGTTTTGTGCTGGCCAAAGGCTCGCTGACATCAAAGACTGGCGGCGAGGGCGACATCCGCAAGGCTCTGATTGACAAAGGGATGATTGCCTGCATTGTGAACCTGCCCGCCAAGTTGTTTCTGAACACGCAGATTCCCGCCTGCCTGTGGTTTGTTTCGCGCAACCGCACCACACGCGCTGGCGAAATACTATTCATCGATGCACGCAACGAGGGGCATCTCATCAACCGCCGAACACGCGAACTGTCCGACGACGATATTCAGAAAATTGCCAACACATACCACTTGTGGAGAGAAGGAGTGCCTTCGACAAGCGCAGGCACCAAGAATACGGTGGTTTCGACAGGCTCAACCACCGAATTACCGAAGACATCCACGGTGTCTGAGCTTGTCGAAGGCACCGTTTATCAAGATATTGCGGGTTTCTGTGCATCGGTTCCCATAAGCCGTGTGGCCGAACTTGACTATGTGCTCACCCCTGGCCGCTATGTGGGCTTGCCCGAAGAGGAAGACGACTTCAACTTTGCCGAGCGTTTCACCGCGCTGAAAGCCGAATTTGAGGAGCAACTCAAGGAAGAAGAACGGCTTAACAAACTGATTTTGGAGAATTTGGGACGAATTAAAACAAACTAAATATGAATTATATCATACCCGATTTGCCACTGGAGATAGATGTTGAAACTAAAGCCGTTTTACGCCAACTTAGCTTGTCGCACAGAAAATTGGCAGAGTTAAAAGGTGTTGCCCTTACGATTCCTAATGAAAACATATTGATTAACACATTGATTCTTCAAGAAGCCAAGGATAGTTCTGCAGTTGAAAATATTGTGACAACACACGATGATTTGTATAAAGCGGAATTGAATATGAAAAATTATGATGTTTCTGCAGCAACTAAAGAAGTTCAGAACTATGCAGAAGCTTTAAAATATGGATTCCAACTTATTAGAAAAAACAAAGTCCTAACACTCAACAGCATAAAAAGTATTCAGCAACGTTTGGAAAAGAATACGGCAGGTTTTAGAAGTGTGCCTGGTACAACTTTGCAAAACCAAATTGGGGATGTAGTATATACACCACCACAAGATAAGGCGTTAATAGAGAAGTTGATGAACAACTTACAGCAATTTATCAATGATGAAACGATGAGCAGTTTAGACCCATTGATAAAAATGTCCATTATTCATCATCAATTTGAAAGTATACATCCTTTTTATGACGGCAACGGCAGAACGGGACGTATTATCAATGTACTTTACTTAGTTATCAACGATTTGCTCGATTTACCCATTCTATATTTAAGTCGATATATCATTACTAACAAGGCTGAATATTATAGACTTATTCAAGCTGTAAGGGATGAAGGTAAATGGGAAGAATGGATACTCTTTATACTGAAGGGGGTTGAAGAAACGGCAGGCCAAACCATCACTTTAGTAAAAGAGATTTCAAAACTGATGTTAGATTATAAGTTCAAAGTTCGGGATATTCTTAAAAAAGCCTATAGTCACGAACTATTAAACAATTTATTCAGTCATCCTTATACAAAAATAGAATATGTAATGGAAGATACTGGAGTTATTCGCCTGACGGCTACAAAGTACTTGAATAAATTGGTGGCTGCCGGACTGTTATATAAAGTGAAACACGGTAAGTACAACTACTACTTAAACATACCGCTTATTGAACTGTTGAGCAATAACAATGCCGTGTTGCAAAAGCAAACGGAACAGATTGAATCAGTCAACAGATAACTATATGGTTCGTGTAAATGCTAAATATAGAGTTGTTGATACATATATGAAAGCGACTTTTCCTATATATGAAAACGGCAACGTGTATATAAAAACGCCAAATCATATACATATTGATTATAATATGGATATAAAAGAGTAGTTATACCATTAGGCAACGGTTTATAATAGAAGTGAAAGAATACAGAAAACACACCACTATGACCACCTGGAAAAAATCGGAAAAGGAAATCATTAAGCACAGAGTCTGTCCGAGCTCTGGTTTGTCGGGCACTGAGCTTGTTTGGGCTCTGGTTTGTCCGGGCACTGGTTTGTCCGGGCACTGAGCTTGTCGAAGTGCCATTTACACAAACAAATTCATCGATATGAAAGGTTATATGTACATATTGCTTTGTAACGACGGCAGCTACTACACCGGAAGCACCACCGATTTGGAGCGCCGTATGCAACAGCATTTTTCCGGCGAAGGTGCCAACCACACCAAGAAGCATCCACCGGTGAAATTGCTCTATTACGAGGAATTTGGCAGAATCGATGAGGCCTTCTACCGCGAAAAACAAGTGCAGGGCTGGAGCAGAAGAAAAAAAGAGGCTCTGATTAATGGCCAACACGATAAACTGCCGGAGTTGTCACGAAGTTATACGGTGCCTTCGACAGGCTCAGGCACCGAAACGACAGGCTCAGGCACCGAAACGACGAGCTCAGGCACCATTCCATCGGTGGTTGAGCCTGTCGAAACCACCGACATCATCACAACAACAAATTCATAAACTATGCCCCACTGGAAAGAATATATTGATTCGATTGAACTTATACTTGTTGCTTTGACTTTTATTGCCGCCGTTGCCGCATATGTGATTGCAAAACGTTCATTCAAAGTCTCAAAGCGCTCGCTCGATGTTGCAGAGCGTTCGTTGAAATACACTCAAGGTAATGACCGACAGCGAATTATAAATGATATTGCAAGCAAAGAGGCACAACTGAAATCTATGGAATTTCCTATGAGGTTTTTGGCAACCAACGATACAACGATTCAGCGAGAAATGCTGAAAGCCGAAATTGAACAACTAAAACAGCAACTGTAGTTATTATGAGCGAGTGGAAAGAATATAAGTTAGGTGAGTTGACAATAGATGGAAAAGGTAGTTACGGAATAGCCGCGCCTGCCGTTGATTATGATGCAGCCAAGTACACCTATTTGAGAATAACAGATATAAATGATGATGGCACATTAAACAAAAATGGGTTAAAATCAGTTGATGACAAAAACGCACCGAAATATTTATTGCAACCCAACGACATAGTTTTCGCAAGAACTGGAGCAAGTGTTGGGCGTAGTTATTTTTATGATGAAAGAGACGGCGAACTTGTATATGCAGGATTCTTGATAAAATATAGTATCGACCCATTAAAGGTTAATCCTAAAATATTGAAGTTTTACACCCATTCCCAAGCATATTACGATTGGATTCAAACCGTTGATAATGGGGCAACAAGAGGTAATATCAATGCACAAACCTATGCTTCAATGCCCATTATTCTACCCGAAAGAAAAGAACAAGACAAGATAGTCTCAACCTTATCTTCTTTAGACGACAAAATAGACCTTTTGCGCCGCGAGAACGCCACTCTCGAAGCAATGGCCGAAACGCTTTTCAGGCAGTGGTTTGTGGAAGAGGTAAAGGAGGATTGGGAGGAAAAGCCGCTCGGTGATGTAGTGAAAACAACATCGGGAGGAACGCCTTCTCGTAAACACACTGAATATTATGAAGATGGAACAATAGAATGGGTTAAGTCAAAAGAATTGGACGGTACTTTCATTTCATCAACAGAAGAAATGATTACCAAAGAAGCCGTTGCAAACTCATCTGCAAAAATGTTGCCTGAAAAATCTGTGCTTATTGCAATGTACGGCGCAACTGTTGGCGAATTTGGCATATTGTCAAAACCGATGACTTGTAATCAAGCTGTATGTGCATTGATTCCAAACAAAAACTATCCATATACTTATTTGTATATTTGGACGGCTTTGATGAAAGATGAATTCATTAATCTTGCAAGTGGTGCTGCACAGCAAAACATCAGTCAAGATTTGATTAAACAGCAACTTGTTTGTAGCGATACTGAAAAAATAATGCAATATGACAAACTTGTCAGAGGTTACTTTGACAAAATGGAAAACAATCAAAAGCAAATCCAAACCCTAATACAAACTCGCGATGGGTTGCTGCCGAGGTTGATGAATAATGAAATTAAAATATAAATATATGGTTGCAAATAACACGACAATTATTCTCAATGGTTGTATTGAGAAATTCAAAGCAGAAAATGAATTGACACTTGAAGAAAATGAAATCTTTGAATTGTTTTCATTGAGTCAAATAATGAAAAACGAAGATGTTACATTTGAAAACATATTAGATTCTATTACCGATGGTGGAAATGATGGTGGAATTGATTCAATAATAATACTACATAATGATGACTATATAGAAGAAGATAGTGAGTATTATTGTAAGCCTTCTTCTATTACAAAACTTATTGTTACACAATCAAAAATAGAAAGATCATTCAAAGAAATCTCTATTGATAAGTTGATCTCAACTTTCCCTACGCTATTCAATTTGGAAACTAAAGAAAGTGAGTTAAATGATAGATTTAATCCACAACTGATGGATAAAAGGAATAGATTTGGGAAAATATGGGCAGATACTGTTCGTAGTGGCGGAAGTTTAGAGGTCTATATTAATTATGCTTGTATGGCAAATGAGATCGAAATATCATCTTCTTTTAAAAGCAAAAAAGAACAATTAAAAGTAATTTGTAAAGAGTTGTTTGCTACAGAAAAAGTTGAATTCAATTGCTATAGTAGCAAAGAATTATTGAGCTTGTATCAAACTCATAAAAAGAATAGATCAACGATAATATTTAAAGATAGTCCACTATCTATCAATTATGGTGAGAATGGATTAGGATATATAGGATTAGTCAAATTGTCTGATTATAAAGATTTTTTGACATTAGAAGATGGTAGTATTAACGATGATTTATTTGAATCAAATGTCCGTCATTTTCAAGGCAAAGTGGATGTTAATACTAAAATTAAAAACACTTTAGAAAACATTTCTGACAGAGACTTTTGGTGGCTTAATAATGGTATTACTATAATAGCAGAAGAGCCAAAACAATTAAGTAAAAAGCTAACAATAGAAAATGTACAAATAGTAAATGGACTTCAAACATCATATTCGATTTACAATCTTGGAACTGTTCAAGATAACGATGACAGGTCTGTTCTTGTGAAGGTTATAATTAGTAACCACAAAGATATCGTTGATGAAATAATTGAAGCCACAAATTATCAAAATGCGGTTCCCCCTGGTTTATTAAGAGCAACGGACAATATCCAAAAAGAAATTGAGATGTATTTCTCTCAAAAAGGTTTTTATTATGATAGGAGAAAAAACTATTATAAAAATCAAGGAAAACCTGTTGCCAAAATTTTCGGTATCCCGTTCTTAGCTCAAGCTATTAAAGCCATTGTATTGCAAGATCCCCATTCTGCAAGAGCCACACCAACTTCATTGCTAAAAACAGAAGCATCATATAAGTCAATATTTAAACAACAAGACAATTATGAGGCATATTTGAATTGTTGTTTAATTGTTTCCAAAATACATAATGCTATTTTAAATATTGACGATAAGCAACATAAGAACAAGTTAATAAACTTCAAGTTACACATTTCAATGATTGTTGTCATTTTATATTTAAATAAAATGGATTATTCAGTCGATGAAATTTCGAATATTAACCCAACTGAGTTTGATAATGCGTTAATAAATAGGGCTATAACAAAAACAAATGATCTTATCGTTTCATATCAAAAAGAAAATCCTAATAGTAATATTATTAATGTTGCTAAATCTGCTGATTTTGTCACATATGTTAAGAATAATATGAAATAGTAATTATGACCAAACTCTTGGAATCGGACATTGAGCAAATGCTCATTGAGCAATTGAAAGCCAAAGGGTACAATTACCTTTACGGCCCCGACATTGCGCCCGATGGAGAGACACCGATGCGCGGCGGGTTCGACGAGGTGGTGCTGCGCGACAAACTTGAGGCGGCCGTGAGGCGGCTCAATCCGTCGCTGCCCGCGCCGGTTCTGGATGAGGCGGTAAAAGCCGTTCTGCGAATCGGCTCACCCGACATTCTGGCCAACAACGAGGAGTTTCATCGTTTGCTCACCGAGGGCGTGCCCGTGTCGGTGCACAAAGACGGCGCCGAGCGCGGCGAGCGGGTCTGGCTCATCGATTTTAACGACTCGTGGAATAATGAGTTCACGGTGGTCAATCAGTTCACCATCATCGAGAACGGCCACAACCGCCGCCCCGATGTCATTCTTTTTGTGAATGGCCTGCCATTGGTTTTGTT
Source organism: Salinivirgaceae bacterium (assembly GCA_017557785.1). Taxonomy (GTDB): domain Bacteria; phylum Bacteroidota; class Bacteroidia; order Bacteroidales; family SZUA-534; genus RUG13583. The sequence continues at coordinate 6,705 of JAFYYA010000092.1, forward strand.
CGAACTGAAAAATGCCGCCGATGAGAACGCCACACTGCAGAGCGCCTTTCGGCAGATAGAAACCTACAAGCAGCAAATACCGTCGTTGTTCACCTATAACGCTCTGGTTGTCATTTCCGACGGACTGGAGGCGCGCGCGGGCTCGCTTTCGGCGGGTTTCAGCCGATTCACCGCCTGGAAGAGCGACGACGGTGAGAGCATTGCTTCATCTTTGGTCAGCGAGTTGGAGGTGCTTGTCAACGGTATGCTGCGCAAAGACACCTTGCTCGACATCATCGGCTCGTTCATCGTTTTCGAGAAGCAGAAACAGGATGACCTGAAAACAGGGCTTACCACCATCAAAACCATAAAGAAGATAGCCGCCTACCATCAGTATTACGCCGTGAACAAGGCAGTGGAGTCAACCATCAGGGCCACAGGCGTCAATCAGACAGCGGCAGTGTCCGAATCGCCCGCCAACTACGGCTTCAAAACCGTGCAGCAGCAGGAGATTGGCGACCATCGCGCAGGCGTGGTGTGGCATACG
>JAFYYA010000093.1 GCA_017557785.1 Salinivirgaceae bacterium
AATGCCGACAGTTTTCAGCACGTGCATTACCATTGCCGTGGTGGTGGTTTTACCGTGGCTTCCGCCGATAACAACCCGAGTCTTGTCTTGAGTCTGATTATAAAGAAATTCGGGATACGAATAGATTTTCAGCCCCAGCTGCTGCGCCTTGAGCAGTTCCGGATTGTCGGCTTTGGCGTGCATACCTAGCACAATGGCGTCAATGCCAGTGGTGATTTTCTCAGGATGCCAGCCTGGTTGCTCGGGAAGCAGTCCGCAAGCAGCGAGCCGCGAGCGCGACGGTTCAAAAATCTCGTCGTCGGAACCAGTAACTGTTTCGCCTTTCTGATGTAGGGCGATGGCCAAATTGTGCATAGCGCTTCCGCCAATGGCAATGAAATGGTAGTGCATATCTTAATGTTTTATTGTTTCGCGATTAATTCTATCAAAATTTGTTTCGAAAAATAAGAAATCAAATCGGCTGAATTTTCACAAATCGCGTTTTTTATTAACCGCTGAAATCCGATAACTATCGTGAGAAAACACAGAACTTTATTTAAAGAAAAAGCGCAATTGAATATATCCAATTGCGCTTTTAGTATTTCCGTGTTTTTCGTGTTTTCCGTAGTTAGAACAATCAATTACCGAAGAAATTTTTCATTCGCTCGAACAGGTTGCGGTCGTTTTTGTCGGGTTTCGGCGTGAAGCTGTCAGATTCTTTCAGTTTCTCGATTATCCGAGCCTCGTCGCGGGTGACGCTCTGCGGTGTCCAAACCTGAATGTTGACCAACAGGTCGCCGCGGCCGTAGCCGTTGATTTCAGGGATTCCCTTGCCGCGCAGGCGCAGAATCTTGCCCGACTGCGTGCCTGGGTCGATTTTGATTTTCACTTTTCCGTCAACTGTCGGAATTTCGGACGTTGTGCCTAAAATGGCATCGGGCATCGAAAGGAACAGACTGTATATCAAATCATTGCCATCGCGAATAAGTTCGGGGTGCTCTTCTTCCTGAATCACAACCAGAAGGTCGCCGTTGATTCCGCCGTGGCGCGCCGCATTGCCTTTCCCGCTGACCGACAGTTGCATACCATCTGCCACGCCCGCAGGAATGTTGAGCGTCACAATGTCCTCTTTCTGCACAATTCCCTCGCCGCCGCAGTTGGTGCATCGGCGGGTGATTATGCGTCCGTCGCCGCCGCAATTCGGGCAAACCGACGACTGCTGCATTTGTCCCAGAATGGTGTTGGTGATACGCGTCACAACGCCCGAGCCGTGGCAGGTTGAGCAGTTGCTGTACGAGTTTGAGTCGAAGGCGCCCGTGCCGCCGCACTTGTCGCAGGCCACGTATTTGTTCACCTTTATCTTTTTGGTGACGCCGTTGGCAACCTCCGCCAGTGTCAGTTTCACCTTCACGCGCAGGTTCGAGCCTTTGTTCACTCGCGTTTGCGGACCACCACGGCGGCTTCCGCCAAAACCTCCGCCAAAGAAACTGCCAAAACTTCCGCCACCGAAAATGTCGCCAAAGTGTGCAAAAATGTCATCCATCGACATTCCGCCGCCGCTGAAGCCGCTCGCGCCGCCCATTCCAGCGTGTCCGTATTGGTCGTAGCGCTGACGTTTCTGCGGGTCGCTCAAAACCTCGTAGGCTTCGGCCGCCTCCTTGAACTTCTCCTCGGCCGCCTTGTCGCCAGGATTCTTGTCGGGGTGGTATTTTATAGCCTGCTTGCGGTAAGCCTTCTTGATTTCCTCCGCCGTGGCGGTCTTTGGCACCTCAAGCACTTCGTAATAATCTCGTTTCTCGCTCATAGTCAATCCTTTTAGGTATCAGGTTTTAGTTATAAGTTGTAAGTTTTGAGTTTTAAGTTAATGTTTAGAAGGTGAGACGCTTCGCTGTTTAAAGGTGAGACGCTTCGCTGTTTAGAAGTTTATCCCGATAGCTATCGGGGGCTTTGCTGTTTGGATAACTAAACTCTAAACTTCTCACCCTCTCAACTTTTATTCTCCCACCACAACTTTTGCGTAGCGAATCACCTTTGTATCAATCTTATAGCCTTTCTGAATCACGTCCACAACCTTGCCTTTCAGGTCTTCGGTGGGGGCGGGGATTTTGGTGATTGCCTCGTGCAGGTCGGTGTCGAAAACCTGATTCATTGCATCGATTTCGACAATGCCCTTGTTCTTTAAAAAATCTTGTATTTTGTTGTAAATCAGTACAACGCCTTCGCGGACGGCATCCACGTCGGTTGCCTTCTGCATACTCTGCATTGCGCGCTCAAGGTCGTCGAGCACTGGCAGCATACCCGACAAAGTGTCACCATTGACGGTTTTCAGCATATCGGAACGCTCCTTTAGGGTGCGTTTGCGGTAGTTGTCGAACTCGGCCGACAGCCTTAGATAGCGGTCTTTCTGCTCCTCAAGTTGCGCTTTCAACTCCTCAATCTCCTTCTCGCGGGCATCGTCCTCCTTGCGCTGTTTGCGGTTCTTCCGCGACTTCTTTCCGTCGCTTTCAACTTCTTCGTTTTCAGTTGGTTGAGACTGCTCAACATCAACCTTAACTTCGTTCTCCACCTGCTCGGTGTTTTGTTCTGTATTCTCCATTTTTATATTGTTTTTATTGATTTTTCAGAAAAATAACGCTGCCCATCCCTACAAATTGGCGACCAAACGCAGTTTTGCGACAAAGTGGCAGAGTGGGTGGAAATTTAGGATTTATGAATTAGGATTTAGGATTTGGGCAAAGTGTTTGGGTAGTTGTGCCGATAGTCTCAAAATCACTTTTCTGCAGTTTGAAGGACTTCAATTTTTTTGCAGGTAATCAAACAACTTTTTTTCATAGTTTGCTTTTCAGGGATTCTTTCAGCATCATTAACCCAACCATATTTATACACAAGACTTTTGTCACTTTCTTTTACGTCAAAATATTTACTAACCTCAACAAAAAGATTGTTTGCCAATTGTTTAATTCTATTACGCCATGCTTCAAACTCTTCATCTTGTTTTCGTTTTCTTTCCCCACACTCTTTTCTCCAAATATAAAATATTAAAGCAGCGCATGCTGTGCCAATGCTATTTATGTCTTCATAGAACCAGCCTTCTTCACTATGGTTGTCGTATATGTGGAACCCAATACTGTAGGTAGATTTCTTGACATCATAGGACAAATAATATTCGACTTCCAAATACGGTTTGTCGTTATATATATCGATTATATTACATTTATATTCTTCATCCCATAATTTTACTACGTTAAACTTCGATTTGGGAATAAACAACAATAACTTTTCAATCCAGTTTTTATTTTCCATATTCAATATTATTTAATTTCTTCTATCCATCCCATATTGTTCATATTTTCAATGGTATATAGAAAACTTTCTTCCCAAAGATAAAACAAACCCAATAGTAAGGCAGCCGCTAATACATAAATCCGAAAAGCCAGAGCGGAATGGCTATTCTTCCTCCAACTTCCGCATCTCAGCCTTTACAAAATCCATCAGCTCGGCAATGTAATCGGTTGTGAAGCAGAATTTTATGCCGGCGGCTTCGTAGATTTCGGGGATTGAGCGGCTGTAGCCAAGGCGCAGCGCGCGTTTGTAGTCGGCAATGGCCTGCTGCGGGTTCTCGGTGTGGCGTTTCCAAATGCTTATGGCGCCCAGCTGGGCAAAGCCGTATTCAATGTAGTAGAATGGCAGTTCGAAAATGTGCAACTGTCTCTGCCAGCGGTTGTTATAGGCGTCTTCGTAACCCGAGTAATCGACCACGCGGCTGCCGAACTCCGCCATAATATCGCGCCAGGCGGCGGTGCGCTGTTCGGCTGTATTCCCTTTATTCTCATACAGATAGTGCTGGAACTTATCAACTGCGGCAATCCACGGCAGCCCCATCACCACATCTTCCAACTGATTGATTTTGGCTATTTTGAGTTCGCGCTCGTTGCTGAAGAAATGGTGCCATTGCGACATCGAAATCAACTCCATACTCATACTGGCCAGTTCGGCAATCTCGGCGGGCGTGTCTTTGAAGTGCACAAGCGGCTGGTCGGCGGTTAGGAAAGCGTGAACGGCGTGGCCGCCCTCGTGCATCAGCGTCACCATATCGTGCAGATTTCCAGTGGTATTGGCAAAAATAAAGGCAGAGTTGCTGCGGTAGAGCGGATAGTTGTAGCCGCCGGGCGCCTTGCCCACGTGCGACTCCAGGTCGAGTCGGCCCATTCGAGACATCGCGCTCATTATCATCCCCAGTTCGGGGTCGATATCGCGGAAGCAGAGAGCGGTTTTGCGCACCAGGTCGGCTGTCGATTCAAAGGGCTTCAGGTGCGTGCCCACGGGCAGGTCGACGGCCAAATCGTAGGGGCGCAGCACGTCAAGGCCCATCAGCTGGCGGCGGCGCTCGTTAATCTCGTCGACAAGCGGCACCACCACATCGGCCACCGAGCGGTGGAAATCGCGGCAGTCGGCGGCGGTGTAGTCGAAGCGGCCAAGTTGGCGGAAGCGGAAGTCGGTGTAGCAGTCGAATCCGGCGTTGGCGGCAATTTTGTTGCGCAGCCCCATCAGTTTTTCCATCAGGTTGTCAATGGCGGGCTTGTCGGCCAGGCGGCGGGCTATCATCTTCTCGTACACCTGTTTGCGCACGTCGCGGCTGGCGGTTTTCATATAGTTCGACGCCTGCTGCATTGTCATCTGGCGGCCGTCGACATCAACGGTCATCTTCGCGCTGATAGCGCCAAACTCCTGCTCGGCCTGCTGCAGTTCGGCCTCAAGGGGCACGTTCTCCTCGCGGAACAGTTCGTTGCTGTTGCGAATGGCGCGGACCATTGTGAAAAGTTTCGCCTTGTCGATATGAAGTTGCACGTCGGGCGTCAGAAACCGCTTCTCCAATTTGTTGGAAATCAGTGTAATCTCCGGCTCAATTTCGGTCACAAACGTGTCGAAGGCGGCTTTGGCCGCGGCATCCTCAGTGTTGCAACTGTTTTTAATGTAGCGCCAGGCGAAATCCTCCTCCACAAAACTGTCGATTTCGCTCCAGTCGAGCAGCCACTGCCACACCTCGCTGTTGGTTTTCAGCGGGCGCTCAAGCAGTTCGTCGTAGTACGGTTTCAGGTCGGCGAATGAGTTTATTGTCAGATTATCAGAGATTTTCATTGCGATTGTGGTGTTGGGCGTTAGTTAATTACGAATTATGAATTACGACCTTAGTCCGAAGTCTGTTGTCTATTCTACGATTCCCATTTTTCGGTAAGTTTCTTCTAGCGCTTCGTTATTATCGGTGATAACCAGCAACTTATCGCCAGCCATCAGTTGGGTGCTGCCGGTGGGCACAAAGAACGTGTCGCCGCGGCGGACCATAATCACCAGCGTTTTTTCGGGCATCCCCAAATCCATCAGTCGCGAGCCGTTGCTTAAAATGCTGTCAGTGAGCAGGATTTCGGACGTTGCCGATTTAATCTCTTCGGGGAAATCGATATCGAAATTCTTCGGTTTCAGCGCATCGTCGGGCTTTTCGGCCACGTGCAGACGCTTTGCCACAAACGGCAGCGTGGTGCCCTGAAGAATGAGCGAAACCAGCGTGCAGAAGAATACCAGATTGAAAATCAGCCTTGCGTGCGGCACATCGTTGGCCAGAGTGAGAATGGCGAAAATGATTGGCACCGCGCCGCGCAGACCCACCCACGACACGAAAACCTTGTCGCGGAACTGGAATTTGCGGAACGGAATCAGCGACAGGAAAACACTGACGGGCCGCGTAATGAACATCATCGCCACACTGATAAGCAACCCGGGAATGATAATCGGCTCTAATTCAGACGGATTGACAAGCAAGCCGAGCGTCAGGAACAGGCAGAGTTGGCTCAACCACGACAGGCCGTCGAAGAAATTCGACGTTGAGCGCTTGTGCACAAACCGCGAGTTGCCAATGACCAAACCGCCTACATACACAGCAAGATAACTGTTGCCGTTCAGGTAGTAGGTCGACGAGAAAATGAAAATGCAGAACGTAAGCACCAGAATGGGGTAGAGCGTGGCGTTTTCCATTTTCAGTCGGTTGATAACGATAACGAGCAGTGTGCCAAGTAGATATCCAACGGCACCGCCAATCACCAACTGCATCAGCACCGACGCAAAAGCCATCAGATACGACGGTTCGGCATCGCTATTGACAAGGCCTATCAGCGTGGTTGTCAGAACGTAAGCCATTGGGTCGTTGCTGCCGCTCTCGAGTTCGAGCGTGGGGCGCAGATTGTGTTTCAGCAGAAGTCCCTTCGAGCGCAGAATGGAAAACACTGACGCTGAATCGGTTGACGACATTGTGGCACCCAGCAGCATCGCGGTAAGCACGCCAATGCCCACCGATTCCATTGTGAGCCCAAGAATCAGCCACGCGGCAAAACCCGTGAGAATGGCCGTGAGCAGCACCCCGACGGTGGCCAGCACAATTCCTGGCGCAATAACGGGCCGAATGTCGTTGATTTTGGTGTCCATTCCGCCCGAAAACAGTATGATACAGAGAGTTACGGTGCCAATGGTCTGTGCCAGATTGTAGTTGTCGAACTGGATTCCAAGGCCGTCGCTGCCGAAAAGCATTCCCACGCCCAGAAACAAAAGAAGAATGGGCACGCCGAACTTACTGCTGGCTTTCCCCACCAGAATGCTCACAAAAAACAATATCGAAACCACCAAAAGCAGCAGTTCTATCTGTATTTCCATTGCTCAAATATCATATAATGATGACAGAGTGGCTGGTTGCCGCCCTGTCATCTTCATGCTTCCAACTATTCAAAATTTCAATCCTTTCCCGCCAATTGCTTCTCAACATTATCAAGTCGTTTGACAATGTCGGGCAGTTTGCGGAAAATCACGCTCGAGCGCAACCAGCCCTTGTAGTCCTGAACCGGCGAACCGATGATGGCTGTGCCTTCGGTGGTGATGGTTGCGTTGAGTCCCGACTGTGCACCAATGTGAGTGCCGTCGGCAATGCTGATGTGTGGCGCAAAGCCCACCTGGCCGCCGCACATACAGTTGCGGCCAATCTTTGTTGAGCCTGCAATGCCGCACTGTGCCGACATCACGGTGTTCTCGCCAATGTGCACGTTGTGGCCAACCTGAACCAGATTGTCGAGTTTCACGCCCTTGTGAACGACGGTTGAGCCCATTGTGGCGCGGTCAACACAGGCGTTGGCGCCAATCTCGACATAATCTTCGATTATCACGTTGCCAATCTGCGGAATCTTCTTGTAGTTGTTGTCGGTGTTGGGCGCAAAGCCGAAACCGTCGGCACCGATAGAGACGCCGGCGTGCAGCGTTACGTTGTTGCCCAGCACGCAGTTGTAGTAGATTTTCACACCGGGGTAGATGATGCAATTGTCGCCAATATGCACATTATCACCAATATAGCATTGCGGATAAATCTTCACGTTCTTGCCGATGCGGGCGTTGGGGCCAATGTAGGCGAAAGCGCCCAGATACAAGCCTTCGCCGTACTGTGCTGTCGGGTCGATGAACGACGGCTGCTCAATGCCGTTCTTGCGCGGAATGACGGCCTCTGCCACCATATCGAGCAGCGACGCGAACGACTCGTAGGCGTTGTCGACATAGATGAGCGTTGTCTGCACAGGCTCTTCGGGTTTGAAATCGCGGTTCACCAGCACCGCCGACGATTTGGTGGTGTAGATGTATGGTGTGTATTTGGGGTTGGCCAGGAACGACAGAGCGCCCTCGCGGCCTTCCTCAATCTTCGCAACATCGCGCAGTTTCACGTCGGCATTACCGACAACCTCGCCCTTCAGGGCCTCTGCTATTTGTGCGGCTGTAAATTCTATCATGTCAGTTTCAAGTTATAAGTTACAAGGTGCAAGTTTTTCGGAAATCGCTTTCGTAATTCGTAATTCAAAAATCCCAACACCTTTAATCAACATTATCAAAAAGGAACGAGTTGTTCTCGCGCAGTTTGCCGTCGCTCGAGAGTGTCATGTGCGACACCTGGTTTTGCGGCGCGCTTTCGGCTGCGGGCTGCTCTTCTTGCGGCTGGCTCATTCGCTGGCGGCGCATGTAGGCAGGCTCGTTTTCCATGTCGAGAACTTCTTGTTCTGTATTGTAGGGCAGCGGTTGAGTGCTCTCGCCAAAGTCGAGTTTTGCCTGACGGATTTCAAAATCCATTGGCGAGATTTTCTCAAGTGTCAGATGCTCAATCGTTTCCGGATTGTTGGTCGGGAAATCGGTCTCAAAATTGAAAGTGCCGTTGACAGGTTTCTGCGCTGCTGTTGGTGCGGTTGTTGCCGTTGCCACAGGGTCATTCAATACTTCAACTTCCTTCTGTTTAGGCTGTTCCGGAATGAAATCGTTCAGGCTGTCGTCGTCGAAGCCGGTAGCGATGACCGTCACGCTCAAAGCATCGCCCAGCGAGTTGTCGATTGTGTTGCCCCAGATGATGTCGGCGTTGTTGCCGGCGGCTTCCTGCACGTAGTCGTTGATGCTGCAAACTTCGTCCATTGTCGATTCATGTTCGCTGCTCGAGATGATGTTGAGCAGGATGTTCTTTGCACCGCGGATGTCGTTGTTTCTCAAAAGCGGCGAGTGCATGGCCTTCTCAATGGCTTCGATGGCGCGGTTGTCGCCAGTTGCGCTGGCCGAACCCATCAGGGCAATGCCGCTGTCGGTCATGACTGTCTTGACATCAGCAAAATCGACATTCACAATGCCGTGAACGGTGATGATTTCGGCAATGCCTTTGGCGGCCAAAGTCAAGATGTCGTCGGCATAGCCGAAAGCCTGGCTCGACGGGCAGTCACCATAAATCTCGCGTATTTTTTCGTTGTCGATAACCAACAGTGCGTCAACGCTTTTACGCATCTCTTTCAGGCCGTCGATGGCGTTGAGTTTGCGTTTTTTGCCTTCGAAACGGAACGGCAGAGTGACGATGCCCACCGTCAGAATGCCCATATCCTTAGCCTGTTGCGCAATGACAGGTGCTGCACCTGTGCCGGTGCCACCGCCCATGCCGGCAGTCACAAACACCATTTTGGCGTTCTGCGACAGCATTGCGGCAATGTCGTCGTAACTCTCGCGTGCGGCTTCACGTCCCTGAATTGGCTCATTGCCTGCGCCCAAACCTTGAGTGAGCGTCGCACCCAACTGTATCTTGTTGTCGATGGGGCTGTTGTGCAGTGCTTGCTGGTCGGTGTTGCACACCACAAAATCGACACCCATAATGCCCTTGTTGAACATGTGGTTGACAGCGTTTCCGCCGCTTCCGCCAACACCTATCACCTTGATAATATTCGATTTACCTTCTTCGAAACCGAAATTCATAAGTCCTTCCATAGTATGTAATTTTTTAAGGGTTTAAAATTCTTTATCTTCAACAGTTGTAATATAATCAAAGGCTTTGCCCCAAAGATCCTTAACAAACGTTCTGCCTTTTTTCGGCTTTTCTTCAGTGGTCTTTGCCGCGGTGTCATCCATCTCTTCGGTCACGTCGGTTACAGTGTCATTTTTCTCTTCAATATCAATTTGAATGTTATCGCGCACACCGTCGTTCATGGTGTTCTCGAAGCCCATAATCAGCAAACCGATTGATGTTGAATTGCTCGGCATGTTTGTAACACTTTCGAAATTGCTCTTTATCAGTCTGTTTGGCACGCCGATGCGAATCTCGTAGCCAGTGCGTGCGGCAAACAGTTGAACCAGATTCTTCAGCATTGAGCCGCCACCAGTGATGACAATGCCTGCGCCCAAATCTTTTCTCGCGCCTGACACTTCAATTTGGTGCTTCACGGTTTTGATAATCTCGTCCATGCGGGCATTGATTATGTTGGCCAGATTGATGAGCGTTATGTCTTTCGGCTTCAGGCCGCCCGAACCAGGTATGGTTACCGATTTGTTTGCAAGGTCGGCGGTTGCGATGGCTGAGCCAAACTGTACCTTGAGCCCTTCTGCCTGGCGTTCAAGAATGTTGCAGCCTTTCTTGATGTCGTTTGTTACGGTGTTGCCGCCGTACGGAATCACTTCGGTGTGGAAGATGCGGCCGTCGCGGAAGATGGCCAGGTCGGTGGTGCCGCCGCCAATATCCACAAGCGCCACGCCCAACTCTTTGTCATCGTCGCTAAGAACAGCGGTCGACGATGCCAATGGCTCAAGAATCAGACTTTTGACATTGATGCCGTTTTTCTCGACGCAAGTCCGAAGGTTGTTGGCAGCCGATGTCTTTCCGAAAACGATATGGAAATCGCAAGAGAGTTGCTTGCCGCACATGCCAACCGGCGACTGGATGTTGTCTTCGCCGTCGACCGTGTAACTCTGCGGCAGAATGTGCAGCACTTCTTCGCCCATTTCGGTTGGCGCGTCGCGCATCTGGCTCACCAGAAAATCGATGTCGCCCTGCGAGATGGTTTCGGTCTGCAGGTTGCGGTTTTTTGTCTGCGTGCAGCGCTCGCTGCGGATGTGCTGCCCCGCAATACCCACGTAGGCTTCCGTAATCTTGATGCCCGATGTCTCTTCGGCTTGTGCCACGGCTTCTTTTATCGACCGGCTGGTCTCTTCAATGTTGAGTACTGCACCGCGGCGTACACCTTTCGATTCGGTGCGGCCGTAGCCAATCACTTCAATTGTGCCGTTTTCGTCTTTCCGACCAACGAGCACCACGATTTTTGTCGTGCCGACATCAATCGCTGCAATGATGTTTGAGTTTTGCTGTTCCATACCTTATGTCCTTTTAGTACAAACTATTTGATTTTTAAATTTAAGATTTATCGTTTTGTATTTGTTCCATCCGTATTTTGAAAGTCCTTGCTCGTAGAAGGCTTCAAGGTTTTCGAACTTCTCGCGCAGGTCGTCGACCGTGCCCAGAATGATAGTGTGGTTGCCCACGCGCGGCACCAGTTCAATCTCTTTTTTCTGATTGATGTAAATTTGCTCAATCTGCGCCTTCCAGAACTTGCTGCCGTTGATGAACTGTACCAGACGGAACAGGTCGGGCAGCAGTTCGCCAGTCGATTTGTCGGCTTTCTGCTGATGGCTGCGCAGATTCTCGCCCACGTGGTCCATGTACGGCTCGCTCAGATTGCCGCTCACCACAATCACGTGCGCCGTGTACTTTTTGCTCAACGGCATCACCTGGCCGTTGGCGTCAATGTAGTAACTGTCGCCGTTGGGGTTGATGATGCGCATGACGGGGCGCCGCTGCTCAACGTTCACGCCAATCTCGCCGTACACCGTGCGGAATACTTCGGCGCGGCTGATCGACTTGTTGTTGTGCATCAATATGTCTTCCAGATAGTGGATATTGACGGAATCCATCAGTTGACCAATCAGTTTAATATTCTCTTTTTCAAGTACTTGCGTAACGTCTGATTCGGTGATGAACTTGTTGTGCGAGTTGTCGCTGATGCGCACTGAAACAGCGTTGACGCGGACTTTTTCAGTCTCGCCGCCCACAATCCAGAGCACCGCCACCAGGTAGCCCCCAAGCAGTGTCCAAACAATCGCCGTTTTCAGTTTTTCTTTCATTCTTTTCGGTTTAACTGGTGAATTGTTTAATCGGTGAATCGTCTGTTTTCGATTATCCGATTATCCAGTTCAACAATCTCTTATTACTACTAATTCTCTAATTCTCTAACTCTCTAACTCTCTAACTCTCTTTATTCTAAATTCTACATTCAAAATTCTTCATTGTTCATGTATCATCGCCTGATGAATCGGCTCAATCAGTGTGTCGATGTTGCCTGCGCCCATTGTGAGCAGCACGCCCGACTTGATTTTCACCGCTTCGTCCTTTAGTTTGCCGAACGGGCAGAACATTTTGTCCTTCAACTTCATACGTTCCAGAATCATCTCACTCGACACGCCTTCAATCGGCAGTTCGCGGGCGGGGTAGATGTCGGTTATGATGACGCGGTCGGCCATATCTAATGCCGCTGCAAACTCGTCGGCAAAATCGCGCGTGCGTGAGTACAGGTGCGGCTGAAACATCACCGTCACGGGCTTGCCAGGATAGAAATCGCGTACCGAGCGCAGGCAGGCCTTGATTTCTTCGGGGTGATGCGCATAGTCGTCGATGAAGACCAGGTCGGCGTTTTTGAAGCGCACGTCGAAGCGGCGGCGCACACCAGCATATCCAGCCAGACCGAAACGAATCTCGTTTTCCGACGCACCCGCAAACATGGCCACGGCCGTTGCGGCCACAGCGTTCTCAACGTTGTAGAGCGCTGGCATTCCAAGTTTTACGTTCTCAATCACACCGTTGGGCGTCACAATGTCGAACACGTACTCGCCGTTCTCGATGTGGATATTCTTTGCGTAGAAATCGGCTTCCGAGTCGAGCGCATACGAGTAGTAGCGCACGCCCGCATTGGCCTTGTGGTCGAGTTTCACGCCTTTTTTGATAATCACCACGCCGTCGGTTTTCACCTGGCCCACGAATTTTGCGAAAGCCTTCTCAACTTCGGCCTTGTTGCCGTAGATGTCGAGATGGTCGGCATCCATGGCGCTGATGAGCGCGATGGTGGGGTAGAGCGTCAGGAACGAGCGGTCGAACTCATCGGCTTCAATCACCACCCACGGCGATTCCGACTTGATGACCACGTTGGTATTGAAATTCTTGCTGATGCCGCCCAGAAAAGCGTTCACGCCAACCTGTGTCTGGTCCAGAATGCAGGTTGTCATGGTTGATATTGATGTCTTGCCGTGCGTTCCAGCAATGCAGGCTGCGTAACTGTCTTGTGCAATGATGCCCAACGCAACCGAGCGTTTCACAACATCGTAGCCGTTGGTTTTGAAGAAGTTAAGTATCTCGCTATCGGCGGGGATGGCTGGTGTGTAAACCACCAAAGTTGTGGCCACATCGGTCTTGAACACATCGGCAATGGTGTCGGTGCTGTCGTCGAAAGTTGTGAGCGCGCCATCGGCTTCAAGCCTTACGGTGATGTCGGACGACGAGCGGTCGTAGCCGCCGACGGTGTAGCCAGTGCGCATAAACCATTGGGCCAGAGCGCTCATTCCGATTCCGCCGATGCCTACAAAAAACACTTTATTATAGTCAGTCAGTCTCTTCATAATGCGATTTTCAGTACTTCGTTGCAGATGACTTCGTCGGCGTTCGGCAGAGCCATCTTCTTGATATTGATGCGCAAACGCACCTGCTGCTCGTCTTGCTCAAGCAGATGAATGATTTGCGATACAAGCGAGTCGGGTGCTTCCTTGTCGGTCACCATCAGCGCGGCGCTGTTCTTCACCAGAGCCATCGCGTTTTTGGTCTGATGGTCTTCGGCCACATTGGGCGACGGCACCAGAATGACAGGTTTGCCCACCAGGCAGAGTTCGGAAATGGTTCCTGCGCCAGCACGCGAAATGATGGCGTCGGCCACCGAGTAGGCGTAGTCCATGCGGTTGATGAACGGATAGACGTGGATGTTCTTGCTGTTGTACTGCGCGGCTTCTTCAAGTGCACGTTCGTAGTAGTATTTTCCTGTCTGCCAGATGACTTGTATCTTCTTGCGGATGAGCAAATCGAGATTGTTGCCAATGCACTCGTTGATGGTGCGTGCGCCCAGACTGCCGCCAATCACAAGCAGTGTCTTGACGTTTGTGCCTTGGCTCAAGTTGAAGAATTTGAAGGCTTCGGGCAGGTTCGGCTTGATTTCCTGCAAGTCCTGTCGCACGGGGTTGCCTGTGAGCACAATCTTTTCGGCAGGGAAAAAGCGTTCCATTCCTTCGTATGCCACGCAGATGCGGTTGGCGCGTTTGGCCAGTAGTTTGTTGGTCAGGCCAGCGTAACTGTTCTGCTCTTGAATCAGTGTCGGGATTTTCATGCGTTGCGCCGTGTAGAGCAGCGGGCCGCTTGCGTAGCCGCCCACACCAACCACGGCGTTGGGTTTGAACTCGCGCAGAATGCTGCGGCACTTGTGCAGACTCACGAAAAGTTTGGGCAGAAAGGTCAGATTCTTGCCAATTGAGCCGCGCTGCAGTCCTGCAATGGGCAGGCCCACAATCTTGAAGCCTGCGGCAGGCACTTTTTCCATTTCCATGCGGTTGTGAGCGCCCACAAACAGAATTTCGGCCGTGGGGTCGTGCCGCTTGATGGCTCTTGCAATTGATATGGCGGGGAAGATGTGTCCGCCCGTTCCGCCGCCGCTGATTATGTACCGTTTCTTATCCATAATGCTAATTATCAGTCGTTTTACTTGAATTATCGATAGTTGCTTCCTGTGTTGCAAGGTCGCCACCGTCAGTGTGGCGGCTCACGTTCAGAATCACCCCGATGGCAATGCTGGTGAACACCACCGACGTGCCGCCCATACTCACCAGCGGCAGCGTCTGTCCCGTCACAGGGAAGATGTTGACAGCCACACCCATATTGATGAATGCCTGAATGATAAGGCTTATGCCCAGCCCGATGCACAAGAACGTGCCAAACGCACTTCGGCAGCCCTTCACAACCACCCTTATGCGCGAGAATAGCCATAGGTAGAGCAGAATGATTCCCATTCCGCCCACAATGCCGAACTCTTCCACAATGATGGCGTAGATGAAGTCGGAATAGGGGTGCGGCAGGAAGTTGCGCTGTGTGCTGTTGCCTGGTCCCTGGCCCATGATGCCGCCGTGAACGATGGCCATCTTCGAGTGGTCGGCCTGGAAATCGTGTTCTGCATCGCTGTGCTCGCCAATGCCCACAAAACTCTCAACGCGGCCCATCCATGTTTCAACACGTCCGATGCTGCGAATCTGCGGCACCGCGTAGGCCAGAAGCAGCAGCACGGCCAGCCCAGCCACAATGCAGCCGATGAGTTTTGCCAGCAGTTTTATTTTGATGCCGCCAATGAACATCAGTATGCAGCAGATGAAGAACAGCATGGCTGCCGTCGAGAAGTTGGCGGGGAAGATGAGCAGACAGATGAGCCCAACCCATTTCACAATCGGCCAGAAGGCGGCGTTGGGGTCGTCAATTCGTTCCTGGTTGTCGCCCAAAACCATGGCCACATACATCACCAGTGTGATTTTTGCCAAATCGGATGTTTGGAACTGCACACCCATAATCGATACCCACCGCGACGCAGAGTTCAGGCTCACACCGCTCAACAGCGTGAAAACCAGCAGCCCGACGCTCAAATAGAGCAGCAGTTTGGTGAGTTTCTTGAAGATGCGGAAATCGATTCGGTGGATAACCCAGATGATTCCTATTCCGAACAAAAGGAAGCCCCCGTGGCGCATGAGATAGAACAAGGTGTTCCCGCCCATCTTCTTGTAGGCCAATGTGCCCGTAGCGCTATACACGGTCAGCATCGACACAATCGACAGCAGAAACACAATAATCCATATCGTGGTGTCGCCTTTGAAATATTTCAGAAACTTCTCTTTCATTCTCTATTGTTTAATCGTTGAACTGGTGAACTGGCTAATCGATTTGCTGTTTAATTATTGAACAGTTTTCAATTTTCAATTCACCGATTATCCGATTCATCATTATAAATTCCTTACCGCCGCCTTGAACTGCCGTCCGCGGTCTTCGTAGTTCTCGAACAGGTCGAAACTTGCGCAGCAGGGCGAGAGCAGCACCACGTCGCCATCGGTACCCATATAGTAGGCCGATTTCACGGCTTGTTCCATCGACTGTGTATCAACAATATGCTCAACAATTCCGTCAAAAGCGGCGTGAATCTTTGAGTTATCGACGCCAAGGCAGATGATGGCTTTAACTTTCTGTTTCACAAGCGGAATCAGAGTCGAGTAGTCGTTGCCCTTGTCGGTGCCGCCCACAATCCAGATGGTGGGGCGCTTCATACTCTCAAGGGCGTACCAGGCGCTGTTCACGTTGGTGGCCTTCGAGTCGTTGATGAACTCAATCTGATGCACCTTCAGCACGGGCTCAAGGCGGTGCTCAACGCCCTTGAAACTTGTCAGGCACTCGCGAATGGTCTCTTTTCTGATGTTCAGCACGTTGGCGGCCACTGCTGCGGCCATCGAATTGTAAGTGTTGTGCTTTCCGCTCAATGATAAGTCGTTGATATTCATAGTAAAGTCGTTAATGGTATTAAGATGAATGTTAAATGTTTGTCCGTTGTCGGTAAGGTCGGCGCCGCAAGCCACGCTGTGCTCAATGCTGAACGGCACCCAGTTGGTCTCGGGTGTCAGAGTGGCAATTTTCTCAAGCGTTGCGGGGTCGTCGTCGCAGTAAATGAAGTAGCCGTTCTTGTCCATATTCTGGATGATGCGGAACTTCGAGTTCAGATAGTTCTCGAACTTGTACTCGTAGCGGTCCAGGTGATCGGGTGTGACGTTCATCAGAATTGCCACATCGGCCTTGAACTCATACATATTGTCGAGTTGGAAACTGCTCAGTTCCAGCACGTAATAGTCGAAATTGCAGTCGGCCACCTGCCAGGCGAAACTCTTGCCCACGTTGCCGCCAAGGCCCACGTTCAGGCCCGCGCGCTTCAGAATCTCGTAGGTCAAGAGCGTGGTGGTGGTTTTGCCGTTGCTGCCCGTGATGCAAATCATTTTTGCATTGGTGTAGCGTGCAGCGAACTCTATCTCGCTCACAATCGGAATGTTATGCTCGTGAAGAGCCTTCACCACGGGCGCCTTCTCGGGTATTCCAGGGCTTTTCATCACTTCGGCCGCCGTCAGAATCTTTTCCAGTGTGTGGTGGCCTTCTTCCCATTCAATATTGTGCTCGTCGAGCACGGCCTTGTATTTGTCGGCAATCTTTCCATAGTCCGACACAAAAACCGCGTAGCCCTTCTTCTGCGCCAGCAAGGCGGTTCCCACGCCGCTCTCGCCCGCACCCAGCACAACCATCAGTTTCTTGTTCTCGTTCATTATCTGATTTTAAGTGTGATAATTGTCAATGCCGCAAGTATGATTGTCACAATCCAGAAACGCAGCGTAATCATATTCTCGTGAAGCGCGCCTTCGGGTTTGGTTATCAGGTACTTGAAGTTTTCTTGAAGTTGCGACGGCAGCACGCGGAAATGGTCGTGAAGCGGGGCGCGTTTGAACACACGCAGTTTCAGCCCGCGCTTGTTGCCGTATTTGGCGTAGTTGGTCTGCAGCATCACCGACACCACTTCGAGCAGGAAAATTCCGCAGAGTATCGGCAGCAGCAGTTCCTTGTGAATGATGATGGCCGTTACGGCGATGATTCCGCCGATGGCCAGGCTGCCCGTGTCGCCCATAAACACCTTGGCAGGATAGGCGTTGTGCCACAGGAACCCGATGAGCGCGCCCACAAAAGCGCACAGGTAAACCAGCATCTCTTCGGTGCCAGGAATGTACATCACGTTCAGGTACGAAGCGAATTGTATGTGGCCCGACACGTAGGCCAGAATGCCCAGCGCCGTGCCGATGATGGCCGAGTTGCCAGCGCACATTCCGTCCATTCCGTCGTTCAAGTTGGCGCCGTTCGACACAGCCGCAATCACAAACGTGGTCACAATGATGAACAGAATCCAGCCGCAGGCGCGTTTGGCCTTGCCGTTCTTGAGCCAGGCAAACGCCTCGTAATAGTCAAGGTTGTTATTCTTAACAAACGGCACTGTGGTCACGGTCGATTTACGAGCCTCGCTCTTCTCGTACACCACCTTGTCGTTCACAATCTTTTCAGTAACGGTCTCGCACACAACGGCTTGCGGACTTTGCCACAAGGCGATTCCAACTGCGCAGCCAAGCACCGTCTGCCCGATAAGTTTGTGCAGCGGTTTCATACCGTCTTTGTTGCCGCCAAGTTTGATTTTATCGTCGATAAAGCCCAGAGTGCCAAACCATATGGCGGTAATAATCAGCAGAATAACGTAGATATTGTCGAGTTGGCAGAGCAGCAGCGACGGAATCACAATGGCCGCCACAATCACCACGCCGCCCATCGACGGAACGCCTTTTTTCTGCACGCCGTAGGGGTCGGTTTCGGCGTCGCGGGCAGCCTCAATGTGCTTGCGGCTCTTCATAAAGTCGATGAACTTACGGCCCATCCACATCGAGAAAAGCAGCGAAATCACCAGCGCCAGAATCGCGCGGAACGACACGTAGTGGAACATTCCCGCGCCAGGAAAGTTGAACGATTGCAGATATTCAAAAAAGTAGTACAGCATCTTTATTCCTCGTCAAAAATTTGTTTAATCACTTCGCGGTCGTCGAAATGGTGTTTCACGCCGTTCACTTCCTGATAGGTCTCGTGCCCCTTGCCAGCCACCAGCACCACATCGCCCGTCTGCGCCAGCATACACGCCGTGCGGATGGCCTCGGTGCGGTCGGTGATGCACAGAACGCGCTGTGCGTAAGCGGGTTGCACGCCAGCCTTCATATCGGCGATGATGTCTTCGGGGCGCTCGTTGCGTGGGTTGTCCGACGTCAGTATCACCTTGTCGCTCAACTCGGTAGCAATGGCCGCCATAATCGGGCGCTTGGTTTTGTCGCGGTTGCCGCCTGCACCCGTCACGGTTATTATTTGATGGTTGCCGTCGGTAACATTTTTTATCGTATTCAGCACATTCTCAATAGCGTCGGGCGTGTGAGCGTAGTCCACAATGGCCGTCTTGCCGCTTTTCGAGCGCAGGCATTGGAACCGTCCGTCAACCGAGCCGAGTTTGCTCAAAACGGTCAGCACTTCGGTCTTGTCGAAGCCCAAAAGAACCGAAGCCGAGTAAACCGCCAGCAGGTTGTAGGCGTTGAATCGGCCCACGAAACTTGTCCAAACCTCAACACCGTCAATCTCGAGTTGCATTCCCTCGAAACTCGATTCCAGCACTTTGGCGCGGAAATCGGCCATTTTCTGCAGCGCGTAGGTGTGCTTGCTTGCGGCGCAGTTTTGCAGCATAAACAGGCCGTTGCGGTCGTCGGCGTTCACAAGCGCGAAGGCGTCGGCGCCAAGCCCGTCGAAGAACATTTTCTTCGCGTCGCGGTAGTCGGCAAACGTCTTGTGATAGTCCAGATGGTCTTGCGTCAGGTTCGAGAAGATGGCGCCCGCAAACTTCAGCCCCGCAATGCGGTGTTGGTGTGCGGCGTGCGAACTCACTTCCATAAAGCAGTAGTCGCAGCCAATCTCGACCATTTCGGCCAGAAGGCGGTGCAGTTGAAGCGGGTCGGGCGTTGTCTGTGTGGCCTCAACCTCGCGTGTGCCCACAATGTTGCGAACTGTCGAGAGCAGGCCAGCCTTGTAGCCCAGTTGCGTTGCCATTCGGTGCAGCAGAGTCACAGTTGTGGTCTTGCCGTTGGTGCCCGTAATGCCCACCAGTTTCAGGTTTTCCGACGGACGTCCGTACCAGTTCGATGCCAGTTGCCCGAGTGCGATTGCCGAGTTCTCGACAACCACAAAGAGCACGTCGGCAGGGCGGTTTGCGGGTGCTTCCTCGCACACCACAACCGATGCGCCAGCCTCAATCACCTGACCAATGAAGTTGTGTCCGTCGATGTTCACGCCGCGCACGGCAATAAACAGACTGTTTTTCACCACTTTGCGTGAATCGTTGGTGATGTCGGCCACCGTTGCGTTGCGGTTGCCAATCCACTCACGGACTTTTATATCTTCAAATAACTTATTGAGTTCCATTATGATAGAGTTAAAATTATCTTATCGCCTTTTCTGAACACGTCACCAGCCTGCAGCGACTGTTGCGTCACCATTCCGCGTCCCACAATCGACACCGACATTCCCGCATTCTCAAGAATGAAGATGGCGTCCTTTGCACCCATTCCAATCACGTATGGCACTGTGTTTTGGGTGATTGTGCGGCTCGAAATCTTTATCGTCGAATCGGTTTTGGTGGTGCTCACCCATTCCGATTTTGCCCCTGCAAACTCAATAGGAATGTCGAGTTTGTCGGTAACGTATTTAGTTTCAATGTAATATCCGCTTTTCGACACTGGCACAAGGTCTTTGGCTTCGGCCAACGGAATCATCTGCTTGTCTTTGTGCAGGTTAAGTTGCGTTGAGTAAACCTTGTCGGCGATTTCCTTGAACACAGGACCAGCCGCCCAGTTGCCCGTGTAAACGCCGCTTGTCGGGGCGTTCACAACCACAATGCACGAGTATTTCGGGTCGTCGGCGGGGAAGTATCCGCAGAACGACGCCTGATAGGCCACACGGCCCTGATAGCGGTAGGTTCCGTTCTGGTTCAACTGCGCCGTACCAGTCTTTCCTGCGATTTTGTAGTTCGAGTTGCGCATATTCTTCGCCGTGCCGTTCTCAACCACGCCGCAGAGCATCTCTTGCGCCTTGCGGATGGTTTCGCGCGAGCAGATTGACGGATTGATGACCTCTGTCGGGATGGTGCGCACCGTTTGTCCGTGATTCACAATCTTTTTCACAAACCGCGGACGCATCATCTTGCCGTTGTTTGCCACCGCGTTGTAGAACGTCAGAATGTTCAGCGGCGTGAATTCAGTCTCGTAGCCGTAGGCCATCTGCGCCAGCGACACACCCGACCACAGTTTGTCCGTCGGGTCTTTCACGTAGCCGTCGCGGCCGCCCTGGATGTCAAGTTCCAGCGGTGCCGTCAGCGACATATTGCGCAGGCGGTTCACGAATTTCATCGGGTCTTTGCCGTAACTTTCGGTTATCAGTTTGGCCACGCCGATGTTCGACGAAACCTCAAACACGTGCTTAACCGAAATCTTTCCGTGTCCCTCTTTTTTCGTGTCCGAGATGGTCAGGTCGTAAACCTTCCACTTGCCGTTGCCCGTGTCCACCGAGTCGTCAAGGTCGAAGTAGCCGTCCTCGAGCCCCGCCATCAGCGATGGCAGTTTCATTGTCGAGCCTGGCTCTGTGCGCGTTCCCACGGCGTAGTTGTACGATTCCATATACTTGCCCGAAACGTCGTCTTTTGTCAGATTCACAATGGCCTTGATGTCGCCCGTGGCCACTTCCATCAAGATGGCCGTGCCGTATTTTGCGCCGTGTTTCTTCAACTGATTCTCAAGCGCGCTGTGAGCCACGTCCTGAATGTTTATGTCGATGGTCGTGATAACATCGTAGCCGTCTTTCGGGTCCACCTGCTCATCGTCGTTGATTGGCACATAGTAGCCGCCAGGAATGCGTTGCCCGATGAAGTATCCCTTCTCGCCCGACAGTTCCTTGTCGTAAGCGCCCTCAATGCCCACCTTGATTCCGCCGCGGCCCTCGTAGCCGATGGTGCGGGCTGCAAGCGACTCGTAGGGGCGCACCCTGCGGTTCTCTTTCACATAGATGACGCCGCCCTTGTACTGTCCGAGTCTGAACAACGGGAAAGTCTTCAACTCTTTGAGTTCGACGTAGTTGGCACGACGGTGAACAAGATAGTAGCGGTCGCCGCGGTTGCGTGCAGCCACAAGCGCCGTCTTGTACTCGTAAGCGCTCTTGTCTTTGAACAGCCTCGACAGCCGAAGCGAGAGAGAGTCGAGATTCTTCACAAACACATCGCTGTTCACGGCTTTGGTGTCGAGCCGCACGTCGTAGTAGGGGATTGATGTTGCCAGAATGTTCACGCCATCGCTTGCGCAGATGTCGCCGCGGTTGGGCTCAATTGCAACCTCTTTCTGCGACTCGTTGATGCGGGCAATCCACTTGTCGTGCTGCCACACGTTGAGCCACACAATGCGGCCCACAATGCACAGCGCAAACAGTGTGGCAAACAGATAGACTATGCCAAATCGCTTTTCGATGCCGGTTTTTATATCCTTGTCTGCCATCTTCCTATCGGTCAACAATTATTTGCTGCGGCGGTGTTATCGCCTCTTCAAGTCCCAGATTCCGTTCCTTCACACGCTCTGCCACCTTCGACTGCTTGCTGTTGTCCATCAAAATCGATGTGCGGGTAATCGATTCGGCGCGCATCTCGTGAAGTTCCTTCTCAAGTTTCTGCGTCTCGCGAAGCACCTTTTCAGCGTTGAAGTGGTTGGTTATGTACAGAAGCCCCAGGAACGCCAGAAACAGGATGAACGGCAGTTGGTCCAGAAAGCCCTCGCGGCTAAGGAAGTTTCCGCTCATCAGTCCTTTAATCGATATTTTGTCGCCTGTCTTCGCCATAGCCTAAATCCTTTCAGCAATTCTCAGTTTCGCGCTGCGCGAGCGGCTATTCTCGTCAAGTTCCTGACTGTCAGGAATAATCACCTTGTGGTTTTCCATCTTGAAAGGCACATTCACGTTGCCGTACAGGTCTTTTTCGGCCTGACCGTCGAATTTGCCGTTCTTCATATAGTTTTTCACCAATCGGTCTTCAAGCGAGTGGTAGGTGATTATCACCAACTTACCGCCAGGCTTGATTACGTCGGCAGTATGCTCAAGCATCTCGCGCAGAGCGTCCATCTCGTGGTTCACCTCAATGCGCAGCGCCTGGAACACCTTTGCCAGGAATTTCGTTGCGGCTTTTTGCGGAGTTGCTTGCGCGATGGCTTCCTTCAGTTGCCCCACAGTCTTGATTCTCTGCTGCTTGCGATAGCCGTCAATCAGCCAAGCCACGCGGCCGGCGTTGTCAAGTTCGCCGTACATTCTGAAAATCGATGCCAGTTGGTCAACCGAGTAGTTGTTCACAATGTCCTGTGCCGAAAAGTCGGCCTGCTGGTTCATCCGCATATCGAGCGGGCTGTTGAAACGGAACGAGAAGCCGCGCGTTTCGCTGTCGAAGTGATGGCCCGAAACGCCCAGGTCGGCCAGAATGCCGTCAACCTGCGGTGCGCCTTCAAAGCGCAAGTAGTTGCTCAAGTATTTGAAATTTCCGTGAACCAGTGTCAGGCGGTTGTCGTCGGGACGGTTGGCAAGGGCTTCGGCATCCTGGTCAAAAGCAATCAGACGGCCGTCGGCACCCAACCGCGACAGAATCTCGCGCGAGTGTCCGCCGCCGCCAAAAGTGCAATCGACGTAAATCCCTTTCGGATTGATTTTCAGTCCGTCAACGCTCTCTTGCAGCAAGACTGGTGTGTGATATGCTTCCATTATTCCCCCGCATTTGACGTGCCCTTCATTATCTTTTCGGCCAAGGCGGCAAACTCATTCTCGTCTTCCGCCATAGCATCGTATCGGCTGTCAGCCCAAAGTTCAATCTTCGTATCCTGTCCCGACAGCACAATGTCCTTGTCGATGCCCACTTCGTCGAGCAGGCGCTTCGGAAGCAGCAGACGGCCGTTGTTATCGAGTTCGATTTCGGCCGTTCCGCGGTAGAATCCGCGAAGGAATCGGTTATGTTCCTTATTGAACGGGTTGATTTGGCTGCGGATGATTTCGTTCTGCCTTTCCCATTCGGCAGATGTGTACATCACTAAGCATTGCTCAAACAAATCTTTCTTGATAACAAAGCAGTTACCGCTTGCATCGAGTTGTTTTTTCAACCCGGCAGGGAACAGGATTCGGCCTTTCGCATCGACCTTGCAACGGTAATCACCTATAAAATTTGCCATCTCAAACGTTTGAACATCGCAAAATAAGTTGAAAATTCCCACTTTAATACACTTTTGCCCACTTTTTTACACCATTGTTGATAACTTCCATTTTTCGGGGGTAATTGTTAATTTCTTGATGACGAACGGAAAAAACTGAAAAATCCGCTTTGCGCGACACATATATATAATGGGTGCCCGATTTGTTGTTTTGCCTTGTTTTTGTCATTTCAGTGTGCGGATTGGTACATGTTTGCGAAATCTGCTATATTTGCAATGGATTGTAAATGATTGCAATTATGATAGGGACACTTAAAACAAGCGATGTCTATATGAATATCCTTGACACGCTGCCTAACGAGGACAAGCTCGACCTGATTTCAGAACTCGTCAAGTCGATGAAGAAGGCTGTTGGCACGAAAAAGGATCCAAAGGACATTTTTGCGGGATTTTCGAGCGACTGGGGTGGCGATATGTCCACTGAGGATTATGCCGAAATGCTTCGCAGCGAGAATGTTGAGGGTTCAAGAACCGTTGAAAATTGGTAATCGATGGCAGAATATCTTCTCGATACCTGTGTCTGCATTTCAATGTTTCGCAACGAAGGCCGCGTGCGCGACACCTTGCTGAAAATTGGCACTAAAAATTGCTACATCTCTGAAATCACCGTGGCCGAACTTTACTTTGGCTTGGCCAAGGCTGATGACAGAAAGCGCAAACTCGATGACATTCGCGAGGTGCAGCGCCTGTTCCGTGTCATTCCTGCTTATCCTTCGTTCAAGGAATATGGTGAGATTCGTTATTCGCTTGAACGCACTGGTCAGCGTGTCGACCAATTCGATTTGCTTATTGGCGCCACCGCTCTGCACCACAATATGACGCTCGTAACATCTAATATTAAGCACTTTGAGCGTATGCAGGGGCTAAAGATTGAAAACTGGAAATAGCCTTCAAAGTCTTCATATTTATTTGATTTCCAACTATCACTAAAAAAATCTTTTGCTCAACTATAAAAAATAGTTGTACATAATATTTTTATAGTTATATTTGCTATTGGTTATTTGAAAGGAATGTGAATGATATAGGCGGTGACGGTAGAGACGTGGCGCGCTGCGTCTCTACAACCGAACAATCGATTCACCGATTAAACACAAGATTATGGAAAAGATTACCAAGAAAGAAGAAGAAGTGATGAACCTGTTTTGGGAGCACGGGCCGATGTTTGTCCGCGACTTGGTGGACTGCTATCCCGACCCGAAACCGCACTTCAACACCATATCAACTATGGTGCGTGCGCTTGAGAGCAAGGGTTATGTCGACCATAAATCGTACGGACCTACGTATCAGTATTTTGCAGCCGTCAGCCGCGACGAGTTTGGCAAGCAGACGCTGCGCGGAATCATCGGCAAATATTTTCAGAACTCGTACCGCAGCGCCGTTTCGGCACTGGTGAGCGAAGAGAAAATTTCGGTCGATGAATTGAAAGAATTAATCAGTCAAATCGAAAAACAGTAACGTTATGGAAGCCATTGTTTACAGCCTGAAAGTGTCGGTGTTTCTGATTGCTTTCTACTTGATGTTCAAATCGTTGATGAGTCGCGAGACTCTTCACCGCGCCAACCGCTACCTGATTCTGGGCTCAATCGGCCTGTCGTTTGTGCTGCCGCTGTTGCACATCACGCTCAACTCGACAAGCAGTGCTTCGGGCGGCCAAATAATCGCCCAATCGGTGGTGATGCTTCAGGAAGTGATTGTTGGCGGCGGCGCAAGCCACTCGTTCGACTGGCGCGCGCTGGCTGTGGTGGCCTTCTACACTGGCATCGGCGTATGCCTTCTGCGTATGATTATATCAATAATGGGTGTGCTGCGTGTCATTCGCCGCGGCGAGCGCCAAACTCTGCCCGACGGTACTGTGCTAGTCATAACTGACGATGAACAGGCACCATTCAGTTGGATTAAATATATCATTATCAATAGGAAAGACCACGATGAGAACCTTCAGGAGATTCTCACTCACGAGCAGGCGCATATCCGCTGCCGTCACTCAATCGATGTGCTTTTGTGCGATGTGTTCTGCTGCCTTCAGTGGTTCAATCCTGCAATGTGGCTGATGCGCCGCGAGTTGTGCGCCGTCCACGAGTACGAGGCCGACAAGGCCGTTCTTGATTCAGGCATTAATGCAAAACAATATCAAATTCTATTAATTAAGAAAGCTGCTGGCGGGAAGTGGTATTCAATCGCCAACAGCTTCAATCACAGTAAACTTAAATATCGAATAACTATG
>JAFYYA010000094.1 GCA_017557785.1 Salinivirgaceae bacterium
ATCAAAGGCCGCGTAGGTTTCGAGGCTGCAGCACCAATGCTGATTATCGGCGCACACCGCTTCCTTGAGAAATACACGCTTTCGAAGTGGCAGCAATACTGGAAAGACCAAGTGTCGAACTGGTACGGAATGTTCCTGCACGAGAGTCAGTATCTCGAGCCTGTTATGCCCGACATCGAGGCTATGCTCACAAGTAGTCAGCGCAACGTTACGGGCGAGGTTACGCTCGAACTGCGTCCGCTTTGCTTCCAAACAGTCGGCGTTGATTCGCCTAACGATTTGGTTAAGAATAAATTGGGTGAATACGGCGAGACTGCCAAAGCCTGGTCGTCGGACGACGCCAAAGGCTTCATTAAGGTAACATCGACAGCATTGAGAGCATACTACCTTGCTCATCCTAATGAAAGACAATAAATTAATAAGCAATGGCAGAGGTAAAACGATTGGTAAAGTCACAAAAGAACCGCACCATTTGCGGTGTATGCGGCGGGCTGGCCGAGTATCTCGACCTTGACCCGACGGTAATGCGCATCATTTGGATACTGCTGGCCGTGTTTGGCGGCTGCGGCCTGTTGCTCTACTTGATTTTTGCACTTGTAATGCCTAACGAATAGATTATGATTAAAATTGGAATTTTGGGCGCTGCTGGATATACGGGCGGCGAGTTGATTCGACTGCTGATTAACCATCCCGAGGCCGAGATTGTGTTCGCCAACAGCGAGTCGAACGCGGGAAACCTTGTGTGCGATGTGCACGAAGGCCTTATGGGCGAAACCGACCTTCGGTTTACCGCCGAAATGCCGTTCGACAAGGTTGACGTGGTGTTCTTCTGCTTCGGACACGGCAAAAGTTGGGCGTTCTTGAATGAGCACGACATTCCCAACAATGTGAAAATCATCGATATGGCGCAGGATTTCCGTATTGCCGCACCAACGCACGACTACGTTTACGGTCTGCCTGAAATCCATCGCGAAGAGATAAAAAAATGCGCTCACCTTGCCAATCCTGGCTGCTTTGCCACTTGCATTCAGTTAGGACTTCTGCCGCTTGCCAAGGCAGGACTACTCTGTCACGACGTGGCTGTGAACGCCATCACGGGCTCAACGGGTGCGGGACAGAAACCGTCGGCCACAACACATTTCTCGTGGCGCAACAACAATATGAGCGTCTACAAAGTGTTTGAGCATCAGCATCTACACGAGATTTGCCAAAGTCTGAACGAACTGCGTCCAAAGAGTGCGCCAAAAGTTGCAAACACGCTTGCCGAAAAGCCGTCAGAAGGCGATATCACTGTCGATTTCATACCTTACCGTGGCGATTTTGCTCGTGGCATCTTCTGCACCGAGGTTGTGAAATTCGACGGCGAGGAAGGCTCTGCCACCAACCCGACTGCCGAGCAACTATCGGCCTTATACACTGATTTTTACAAGGACGCAGCCTTCACTCACTATTGCAACGCCGCCATCGACATGAAACAAGTAGTGAACACCAACAAGGCGCTTGTTCACGTTGACAAGTTCGGCAACAAAGCCGTCATCACATCAATGATTGACAATCTGCTGAAAGGCGCTGTGGGACAGGCGGTTCAGAATATGAACCTGATGTTCGGCATTGACGAAAAGGCGGGATTAAATTTGAAGGCGAACGCGTTTTAGAAATACTGCGTAGTGTGTCTTTTGCAGATATGCTTTGTTGGCGATTGGAACAATTAAGAAGTTGATTGACAGCCAATCCTGAGATTTTGAGATCAATCGCTGTAATCGATGTCGAAATTTATCTCGACTTCGTAGCCAGTAAACTTCTGCACAACGGCATCGGCAATCTGTTGGCGCAAAGCCAGTTTGTCACTCACTTTGAAATCGACCACAGCGTCGAACGAAATCAGTTTCGATTTTGTGTCGATGAATATGCCGTGCACTTGCAGCACTCCGTCGAAATCTGACACAATGTTGCGTATGTCGCTCTGCATCAATCCGTATTCGCCATTTTGCCTGTCAACGGCGTAGATGCCAATGGTTAGGAAAACGCCGTATTTCATCACAATCTGGCGTTGTATCCGTTTGGTTAGCAAGTGAATATCGCGGGCTGTCATTGCCGTGTCAACCTCAATATGTGCCGAACCCACGGCGCGGTCGTGGCCGTAGTTGTGCAGAACAAGGTCGTAAACACCGATAACGCCATCAAATCCAGCAATATCGGCTTTCATACTTTGCGTGGTTTCGCTGTTGGTGCGGGCGCCCAAAATCTGGTTCAACGGATTCATAAACAGTTCAATACCAGATTTGATGATGAACACCGAAATCACCGCACCGATTATGCCGTCAACCACCAGGCCGAAAATCAGCGTAATGGCGGCACCTACGAGAGTCGATGTAGAAATGACTGCATCGTGCAGTGCGTCGGCACCCGATGCAATCAGCGCATCGGAACTGAAACGTTCGCCCTGGCGCTTCACGTATCGTCCAAGTACAAGTTTGGTCAGAATGGCAACCACAATCACAACGATTGTCACCATTGAGTATTCGGGAACCACAGGGTCGATAATCTTTTTCACCGATTCGATGAGCGATGCCGCACCTGCTGCAAACACAAGCCCGGCAATCAAAATGGCGCTGAAATACTCAATCCGCCCGTAGCCGAACGGATGCTCGCGGTCGGGTTTGCGGTGCGCAAGTTTAATGCCCACAATGGTAATCACCGACGAGAGCGCGTCGCTCAAGTTGTTGACGGCGTCGAGCATAATGGCTATTGAGTTGGCCATCAGGCCCACAATCGCCTTAAAAGTGGCAAGCAGCAGATTAGTGCCGATGCCGATGAAGCTTGTTCTCGAAATCTGCTTCTCGCGAGTGGTTATCTTTCCCATTTTATCAATCAGTGAAATACCGATGTGGTTATAAATTAACGTCTACTTGTATGTTCCGCGTTTGAGCATAGCCACTTCCTTGTCGGTAAGGAAACGCCATTTGCCGCGGGGCAGATTCTTTTTGGTGAGTCCGGCGTAGTACACGCGGTCGAGTTTTTTCACTTTGTATTTCAGCGCTTCGAACATGCGGCGCACAATGCGGTTGCGGCCGGAGTGGATGACAACCCCCACTTCGCACGGATCTTCGGGATTGCTGTATTCAATCTCGTCGGCGTTGGCCATTCCGTCTTCAAGTTCAATACCGTTGAGCATTTTTTCAATGTCTTCGGGTGCAACTTTGTGATCGAGTGTAACCTGATAGATCTTCTGTTTGTTGTATTTCGGGTGGCACAGATGCTCGGCTAGGTCACCATCGTTGGTCAGTAGGAGCAGACCGGTTGTGGCGCGGTCGAGACGGCCAACTGGATATACTCGGTTTTTGATGGAGTCGCCAATGAGATCCATAACTGTTTTTTCAGCATGCGGATCTTCGGTGGTGGTCACGTAATCTTTTGGCTTATTGAGCAATATGTATGTCTTGCGCTCAGGCATCAATGGTGCGCCGTTGAATTTCACTTCGTCGCCATAGTGCACTTTCGTGCCCAATTCAGTAACAATCTTTCCGTTGACGGTGATCACACCTGCGGCAATGTATTGGTCAGCATCGCGTCGGCTGCAGACACCCGCGTTGGCAATGTAGCGGTTCAAACGTACGCTATCGTCTTCCTTGTAGGCCGATTTTCCGTGATAGTCGCCATCGTAGTCGCGTCGGCGCTGATAGTTGCCGCGTGGCCGCTGATTGTCGTCGTCCGACTGTTTCTGGAAACGAGGCTTGCGGTTGCTGTTCCATTGTTTCGGGCTGTCGCTGTCATCGTCGTGCCATTTCGACTGGCCGCGGAACCCAGGTTTCGAGTTGCGTTTGTCGCCAAAGCGGTTGTTGCGGCGCGGACGCTCTTCGCGTTCGTCGTCTTCATCGCTGCCAAAGCCGCGCTGCTTGTTTTGCTTGAAATTCTGTCCTTTGGATTGGAATCTTCCGTCGGACGATTTTTTGTTGAAGCCTGGCCTGCTGTTGCGCCGACCTTCGTTTCTGTTTGCCGGATTGAATTGCATATCTTTAGAATTGAGCCGCAAAGGTATAATATTTGCGCGATGTGCTTTGAGATTAGGTTTATATTTGCCGAAAATTTACAGTATGAGCATTTTCGATGTTTTTGTCATAGCCGTAGCGCTTGCCATGGATTGCTTTTCGGTGTCGGTGGCCACTGGTGTTGCTGCCGAAAAACCGCGTTTTCGGACGGTGCTTCTCATGGCCGTGTTCTTTGGCGGATTTCAAGGACTGATGCCTGTCTTGGGCTGGTTTACAGGTGGCAGTGTCTCGCATCTGATCGAAGCTTTCGACCATTGGGTTGCGTTCGGTTTGCTGGCATTCATCGGCGGCGGAATGATTCGTGGTGCGCTGTCAGGAGAGGAGAGTAAGGCGCTCGATGTTACTCGGTTGCGCACTCTTGTCGGGCTGGCTGTGGCCACCAGCGTCGATGCTCTTATTGTTGGCGTCAATTTGGGACTGATGCGTGAAGCACTGTTGGTTCCGGCGCTAATAATTGCTGCCGTCTCGTTTGTGCTCACAATAGCAGGTTTCTACATAGGTGCTTATTTCAAGCGTGTTTGCAAATTCAAATTCGAACTTGTCGGCGGCATTGTCCTGATTGGCATCGGCATAAAAATCCTGATTGAGCACTTGGTCGGCTAATTGGCGGCGCCCACTTCCTTCATCAAGATTTCTCTGAAACTGCACGTGTCAGCATGGAATCTGTTGATTGTGGCCATAACCCGACTATCGTCATTTATCCATGCGTTCAAATTGGCAGTATTGTATAGCTCATGCTCGATGGCTATGGCGTGCCGGCAAATTGACAGGTATACCTTTTCGTAATTTGCAGGTTTGTTGTCGATGTTGAGCGGAATTCTTGATATGTAATCGAATGCCGAACGGAAATCTTTCTGATTATAATGCATTACGGCGATATCGAAGATAGCGTTGTTGTTACGTGGTGATATGCTCAATGTCTGTTCGAACATTTTTTTCGCTTCATCGAGTTGGCCGAGTTTCGTGTAAACTGTTCCACATGCGTTGATGGTCAGAATATGGAATGGCGTGTTTTTAAGCGCTTTTTTCAGTTCAACAATGGCGGCTTGGTCGTTGTCGGTCATCGACAATGCAAACCCCTTGTAGTATAGAATTGGTGCACTGAAGTTGTTGATAGTGTAGGGTTGATGGTCGGCTTTGCGAGTGAGTTGGAGAACTTTTTTCCATCCTTTGCCATAGAAATAAACCTGGATTTCGCGAGCGTTGTGTTCTCCTTTGCAAAATTGCAGAGTTTGTGCAAATCCGAAGATAGCGATTGCGGCTGTTAGGGCCAATAGACATAAGGTCGTTGCTTTACCTGTTACCTTGTCAGACGATTCTTCAGTTTCGACTTTTTGGTGGTCAGCTAGCACAATGGCACAAATAGCAAGTAGAGCAATGTTGTGCTCAATGCGCTCGTGCGGGTAGTCCAGCAGCGACACAAGCATCCAGCCGATGAGCACTGATACTGCCAGAATGTTGAAAACAATTGTGCTGCGATCCCGGGTCTGCTTGATGTTTGCGATGCCGAGCGCAATGATGCCGACAAAGAAAACCAAATAGCCAAGCAGTCCGAGCAATCCGATTTCAGATGCGATCCAAAGATAATCGTTGTGCGGACGTTGGAATGTCAGTGAGCCTTCTTGCAATTTTTTGTTGAATTCTCCCACACCGTATTTAGGAATCACAATCTGCCACTGACCAGGGCCGGAACCAATTATCGGATGTTCTTTTATCATCTCGATTGTTTTTCCCCAGATAATCTTACGCATGGCAACCGATGATTCACCATGCTCGTTGTCGCGGTATCCGTATTTTTCAGGATTGAAAGTTGCACCGATACGTTCTTTTATAGTTTGCTCAATTTGAGTTTCTGTGACGCAAATGACAGATGTGAACACAATGGCAGCGGCCAAAGGTGCGGCAATCATTATGGCTCGCAGTTTTGACCCTA
Source organism: Salinivirgaceae bacterium (assembly GCA_017557785.1). Taxonomy (GTDB): domain Bacteria; phylum Bacteroidota; class Bacteroidia; order Bacteroidales; family SZUA-534; genus RUG13583. The sequence continues at coordinate 5,983 of JAFYYA010000094.1, forward strand.
CAGGCTCTCCTGTGTTTCGTGGTCTGAACACCAATATATATATGTATATAAGAACGACTGCCACAAGTGCAGACAATGCAAGGGCGGCAAAAACCGTACGGGTTAGCAGCAGGACAATCAGCGTAATGTTGGCCAGTGCTGTCGCTCCGCCAATGCCTAACCAGACAGCCGACCACACATTGTGCCGTTTAAAGTTCGCAATGTTGTAGATGGCGGTAGGCAGGGTGATGAACAGCAATGATGCCAAAAGGTTCTTGTTCGAGCATGTAGAGAAGATTTTTTCCATTATCTGATTCAGATAGTACGACCTATGGTCAGTAGCTGTATGGTATTTGCTAAAATCGGAGTTTGTAAGTTGGACAATGGCTATGCCGATAAATAGGGCACTCATGACAGTTATGGTTTTAATCAACCATTCGCGCCCGTTGGGGTTCTGCTTCAGCATTTGATATGATGCAAAGAACCATAAGCAGAACATGAACTCTTTTGTCAGGTGGAAAAATGCTTCATGGCCGTTTATCATATTGATGCACGATACAATATGCATCAGCATGAAGATTGCCAATCCGCCGAAAATCACTTTTTCGGTGCGGTCGAATGTGTTTTTGTGACATTTGAATATGTTAATCACAAAAAAAGGCAACATGGCAAGTAGGTAAATTGCAAACAGCATTTGGCGGGGCAGGAGCGATGCGTCGAGCATCAGTGCCTTTTCAGGCCAGATGCGCGGAAGTGAAGTGCCTGCAACTTGGGTATCGGCCCAAATGCATGGAAGCAATACGATGAAAGCAGATGTTAATATCCACGGAGTCAGTTCTATAACTTTTTTAACGGTCTTGTTCATATCCTATCGGTTATTTGTTACAAATGTAATCTTCATTTTCATACACCTATTTATTATGTACACCATTTTTATGGAAGCGCCATCATTGGCGGTTGATCTATCGCAATTTGCAGCCAACCTTTCACAAAAAACAATTATTTGCCATTATAAAACGACATTTGAGCTGTGTGTCAATAGTCAATATGAGCCATTTCGCATAAAAAGCAATGCCGTTTGATAGTGAAAATGGCTTTTTTGTAAAAAAAAATCGGTTAGGAGTACGATTGTTATGTTTTTTAGTACTTTTAGTGCGATTCTTTTAACGAAGAATTTTTAGAAAAGAGAACTATGAAACGTATAGTGTTTTTGATTATTGCAATCGTTAGCGTTGGCATCTGTAATGCTCAGGACGCTAAATATAAGGCTTTGTTCATCAGCAATTTCACAAAGAATGTTGAATGGCCGGCTAGTGAGAAAAGCGGTGATTTCATTATTTGTGTTGTTAACCAGAATGAAGTGCTGAATCAACTCAAAACTTCCACCAATGGTAAGACAGTTGGCACGCAGCCGATATCTGTAGTTGGTGTTAAGTCGATTGATGAAGTCTCAAAATGCCATATTATTTATTTGTCGTTTGCCGACAGCAAGGCTGAAAAAATCCAGTCGGCGAAGGACAAACTAGGTGCTACAGCTTCGCTGATAGTAACCGACAGACCAGGTGCATTGAAAAATGGTTCTTGCATCAACTTCCTTTTGGTTGATGACAAATTAAAATATGAAATGAATACTGATGCTATTGCCGAACGGAAACTTCAGGTGAGTTCATATCTTATTGACCATTCTTACAAATAGCATATTTATTAGGAGCATAATAGAGCAGGCGTTATTTGGTAACGCCTGTTTTTTTTTGTTTCCGAATAACCGAAAAGCGATGTTTTTATATGGATAACTACGGTATGGCCACTTGCCACAGTTTGTGAAACACTTTCTTGGTTGTCGAAATGAGTGATAATTTGACACTTACGTCTTGTCGAAACATTCAGTTATAATTTAGTTGCCAAAAATCGCATTACAATTAAAAAAATTCTATTTTTGGTGTAAAACAAAAAATGTTTTAAAACGATGAATGCTCGTCTGACAATTACCAATAAACTGATAATCGGTTTCGGTTCGGTTCTGCTTGTAGTTATAGCTAACGGACTTGTAACATATTCAACATCAAACGCGAACAAAAAACTCAATGAAGACATATTGAACATTTACAACCCGTCGCTCACAGGTTTGCGCGAATGTAATGTAATGGTCAACAACTCGCAGATGCTTATTAAAAACTGGGTTTGGATTGACAAAAAGCCCGACACCCCAGACAAACGTAAGTTGCAGGAGATGCACGATGTTCAATTCCCGAAACTACGATCGGAACTGACGGAGATGTCGAAGAATTGGGAAGAAAATGAACAAGTTGCACTCACTCAGATTTTGACAGGCATCAGCGATACTTTGTTCAGCTACCACAAAAATATAATGACCAGTCTTAAGGAGATGTCGGATTATGAAGATATGCTCATTGCAATGGAGACTCAGGAAATGGTTGAAGAAGGTGGCTCTGTAATTGAAGAAACATATCGATTATTGGAACAGATTGAGGCTCTGACTGAATTAATATCGAAAAAAACAGAGGATGCCAACAAGGAGATGGCAGCATCTTTCATTTGGTTCCAGAATTTTGTGATTTATTCGGTATTTATCATAGTATTCATTGTAATTGTGGTCAGTGTCATCACTGCACGAAGCATTGTTGTGCCGGTTTACAAACTGAAGGAGTTCCTGTTGACAATGACAAAGGGTATTTTGCCAAAAGAGAAATTGGTTACCAACAACGACGAGATTGGCGATATGGGTGATGCGCTGAACGGATTCATCGAGTCGCTGAGGCGGACTTCGGAGTTTGCAGTGGAGATTGGTAACGGCAATTACAACTCTGATTATGAGGCTTTGGGCGAGGAAGACACATTGGGCAATGCACTGCTCGAGATGCGCAAGAACCTGCGCAGTTCGGACGAAGCCAACAAAAAACGCCAGCACGAAGACGAAATCAGAAACTGGACAACCAAAGGCCTTGCAGACTTTGGCGACATCTTGCGTCATAATTCGGAGAATATGGATGTGCTGTCGAGCAACGTTATGCGTCACTTGGTTGATTATCTTGGTGTTAATCAGGGAGCCATTTACATTCTTAATGAGCAGGACGACAATAATAAGTTCTTCGAGATGAAGAGCGCCGTTGCCTACAACCGTGAGAAGTACCTGAAAGTGAACTTCGGCCTGACCGAAGGCTTGGTTGGCCGGTGCGCATTCGAGAAACTGCCAGTCTATCTGAAAGAAATACCAGAAGAGTACATCAAACTCACATCGGGATTGGGCGGTGCCGAGCCAAACTATCTGTTGTTGGTTCCGCTTGTAATCAACGAGAAGGTAATGGGTGTAATTGAGTTGGCATCGTTCAACGAGATACCGCAGTATCAGATTGATTTCTTGCAGACATTGGGCGAAAACATTGCGTCGACAGTATCGAGCGTAAGAATCACCGAACAGACCAACAAACTTCTTTCGGAATCGAAGATGAGAGGCGAAGAGCTGACATCGCAGGAAGAAGAACTGCGCCAGAACATGGAAGAATTGCAGGCAACCCAGGAGGAATCAGTTCGCCGCGAGAGCGAGATGCGTCTTGCCATGGATGCCATCAACAACACTTTGGGCACCATTGACATAGATATGAACGGAACGGTTATTTCTGTCAACGATATGATGCTGCGGTTGTCGCATGTCAATATGACTGAGTTTGTGGGCAAGCAGTTTGTTGATTTGTATGCCAACACCGAAGCTGACCGCGACCGCTTCGATGAAGCATGGTCGAAAGTGGCGATGGGAGAGAGTTGCGTATATGAAGTTACAAGCAACTTCCAAGGCATTGAAATGACATTCTCACACACATTCACACCGTTTGTTAATCAGTTGGGCGATGTTGAGCGAGTGTACGACCTCGTATTGAACATTACTGGGCAAAAAGAGATTGACGCTAAAATCGCCAGTCTGAATGCTAATTATCGTCCGTAACTGACGATTGTTTGCGTATAGCTGATATGCTTGAAAAATAATCAAGGGATGCCGCTTTAGCGGCATTCTTTTTTTATGAATAGGGGGGAAGCACAATCATCCATTGTATGTTTGACGTGGCTCTGATTAACGCCGTTTTATAGTAGTTGCTTAGCATTACAATAATAAAAAAAGGCCCCTGTCTCACGACGGTAGCCTTTTTCCCTATGAAAAACTTCTAATTTCTTCTATTTGTTCATCAACTGTTCAACCAGGCGGCGCAACTCGTCAATCTGCTGCTGCTGGCTTTCAACCTTGTTTTGCAAGTTGGCCTTGTCTGTTTTGAAGGCTTCCAGTTGCTGTTGCTGGCCTTCAATTATCGCCTGCTGCTCCTTCATGGCTTCAATGAGGATTGGGGTGAGTTTGGTGTAATCAACCGTTTTATAGCCGTTGTGGTCAGTTGAGACTAATTCGGGCAAAACATTTTCCATCTCTTGGGCAATGACACCAATCTGTTTTTTGTCATCGAATTGGTAATACATAGTGCTGTCATTCTCCATAGTGTTTGGCATAGCCTTCAACTCGTCTTGGTTCTTCCAATAGTAGCTTACGCCACGCAGTTTCAGCACTTTATCCAACGCGCCATCAAGTTGTTGAATATTCTTCTTTAAACGCTCGTCAGATGATGTGCAACTGCCTGTATAAGTTATACTACCATTAACATAAACTGCACCGTCAAAATATCCAGCATAAGTGCTGCCACTTGCATAGATGCCATAATTTGTTGAATTAGTGCCGCTTGCAGCAGCCCTTACGGCATAGTTGGTTGCATAATTACCACTTGCTGATGCGTATATACCAAAGTTTTTGTTTTTAACAGATGTTGAGGCTCCATTTCCAGATGAAGTTGCACTTGCGCCATAGTTTGTTGTTGCATAAGATGTCGAGCTATTGCCGCTTGCAGTGCCCAAAACTCCATGATTGACAACAGAGTTGCTTGTAGTGCTTGCTCCCGAAGATTCTCCATAAAGAGCATAATTTTGATAAGCGTTTTTAGCTGCACCAAATACTCCAAAATTTTTCGCCGAAGTGCTGGAACCAATGGAATTTCCATACACGCCTACTCTGTTGGTTGTTGCTCCCGATGCGTTTCCCCATACACCATAATTACCAGTAGCACTGGTGCTCGTTGCATTACCATATACACCATATCCATACCCCGAAGCAGCAGAAGAAGTCGCACTTACACCATAAGTTGTTCCTGTCGCATTAGAGTTTGATGCGCTTAAAGCTATCTGTGTCGAGCTACTGGTAAAATTACCATATTTGCCATAAATATTATTCCATCTGTAGCTGGTAGAACCTAAATTGTATGAACCATTTTCCGATGGGGTTACAGATCCTCCCAAAGTTGATGTACCCGATATGTTAAGGTAATTCGCATACACATAGTTCCATCTCTTATCACTTGAACCTAAATTATAAGTAGTTGTGGCAGACGGAGTAAACGAACCTTTGGTTAAAAAATCGCCGTTAACAGTTAAGTCACCATTAAGTGTTGTATTGCCGTTTTTAAGCATTACAAGAGCGTTATTTGGTGATATATATGTAAGACCATTTGATGTAGTAGGTTTACCATTTCCTATAACAAACAAACGGTCGTTGTCATTAGGTTCCGTAGTGCTTGCTGGAGTATAATCCGAACTATAATAACCAATTACTGTTTCGCCATACGAACAGGCAGTTGTACCACGTCCTATAGCTGTAGAATGCATCCCATTGGCTTTTGCGCCAGAGCCAATGGCTGTTGAGCTTTCGCCTAATGCCTTTGAATTATATCCCAATGCCAAAGAATATTCTCCTGATGCAGTAGAATTGACACCCAATGTCACAGCGGCATGATTAGTAGCCTTTGTATTATATCCCAATGCCACAGATGTTTCTGCCGATGCTGTGTTTTGTAAGCCAAACGTCATTGCCAGTCTGGCAGTAGCTTTTGAATTACTACCAACTGCTATTGCAAATGCTCCTGTTGCTTCCACTTGACTGCCTATGGCTATGGCGTTCTGGATTGGGGCTTTTGCTCGGTCGCCAATAGCTATTGCACTCAATCCTGCGGCTTTTGACAAAGAGCCGATTGCAATAGTATTATCACTTGTTGACGCTGTATCTCTATAACCTAATGCTATTCCACGATAAGAATCGGTGAAAGATTGATAGCCGCCTGATATTGAACAACTTCCTTCAGATTTCGAACTAATACCGAAAGCGGTAGAACTAGAGCCTGATGCTGTTGTTCGGCGGCCAATAGCTATTGATTCTGAACCCGATGCATTTGCTCTTTCGCCAATTGCGGATGCCCAATCGGCTTCAGCTTTAGCTTCATCACCAATAGCAATCGAATATTGCCCCGTTGCTTTACTATTAAATCCTATCGTTGCTGCATATAATGCTTCGGCCTTAGACTGATAGCCCATAGCTAAGGCATAGCCTGCGGTAACGGACACATTGCTGCCTATTCCGGTAGAATTCGCACCTGTCACCCTTGATGTTGCTCCGATGGCTGTTGAATTTGATGAATTGGTGTTGACTTGTGCAGAATATCCTATAGCTAAGGAATATTCTGCGTAAGCGCGTGAAAAAGCACCACCTGCATAGGACAATTGGGCTGTTGACGTATTCGAATATCCTACTGAGGATGAACTCGTCCCTGACGCTGTGTTGAAACTTCCTATGGCCATGGCCCCCATACCATCTGCTGTTGATTCGTAGCCAATGGCTATGGATGATTGATTTTGTGCTTTCGATTTGTAACCCAATGCTAATGAATTTAGCCCACTTGCTATTGATGTCTCACCAAACGCGTATGAGTTATGTCCGGAGGCTGTAGAAGCATTGCCTATTGCAACTGAACTTTGTCCTTCAGCTCGGCTTTCCTTTCCCAATGACATAGAATACAATCCGGAAGCATAAGCCTTATAGCCGATTGCAGTGGCATATTGTGGGTAGTCTGGATCTCCAGAAACTTTTGCTTCGGAACCGATGGCTGTTGAATGTTTTCCAGTCACCTCTGATTTGTAGCCAATGGCCGTCGAGTAATCAGAAAATGATATAACTTTAGATTCATTACCCAATGCTATGGAGGATTCTCCTCCGGCTTGAGACATATTGCCGCCTGCAAACGAATAATTGCCAATGGCTTTGGTGGCAGAACCGAAAGCGGATGATCCAGAGCCTTGAGCCAATGTGTTGGCACCAATGGATGCTGCATAATAACCTGGGGCTTGCGCTTTATAACCCATAGCAACTGCCGCTAAGTTTGTAGCTTTCGACATATATCCCATCGCGGTTGACCAATTTACTGTTGCTGAATCGTTGTAGCCCAACGCAACACTGCCTTCTCCTGCTGTTAACGACTTGTAACCACCTGCTATCGAGTAAGGGCCTTGAGCATTTGACTGGTCTCCAATTGCTGTGGCCGATGTCCCGTATGTTTTCGATAGGTGTCCACCAGCTATCGAGTATTTGCCTGAAGCGTATGCTTGGTCGCCCATGGCTGTAGAAGATTCGCCCTGGGCAATGCTTTTGCTACCCATTGCAGTGGACGAAATGCCTGTTGCATATGTACTATAACCCATTGCTGTGGCATATTGGCTATACGTTATCGAACTGAAGCCTAATGCCATTGATTGTGCGCCTGTGGCATACGCTGATTGTCCAAACGAGAGTGCGTTTGATTGTGTGGCTTTTGCACCATCGCCAATGGCAATAGAACTTGCACCAGAAGCTATGGTTGATTTGCCAAAAGCAAACGAACTTGTGCCAGTAGCTTGAGCCTGATTACCAATGGCTGTCGATGTTTCGCCTGAGGCCACAGCCTTGTAGCCCATAGCCTGAGAATAATTGCCGCTGGCTTTGTTCTGGAATCCGGCGTTGAATGAATTCTTTCCTACCTGCGCGGCACTGTCAACTTTCAGATTGCCGGCCATAAAGGCATTCTTTTCAGGATACCAGTAGATTCGGTTCACCGAGTCGAGTTTCTTTGCATCGGCAGCAAGGTCGATATTGAAAAGATTGTACGGGTTGCTGCCCTTAGCTGCTGAGCGTCCGCTAACGGCAAAACCAGAAGGCTCATCACCAGAGCCTTTGCCCGAGCCGTAACCATTACGTCCGCTGACAGCAAAGCCCGATGGAGCGTCTTCACCCTTTGAACCATTGCCACCACCATTGATATAGAATCGTGTGCTGTCGGTGTTAATGGTCATGTAATCTTCGTCAATTCCGCCTTTGGTGGCATCGCGGCCGGTAACAAGGAATCCGCTGCGTTTCATCTTGCTGGCGTCGGAGTCGAATTTTACCTGTGTACCGTCGGTGGCCACCTTCATATAGTTTTGTGTGCTACCGTCTTTAGTAGCGTCGCGGCCGGTAACAAGGAATCCGCTGCGTTTCATCTTCGCGTCGTTCTCAAGCTGGTCGTCGATATACACTTTTGTACCGTCGTCGTTAACCGAGAGATAGTCGCTGATGGTGCCGGCCTTTTTGGCATCGCGGCCCGTTACAAGGAATCCGCTGCGCTTCATCTTGTCGGTTCCGTCGCCAACATACACTTTCGTACCATCGTCGTTAACCGAGAGATAGTCGCCGATAATACCATCTTTTTTGGCATCGCGGCCGGTAACAAGGAATCCGCTGCGCTTCATCTTGTCGTCGCCTTCGCCTACAAACACTTGCGTACCGTCATCGTTAACTGACAGATAGTCGTTGTTAACGCCATCCTTTTTTGCATCGCGGCCGGTTACAAGAAAGCCGCTGCGCTTCATCTTGTCGTCGCCTTCGCCAACAAACACTTGCGTGCCGTCGTCATTAACCGAGAGATAGTCGCTGTTGACGCCTTCCTTCTTGGCATCGCGGCCGGTTACAAGGAAGCCGCTGCGCTTCATCTTTTCATCGCCTTCGCCAACATATACCTGTGTGCCATCGTCGTTAACTGCAAAATAGTTACTGTTAACACCTTCCTTATTGGCATCGCGGCCCGTTACAAGGAATCCACTACGCTTCATCTTG
>JAFYYA010000095.1 GCA_017557785.1 Salinivirgaceae bacterium
CAGCGGGCTCGAGAGTTTCGGACTCAAGGTGTTCGGCGGGCAGAACGCGCCATACATCTGGGTTCGCACACCGGGCGACACCGACTCGTGGTCGTTCTTCGACCGCTTGCTGCGTGAGGCTCAAGTGGTTACAACACCGGGCGCTGGATTTGGCGCGGCAGGAGAGGGCTACATCCGCATCACAGCCTTCGGCTCGCACGAGAGTAGCGCCGAAGCGTTGAAACGGATTGGAAAGTGCTTGTGATTATATAGTTATTGGGATTAGAATTTAGAAAAGCGGGGCAGATTGTCCCGCTTTTTTGTTTTTCACCCGCAACCATTCCCCCCCGCCACCGCAGTCATATAACTGCAAAAAGTTTTAATTTTGGCGTATGGCAACAACGCAATTATATACCGCGCTCATATGGAATTATAGTGAGCCCGTAAAAGCGTTAGTTCGTAATGAATCGATAAAGGCGTTCGACTCATTTGTAATCGTATGGAATGAATTTAAAAAAATCAGATTTTCAAACTTGTCCTGAAAATATTAAATCCACTATTAATCAGTTAATAGAACTAACCAAAAATGAATAATAATTTTGATGATTGGGCCTTTAAACGAGAAGCAAGGGGAGGTTTTGCGTTACCCTTTATTATTCTTCTTGTGGGATTATTTTATATCATTGAATCTTTGTTAAATATTGATGATACCAAAATCAAAGCCAAAGGTGAAATAGTGTCTATCTCTAAAGATTCGACAATGTTAATTATTCAAGGATTAGAATTACCTTTTCATATACGTAGCGGCACTGATAGGTCAAACATTCATATCGGTGATTATGCGGAAATATTGTATTCAATAGAATCGTCAAAATACAATAACATCGAGCAATTGAAAATCAACGGCAAGATGATTTATGAGTATAGTTGGTGGCACAACAATAAGGTTGCTGTATGGTTTGCAATAATTGGTGCTGTATTGATTCCCTTTACAATAAAATCACGAAATAAAAGTGTTCGCAGAGGTGAATTTGACCCTGCAGGTCCTATGCTTGCATCAATACTGCAAGTCTATCCCGAAGATGGTGACAATGAGCCAACCGACATAGACTACAAGGAACAGTCGTCAATAATAAATGAAGAAAATCTTGTCTATGACAGCGATATGGATTATTCAGTTTATAAAACTGATGAAAAAGGAATAATATCAGTCGTTTTTAGCGATGAGAATGGCGCCTACTGCCGTTATTTCACATTACCCTATATCGAAGGAAAAGATTATTCGCAACTTGCAGAATTGGCGAATGACATACGCAATAATGCCGAAAAATATGCCGAAATAGACGTGTCAGTTTAAATTTCTTTGTCACCTGCCGAATCTGTGCAATCAGTGTCGTCTGTGCGGGCAAAGAAAAAAACGCGTCATCCGCATTCCAAATTTCCAATTCATAATAAAAACTCGTAATTCCAAAATTAAATATCGGTTTTTGTATGGCAGATAGTAATAAAATGTCGATTTTTGCGGCGGAATAGTTATAAAATGTAAAATAATCGGTATTTAACGTGTGAGAATGGAGTAGGGGGCGCGTTGTGATTGGGTTTATGTTTTCCGTCAGCGGCGCGATAAATACAAAATTCTCGTACCATAAAATCCGCAATTGCAATCTTATTTTGCATCGGAATTCAAAAACAAAATTGATATGAAAAAAGCGATACTAAAACTTGCCGACGGCTCTGAATATGAGGGCTATTCGTTCGGCAG
>JAFYYA010000096.1 GCA_017557785.1 Salinivirgaceae bacterium
GTTGTTGGCCTTGCGGCGATGGTTGGCTACCGCAAGCGCACAGCACGACTGCCAGAACCGTGCTAATCAACACCTTGGCGATATTTATCCTCATCTTCATCGTTCAAAAGGCTTAAATAACTATTGTAGCGACTCTGCGCGATGCGTCCTTCGGCAACGGCCTGTTTCACAGCGCATTTCGGCTCGTGAGTGTGGGTGCAGTTGTAGAATTGGCAGTTGGCCGACTCGGCGAACATCTCGGGGAAATAGTGCGCCATCTCGTCTTTCATCTCAATGGTTCCAAAACCCTTAATTCCCGGTGAGTCAATAATATAGCCACCATTTAGCAAAGGGTGCATTTCGGGATAAGTGGTGGTATGCATTCCGCTGTCGTGCGAGTCGGAAATGGCCGATGTGCGCAGGTCGAGATTGGGATTCAAACGGTTGGCGATGGTTGATTTGCCAACGCCCGAATGTCCAGCCAGCAGCGAGAGTTTGCCACGCGTGAGCTCCTCAATGCGGTCGATGCCGATATTTTGCACTGTCGATGCTTTAACGCACTCATAACCAATCTTTTGATAGACGGCAATCAGCTCGTCCATTTCGGCGGTCTGTTGCTCGTTGTAAATATCTATCTTATTGAAAACCAAAATCGAAGGAATATTGTATGCCTCCGCCGACGCCAAAAAGCGGTCGATGAACTGTGTGAATGTTCGCGGACTAACGAGCGTGACCACCAGAATGGCTTGGTCGATGTTGGCGGCCATAATCTGCGCATCTTTCGACAGATTTATCGACTTGCGAATGATATAGTTTCGGCGGTCATCAATACTGTGAATCAAACCTTTACCCGTTTCAGAATCAATATCGAACTCAACCGAATCGCCCACCGCCACCGGATTGGTGGTGCGCAGTCCCTTGGTGCGCATTTTTCCGCGTATGCGGCACTCCACCACGCTCCCGTCGTCCTTCCGGACCAAATACCAGCTGCCAGTCGATTTTGTTACGATTCCTTTTTCCACGATAGTCAATGTGTTACAGACGCAATCAGTGTCGCTCTATATTTCTGATATTCACCACTCTGACACCTTTATAATAGAAATTTATGATGTCGAGAAACGAGTAGTTGCGGCGGGCCATCTCCATTGCACCCTCCTGCGACAACCCGACACCGTGACCGTAGCCGTAGCCGGTAAACTCAAGCACACGCCCGTCGGGTTTTGGCTTAATCGAGAACCACGCCGACTTGAAACCAAAATCGGCACGAATCTTCTTCAGCGGAATGGTGTCGGTCATATATCGGTAGCAGCGGTCGCGGCTAGTGGGTGAATAGACAAGATTGTCGGTCCGCGACTTGCTGTCATTTATTTTTATACCATTGTTTTTCAGATATTTAATCCAACGGTCAACAGAAACTGTGTCGCGCCAGATTGAATTGTGCTGACTGATGCTGAAGGTGTCGATAACCGATTTCAGGTAAGGCAGCGACGAGAGCCATACATCTTCCGAGTTTGCCGTCTGACCGCCTGAATTTGAATGGAATACGGCTGTTATAGGATTGTTCGTCGAGTCGACGATTATAAGGTCGGTGGTGTGCGAAACTGCCTGACGGATAAGGCTGTTGCGGTGGCAGCGGTTGAGATAGACTTGATGGCTCACATCGTCCATCAAGCTGTATTTTTCAACGCCCTCGCGCCAGATTTTCTCGTAGAGATAAGTTCGGCTGATGATGGCCTGCGTCTTGTAGTATTCGTAAGGCGCTTTCGGTCCGGCCTCACTCTCAACAACGCCTGACAGATAATCGTTTACATCGACATAATTCTCGATTTTCAGATTTCCGCCGTCGGTTGTAACCTTCAGATCGCCGTCGTAGAGCCGCGCTTTGAGCGATGGCACAGCCGGCTCAACCTTGAAAACACTCTTGCGAGTGGATGCCGTCAGATAAAGCTCGCTGAAAATGCCCAAGTGCTCGTCTTGATCCCAAACGCTGATGCCCTTACCGACAATGGTAAAGTAGATTATCGCGTTCTTTTTCAGCCTCATAAGCATACGGTTGTCGGCCACAAGACTGTATTTGCCCTCGTCGGTGGTGAAGACGAGAGTTTTTATTTTGCTTTGGCTGAAAATGGACACACGGATGGTTTCGGCACTCGCCTGAAACGCCGCGAAAAACATCAGAAAAATCAAAGCAAAATATCGAACTTTCACTAATTCACAATTATTTACGTCTCACCAGACTGCGATGAGCGCAACGCCAAATGTAACAATTTATCTTACTTGCTTTACGCATTCCGTAGTTAGAACACAGATTTCACAGATTCAATGGATTACACAGATTAATTATGATACAGATAAGATTTTCAGCCATTTACGTTGTCTATGCGCATAGAAACATTTTGCCCATAAAAAAACAAATGGCGTTTTCCAACCTGCATCAATTTCCACAATATCAGAATAAACACATTGATTATCAGGCATATCTACGAGCGTTATGCGATGATTCCACACAGGAACGTGTTTGTTGCCTTCTTGGGTGTATATTCCATTTTCAAGGTCGAACGAAATTACATTTATTGTATGCGTCCCGAAAGGAATCAATCCAAACAATTTAAATTTATACGATGAGCAACTATTTGGTTCCCAAGTAGATATTTCATTACCAACAGGTGTGAATGTGGCATACGGCCACGCAATTTGTTGAAGAAGTTTTAACGTTTTCAGTTTTGCGAAAACTTCCTCTTTTGCTGCGGGAAAAACTGATGTTTTTACAACTGTTTTCACTTCAAAAAACTAATAACCGCTTTTGCCGCACGCTGCGACGCACCAGCACTGCCCATACGCTGCATAAGTTCGGCGTAATTGCGCTGAAATTCAGCGTCATATTGCTCATCATCAAGTATTTTGCGCAACTCGGCAGCAACAGTTTTCGGGTTGCAGTCCATCTGCACCAGTTCGCGGATAATCTCGCGCCCCATAATCAAGTTGGCAAGCGATATCCATTTGGCTTTTAGTATTTTGCGACCGATGCGATAGAGAAAATTCGGTGCCATAATGCGGTACAAAACCGCTTCGGGCACGCCAAACAGCGCTGTTTCGAGTGTTGCGGTGCCTGACGTTACCAATGCCGCACGACTGAATTTTAGCAGATTATATGTCTGACCGAAGATTATTGGCAGATTGCAGTCGGCACCGGCCACTTTGGTGTAATAACTTCTGTCGAGTCCCGGCGCACCCGAAATAACAAACTGATATTCGGGGAATTGACGGCTGACTTCAATCATCACGGGCAGCATCAGGTCGAGTTCCTGCTTGCGGCTGCCAGCCAAAAGGCCGATTATCGGTTTATCAGTCAAACTGTTAGACTTGCGAAAATCGGCTTCGGTCTGATGGTCGTTGGCCTTGAATTCCTCAATGGCATCCAAAAGCGGGTTGCCGACATACTCCACCGGATAGTTGAAACCCGCATAAAATTCCGTCTCGAACGGCAAGATTGTCAGCATCTTATCGATGTACTTCTTAATTTTTTTGATGCGGCTTGTCTTCCACGCCCAAATCTTCGGTGAGATGTAGAAAACAATCTTCAGACCAATGCTTTTTGCAAATTCTGCAATGCGCAGATTGAACCCTGCAAAATCAATCAAAATAACCACATCGGGCTTAAAATCAACAATATCGGCCTTGCATTTTTCCATATTCCGACTGATAGCACGCAGGTTCATCATCACCTTGATAAAACCCATAAAAGCCATTTCGCGATAGTGCAGCACGGGCGGCACTCCGGCTTGAGCGGCCATCAAATCGCCACCGAAAAAGCGGAACTGCGCATCGGGATCCTGCAGTTTGAGTTCCCGCACCAGATTCGACCCGTGAAGGTCGCCACTCGCTTCGCCAGCTATCAGGTAATAACGCATTGATACTTATGAATTACGAATTATGAATTACGACACTTGTGATCTAAACTTGTTAAACCCGTCAAACTTTAAACTAAACCTCTCAACACTAAACTCTTACCACTCACCATTAAACAAAATATATCGCCAAAATGGCAACGCCGTAAAGCAGGCACATTGCAAGCACACCGCGAGCAAGGCTCAAACGGTTTTGGCGAGTCCACCAGAAAAAGAGTCCAGCGTTGGGCATAAGACTCAGACTCACAATCTTATAAAGCACTCCAAACCGCTGAAAATGGCTGATACATTCGCCTACTGAATCATACCCTTTGCCGTAAGCCACCAATGGCAGAAAAATCGCCAGGCAGATGATGGGCAGAATGGCACCAATCAATATGCCAACTATCGGTTTATCAGTCACTTTCATAGCAGATAGTCGATTTGTTTGAGACGCGTGTAATCGGTCGAGTCAAGATTGATTGGCACAATCGAAGCGTAGCCGTGCGCCAACGCCCACTCGTCGGTGTCGGTGGCTTCGGGCTCGTAATTGATCAAATCGCCTGACAACCAATAAAATGGTCTGTCCCACGGGTCTCTGTATTCAATGAAACGCTCCTTCCACACGCCGTTGGCCTGACGGCAGAGTTTCATTCCACGGAAATCAGCCTCACGCACATCGGGGAAGTTGATATTCAAGCAGAGATTCTTGTCGTTGTTGGTTGTTAAAAGCCGTTTAAGTATTGGCTCTGTGTATTTTACAACAACTGAAAAATCAGCGTCGGCATCGAAACTGCACAACGACACACCAACCGACGGAATGCCGCTCATAGCACCCTCAGTGGCCGCGCCCAAAGTACCTGAATAGATGGTACATACGGTTGAGTTGGTGCCGTGGTTGATTCCCGACAGAAGAAGGTCGGGTTGGCGGTCGAGCAAGCGGTTGACGGCCATCTTAACGCAATCCACCGGCGTTCCGGTGACGGCGTAAACCTTCAATTGCGGCTCTTCTTTAATGGTTTTCACGCGCACATAACTGCTGAAGGTTATGGCGTGCGACATTCCCGATTGTGCGGTGTCGGGTGCCACAACAACCACATCGCCAATGCGTTGCGCCATTGCAATAAGTTCGGTGATGCCTTTCGACGAATAACCATCGTCGTTGGTTATAAGAATGAGCGGGCGGTTGTTTTCCATATCAATATTGCTCGTTTTCATTAGGGAAATCGCCCTGTTTGACATCAGTAATATATTGACCCACAGCATCGGTGATGACTGTGTTCAAATCGGCATAACGGCGAAGGAAACGCGGGCTGAAACCTTGTGTCAGGCCAAGCATATCGGCATAAACCAACACCTGACCGTCAACCTGACCGCCGGCACCAATGCCGATTACCGGTATTTTCAGCTCCGAAGCCACACGGGCAGCCAATTTGGCGGGAATCTTCTCGAGCACAATGGCAAAGCAGCCAGCCTCCTCAAGCAGATGCGCGTCACTGATAAGTTTTTCGGCTTCAGCCTCATCTTTCGCGCGCACAGCATAAGTACCGAAAGCATTGATACTCTGCGGTGTAAGTCCCAGATGACCCATCACGGGAATTCCGGCGTCTATAATCTTTTTCACCATCGGGATAACCTCCAAACCGCCCTCAAGTTTGATTGAGTCGGCGCCCGTCTCCTGCATTATGCGGATGGCGTTCTGCACAGCCGATGTGGGGTCAACCTGATAGGTTCCGAACGGCATATCGACAACCACCAGCGCGCGTTTGACGGCTTTGGCCACCGCACCTGCAAAGACAATCATCTTGTCGAGCGTCATCGGCACTGTGGTTTCGTTGCCCAACATTACGTTCGACGCGCTGTCGCCAACCAGGATAACATCAATTCCGGCGCCATCGAAAATTTTTGCGGTGGTATAATCGTAGGCGGTAAGCATCGAAATCTTCTCGCCCTGCTTTTTCATTTCAATCAGCCGCAGAGTAGTCACCTTGCGGTTGTCGCTGCATAAATATCCTGCCATTTCAATGTTTTTTAAACTGTGCGAAAATACTATTTATCGTTGAGAGTTGCGATGTTTTTAAATTCTGTAAGTCATTTCACACTCAAATCAACCTTCACTCCTATTTTCAGCCATCGTCCAGGCAATTGTAAGCCGCTGAAATCGAACGATTTGGCATTGCCTATATTGGTCATTTCGACAAACTGCGTTGTATATTTATTGTGCAACGACAGGCCTGCATCGACCGTTACAAAGCCATTATAAAACTGACTCTCAACACGTTTCGTTTCAAGATTGACAACATCGTAACTGCCATTGCGGTGCTGATAGACAAGCCGAACGTTGGCTTCGAGTTTCCCGAACGAGCTTGCGGTTACCGATGCCGTCAGTTTGTGGCGCAGATGATCGAGCGCGTAAAGCGATTCATAATCACCCGTCGATTTCTGAATGCCGATATGACTATAAGCACACTCCAACTGCTTCAAAACAAAGTATTTCTGATGAAAGAACGATGCTGTGCGAACCGTCAGGCTGAACTCCTGCCCGATGGTGTTCACCTCGGTAACATTCTGTGCCACATACAATTCCTCGTCCGACAGACGTGCCCAATCGATAATGTTCCGGCCTCTTTTGAAATAGGCGGCCGCACGGGCATTGAAAAGCCTGCGCCCGATACCGGTTCCAAGCTCGTATGTGGTCACTTCCTCAACCTTAAGATCTTCATTGCCAACATTTTTCGAACTCTTGTAGAACAAATCGGTGAAAGTGGGCATTCTAAAACCCGTATTGACCGACGCAAACAAGTTTATTCCGTTGGTAATCATATATGTAATGTCAATCCCGGGGTAGGCGCGCAGACCATCGGAAAGCATAACCATGCAGCCCCCCGACACGGCCATCCTCTCCCCCACAATCTTGTGATTGACTGACGCTGTTGTATAGTCGCGATCGAAAAAATGATCATAGAAAACCGAATCGTAGCCGTGCACCTTCTCCGTGCTGCCCGTTGCGTGCCCGAGCCGATTGCTTCGTATCTTCTCAAATCGATTTTCGAGCCCGAAAGATGTTGTACCAAAGCGCGTTACAGCCGACACTTGAATATTGCCGCCCCAAACATCGGTCTGATGATGATTCTGATAAAAAGCCGGATTGGTGCGCTCCATCACGTAGTAATCGTTCATACGCCGCCAATAGGCATTCACCGACACATCGACACCCAAATCGATGTCGGTGCCGACACTAGCCAGCCACGACTCATTCTCCTCATACTGTTCGGGATATGACAACGAATAGAAGCCGTTACTGCCAAAATGCTTTTCGGTGTAGCCAACCTGCGCGTTTATATTTGACTTTCCAATCGCCAAGACTCCGCGATAGAAAAGGTTGTGAATGTCGAAATCAGTATTGGTGATGTAGCCGTCGGAATGCGAAACCGATGCGGCTGCAAAATTGTTGAGTTTTCCGCTGCCCACTGAAGCTGTTGCGGATATTTTGTAAAGTCCGTGAGCGCCGTTCATCACAGTCACTCTGTATCGGTCGATGGAATCGACAGGTGTGAAGAAGCACAAAGCGCCGCTCAACGCCGCAACGCCGCTTGCACGACCGGTCTGCCCTACAATTATCTCGACCCGCTCCACATTATCAATATCGATGGGAAGCGTGAAATTATTATGCCCTGTTTGCGGGTCGGTTATATTTATTTTGTTGAGAATGATGGCGTTTTGGTCGGGGGTTCCTCCTCTGATCGACAGGTCGGACTGAACGCCTAAAAGTCCTCGCTGACGGATGTCGATTTGCGCTGTATATTCAAGCGCGTCAATAAGATTCTGCTGCGGGGTGGCCGCAAAATCATCGGATTTGACAATGGCTACGGGTACAATCAGTTGTGAAAATGAACTCGAGACTCTGTCGGATGATACAGAAACCTCGTCAATCATCACACTGTCAACAATTTGCTCTGATTCGACCATAGTCGCACTTTTGGCCTGAGTGGCAATAATTGTCATTGTGTCGACAATGACACAAATCTTGATAACCTTGCCTAAACTGTTGAACGCCGCATATTTCTTGCGCGTCCACTTCGAGAAACAGACCATTTTTCTCTTAAATCTGCTGTTTTTAAATCTCATTTTTAAAAAAATTAATGTTTGACGCGGCGGCTCATAGCAAATGGCGTGCCAACGACAAACATTACAGAAATCACTTGCCAAGCAATTGGGCAGTATGATTTTTAGTGTCAACTTTGCCAATGGCATCGATGATAACACCCTTCTCGTCAATCACATAAGTGGTGCGAATGGTGCCGACAGTCTCCTTGCCATACATTTTTTTTACTCCCCACGCCTCGTATGCCTTCAGAATTGTGCAATCGGGATCGGAAATAAGATGGAACGGCAATTCATATTTGGCGATGAACTTCTGATGCGAAGCCGCTGAATCCTTGCTAACGCCAAGAACCTCATAGCCAAGCGACAAAAACCGTTTGTAGTTGTCGCGCAAATCGCAAGCCTCGGCTGTGCAACCGGGGGTGCTGTCTTTCGGATAGAAATAGAGCACAAGTTTGCGGCCGGCAAAATCGCTCAAATTCACAGTTTTACCATTCTCATCGACACCATCGAAATTGGGGGCTTTGGTTCCAATCTGTAACATAATCATCTTTATTTTATTCGGTTTTCAATCGTTTCTTTTCGGCTCTGACCGCCAGCAAAATGCCAAACTCATAGAGCAGGTAGATGGGCAGCGACACCACGTAGAGTGTGAAGGCATCGGCTGTTGGCGTTATCACGGCGGCAACAACCAGTATGGCGACAATCGCATGGCGGCGGTAGCGGCGCATAAAATCCACCCCGACAAAGCCCATACGCGCAAGCACCCACGAAGCAACCGGCAACTCAAACATCACGCCCATGACAAGACAAAGCAAAAACATGGTTGACATATACGATTCGAGCGTGATGAGATTCGGCACATCGCCACTCACCTGATATGTGCCTAAAAATCTGAAAGTAAGTGGGAAAATAACAAAATAGCTTAATGCCACACCCAACATGAACATCACATAGCCACCACCCACAAGTCTCACTGCCACGCTCCGTTCACTGCGGTAGAGCGCCGGCGACACAAAACTATAAATCACATGCAGAATGTAAGGCGACGCCACCAGGAATCCAACGGCAAAGGCCGCCTTCAGATGAATCATAAACTGCTGCGCCAAACCGGTGTTTATCAAGCTTATTGAAAACTCACCGACACTAGCGCCCGTTATGCGCTCGAACAGCCGATAGGTTATGAAATCATGATGTTTCGGCGCAAGCAGCACCGTAAACAGCTGTTCTTTCAAGAAAAATGCAGCAAAGCCCAGCACCATTACAACCGCTATAATGCGGATAATGCTGCCGCGCAATTGGTCGAGATGATCCCAAAAGGTGAGTTGATCGCTATTTGCCGTCTTCTGCGCCATCGGTCTGATTCTTTGGCTCACCGTCGGCTTTGTCGTTCATTCCGTCCTTGAAACTGCGGACGCCCTTGCCCAATCCACGCATCAACTCGGGAATTTTCTTGCCACCGAACAGCAGCAGCACAACCAAGGCAATAATGACAATTTCGGTAACTCCCAAGTTCATAAAAAGCATTGATTTCATAATTATCAAAAATTTATACGCCAAAAATAGTTTTTTCAGTTGACTAACAATGCATATAAGCTATACTGTTTTTTGCTTCACCAACTCTTTTGTCGATAGCAGACCGCACGCCGCCTGAATGTCCTCGCCACGCGATGCCCGGACGGTTGTCAGTACGCCGCGCGCGTTGAGAGCGTCTTTAAAGGTCTGAATAGCATCTTCTCCACTGCCTTGGAACGGACTGGCGGGGATTGAGTGAAAGCGTATCAGGTTGACGCGGCAGTCGATGCCTTTTAGCAAATTTGCCAGCGCCGAAACGTGGCGCGGCGTATCGTTCAAACCGGCAAACATTATGTACTCGAACGAGACACGCCGCTGCAAGCCGAAATCGTGGCGACGGATAGTATCAATCACTTCCTGAAGGGGATATTTTTTCTGAACAGGCATCATCTCGGCACGCTGATCGGGCAGCGGATTGTGCAGACTCACAGCCAGATGGCATTTGCTATTGGCCAGAAATTCCTTCATTCCGGGCACAATGCCGACGGTGGAAACAGTGATGCGCTTCGGGCTCATCGCATAGCCCCAGTCGGCGGTCAGAATCTCAAGGGCGTGCATCACATTGTCGAGATTGTCCATCGGCTCGCCCATACCCATAAACACAATGTTGGTAATGCGACTAAACTCTTCAATACTACGCAGTTGGTTAAGGATTTCGGTTGCCGAAAGATTGGCTTGGAAACCTTGTTTGCCGGTCATACAGAAGCGGCAGTTCATTTTGCACCCAACCTGCGACGACACGCAAACCGTCACGCGGTCGTCGTCGGGAATCATCGCCGTCTCAATAAAATTCGACTCGCCAATAGGGAACAGATACTTACGGGTGCCGTCGACGCTCTGCTGCATTTTTATTGGCGCGGTCAAGCCGAAAACGTACCGCTCCTGCAACTTCTGCCTAGCCACCTTCGACAGGTTCGAGAACTCGTCAATCGACCGCACTTCCTTCCGGTAGAGCCAGTCGGCAATCTGCTTGGCCGTGAATGATGGCAAACCCAATTCGCTGACAATCAGCTTTAGTTCATCGAAAGTTTTTCCAAAAAGCGCTTCCATATCATTGTTTTGTGTAAAGAATTTCCGCTTCACTTTATTTGGCAAAAATAGCAATATCGGTGTATTTACAGCGTTTATGAATCAGTGCGGACATTAATCCGCATCATTTAACAAACTAAAAATTGATATAAGATGAAAAAAGGTATTTTGATTTTGGCTTGTGGCATCAGCACACTGATGTTCACACAATGTATGCAGGGTCCGTCGCGGCAGGAACTGATGACAAGCAACGACAGTCTGCAACAACTTGTTGTACGCAAGGATTCGGCAATGTACGCTGTTATGGGCGCGTTCAGCAGTATTGAAGACAATTTGCAGGCAATCAAAGAGCGTGAGAATATCATCGCTATGAATTTGAAGGGCAGTGAGCAGGCTCAATCGCGCGAAGAGCAAATCAATAACGATATACAGCTGATTTACAAAATGATGCTCGACAACCGCGAGAAGATTTCCGACCTGCAAGACAAACTCCGTAAGGCCAATGTGAAAAACAAAGAGATGCAACAGATGATTGCATCACTTGAATCGAAAATACAAGAAAAAGATGCTGAAATTATGCGACTTACGCAAGAACTTGAGTCATCGAACCTGAAGATTGAAGGCCTTACAAGTCTGGTTGAGAATCTGAATGCGTCAATCGACTCGCTCCGCAACGAAGATGCCTTGAAAAACGCCACCATCGAAGGCCAGGACGAAGCTCTGAACACAGCTTTCTACGTCATCGGCTCTGAAAAGGAACTGAAGGATATGGGCGTGCTCGACAAGAAAGGCAACTTTGCCGTTGGCAGCAAAAAGGCGCGTAAAGACTTCGACAACAGCGTTTTCACCCGCATCGACATCCGCGAGCAGACTTCGTTCAACCTGAATGGTGCAAAAAAAGCTAAAGTGGTGACCGCCCATCCGCTCGACTCGTACACCATCTACGGGCAGAAACCTGTTGACAGTCTTGTGGTTAACAACTACTACAAGTTCTGGGGAAGCTCGAAATATCTGGTTATTGTGGTATACTAAACCTGAATACTCACTCGCAAAAAAGGCTGTAACCGAAGTGGTTACAGCCTTTTATTTTGCTCAAACTAATAGTTTTCACGCTTTCGCCGTTGGTGTGCCGAAGCCGCCCATTGGGAAGCGGCCGGCGGGGCCATCAGCCAGATTTATCTTGCCGAACGATGCCTCGTACTTCGAAATGTTGTCCTGCAAGGCAAAAAGCAGGCGTTTTGCGTGCTCGGGTGTCAGAATGATGCGCGATTTCACGCCGGCCTTTGGAACGCCGGGCATAACGCGCGCAAAATCAAGCACAAACTCTGAAGTTGAGTGTGTGATGATTGCCAAATTCGAATAGATGCCCTGTGCCACATCGTCGGTCAGTTCAATGTTCAACTGTTTGTTTTGCTGTTGTTGTTCGCTCATAGTCGGATATTTTTTCCAAAAGTAACAAAAACAATTAACCTCCATCCGATTATCCAACAAAAAAGGCCACCCTGTCGGGCAGCCTTTTTTCATTGAATATCTTGAAGATTATTCTCCGTCTTCAACATCAGAGCCAGTTTCCGAAGTCATTTCCATAATCTCCTGGTCAACAGTGTAGTCATCGTCGTCGATGCTGTCGCGTCTGTGAGTCAGAGCGTCATACTCCTCTTTCGAACCCACAATCAGGTCAGAGAACAAGCGGGTGCCTGTACCTGCAGGAATCAGGTGACCAACGATAACGTTCTCCTTCAAGCCCTCCATCGGGTCTGATTTGGCGCAGATGGCAGCCTCGTTGAGCACTTTGGTTGTCTCCTGGAACGATGCAGCAGAAATGAAACTCTTGGTCTGCAATGCGGCGCGGGTGATACCCTGCAGCACCTGGTTCGATGTTGCCGGAACGGTGTCGCGGGCCTCAACCAGACGCAAGTCCTTACGTTTCAAGATTGAGTTCTCGTCGCGCAGTTTGCGGCTTGTCACAATCTGACCAGGTTTCAGTGTCTCTGAGTCGCCGGCGTCGGTAACAACTTTCTTGTCCCAAATCCAGTCGTTCTCCTCCATAAAGTCGTTCTTGTCAACCAACTGTTTCTCAAGGAATTTGGTGTCACCTGGATCGATGATTTCAACCTTGCGCATCATTTGGCGGACAATCACCTCAAAGTGCTTGTCGTTGATTTTCACACCTTGCAGACGGTAAACCTCCTGAACCTCGTTAACGATGTACTCCTGAACTTTGGTCGGACCCATAATCGAAAGGATGTCCTGCGGGGTGATGGCGCCGTCAGACAACGGAATGCCTGCGCGGACGTAATCGTTCTCCTGAACCAGAATCTGCTTCGACAGTGGAACAAGGTATTTAGCCTGCTCGCCAGAGCGCGATGTGATGATAATCTCGCGGTTACCACGTTTGATTTTGCCGTAGGTCACCTCGCCATCGATTTCGGCAACCACTGCCGGGTTCGACGGGTTACGTGCCTCGAACAACTCTGTAACACGTGGCAGACCACCAGTGATATCGCCCGCTTTACCAACGGCGCGCGGAATCTTAACGATAACCTGTCCTTGTTTGATATCCTCGTTTTCAGCAATCACAATGTGAGCGCCTACAGGGATGTTGTACGATTTTATCTCTTCGCCAGCCGCGTTCTTGATAGAGATGGCCGGGTTCTTTGTCTTATCACGAGTCTCGATAACCACTTTCTCTGCAAAGCCTGTAGCCTCGTCAGACTCCTCACGGTAGGTAACGCCCTCCTCAAGGTTGACGAACTCTGCCTTACCACCAACTTCCGAAATGATGACTGCGTTGTAAGCGTCCCACTCGCAAATCAGTGTGCCCTTCTTAACTTCGGTGCCGTTCTTCACGAACAGTTTCGAACCGTAAGGTATTGCGTGATTTGAAATTACAAGACCAGTGTTGACGTCAACCAACTTCATTTCAGCCAGACGGCCAACAACGATTTCGATGTCGCCGGCGTTCTCGTCTTTGTAAGCGATTGAGCGAAGTTCCTCAAACTCAACGCGACCATCATAACTTGCGGTCAAGCTTGAGTCAGAAGCGATGTTGCCTGCAGTACCACCCACGTGGAATGTACGCAGTGTCAACTGAGTACCAGGCTCACCGATTGACTGAGCAGCGATAACGCCCACAGCCTCACCAATCTGAACCATTCGGCTGTTCGACAGGTTACGTCCGTAGCATTTAGCGCAGACACCGTTCTTCGACTCGCAGGTCAAAACTGAACGCATCTCAACTTGCTCAATTGGCGAATCCTCGATAATCTTGGCAATATCCTCAGTGAACTCCTCACCTGCCTTGATAATCAGCTCGCCTGTAATCGGGTGATAAATATCGTGTACCGATGTACGGCCTAAGATTCTGTCGTACAGCGATTCAACTATGTCTTCGTTTTTCTTCAGTGCTGTTGCAACCAAACCACGCAGTGTGCCGCAGTCTTCCTCTGTGATAATCACATCGTTCGACACATCGACAAGACGACGGGTCAGGTAACCAGCGTCGGCAGTCTTCAA
>JAFYYA010000097.1 GCA_017557785.1 Salinivirgaceae bacterium
CTTGCCGTTGCCGTCGATGACGCTTATTGTGGCGCCGGTCTCAATCAGGCTGCCCGCAACGGTGATGTTGTCGACAGTCGGATTTGGATAGACGGCCATTGTGGCTTCCGGTGCGGCGCCAAAGTCGCTCTCGCACGAGCAGACTTCCGTGCCGTTCTCGGTAGTGGCAATCAAGTAGTATTTGCCTGTAAGACCGCCCACTTCGTTGTAGAACTCAGTAGTATCGACCAGCTCGCCGTTGTGATACCAACGGAAGGCTGTGAACTGAACACTGTCGAAATTGACTACAGTAATCACATCATCCCACAACGATCTTGTCATCAGCTTCTTGCGTTGGTAGGTTATCGATTTGGCAACTTCTTTGCCGCCGAACGAACCTGTGACGGTGATTGTTCCGCTGAATGCGGCGTCATCAGGGATGTCGAAGGTTGCGCCAGTTTGAGTTGCATCAACCTTACCATTGACGTTCCAACTGAATTTTATCTCATTGTTGCTCAAACCACTGAGCTCGATTTTCTGCTCACGCTCGCAAGTGACAAACGACTCGGGTGCGGTGAATTCGACAATGGCATCCCAAATGGCGAAGAACTCTGCGCCATCGGCGGTCATTGTGCCATAATCAGTTGTTATAGCGCCTTGTGCGGTCTTCGACCATCCAACAAAGTTGTAGTATTGACGAATCGGGTTCTTGGTCGGTGCCGTAATCGCCTGACCCATCTCAACTTTCACGGTTTCGTAGTTGTTATCGGTGCCGTCGTTCATCTTCCAGATGGCTGTGAACTCATTCGGTGCCCAAACAGCGTAAAGAGTGATGCCGCCTTCAGGCATTTCAACCATGCTGCTCAACGGCGCACCGTCAGCAGTTTCTGACCAACCTTTGAAGGTGTAGTTTGTACGCGACGGAATGCTGTCTGGTGCAACCAGCGTGGTGCTGACGCTTGCCTGCGTAGTGGCAAATACGGCCTGTGTGCCATCGTTCACTGCCCAAAGTGCATCAAACAAAACGGCTTCCCAAACGGCATAGAACGCAGTGTCGGTTTCCGGCATTACACCAAAATCGCCAATAACACTGCCTGCATTGATGTCAGCTGCCCAACCAGTGAATGTATAGTTGCGGCGGACAGGGTTCTCGGCAGGTGCCGTAATTGCTTCGCCAATATTGACCAAAGTTGATTGGTAGATGCTGTCGGCGCTGAACATCCATTTTACTGATTTATTGGTGATTTTCCAAACAGCATAGTAGGTGATATCATTGTCAGGCATTGTGCTGGCAATCTCGCTTAAAGGTTGTGTTGCATCATCGGCCAGTGCCCAACCCATAAACTGGCAATTGTCACGCGTGGCAGTCGGTGGAACGATTTCTGCACCATACTCAATTTGTCTGCTAATTTGATTCTCACCGTCGAAATTACCGCCATTGGCGTTCCATGTGAGCAAATACTTGTTAAGCTGCCATTGAGCGTAGAATACTTTATTGCCATTATCCATTGTGCCAAAATCTGTCAGTACATCACCATTGACTTCATTTGACCAACCTGTAAATTGGTAATGAGCACGTTCTGGGTTGATTTCTGGTGCAATAATCGGGTTACCTGATTCAACATTAGTTGCCATATAATTGTCATCTGTACCATCGTTGATTTTCCATAACACAACGTTTACGGCATCAGCCCAAACTGCGTAATATGTAAGAGCGGCATCAGGCATAGTGGCAGCTACTGTAACAGTGTTTGTTGCTGTTGGTGACAAAGCCCAACCTACAAATATGTTGTCTGTACGAGTCGGGTTAGATGTTGGTGGCACAATTGCTGCACCATATTCAATTTGTCTGCTAATTTGGTTTTCACCGTCGAAATTACCGCCATTGGCGTTCCATGTGAGCAAATACTTGTTAGGTTGCCATTGTGCATAGAACGTCTTGTTTCCTTCTTCTGGCATTGTACCAAAATCGACTAATACCGAACCATCTTCTTCATCCGACCATCCAAGAAACGTATAGTGAACACGTTTAGGACTTTCAGTTGGGGGAACAATGGTAGCGCCTGCTTCAACATTTTCAGCAAAGAAGTTTTGATCAGTGCCGTCATTGAGTTTCCATTCAACTATGCTTGTTCCCATTGTTAACCAAGTAGCCAAATAAGTTACGTTACTATCTGGCATAGTGGTTACACTAACTACCAAATCAGGGTTGGCGGGAGTGGCCCAACCCGCAAAAATGCTGTTTTCTTTTGATGCAGTTGGAGCGACAATTGTTGTTCCATATCCAACAGATCCTTCTGTGTAGTCACCGCTCAATGTGCCGCCGTTGGCATCCCAAGCAAGTGTATATGTGCACAATTGCCATTGTGCATAATATTTTGCTCCCTCGGTTTGCAGTGTGCCAAAATCTTCAACCACCTTGCCATCGGAGGTTGCTGACCATCCCATAAATTGATAATGTGAACGTATAGGATTCGATATTGGCGGTACAATATCAGCATTGAAGTCAACTTCTGTTTTGCTGAAGATATCATACGCACCATTGTTGAATTGCAACCACAAAACATTGTATGTGTTTGGTTTCCAAACGGCATAGTAGGTCAATGACTTGTCTGGCATAGTGGCATTTGGTGTTGTAACATCTAATGAAATGGCATCAGCAGTTAAGGCCCAACCTTCGAATGTGTAGCCAAAACGTTCCGGATCATCAGGTACAATAATAATTTCATCGTACTCTAATTCGTTCTGAATGATAGAACCATCACTAAATTGACCTTCGTTAGCATCCCAAGTCAATGTATAGTGGCTGTTTTGCCATTGTGCATAGAATTTTCTGTTGTTTTCACTCCATGTTCCAAACTCATCGCCTTCTACCATTTGGCCAGCTTGATTAGCCCAACCAATGAAATCGTGGTGGAGATACTCTGGGTTATTGGCCGGCGGAGTAATTATTTCATCGTCAGCAACAATGGTTACTGTATAGTTATGGTCTGTACCATCATTAAGTTTCCATTTCACCTGGTTGCCGCTTGCTGGTATCCAAATGGCGTAATAGGTCAAGTCGTGGTCAGGCATCTCCGATTCAGGCGTTATTGTTTCTTCTGAATCTTCTGATAAGCCCCAACCGGCACAAGTCCATTCGTCTCCTCTATCAACAGTGGGTCGGGTAATAGTTGTTCCGTAAGCAACCAAACCACTTGGGTCGGGATCTACAAAGTGTCCGCCATTAGGATTCCATGTCAAATTGTGTTTGTGAACTTTCCAAATAGCAAAGTATTGCAAATCTCTATCGGGCAATGTCTGTTCTACAGGTACTACTGATGTGGCATCAGCGGTTTCTCCCCAACCATCGAAATCATAGCCTTTGCGCGACATGCTTTCTGTTTCAGGAGCGATGATTGGTGTTCCATAATCGAACTCGCCTTTTGTGTAGTCGCCAGACAATTCATCACCGCCGTTGGCATTCCAGGTAATTGTGTGACGATGAGTTTCCCAAACAGCATAATAGGTTATGGGATTGTCAGGCATAGTGGTTGCGATTTCATCATCATTGAGCCATGTAGTTGCATTAGCAGTTGTACCCCAGCCTTTAAATGTGTGACCTTCGAATGTGGGGTCTGATGGTCTTTGAATTGTGGCACCGTATTCGACGAGTCCGTTTGTGCCAGGCACAGCGATAGTTCCGCCGTTGGCATCCCATACAAGTTGATTTGAATGCAACTGCCAAATAGCGTAGAATTTAGCTCCTGCAGTTGTCATCTTGCCATAATTACCATTTTCGATAACTGGACCGGTTCCCGACGTTGACCATCCCGCAAAGTCGTGGTGTCCGTCATATTCAACTGGTTGAGGAATACCGTCAGGTGGAGTTATTGGTGCATCGAAATCAAAGTCGAAATGTGTAAATACATCGTTTGTACCATTATTGTAATACCAATTTGCAGTATATTTAATCGGTGTCCAAATGGCATAATATTTAAGGTCATTATCAGGCATCGTTGCGGCGGCTTCACCGGATTGTCCGTTAGCAGCGGTAGACCAACCATATGTGTAGCCATTGCGGCTTGCAGTCGGAGGAACTATAGTGGCACCATATTTGATTTCAAGTCCGCTTGTATAGTTACCGCTTAGGGTGCCTCCGT
Organism: Salinivirgaceae bacterium; assembly: GCA_017557785.1. GTDB lineage: Bacteria > Bacteroidota > Bacteroidia > Bacteroidales > SZUA-534 > RUG13583. Next base: position 4,122 of record JAFYYA010000097.1, read on the forward strand.
TGCCATCCCATTCAAGTTTATGTGTTTTGCGTTTATACTCTATTCTTACAACTGTCGGTGTATTTTCTTCGATAGTAACTTGGACAAATGTGCCTTCCTTAAATCCAGGATATGTATTAGCCGAAGCCTCAGTTTCCAAGCCAATAATGCCCTCACCACTATCGGTGTCAACGAGTGTGTAATCGTTATCGTCAGCATTTTCCTGCCAATGCTCCACTGTGTAGCTTTTACTATTGTTGGTAACAAATATGGCATGGTAAGTAGTTGCGCCACTCACTGTTTCGTTGCCGCTGAAAATAATACCGCCAGGAGCTGATGCATCAGTGTTCCAACCGACAAACCGTTTGCCTGGTTCGGCTGAAGGTTCGCCATTAGGTACTTGTAATTTACTGCCATAATAGAATTCGTTGTTCACGCTGGTCCCTCCAAAAGCGTTGTTTCCAACCATCCAAGCAACGGCATATTTGTTGCGCTCATATTCAATCACTATCACGGTTGTATTGCCGGCAGCAATTACTGAGTTAGTGATGGTTTTTGCTGTGAACCCTGTAATTTGCATTGCTGAAGCATCGGTGGTTGATCCTATAGTTCCAGAACCAGTGCTTGTATAATCTGGATGGTCGTAATCATAATTTCCATCAAGACCTTGCTGGTAATGCTTTATTGTGTAAGTTGCTTCGTCGTTAAGTACAAAAATGGCATAATAGGTAATATCGTCATCAGGAACGGTTTCTCCGCCAAACGATAATGCTATTTTAGCCGATGCATCGGTGTTCCAACCTAAGAAATGGTAAGTAGCCGTTGGTGCATCTGGCTCGGAATTGGGTACTTGCAAGGCTGACCCATAATAGAATGATCCATTGAAATTGTTACCGCCAAACAGTTCCCCATTTGCCATCCAATTAACTGTATGTTGATGGCGGTCATATTTAATATTGACAACTGTTGGGCCTCCATTCTCGGCAATTGTTTCCGAATCAAAACCTTGCGCGGTAAATCCGGTGTACTCTTTTGCCACAGCCGGGACTAAAGAACCGAACGGGGCCTCGCCAGTTACGGTTTCAGTTGGTTCGGTAGGCCAAGAACCATCATCGTTTTGCTGGTAGTGATTTACCTGATATGCTCTGGGGGCATTGTCGGCAAAAATGGCGTAATAAGTTCTGTCTTCAGCGCCAACGGTTTCTGTACCATTAAATGTGAAAGCGACTGTGGCAGCAGGGTTTGTGTTCCAACCCAAGAAGTGCTTGCCTGCAGGGGCAGCAGGGGCTGACGGAATGTCATTCGTAAAGTTTGAACCGTATTTGTATGTTTTCTCGCTAATTGTCTCTTCACCATTCTTCCATGTTAGCGTATATGGGTTTCGATTATACTTTATTACTAATTTCATGCCGTTGTTAATCAGCGTTATCTGATTGTATTGCTGCACGGTAAAACCATCATAATTATTTGGCTCTACGGCAGTTGTGCTGAACAACTTTCCATTTTTTACAATCGTACTCTCTGCCAATGTATATTCATCGTCTAAAATGTTTTGCTTCATATGGCAAATCTCATACTGTATATCAATTTGGGTGCGGATATATTCATCAAACTCACTTGTGTCGACTATATGATAGAATTTATTCCAAATGGCCGTTTTGTGATAGATTTGATCACCACTAAGACCTTCCTCGTTTGTGCCTTTCGGGACAAACAGGTAAGCATTGTAACTCGAGAAACTACTAGTATTCGTAAATGTTGCGCTTACAACCTTTGGAGGCACCAGTGTTCCCAGTCTGATGGCTTTTAAACTATCCATAAGAGCCAGAGTATTGTTATTTCCGTTCACAACCGATGTTATGTTATCGCCCAAATCAAGAACCTTTAAGAACCGATTCCTATAGAAAGCTCTAACGTTTAATTGATTTGTCTTATCGTCTACTTTATAATACAAACGAGTGTTTCCTCGAGGATATGATATAAGTGTTGTTTTGCCAGGATTGTAAAGTACACCGGCCGTATCAGCAGAAAAGGTGTTGTTTCCAGTTTCAACAGAATAGCGTTCCAAAACTTCCATATTATCCCAATATTCCGTATTGGTAGGATAGTCAGTGGTATTCTCTAATGCCTTGTTTATCGCAAATGTTGTTACATGGGCATTCTTTTTAATAGCTCCTACGGGAATAGATTTGGTTTGCTTGGGCATTATATAATCTGATAATGTGACGCCAGTTCCATAAATAATCATGGATGTTGTGTCTGCCGTGTACAATACACCACCTATGTTCACAAATATGTCTTCAGCATTTAGAAAAGCAAGGCTTCCCGATGTAGTATGAAATGCTGTTCCTGAAACGTCAGCTGATTCCAAATAGGTACAGTTTTGAAAATCGATAGATAGTAAATATGAATTAGAATAAAAGGCATACGAACCTATTTCGATCACATTGGATGGAAGCACAAATGATGTTGGCCTTCCTTTTTTAAAGAAACGGCACAAAATAACACCAGATATTATTGTTCCATCCTCTAACGTTTTCTTTTTATTTTTATATAGGGCATTTCCATCCATTTTAAAATATGGATTGTCGCTGTCAATATCTGGCAAAAAATTTTCCGCACCACAATACATAAACGCTGTTGTACTCATTGTAGTAACGCTTTTCGCCACATGAAATGATGTTAGCTTGTCACCACTAATTACATATCCTAAACGCACTATGCCATTACCTCCGGTAACTTTTTTTAAAGAATCCAAAGAATAAAATGCATATCCTCGTACAGTGGTTATTGTATCAGCAATTTTGTATTCTTTAAGACTACTTGTCTGTGGAAACGAAATAAGTGTTTTACCATCTTTTGTGTACAGTACACCATCCTTATCGTTAATAAAATGCGAGTTACCCTCAGCTACTTTTATATATTTAATGCCAGAAAAATTACTCCATGTAGCCCAGTTGCTATTATAAGAATTAACCTCGTCCGTGTGGCTAAGAAGTTCAATATTCTTGCCCAACAAAAGAGTATCTTTGCTTGTATTAGGTTTTAAAGGTGTTTGATTAAAAGCACTTGATTTTATATATTTTAATCCTTCTGAATCCAAATTAATTTTAATACCACTACATATATAAAAAGCACTGCTCTCAATTGTTTCCACATATTTACCCAACTCAACTTCCTTTAAATCCTGACAAAGATTGAAAGCCTTGCTGGCAATAGCTGTTACTCTAAATTTTTGATAATTTAACGGGTTGCTATTATTTCCATAATCATAATACTCAACTTCATCAGGAATTCTAACAGTTTCCCGATATTGCCAAGTTCCACTAACGACTTTGGCAGTATTGTCATCTGTATTTAGCTGATAGTAAATAGTACCTACACCTTCAATCACTCGTCCGGGCTGCGTCAGATCAGGATAAAGAGGATATGCAAAATTGATTGTTTTAGCCCATGCACCTGTCAGTGTTGCCAAAACAAGCGCAATTGTCAGTAGAAAAAGTTTCTTCATATTTATAAATTTGTTTAGTTCTATGTGGAAAAACCTCAACAAAAGTGTCTAAAAATCAATCTTCTTGCAACATAACCATATTCTTATTTGAGCAAAAAGCGAAAAAACGTGGTCAAACACCCATTATTATATGATGAATGTCAGCCGGTTTTAACTCAAACAAAAGTCTTTTGTCAAAACCAATGCTCCATCTTGTTAATTCACATTTATTTCGCCATATTTGTAGCAAATAACCATTATGGCATTTTTCGGACTATTCGGCAAAAAGAAAGAGCCGCTTGTGCCTTTGCGCGAGTTGGGTTTGACGTGCGACATGCACTCGCACATCATTCCTGGTGTCGATGATGGCGCGCCGACAGCCGAAGAGAGCATCAAGCTAATCAAAGGCCTGAACCAGTTGGGCTACAAAAAGCTGATTCTCACCCCTCACTTCATGACGGGTTTCTACAACAACACGCCCAATGCTGTGAAGCAGAAACTCGATGCGCTGAAAGCCGAGCTCAAACAGCAATCGGTTGACATTGATCTCGATGTGGCCGCCGAATACTATATCGATTACGATTTCATGCACGACCTCAGCAGCAAGCCAATGCTTACCATAGGCGAAAAAATGCTGCTATTCGAGTGCTCGTTCACCAACCAGCACCGTAACTTCGACGAAACAGTCTTTGAGATGCAGATTAACGGTTACAAACCCGTATTGGCACACCCCGAGCGCTACTCATATTGGCATGGCGCCACTCGTTTGATGCACGAATTTCACGACCGTGGAATTCTTTTCCAAATCAACATTTTATCTCTTATCAAAGGATACTCTCCAAGCGTATGCAAGGCAGCAATGACGCTCATTGACGAAGGATTGTGCGATTTTATAGGTACCGACCTTCACAATGCCGGCCAACTGGCAGCCATCGAGAATGCCATGATTCCTGTCAGTCTGATGGAAAAACTCAAAAAGTGCAATCTGCTGAATAACAGCTTGTAAGCCTGTCCCTAGAATTTCTCGTAAAACTCGTTGAAGGCGTCCATATAGGTTTCGGGCGACTGATAGTCGAGCACCGGCTTTCCGGTTGATTTGGCGTAATTGGCAACATCATCATTAATCTTCTGACTTCCGAAAATAACACCATCCGAAAAATCGATGGCAAACTTCGATAGATTCTCGTATGTGGGGTTGGTAAGCCGCTCGACATCCTTTTCCGAAATTGAGTCGTAAATCAGCTTGTTCTTCAACTGCGGGTTCAGCGGGGTATCAAACTCATTGTCGTACAACGACATAATGACCTTTGAATTGCTGAATAGCGGGTTATCGCGGAAAGTGCGTTTCACGTAGATTGGCACAAACGAAGTGAACCAGCCATGGCAGTGGATGATATCGGGCGACCAACGCAACTTCTGCACAGTCTCGAGCACACCGCGAGCAAAGAACATTGCACGCTCATCGTTGTCATCGAAGAATTGTCCCTCAGCGTTTTTCAGCACTGCCTTGCGTTGGAAATAATCCTCGTTGTCGATGAAGTAAACCTGCATCCTAGCCGATTGGATGGATGCCACCTTGATAATCAGCGGATGGTCGGTGTCATCAATTATAAGGTTCATGCCAGTGAGCCTGATAACCTCGTGCAACTGGTTACGACGCTCATTAACGCAGCCATAGCGCGGCATAAACGTTCTGATTTCCTTTCCTCTCTCCTGTATTCCTTGTGGTAATTCGCGGCTGATTTTCGATATCTCAGTCTCTGGTAAATAGGGGGTTATCTCCTGCGAAACGAACAACACCTTTTTCTTTTCCATCCCAAAATATTATGTGCAGTTTTAGGCCACAAAGGTAGTAAAAATATTAAGTGGTTGAACTTTAATTTTTTTTAAAAATTTATGGTGCGGAAAATGGCGTTTCAAACCGTCATTAAACAACAGAAGGGGCGGTTTTCTCCGCCCCTTCTGACTATGAAAAATACATTTTTTAGTCTGTAACCAGTGTCATCACGCAAACACCGCAACCCTCTTTTCCGTCTTTAAAGTACATTTTCAAGTAGTAGGGACCGGTTTTTGAGCAGACATAGTCGAAAGCCGAATACTCAGCGCCTGTTGTTGGGTTGGTGTTGCCACCGCAGCGACCCTGTGAGTCACTCGACATCTCAACGATTGTGTGGCCCGGCTTGGTCTCATCGTTGCAAGTGTAGAACCGGTAGTGGGTTCCCTTGCTCAACATTATCGAAAATTTGCCTTCCGACACGTTTTTGCCCTTCATAGCTTCGGTGAACCGGATGCGGAAATGTTTTACATACTTTACCGCCGCACCATTGGCCGACGAACATTTGTCGATAAACGCCTGGTCGCATTGGGCATAACTGCTGCAAACGCCCAACAGCAACATCGCACATATTATGTAAAACTTTTTCATTTTCACCAATTTATTGATTTTTCTGCTCTGCTTCGAGTGCTTCCAAATCAAGTTTTACAACCAATTTATCGTATACAAAACTAATCTTTTTTTTCAGTTTTTCTATATCATTTGGTGTAAGTCGCATTTTATATGCCGAAAATTCGTCTTGCACATACGGAATGACATTTCCGTCAGCATCAATCGATTTGGGGTCGTAGAAGATAGGAATGTCGCCCTTCATAATCTCCTGCCCGGCCACAAGGTCGCGGATGTCCTGCGGCGTAAGCATAATCAAACCTCCCAGAGCGGGGTCAACTTTCACTTCCTGATCTTTCGGAATATAAAGTTCGTTCTTTACATATATCTTTATGTAATTCAAGTGCTTGTCGTCGCGGAAGATAAAATAGTTGTCGCCAATGGTGTAGGCGTCGACACGGTAGTATTGCTGCTCGAGCTTACGGCACCCTTTGGGTGTTGCCGAGCACGGAACTTCCTCAATCTCGTTTGTTGCAAGATTGATTTTCTTGAACTTGTTGCGAAACACGTCAGTGTTGATGTAGAAGTACTCGCCTTCCTCATCGAAGTAGCTGTTGTAAAGCTCGCAACGGTTGTCGTTGAGTTTCACTTTGTATTTTTCGTCCCAAGTGTAAAGATTATAGACGTAGAGATAGACAAACGAAGATTTCTCACCACGGAACGTTGCCACAAGGTAGTTTCCATATTCATCGACTGCCAGCTCAAGCACCTCGCTGTGCTTGTATTCTGGACCTTTGATGCGGTGCTGCCAGCGGTAGCCCTTGGGAATTTCAAATGGCATTGTCTGAGCTTGTGCGAACTGGATTCCGCCAATAAGCATCAATGCAATCAGTGCAAATTTTTTCATAAGCATAGTTCGATTTAGTTAGGGTGTAAATTTATTAAAAAAACGGCACTGCGCCATTTTTATTTGACAAGTGCCGTTTTTTTGTGTTACTACAATTTCTTGAACAACTCAGAGAACGATGTCTTCCGGCTGATAATGTTGTACAAATCAGCTGCAGGAACGCGCTCCTGCTCCATTGTGTCGCGCTCGCGGATGGTCACAGTGCCGTCCTCAAGTGTCTGATGGTCGACAGTGATGCAGAACGGTGTGCCGATGGCATCCTGACGGCGGTAACGCTTGCCGATTGAGTCTTTCTCGTCGTACTGAACATTGAAGTCGTACTTCAGAGTGTTGATTATCTCGCGTGCCTTCTCCGGCAGACCATCTTTCTTCACAAGCGGCATAATGGCAGCCTTGACGGGTGCCAGAACTGCAGGCAGTTTTAGAACCACGCGGGTATCGTTCTCGCCAACAACCTCCTCAGTGTAAGCACCGCACATGATGCTCAGGAACATACGATCGACACCGATTGATGTCTCGATGACATACGGAACATAGTTCTCGTTGAGCTCGGGGTCGAAATATTGGATTTTCTTGCCCGAATATTTCTGGTGCTGCGAAAGGTCGAAATTGGTGCGTGAGTGGATGCCCTCAACCTCTTTGAAGCCGAACGGCATACGGAACTCGATGTCAGTTGCGGCGTTGGCGTAGTGAGCCAGCTTGTCGTGGTCGTGGTAACGGTAGTTCTCGTCGCCCATGCCCAGAGCCTTGTGCCAGTTAAGGCGCACTTTCTTCCAATGCTCGAACCATTTGAGTTCCTCGCCCGGACGAACAAAGAACTGCATCTCCATCTGCTCGAACTCGCGCATACGGAAGATGAACTGACGAGCAACAATCTCGTTGCGGAAAGCCTTGCCAATCTGTGCAATACCGAACGGGATCTTCATACGGCCGGTCTTCTGCACGTTCAGGAAGTTGACAAAGATACCCTGAGCCGTTTCGGGACGCAGGAAGATTTTCATTGAACCGTCGGCAGTTGAGCCCATCTCAGTTGAGAACATCAAGTTGAACTGACGCACATCGGTCCAGTTTTTGGTGCCGCTGATGGGGCAGGCAATCTCCTCGTCGATGATTATCTGGCGAAGTTCCTCCAGGTTGTTGTCGTTCATTGCTTTGGCGTAGCGAGCGTGCAGAGCGTCGCGTTTGGCCTGATGCTCCTGGCAGTGAACGCTGGTGGCAAGGAATTTCTCTTTGTCGAAGGCGTCGCCGAATTTTTTGGCGGCTTTAGCCACCTCTTTTTCAATTTTCTCGTCGTATTTAGCAATCTGCTCCTCAATCAGCACGTCGGCGCGGTAGCGTTTCTTGCTGTCTTTGTTGTCGATGAGCGGGTCGTTGAAGGCGTCGACGTGACCGGAAGCCTTCCAAATGGTCGGGTGCATAAAGATTGATGAGTCGATGCCCACAATGTTCTCGTTGAGCTTCACCATTGCATCCCACCAATAGCGTTTGATGTTGTTTTTCAGTTCAATGCCGTTCTGACCGTAGTCGTAAACGGCTCCAAGTCCGTCGTAGATTTCGCTGCTGGGGAACACAAATCCGTACTCCTTGCAGTGTGCAACGATTTTCTTGAAAACGTCTTCTTGCTGTGCCATAATTCTATTTATTATTTATATGTGTCTGTTTTTTAAGGACTGCAAATGTAGAATTTTTTGTGTAATGGACTGACATAAAATAATTATGTGCTCTTTAGCATTTCTACTGCACAATATAAAGTGGTATGAACTTCTGTTTGGTTGTCACTTCCGGAATGAGAACGGCGTGAACCGTCCGGTGCGGCGGCAATAGTCGGCATACTCGTCGCCAAAATCGCGGCGAAGGCGCTTCTCCTCGGTGCTCACCTGAATAAGCATTATCACAATAAACACCACAAAAACTGCCACTGCCTGCCATGTTGCAATCCACACGCAAGCGCCTGTGAGATAGACAAATGTGCCTGTGAGCATTGGGTTGCGGCTTATGCGGTAGGGGCCGTCGGTCATCAGGTGGCTGGTGCGGGGCGCAACCTCGTGCCCGAAGGCGTCCATGGGGTTGCCGTTGCCCTTGCGGCGCATGTAGACAATCGACCAAATGCTCATTGCCAATCCTGCAACCATCAGAATGGCGCTGATAATGAGTTGCATGGTGCCAACCGGCAGCAGAGCCGGTCGCTCTGAGAAAAGCCACATCACTGTGGGCATCAGTGCTACAAACAGAATTCCGCCCAACACATATCCGAATAGTTCTTTCAGCAGTTTCATAATCAGTGTTTTTTATGCCCATAAAAATACTATTGTTTCGGTTTTCGGCAACCATCGGCACAAAAAAAGCCGCCCCTTTTCAGAGACGGCTCTATCAGAAATCTGCAATGTGCATTAGTTGTTCTCCGGACGCAGTTTGCGAACGGTAACGGCTGTCTGCCACATCTCGCTCTCGCGCATTGCCTTCAGTTCCTTCTCAAGGCCGACGCGGTAGTCGGGTTTCGAGTTGCTGTCGATTGAGATTTGAGCCTCAATACCGCTCTTAACTGACAGGTAGAGCCACTCCATAACGGGTTTCACAGCATCGTGGAAACGCGGGAACCAGTCGAGAGCGCCGCGCTGTGCGGTTGTTGAGCAGTTTGCGTACATCCAGTCCATACCGTTCTTGGCGAAGAGCGGCATAAGCGACTGTGTAAGCTCCTCAACAGTCTCGTTGAAGGCCTCCGACGGGGTGTGTCCGTGCTCGCGCAGAACCTCGTATTGAGCCAGCAGCAAGCCCTGGATGGCACCCATCAGTGAGCCGCGCTCACCGGTAAGGTCAGAAGTGGCCTCACGTTGGAATGTGGTCTCGAACAGATAGCCCGAGCCAATGCCGATGCCAAGAGCCAAGGTGCGGTCCATTGCGCGGCCGGTAGCATCCTGGTAAACAGCGTATGACGAGTTCAGGCCGCGACCCTCAAGGAACATTGTGCGCAGCGATGTGCCCGAACCCTTCGGTGCAACCATAATAACGTCGATGTCTTTTGCAGGAACGCAACCGGTGCGGTCGTTCCAGGTGATGGCGAAACCGTGCGAGAAGTAGAGAGCGTTGCCCGGTTTCAGGTGCTTCTGAAGTGTCGGCCAAACTGACATTACAGCGGCGTCAGACAGCAAGCACATAACGATTGTGCCGCGCTCGGCAGCCTCTTCAATCGAGAAGAGAGTCTTGCCCGGAATCCAACCGTCGGCAACAGCCTTGTCATAAGTCTTGCCCTCGCGCTGGCCAACGATAACGTTGAAGCCGTTGTCGCGCAGGTTGAGTGACTGACCAGGACCCTGAACGCCATAACCGATGACGGCGATGGTCTCGTTCTTTAATATTTCACGTGCTTTTTCCAATGGAAACTCTTCGCGGGTCATCACGTTCTCGATAACACCGCCAAAATTCATTTGTGCCATTTTATTTTGCTTTAAATTAAACTGTTATCACTTTTTTGCGAATCAGCGATTCGAACTGCGAAAGTAAAAGACTTTCAGCAATTTTCAATATTTTTTTTAACTCTTTTAATTCATCATCATCTCCCTATGCTTCTCCTCGCGCTCGTTAATGTAGTCGCTGATATGCTCGCGGCGGCTTTTGGTAATGGCTATGCGGCCCGAGCGAACATATTGCAGCACGCATTTGAACTCCTGCAGCGCGGCGTAGAGCGACTCAATGTCTTCCGTCAGGCCGCTTTTGGTGACGATTGAATAGGTGGGGTTCACCTCAACAATATTGGCGTCGTGAATGCGGATTTGCCGCGAGATACCCTTCTCGTTGAGCAGCGACGGTGTCGAAATCTTGAACAGGCCACACTCTTGGATAAATATCTCATCGTCAGTGTAATAGTTGGCCTGAAGGACATCGATTTTCTTCTCAATCTGACGGGTGATTTTGTCGATAGTCTCCTCGTCGCTGTAGCAGGTAATGGTGTATTTGTGAATGCCCTTAATGCTTGACGCAGAGACGTTCAGGCTCTCGATATTCACCTGTCGGCGTGTGAAAACA
>JAFYYA010000098.1 GCA_017557785.1 Salinivirgaceae bacterium
CCACTTTTCTTCGGCATCAGCCGGATTGTACCTTTTTTCAAGTTCCTTTTTCATTCCTATTTCGATTTCAAATTGTTACGTTTTCTGATGTTTTAAAAGAACTGCAAAAATAGCAAATGGTGTTTGTCGGCAAACGGAATGTTTGAAAAAAACATTATGAATGGCTCAAGGCCTAAAATAGATGGATATCTGCAACACTATTCCATAAGTCCCGGTTGCGCATCCACAAGTTTATAGACGCGGTCGCCGCGGCGCACAATGTCGGTCACGGCAATCGACAGAGCCTGACCTTTGACGGCTTCGTCAACAGGTTTCAAATCGACGCGCATCTCGCTGATGGTGTGCTCGTAAACGCCGGTTGTCTCGCCCATAATGAGCAGTTGGTCGCCGGTGTGCAGCGAACCGCTTTCGAGTGTTATTTCGGCAACGTTCAGTTTGGTGAAGAAGTTGGTGCAGCGGCCCACATATTCCTTGCGTTTGGTGGCTTTTGAGCCGTACACACCCGACCACTCGCCAAGACGGCGTCCAAGATAGTAGCCATCCCAAAATCCGCGGTTGAACACGGTGCGCAATTTCGTAACAAGCTCGTCGATAAGTTGTTGGTTGTATGTGCCGTCGCAGATGGCATCGATGGCACGGCGGTAACTCTCGACCACCGTTTTCACATATTCAGCTCCACGTGCGCGTCCTTCAATCTTCAGCACACGCACCCCGGTACGCAGAACGCGGTCTAGGAACGGCAATGTGCAGAGGTCTTTGGGCGACATTATGTATTTGTCGTCAACAACAAGCTGCTGACCGGTCTCGCAATCGGTAACTTCGTAGCCGCGGCGGCAGGGTTGGAAGCATTGTCCGCGATTAGCCGACCGCCCGTATTGATGAAGGCTCAGGTAGCATTTCCCGGAAACAGCCATACACAACGCACCGTGAGCGAAAACTTCAATCTGCACAAGCTCGCCTTTTGGTCCGCGGATGTTCTGCTCGGCAATGGCTTTGGCAATAGCCGCCACCTGGTCCACGTTGAGTTCGCGGGCGGTTACCACCACGTCGCAGAATTGCGCGAAAAATCTAACCGCTTCTATGTTGGTGATATTCAATTGAGTTGATGCGTGTACTTCAACGCCTTTCGACCGTGCGTATTGCAGCACCGACAGGTCGCTGGCGATGATGGCAGTCAGTCCGGCTTCGGCCGCGGCATCCACAATGTTGCGCATCAGCTCAAGCTCAGAATCGTAGATTATGGTGTTCACCGTCAGGTACGATTTGAGCCCGTTTTCCTTGCAGATGCCCACAATGCGGTGCAGGTCGCCAATGGTGAAATTGTTGGCTGAATGTGACCGCATATTCAGGTTTTCGACACCGAAATAGATTGAATTGGCGCCCGCCTGAATGGCCGCGGCAAGCGACTCGTACGAGCCCACCGGTGCCATAATCTCAATATCGTTGCGACTGAATTCCTTTCCAAAAACTGTCTGCATAACTGAAGGATTGATTAATTGATGGATTGAATGGCAGCGGCCACTTCATCGGCGTTGATCGTGTTCATACACTTAAAGTGCCCTTTCGGACATTTTTTGAAACCGATTTTTGAGCACGGACGGCATTTTAATCCTTTGACTTCGAATATTTTGGAACCGCTATCGGCCATATACGGGTACATTCCCAATTCGGGCACGGTGTTGCCCCACAGCGACACAATCCGCTTATGCAGCGCTGCCGCAATGTGCATCATTCCCGTGTCGGGCGTAATCACCACTTCGGAATGGCGCATAATGGCCGCCGACTGGTTGATGCTGAACTGCCCCACACCGTTGTGGCACGGCACTGTCAGTCCGCGCTCGATGGTGGCGGCATTCTCTGTCACGTCTTTTCCGCCGATAAGGCAGACCGGCCGTTGCGCGCGGTTGAGAATCTGCACCATTTTGTCGGCAGGAATCTGCTTTGTAGGGTGCGTTGCCCCGATGACGGCACAAACGTAACCTTGTTTAAACTGCTCTGGCAGAACCGTTTCCGGATAATTATCGAGTTCGTTGGGAATGAAGAAATCGAGTCCTTGATGATCGTTTGTAACACCCAATCGCTTTACCGTGTCAAGATAGCGGTCCACAATGTGAACGTCGGGCATAATGTCGATTTTCAGATGAACCAACAGCCATTTGCGCACGTTAATCTTGTTGAACGAGTAAGATTTTATGCCCGCCAACCGCTTGATGGCAAAGGTGCGCAGATTATGGTGCAGGTCGATAATGCAGTCGTATCCGCCTTCGCGAATCTCTTTTATGGTGTCCGTCAATTTCGGCTTGAGCGTCAGCACTTTATCGATATAAGGATTGTTGGCGAACAACCCGGCAAACTGCGGCTTGGTGAGAAAATGCACTTCGTCGCCGTTGTTGCAATGCGCCTTCAGGCAACGCACCACGGGCGTGGTGAGCACAATGTCGCCAATCGAACTGAACCGGATTATCAAGTAACGTTTCATTGCATTTTAATATTCGGCAAAAATAAGCGCGGGCGAGTGAAAAAACAATTATTAGGTTTTAGGAAAATTAGCCGTTTTTCTGCGAAACAGCATATCTTGTTAGTTGGCATTTTGTAACTTTGCATTTTATCGTGACAATGGAAGATAAAATCACATACAACGAATCTGACGACGCCGGATTTACCGTCATCAAGCCGCAATCGAGCCTGCTTGAGCTCAATTTGAAAGAGCTATGGCGTTATCGCGATTTGATAAGAATGTACGTCAAACGCGACATTGTAACTTTCTATAAACAAACCATTTTAGGTCCGCTGTGGTTTGTCATCCAACCCATTTTGACCACGGTTATGTTTATGTTCGTGTTCGGCAATCTGGCCGGCATTTCAACCGATGGCGTGCCGGGCGTGATTTTCTACTTCAGCGGCATCATTATCTGGAACTATTTTGCCGACTGCCTGAACCGTAACTCGCGTACCTTCACCGACAATCAGAATGTGTTTGGTAAGGTTTATTTTCCGCGACTGGTGGTGCCAATTTCGGTCACCATTTCGAATCTTGTGCGGCTGGCAATTCAGTTTGTGCTGTTTTTGATCATCTACATCTATTTTGTTGCCACAGGTGCCGGCATAACGCCGAATCTATACCTGCTTCTGCTGCCGCTGCTGGTTCTGATGACCGCGGGTATCAGTCTCGGCTTCGGAATCATATTCTCGTCACTCACAACCAAATACCGCGACCTTACGTTCCTTTTGCAGTTTGGTGTGCAGTTGTGGATGTACGCAACACCGATTATCTATCCGCTCAATAGCATTCCGGCCAACAAGCAGTGGCTCATCCAACTGAACCCGATGACGTCGGTAATTGAGACATTCAAATACGGCGTGCTCGGCTCGGGTGTTTTCTCGTGGGGATGGCTCGGTTACAGCTTTGCTCTGATGCTTCTGCTCTTGCTTGTTGGAATAATGATTTTCAACAAGATAGAAAAGAGTTTTATGGATACGGTGTAACGGTCTGTTTTAGAACCGAAGTTCCATAAGCGTAGTATTCTGCCACTTGCCAAAACGGTCGATGGCAACACGCTCGCGGTAGCCAATCTCGCGGAATCCGCATTTCTTATGCAGGGCAATACTTGCTGTGTTTAAGGATATTATGGCCGAATAAATGCTCCAATAGCCTGCTTTGGGCGCTTCTTCAATGAGTTTGTTAACCAATTGTGTGCCAACACCTTTGCCTTGATAATCGACATCGACGTAAACGCTCATTTCAACGCACCCTTTGTACACGCACCGCGACGATGTCGGGGTAACGGCAATCCAACCAACCACCTTGCCGCCGTCTTCATACACAAAACGGCAGTTTTTGGTGTGTCCCGCGTCCCAAGTCTCATAATCAGGGCATTTGGTGTTGAATGTCGATATTCCGCTCTCGATACCCTGAAGGTATATTTCCGAAACTCGGCCCCAATCGGCCGCCTGCATTTCTCTAATCATTTTTCTTCGATTTTTTTTGAGTTGCAATTATCGTGTTTTTATGGCGAAAAATCACATTGTTGTATGTTTTTGGTTCAAAAATCCGCAACCGTTTTCTCCCAACTTTTCAACAATCATTTTATTCGTCGAATCATTTTCCTACAATTGCCTGCTCAATCAAACAAAGGCTGACAAATGGGCAAGAACCTTTTTATTGCAGAGAAACCGAGTGTGGCTCAAGAGTTTGCAAAGGCACTCAAGGAAAGTATGTCGCGCGGCGACGGCTATCTTGAGGGCGACCGCAGCATTGTGACTTGGTGCGTTGGCCACCTGGTGACGATGAGTTACCCCGATGCCTACGACCCCACGCTGAAACGCTGGGACGAGAGCACGTTGCCGTTTCTGCCACAGAGTTTTCTTTACGAGGTGATACCCAACGTCAGCAAGCAGTTTGGGATTGTGAGCGGGCTGCTCAACCGCGCCGATGTCGATTGCATTTACGTCTGCACCGACTCGGGCCGCGAGGGTGAATACATTTATCGTCTTGTTGACCAAATGGCCAAGGTGCCTGCCGACAAGCAGCGCCGCCGCGTGTGGATTGACTCGCAGACCGAAGAGGAAATCTTGCGCGGAATACGCGAGGCCAAGCCGCTCACCGAGTACAACAGCCTTTCCGATGCGGCCTACCTACGCGCCAAGGAAGATTATCTGATGGGTATCAACTTCAGCCGCATACTCACCTTGAAATACGGCTACACTGTGCGCCGTTTCCTGAATCTCGACAAACTTGGCGCCATTGCCGTGGGCCGCGTGATGACCTGCGTTTTGGGAATGGTGGTGCGCCGTGAGCGCGAAATCCGAGCCTTTGTCAAGACGCCGTTCTACCGCATTCTGGGCGCTTTCGCGATGGGCGAGAACGCTCAGTTCGATGGCGAATGGCGGGCTGTCGAAGGGTCGAAATATTTCGAGTCGCCGTTGCTCTACAAAGAGAACGGCTTCCGTCGGCGTGAGGATGCCGAGCAATGCGTGTCGATGCTCGAACAGTTTGGCAACGAGGCTGTTATCGCCAATATCGATAAGAAAAAAGAGAAGAAAAATCCGCCGTTGCTCTTCAACCTTGCCGAGTTGCAGAACGAGTGCTCGAAACTCTTCAAAGTGAGCCCCGACGAGACTTTGCAGATTGTGCAGGACCTTTACGAGAAAAAA
>JAFYYA010000001.1 GCA_017557785.1 Salinivirgaceae bacterium
CACAAGGTCAACCTCTTGAAAGGCGTCGGTGCCAAGGAAAGCCGCACCCACCTGACCAGCAATCACCACAATTGGGGTGCTGTCCATCATTGCGTCGGCAATGCCTGTTATTGTGTTAGTTACGCCAGGTCCGCTTGTTACTAGGCAGACACCAACTTTACCGCTTACTCGCGCATAACCCTGTGCGGCGTGCGCGGCGGCTTGCTCGTGGCGTACCAATATGTGGTTCAATGTTTTACGGTGGTCGTAGAGCGCGTCGAAGGTTGGCATTATGGCACCGCCAGGGTACCCGAACATCACATCAACACCCTCATTTTCAAGCGAGCGCATCAGCGCCTCCGCTCCTGTTATTTTTTCTTTCATTGTTTAATCGTTTTTTCTAACCGATTTAACCCGATACTTTTTTTGTCGGACAATCATAGTATGCCGACACCCTCCTTTGTTTTATCTAAATCTATTACTTCACATTCTTGCAAGTCAGAGAACAGATTAACGACATCCATTTGCAATTTTTCACGTATTGTTTTAATTGCTAAATCAGATTGGTCTATTCCTATCCAATGTCTGCCTAATTGTTGTGCAGCCTTAAGTGTAGTGCCTGAACCCGCAAAACAATCCATCACAATGCTATCAACATCGGAAGAAGTTTTAATTATCAAATCCAACAAATCGGGGTTTTTCTCTGTGGGGTACACAGGGTACATTGGGTCTTTGTATTCCCAAATGTCTTGAACTCGTTTTCCCTCTCGTTCATCGGCAAATATTTTTTTACGTGGGTTCCCATTATCAGACCATTCGATTAAGCCTTCGGCATCCCATTTTTCAAGAGTTGCTACATCTGTGCGCCAATGTCTACCTTTGGGTGGATAAATACCCTTGAATGGTTGGGACGATTCGCCATTATCAGTTTCTCCCGGGGCGTGAATAGGAACGGTAGTATATCTTCTGCCATTTTTGTCTGTTTTGGCAAACAAAGTTTCAATATCTTCTTTTGTGTATGGTTGGCGTGGTTCATTCC
Source organism: Salinivirgaceae bacterium (assembly GCA_017557785.1). GTDB lineage: Bacteria > Bacteroidota > Bacteroidia > Bacteroidales > SZUA-534 > RUG13583. The sequence goes on from JAFYYA010000001.1 coordinate 1,019, forward strand.
AAATAGGCGTGGCTGTTTTGGTGTAGAATAAAATCATATCCTTAATATTCCCATATCCTATGCGGTCAAAATTTTTCGGGTTGCATTTTATTCTCGTAATATCATTGCGGAAGTTCTCAATACCAAACACTTCATCCATCATTACTTTTACATAATGACCAATTTTATAGTCAATGTGCAAATAGATAGAACCTCTATCTGAAAGCAAATCTTTTATAAGCATTAGCCTTTCACGCAAAAATTCAATAAAAGCCTTTCCTTGTAAAACATCAGAATAAGCAACACTTCCTTTCCGAGAGTTGCTAATTGTTGAAGCCCGACCATCGGTTATTGTAAAGTTGCCACCGGTTGCAAATGGTGGGTCTATATACACCAAATCAATTTTTCCCGCATAGCCATTGTTCAAAAGGTATTGCAATCCTTGCAAATTGTCACCGTGAATAAGTACGTTGTTCATTTTATTGAATATAAAAAGTTACGCAAAACAAGTGCACTCATAATATTCTCATTACTATAAGTTTGTGTTATTGCTTTATACATTTTGTTTTTTGAAGGAATATACAACACACCATCAAGGATTGCTATTTTTGTGGCTTTTACCCGTGGGGTTGTGATTGTGCTAATAGCATCATTGAATTGAGCATTTTGGTGCCCACCAAAATCTGTTAGAAATTTTGCTTCTCCAATTACATATTTGCCATTGAAACGTGCAACAAAATCAAGACCTTTATCGTGTTTGTAGTTTAGTTCTTCACGAGCAAAATCCATCATTTGCGCATCGCTAGCATCAAGAATTGCATTGCAAGAAGAAGACACAAAAGTATCGAGTGATACAGGCTCTATTCCCAATGCTTTTGAACGTATCCAATCTTTAAAAAGTGGACCAATTTGTCTATTTGTTTCTTTTGGTTCTGTGCAACGTTCAAAAAGTTTAGTCAACCCTAATTCATAAATCCTACCGCATAGACGATTGATAGTTTGCGGATTTCTCTTAATTGATTCACGGTCGCGGCGTAAATATGCAATATAACTGTCTTTTATTGGGAAAAGGTCTAATTGTAACAGACTTTCGACTAAAGCAGTGTTGTTTTTCTTTTTAAACGCAGTTTCAACTTGTTCCCATTTCAATTTATCAATATCCCTTATTCCTTCAGGAATAGTAGGATAAACTTGAAATAAATCATCAAGATAAGAACGCTGATTAGCATATTGAATGCTATATTCTATCCATTTATTCATTCTTTATTTTTTTTGTTGTTTACACATTATCATTCAGGAATAATCCGCACAGCGCCTTTGTCGGCTGAACTTACCATCGAAGCGTAGGCCTTCAACGATTTGGGTATCACGCGGTTACGCTTGAGTGGTTGCAGCGGACGGGCATCGAGTTCGGCATCGCTTAACTTAACGCTGATTGAGCGCGACGGAATGTCGATAACGATAATGTCGCCGTCTTTGATTTTGCCGATAGCGCCGCCAGCAGCCGCTTCGGGCGATATGTGGCCAATCGACAGGCCCGACGTTCCGCCCGAGAAACGCCCGTCGGTAATCAGGGCGCACTCTTTGCCAAGGTGCATCGATTTAATGTACGACGTGGGGTAGAGCATCTCCTGCATTCCAGGGCCGCCCTTCGGGCCTTCGTGCGTGATTACAACGCAATCGCCGCTTTTGACCTTGCCGCCAAGGATTCCCTCGCAGGCATCTTCTTGAGAATCAAATACAACGGCAGGTCCTTCGAAGTGCCACAGCGCCTCATCGACGCCAGCGGTCTTGACAATGCAGCCGTCTTTGGCAATGTTGCCGAACAGCACGGCCAGGCCGCCGTCTTTCGAGTAGGCGTGCTCAACGTCGCGAATGCAGCCGTTGGCGCGGTCGGTGTCGAACGACTCCCAAGTAGCTGACTGTGAGCCCATTTTGGTGCTGAATTTTCCGCCAGGCGCACTACTGTAAATGCGTTTCGCTTCGGCGTCAATCGTGCTTCCGCAGATATAATATTTCTTCAGGTCTTCGGCCAGAGTTGCGCCGTTGACGCGCTTGAGCGACGTGTTGAGCAGCCCAGCCTTGTTCAGTTCGTTCAGAATTCCGAGAATGCCGCCAGCGCGGTTGCACTCCTGAATCGAGAATTTCTGCGTGTTGGGCGCCAGCTTGCACAGGAACGGCACGCGGCGGCTTAATTCGTCGATATCTTTCATCTTGAAATCGACACCAGCCTCGTTGGCCACGGCCAGAAGGTGAAGCACGGTGTTGCTCGAGCCGCCCATTGCAATATCGAGCGTCATCGCGTTAAGGAAGGCCTCGCGTGTGGCAATGCTCTTCGGCAGAACGCTCTCGTCGCCCTCTTCGTAATATTTATATGCGTTCTTAACAATCAGAGCCGCAGCATCTTTGAAGAGTTGAATGCGGTTGGTGTGTGTGGCCAGAATGGTTCCGTTGCCAGGAAGGCTCAAGCCGATAGCCTCTGTGAGCGAGTTCATCGAGTTGGCGGTGAACATACCCGAGCACGAACCGCAGCCAGGGCAAGCGCAACTTTCAATCTCCTTCATCTGTTGGTCGGTAATCGACGGGTCGGCGCCTTTAACCATTGCGGTAATCAGGTCAGCATTCTCGCCATTCCATTTGCCAGCCTCCATCGGGCCACCCGAAACAAACACTGTCGGGATGTTCAAGCGCATCGAAGCCATCAGCATTCCAGGGGTAATCTTGTCGCAGTTGCTGATGCAGACCAGAGCATCGGCTTTGTGAGCGTTGCACATATACTCAACCGAGTCGGCAATAATGTCGCGCGAAGGCAGCGAGTAGAGCATACCGTTGTGACCCATAGCAATTCCGTCGTCGATAGCAATGGTGTTGAACTCTGCGGCATAGCAGCCGAGACGCTCAATTTCGGCTTTCACAAGCTGTCCTATCTCGTGCAAGTGAGTGTGTCCCGGCACGAACTGCGTGAAAGAGTTGGCAATGGCAATAATGGGCTTGCCCATCTGCTCGTGCTTCATTCCGTTTGCGACCCAAAGGGCGCGCGCACCGGCCATTCGGCGGCCTTCGGTGGTTTGTGCGCTTCGAAGTGTATGTTTCATCGTTTTAAGATATTTATTCAAAATAAAAAGCCCCTCCGATTGGGAAGGGCCTGTAATTCGTTTTTCTATATGAAATTGCACAGCCCTTCCTTATCCGCAGACGACCACGACCACGACTAAAGAAATGACTATGTTGACCAAATTTTTCATCCAAAAATTCTAAAC
>JAFYYA010000099.1 GCA_017557785.1 Salinivirgaceae bacterium
CAACTCGAAGGAATAACCGCACCCGAAGAGAAACGCAAACGCATCGGCGCAACGTTCCTGACGGTGAAAGACAAGGAAATGAGCAAGTTGAACCTTGACCCGAAAGAGTGGATGATTGCGCAAGGCACCATCTACCCCGACACCATCGAGAGCGGCGGCACCAAAAACGCCGACTTGATAAAAACCCACCACAACCGCGTGAAGGAAGTAATGGACCTGATGGCGCAAGGCCTTCTGCTTGAGCCACTTGCCGACCTTTACAAAGACGAAGTGCGTATGCTCGGCGAAGAACTCGGCATTCCGCACAACCTTGTATGGCGTCACCCCTTCCCCGGTCCGGGTCTTGGCGTGCGTCTGCTCTGTACCGACGGGAAAGGCGAATTCGCATCGAACACCGATGTTGAAGGTTTGGACAAATATTTGAAAGACAACAATATCGAAGGCCGCGTTCTGCCGGTGAAAAGTGTGGGTGTTCAAGGCGACGGCCGCACCTACGCACAACCTTTCCTGCTGACTTCAAAAAACTTGAGTTGGAAAGAGTGCGAGCGATTCAGCACGGAACTCGTCAACCGGTTCAAAGTCATCAACCGCGTTATCTGGCAGGTTGGCACTGTTTCTGACGAGATGCCGAAACTGGTTGCTCAATACGCCACCAAAGATAAATTCGACACTCTGCGCAAATTCGACAACATCTGCACCGAATTCCTGCAAGCCAACGACCTTTACGAGAAAATCTGGCAGATGCCTGTAGTTCTGACGCCGCTGCGTGTGCAAGACAAGCCTTGCATTGTGATGCGCCCCGTGAACAGTTCGGAAGCAATGACGGCCAACTTTGCCGAAATCAACCAAACGCTGCTCGACGGCCTGTGGCAACAGTTTATGGCCGACGGCGCCGGCTCACTCTGGTACGATGTAACGCACAAACCGCCGGGAACAATTGAGTGGGAATAAGACAAGGATTGATTAATTGAAGTTCCGACTGCTACGGGATGAAGGGTTGAAGACTGAATTGTTTGTGAAGCGGAATGTTAAATATTTGTTAAATATTGCCAATTGGTAAACAATTTGGACAGACATACGTTATATAGAATACTCATTTTATATATTTAGCCGATTTGGCGATGCAGATATATGAATTGATATTCGCTATTTTCGCGCATTCGACAAAGAAGCACAAAACAATAAAGAATAGAAATGGAACTGACATTGTTACACAAAACATTGAATTTAAAAGCGATAGCAATATTCGTATTATTAGTTTCAAGTTTCAACCTTAAAGCCGACGATGTAACTTTCACTGCCAACGCACCGCAAGCCGTTGAAGTTGGCGAGCAGTTCAGACTTCAGTTTGTGCTGAACGCCAAAGGCAGTAATTTTTCAGAGCCGAATATCACTGATTTTCAGGTGCTCTCGGGGCCAAACACTTCATCGAGCAGCAGCATACAGTGGATTAACGGCAAGATGTCGCAAAGTACAACCTACACCTACACATTTATCTTAATGGCCGACCATGAAGGCAAATTCACCATTCCGTCGGCAACCATAAAATCAGGCAGCAAAACCTACCAATCGAACCCCATCACCATTGAAGTTGTGGCAGGCTCAAGACCGGCAGCCAGCAGCAGTCAGGGCGGACAGCAGAGCGGCGGTAGCGCACCTGCAACCACAACAAATCCTGATTTGAGCAGCGACGACCTTTTTGTAGCAATCACCGTCGACAAGAAAAAACTCTATCAGGGGCAATATTTGGTTGCTACCATAAAACTATACACCCGCAACAAGGATGTGTCTGGTTTGGAAGATGTTAAATTTCCGCCGTTCACCGGATTCTGGAGCAGCGACCTTGAAGCACCGCAGCAAATATCGACTCAGCGCGAGAACGTCAACGGACAGATTTACACCACCGGATTGCTGAAAAAAGTTCTTCTAATGCCGCAGCGCTCTGGCGAACTCATTATCGATCCGATGGAGATTACCATTCTGTCACGCACACGCGTTCGCAGCAACAACCCGTTCGACGACTTTTTCGGTGGTTCGTACCGCACCACACCATACAAACTCGCCAGCAAGCCTGTTAAGATAAACGTGGACCCGCTTCCAGCAGGCAAACCTGCAGATTTTTCAGGCGGCGTGGGCAACTTCACGCTCAATGCGTCGGTCGATAAAACCGAAGTGAAAGCCAACGAGGCCGTCACGCTGAAACTGAAAGTGGCAGGTACGGGTAACCTTAAGTTTATCAACAACATAAAGGTTGATTTTCCGCCCGACATCGACGTTTACGATCCAAAAACAACACAGAACATCAAAACAGATGCCAGTGGAATGTCGGGCTCGGTAACGTTCGATTATCTGTTCATTCCGCGCTATGCAGGGAACTATCGCATTGCGCCAATCACGTTCAGTTATTTCGACACCAAAACAAAGACTTACAAGACTTTAACCACGCAGGAGTTCAATATTAATGTTGAGAAAGGCGAAGGCGACACTGAAGCCAATTCGGGTGTGGTTCAAGCACTTACAAAAGAAGATGTGAAGTTTATCGGCAAAGATATCCGCTACATTAAGCCCGTGCAGCAACTCGACCGCAAGCAGGCGCTGATGTTCGGCACACCGCTGTTCTATGGTTGCTACGCCATTCCGCTTCTGATTTTTGTGGCAATAATCTTATTCCGATTGGCGCAGATTAAGCAGAATGCCAACCAGGCCGCAGTCAAGAACCGCAAGGCTGGCAAGGTGTCGCGTAAGCGGTTGCGTCAGGCGTCGAAGTATATGAAGCAAGGCCAGGAAGCGCAGTTCTACGACGAGTTGCTGAAAGGCATTTGGGGCTATTTGAGCGACAAACTGTCGATTCCGGTGGCCAACCTTTCGAAAGACAATGTTACCGATATTTTGGCGGCGCACAACGTTGACTCTCAACTCATTGGCGAACTTATGGATTTGCTCAACTCGTGCGAGTTCGCACGCTACGCGCCAGCAGCTGTGTCGGGCGGTATGGACGAGATTTTCCGCAAGGCCGACGATACACTGTCGAAACTTGACCAAAAAGTGAAATAAAGGTTGAGAGGGAAGAGTTTAGAGGGAAGTTAAATATTTAAAGTTTAGAAAAAGAATGGCTCAAAGCTCATAGCTGACAGCTCAAAGCCAATAATAACAAAACAAAATATTGACAATGAAACAGATAATAAAATATATGATCGTAGCCATGGCAGTTATGATGCCATTGTGCAGTTTCTCGGCTGATTTCAAGGCTCAACTCGATTCAGCGGCAGCCAGTTATCAAGCCACAAAATATGAGCAGGCTATCAGCATCTACGAAAGCATTGTGGCTCAAGGATATGAATCGTCGGAATTGTATTTCAACTTGGGCAACGCCTACTACAAATCGAACAAATTTCCTTATGCCATAGCCAATTACGAGCGTGCGCTGAAACTCAACGCAACCGACGAAGACATTCTTTTCAATCTTCAACTCGCTAACACTCACGTAGTTGACAAAATTGACGTGCTGCCCGAATTTTTCCTGAAATCGTGGGGGCAATCGCTCGTGAGGGCATTCACATCGAACCAATGGGCAGTGTTGAGCATTGTCTCGTTTGTGGTTGCGCTGGTACTTCTGCTGCTTTTCTTCCTGACCGACCGTCCGCTCTTGCGTCGGTTCGCCTTCTGGATTGGCTTGCTGCTGATTGTTGAGGCAGCCTTCTCGTTCAGTTTCTCGTCGAAGCAGAAAAACAATATGCTCAACGAGCCCGAAGCCATTGTGGTAACGCCATCGGTTGTGGTCAAAAGCTCACCCGATGCTATGGGAACAGAACTGTTCCTTATTCACGAAGGCCTGAAAATCAAGGTTACCAACCAAAATGGTGAATGGTCAGAAATCAAACTTTCCGACGGTAACAAAGGTTGGGTTAAAACCGCCGATTATGTGCTGATTTGATAGCATATTTGCACCTACCAACACACCTTTAGAAAACGCATGCATATATTATATGTGCAAAATGCGTATTAATTGCTGCGCTTTAACATTGATAGACAGCTAAAAATATATTTTGTTTTATTCATCGAAAAGCCTTTACTTTGCGTGATTTTTTAAAAATAAAGTCTAACTCATTAATTTATTTAAAATTAAATGGAAAAAGAGAATCAGAAAACTCAAGAAATTGAGAGCGAAGAGGCATTTGAACTTGCCGCTCCGCAGCAACAACAAGTGGTGAAACCAGAAGATTTCGACTGGGACGCCTATGAAAATGGTGGTGGTGTATCGAGCGCCGAACGTGGCAAACTCGAGGAGATGTACAGCAACACTCTCTCATCAATTACTGAAAATGAAGTAGTTGACGGCACAATTGTTGCCATGAACAAACGCGAGGCTTTGGTCAACATCGGCTACAAGTCAGAGGGCGTTATCAACATGAACGAGTTCCGCTACAACCCAGATTTGAAGGTTGGCGACAAAGTTGAAGTTTATGTTGAAAGCCAGGAAGACCGCAACGGTCAACTTTCACTGTCACACAAGAAAGCTCGCGCACTGCGCTCTTGGGACCGTGTTAATCAGGCACTTGAACAAGACGAAATCATCAAGGGTTACATCAAATGCCGTACAAAAGGTGGCATGATTGTCGATGTATTCGGCATCGAGGCATTCTTGCCAGGTTCGCAAATCGACGTTAAGCCAATCCGCGACTACGATGTATTCGTTGGCAAGACCATGGAATTCAAAGTTGTTAAAATCAACCACGAATTCAAGAATGTTGTTGTATCGCACAAGGCTCTCATCGAGGCCGAACTCGAGCAGCAGAAGAAAGACATCATCTCGAAACTCGAGAAGGGTCAGGTTCTTGAGGGAACTGTTAAAAATATCACATCTTACGGTGTATTCATCGACCTTGGCGGTGTTGACGGACTTATCCACATCACCGACCTGTCATGGGGCCGCATCCAACATCCGGAAGAAATCGTTCAGCTCGACCAGAAGCTCAACGTTGTTATCCTTGACTTCGACGACGACAAGAAACGTATTGCTCTCGGCTTGAAACAGCTGACTCCGCATCCATGGGATGCTCTTGACGCAAACTTGAAGGTTGGCGACAAGGTTAAGGGTAAAGTTGTTGTGATGGCTGACTACGGCGCATTCGTTGAAATCGCTCCGGGCGTTGAAGGTCTTATCCACGTATCAGAAATGTCATGGTCACAGCACTTACGCAGCGCCAACGAGTTCCTGAACGTAGGTGACGAAGTTGAGGCTGTCATCCTGACTCTCGACCGCGAAGAGCGTAAGATGTCACTCGGCATGAAGCAACTGAAACCAGATCCATGGGAGAAAATTGCTGACCAATATGCCGTTGGTACAAAACACACTGCAAAAGTTCGCAACTTCACCACATTCGGTGTATTTGTTGAGATTGAAGAAGGCGTTGACGGTCTTATCCACATCTCAGACCTGTCGTGGACAAAGAAAATCAAACACCCTGCAGAGTTCACCACCATTGGTGCTGACATCGATGTTGTTGTTCTCGAAATCGACAAAGAGAACCGTCGTCTGCGCTTAGGCCACAAACAACTCGAGGAGAATCCTTGGGATGTATTCGAGACTTTGTTCACCGTTGATTCAATCCACGAAGGAACAATCATCGAGCTGACTGAGAAGGGTGCTGTTGTAGCTCTGCCTTACGGCGTTGAGGGCTTCGCAACTCCGAAACATCTTGTAAAAGAAGATGGTACTCAGGCTAAACTCGACGAAAAACTCGATTTCAAGGTTATTGAGTTCAACAAGGAAGGCCGCAAGATCATTGTAAGCCACTCTCGCATCTTCGAAGACGCTAAACGCGGCGAGGAGAAAGCAAAGAAGGAGACTGCTGCAAAAACAACCAAGAAGGCAACAAAGAAAATTGCCGACAGCATTGAAAAAACAACGCTTGGTGACATTGCAGAATTGGCCGCTTTGAAGGACGAAATGGCTCAGGCTGAGAAACCCAAAGCCACTAAAAAGGCTAAAAAAGACGACACAGCTGAGGAAAAATAATTTTTCCGAATGATTTTTATAGCACGATGAATTGTTTTTTCTATATTTGACATAATAAAACAAATCACATCTGATATGGAATTCAAAATCGAAAAACTTGACAACTTCACGCAAATTGAAGTGTTGATAGACAAGCTCGATACTCACATAGCGCCATCGCTGAAGTCAGAGTTAGTACTAATTGCCGGAAACGGGGAAAAGAACATCATTCTTGATTTAAGCAATTGCAGATATTGCGATTCGTCGGGTTTGAGCGCAATTTTGGTGGCAAACCGCCTTTGCAAAAACGCCAATGGCGTATTTGTTCTGTCGGGACTGCAAACTGCCGTTGAGCGCTTAATAACCATATCACAACTCGATACAGTGCTTAACATAACAAAGACTGTTGACGAGGCTATAGGAATCATTAACAAGGCTTAAATGTCTTTATCACTACGAATCTTGGGGTGTAGTTCGGCAACGCCTACTCCCGACAGATATTCAACCGCTCAAGTGCTCAACGTGCTTGAGCGGTTCTTTTTAATCGACTGCGGCGAAGGAGCTCAAATCAATATGCGCCGATTCGGGGTGAATATGCTGCGCATCAACCACATTTTCATCAGCCACGTTCATGGTGACCATTTTCTAGGACTTCCCGGTGTGCTGTCGAGCATGAATATGCAAGGGCGCACTTCGGATTTACACATTTACTGCCACCAAAAACTGCACACACTTTTAGAAGCCTTCATCGGCACATTCGAAATGCCGATGGCCTACAACATTATTTATCACGAACTTTCATACGAAAATGGCCTGACATTACTTTATGAAGATGATAAAGTAACTGTTCACTCTTTTCCGCTTCGACATCGTGTGCCAACATGCGGTTTCTTGTTCCGCGAGAAGCCGAAACTCAGACATCTTGACGGAGTGCTTGCCGATGAATTGGAAATACCGATAAGTAAGCGTTTCGGCATCAAACAGGGCGACGACTACACCGCCCCCGACGGTACCTTTTACCCAAACAGCACTATCACCAACGACCCCGACAGATCATGCTCCTACGCTTTTATGTCGGACACAGTAAAGCTGCCTAAGGCCGTGCCTTGGATTGAAGGTGTCGATTTGCTGTACCACGAAGCCACTTACGGAGAAGACAATCTGAAACGCGCACGCGACAACAACCACTCAACCGCGCGACAAGCTGCTGAAATCGCACAGGCTGCCAAAGTTGGAAAATTAATAATCGGGCATTATTCTAATAGGTACAAAGACCTACAGCCACTGCTTGATGAAGCCAGATGCGTGTTCCCAGAAACATACCTTGCGAAAGACGGTTGCGTTTTCGACATAAAATAGAACAGAACGCATAATTCCGAAAACCAGCATATTTCATAAATTTGTGCACACCGCATATTTGCGTATAAAGTGGAAACGAACACAACAGTAAACTTCAGCAAAAAGGCTGCGATTGTCATAACGTGCATTATTGGCTTGACAATATGCTTTTTGCAACGATTCAAACTCTACACATTCGAATCGGATCATCTGTTTTTGTTCGATGCCAACTGGATTACGGATCATATATTCAAAGTGGGTGGTGTCAATCTGATAATCAGTTCTTTTCTGACACAATTTTTCAGATTTCCGATAATCGGGGTTCTTGTTACGACAATCATATATGTAATAGTCATTTTATGCGCAAACAAACTGATTTCCAGCATTATTGAAACTAAAACTATCAACCCGTTATCGTTCGTACCCGCCGGTTTTATGGTGCTATGCATTGAAGATCCGTCCTATGGTTACCGCGGCCATGTGGCAATGGCTGTTGGAATGGCGGCTGTGATTGTTTATCAGCGTGTTATTCAGAGAAAAGAAAAGTATGAAATTGCCATAGCGCTGGCTTTTTCGGTGGCGCTTTACGCTTTATTCGGGGCAGTTGCACTGCTTTTCGATGCAACAATTCTCACCATAGCGTTACTCAATAAGCGAAAAGTAACGGCTGCCCTAATTGCAATTGCAGTGACACTTCTCTGCAGTTTTGCCGCAACAACTTCGGAACAGTTCATTTCAATGACCGAAGCCACCTTGCCAATCCAATACTACAACTGGCCAACTTCTTTCTGCACAATGTTTTTCGCGTGGTTGGCCGTTCCAGTAATGTTGCTTTTAGCCAAGGCCAAAAATGTGATTAAAACGAAACGCAACATCATCGACGCAGTTACCTTGACAATCATAGTTGTTGCTTTCGGTTTGGGATTCAACAAGTTGCACAACACTAAAATCACAAAAATGCAACACGAATGCTACCTGGCCGAAAACAACCGATGGGAAGATATCGCCAAACTGAACAAACGTTCCAATTCAACGACAAACATTGTGAGTTACATCAATTTAGCACTTGCAATGCAAGGGCAGCTGCTCGACCGCATGTTTGAGTTCAACCAGCAACTTCCATCGCAACGAACAAACTCTCGCACTGTTAGAAACGAAATTCTGCGAATGGAAAGCCTTGTTTACTTCAAAAGCGGCAATATGGCAGAAGCACGTCAGGCGGCATTCAACAGCGCACTGATAACACCCGGAGGCGTTGAGCCACACGACTTTTTGCGACTTATTGCCATAAACAAATCGTTTGGCGCCAGTGATGTAAGCCAAAAATATGCCGATGCACTCAGTAAAACACTGTTTTACAAACAAAAAGCCGCGAACGCTATTGCTGACACAAATATTACACGATTGCCAGCAAACAGCAACTTCTGTGAGATTGAAGGTTTTGCACACGACTATTGCGAAATAGCCGAAGCAAACAAGCAAAACATTGTTGCCCAACAGTATTACATTGCTTATGTTCTGCTGTCGGCTGACAAAAATAGGCTTCTATCCTATCTCAACGACCACAAGGGCGTACAACTTCACAGGCGCGTCGAAGAAGCCTGCGCCATAATGTTCAGCACCGATGAATGCCGCGAATTTGGCATCAGTGAAAACGTGATAAACGATTTCGAGAGACTTAAAAAAGGGCAGGAAATCAACGGCTTTCACAAAACATATTGGTACTACATTGCTTACTTGAATAAAACGATGAAGCAAAAATGAAGAAATGCACAATTATAATATTGTCAATCATAATGTTGGCATCGTGCACAACATCGGTAAACAATGCCGTAAAAACCGATATTGATGTACCGATTTACCCTGATTACAAAGGCGTTACAATTCCTTGCAACATTGCCCCAATCAATTTCTCGGTTGCCGATAGCATTCAAGCCAACGCTCTGCTAATTTCAGCAAACGGCGACACTCTAACAGTTGGAATATCAAATGGTTGTACCGACATTCCAATTAAACGCTGGCGGTCGTTCATAGCCGACAAAGCTGGCAGTACGCTCACATTCACCGTCTGCAAGAAAAACAACGGACAATGGCTGGCTTACAAGCCTTTCAACGTTGAAGTATCAGCCGACTCTATTGACAAAACACTGGTTTACAGGTTGATTCCGCCCGGATACGAAATTTGGAACCGCATGGGAATCTATCAACGCAACCTTGAATCGTTCGACGAGCAGGCAATATACGAAAACCGCTATGGCAAAGGCAATTGCGTCAACTGTCACTCGTTTTGCGCCAACAGTCCCGACCGTATGATGATGCATGTAAGAACCGGATTTGCAGGTACATACACATATATTGATGGCATTTTTGACAAGATTAAAGCCGATTTCAACAAGCAGGTTGCCGGCCCCACATACCCCTACTGGCATCCGTCGGGGCGGTTTATCGCATTCTCGCTCAACAAGATATTTCAAGATTTCCACACCGCCGACCCGAACATCATCGAAGTCTATGACGATGTTTCAGACGTCATTGTCTTCGATCTTGAAAACGAAGCAATTATCAGCTCACCGCTGACCTGCGCCACCAACGCTTTCGAGACATTCCCGTGCTTCTCGCCCGACGGCAAATGGCTATATTTCTGCACTTCGCAAGCATTCGACTCGGTAAAATGGAACTACAAAAACACCCATTACAATATTTGCAGAATTGAGTTCGATGCCGAAGCAAAAAAACTTGGCACAACGGTAGATACCGTAGTGAACGCGGCAGCAATGGGCAAAAGCGCATCTTTCCCACGCATCTCGCCCGACGGTCGTTTCCAGCTCTACACCTTATCTGATTACGGCAACTTCAGTATTTGGCACCATGAAGCCGACCTGAAAATGATTGACATAAAAACTGGCGACAGCATAGATACAAGTCCAATAAACAGCTCGTTGGCTGAAAGTTACCACTCGTGGTCGAGCAACTCACGATGGGTTGTCTTCAGTTCGCGCCGTGGCGACGGACTCTACACCCGCCCCTACCTTGCTCACACCAACCCCGACGGGACGTTTTCCAAACCAATGCTTTTGCCGCAACGTAATCCGCAAGAATATTATCGAGAACTGTTCTACTCATACAATATTCCCGAATTGGTGAAATCGGAAGTTGAGCTGTCAGCAAGAATAACAGATAAACTAGTGCGGGGAAAGCAATAGCAAATCATTGGCTGCTACTGCTACCACCACCTTACTAATGCTTGTGATAAACCCTCGTCTGCTCGTAGCGCGGTTCGCACGTCAGGTTGATACCCAATTTCTTGAATGTCGATTCGTCGATTGAGCTGACAAGCACCGTGGTGTGCGCCGTTGAGCCTTTGAGTTTCGGCAACTGCTGCATTGCCCTCTCAGCCAACTCGTTATGCGCTGCCGATGACGACAAGGCAATCAGAATCTCGTCGGTGTGAAGGCGCGGGTTGTTACTGCCCAGATATTCGGTTTTGAGCGTTTGGATTGGCTCAATGGCAAGTCTCGATACCAAATTGAACGATTGGTCGATATGAGCAAGTTCCTTCAGCGCGTTCAGCAGAGCCGCTGACAAGGGGCCGAGCAGGTCGGTTGTCTTGCCGGTGACAACCACGCCGTTGGGCAACTCAATTGCAGCCGCCGGACGGCCTTCGGTGGCTTCCGACTTGCGCATAGCCGCATCAACAACTTTATAATCAGTCACTTTAATATGAGCCTGCTGCATCAGCATTTCAAGTTTTTCGAGACTGTCTTTGCTCTCGCCGTAGCGTTTCTTGTCGCACAGGCACTTGTAATAGCGGCGGATAATCTCTTGTTTCGACGCCTCGCGGCAAACTTCATCGTCAGTAATGCAATTGCCAGCCATATTCACGCCCATATCGGTCGGACTTTTGTACGGACTTTCGCCGTAAATCATTTCAAACATGGCATTTAGCACCGAGAAAGCATCAACATCACGGTTATAGTTGACTGCCGACACCCCGTAGGCATCAAGATGGAACGAGTCGATGATGTTGACGTCGTTCAAATCGGCTGTGGCAGCCTCATATGCAAGATTGACAGGGTGTTTGAGCGGAATGTTCCAAATTGGGAATGTCTCGAATTTGGCATATCCGGCGTTGATGCCGCGTTTGTGCTCATGGTAGAGCTGCGACAGGCACACAGCCAGTTTGCCGCTACCGGGACCTGGTGCAGTAACCACAATCAGCGGTCGCGATGTCTCGATATATTGGTTCTTGCCGTACCCTTCGTCCGACACAATGAACTCCACATTGTTCGGGTAACCGTCGATTTTGTAGTGGCGGTACGACGCAATACCCAACTCCTTCAGCCGACGCTCGAACCTTACGGCCGTTGGCTGATTGTGGAATTTGGTCAGGCAGACGCTGCCAACAAACAGTCCCACGCTTTGGAACTCGTCAATCAGGCGAAGCACGTCCTCATCGTAGGTGATGCCATAGTCGGCGCGGATTTTGTTCGATTCGATATCCTCAGCATTGATAGCCACAACAATCTCGATTTTATCTTTGATTTTCAGCAACATCTGCATCTTTGAATCGGGATGAAAACCCGGCAGCACGCGCGATGCGTGATAGTCGTCGAACAACTTCCCTCCGATTTCAAGATATAGTTTGTTGCCAAATTTGGCTATCCTCTCCTCAATATGCGACGATTGCATACTGATATACTTGTCGTTATCGAATCCGATTTTATTCATAAGACCTTCAATTAAATGCGGTTGCCCATCAGCAACCAAATCATTATGCAAATTTAAACATAAACACAAACCAATCGCATAAGCAAAAAGCGCAAACACGAACAAAAAACTAACCGATAAATGGGAAGCGGTTAAGGGTTAGTGTTTAGCGTCAGTTTCTCTGCGTCCTCACCCCCTCTGCGCTCTCTGTGTTATTTTACGTTGAAATTCAGCAATTCACGGTCGCCGATTTTGGCCACCAGATTGTCGCCAATCTGAACCGGCCCAACACCAACGGGCGTGCCAGTAAAAATCAGGTCGCCGATTTTGAGCGTGAAAAACTTTGATGCATAAGCAATTATGGCGTCGAACGAGAACAGCATATCGGCGCTGTTGCCCTGCTGAACCACTTGGCCGTTGCGCTCGAGCGAGAAACTGATGTTGTTAAGGTTGCCCAATTCGGCCTTGTCGACAAAACTGCCGATGGGCGCCGCTCCGTCGAACCCTTTGCAGATGGTCCACGGACGGCCTGCAGCCACGGCCTCGCGTTGCATATCGCGTGCTGTAAAATCGATACCGATGCCAATCTCGCTATAGTAGCGGTTGGCGAATTTCTCGGGAATATTCTTGCCTAATCGGTTTATTTTCAGCACAAGCTCCACCTCGTGATGAATCTCGTTCGAGAAATCGGGGTAGAAAAACGGCAGATTGCGCGTAATGAGCGCCGTTTCGGGCATCATAAAAATGACCGGCTCGGTTGGCACTGCCGTCCCCAATTCGGCGGCGTGCTTACGGTAGTTCATTCCAACGGCAAGGATTTTCATCGCGACAGCAAATTATTGGTATTCAACAATTAACCTTCAAGTTTCACTTTCGTGAGAACACGCTTGGTGTAAAGCGGGAATTCGGCGTTCAAAATCCAGTTGTAGTAGCCGGGGTCTTTTTTGAATACATCCTTGACTGACTGATTTTTATACTTTCCAAAGTTGAACACCATCTCGTTTTTATCGTTGTAAACCAGATGACCTGCAAAATCGGCGTTGCGCTTGTGCGACGAGAACTCCGACAACGCATCAATATCGTTCACAATCGGCGTCGAAACCTTGCCCGTACTGTCCTTATACTCAACACCTTGATAGTGGTCGAGTTGCGCCAGAAGCACATCGTAAGTGGCGCGAGTGTCGGCGGCGGCACCGTGGGCGCCTTCCAACTCCTTGTGGCAGTAGAACTTATAAGCCGCACTCAAAGTGCGCTGTTCCATCTTGTGGAAAATAACCTGCACATCGATGAAGCGGCAGCGTGTGAAATCGAAATCGACACCGGCGCGCTCGAACTCCTCTGCCAGCAACGGAATGTCGAACTTGTTGCTGTTGAATCCTGCCAAGTCGCTGCCTTCCAGAATCTGCGCAAACTGCCGCCCGAACTGCTTGAAAGTCGGTTTGTCGCGAACATCGTCATCGGTAATGTGATGCACGGCGGTAGCCTCCTCCGGAATGTGCATTTCGGGATTGATGCGGTAAGCCTTCTGCTCCTCGCGGCCATCGGGGAAAACCTTCAGGTACGATATTTCAACAATGCGGTCGGTTACGATATTGATGCCTGTTGTCTCCAAATCGAAAAAGACAATCGGACGTTTGAGCGATAGTTTCATACTTTTCAAAAAAAAGCGGAATGCGCCGATAAAGCGCACTCCCATAATAATTTACAACGATGCCAGAATATCTTTCACTTTCTGCGCGATAACGCGGCTTTCGGCCTTGCCGCTCAACTGCTTGTTGGCGGTCCCCATCACCTTGCCCATATCCTGCGGACCTTTGGCGCCCACAGCCTCAACAATCTTGCGAACCTCAGCCTCAATTTCGGCTTCGCTCAATTGTGCGGGCAGATACTGAGATATAACTTCAGCCTGAAACATCTCGCTGTCGGCCAACTCATTACGGCCGCCGTTGCGATACAATTCTGCTGATTCCTTGCGCTGCTTCACAAGTTTCTGAATCACTTTCAGTTCGGTGTCTTCCGACAGGGTTTCCGATGCGCCTTTTTCAGTTTTTGCCAGCAGGAATGCGGCTTTAATGGCTCTCAAAGCCTCAAGTTTTTCTTTCTCTTTAGCCAGCATTGCGGCTTTTATGTCGTTCTCGACTTTCTCGTATAAACTCATAGCGAAATATTTTAAGTTTTTGAAAGTCGTAAAAATCGCAAAAAAAGTTTGGTTGTTGGCACAATGCTCAAAAAAAAGTTGAAACAGCAAAGATTTACATGCTCTTATCCACTACAGCGGACCGCCTATTTTTTTTGATGTTATTGGTCCAACAATATCGTCACTTCATCACTATTTCACCATGAATCACTAACTTATCTTTATTTTCGCCGTATGCTATGGTTGGATTGCACACATAGTGCACAGACATAAACAGCAAATTGGGGGAATAACATTAAAAACATACGGATATGAAAACAATGATTAGACTGACAGTAGCAATTGCAATGATGTTCGCAATTAACAATTCGGCGTTTGCAGCTCATTACGAAGGCGATGCCGGACCTAATGCACGATACGAAATGGACACCGAAACAGGTATCATGCGCATCTACGGAAATGGCGACTTGTACAATTATCATGGCAGTTGGACATATTACTCTTCATATTCGCAACTCGACCATACCGGCAATGGTGTTACCGGGACGCAGAATGGTGCTCAATACACCGGCAACTCGCCTCTAAACACAAATTTTGGGACAAATCGTAACCCCATCTATCTGCGCGATTATCTTACCACTGTTATTATAGAAGAAGGCATCACATCGATTGGTGCGGCATTTTTCTACAATTGCCAAAAGCTGACATCAATAACAATGCCATCATCTTTGACACTCATCAACTATGAAGCATTCCGCAGTTGCAAGAAGCTTGAGCAAATTGAAATTGGTCCGAACGTGGAACATGTGATGGGCCGCTGGGCCACAGAATGTGACAAATTCAACTACATATCAGTCAACCCCGCCAACACTCACTATGTAAGCATCGGCGGCGTTCTGTATTCGGCAGACACAACAATATTGGTTTGTTTCCCTGAAGCATTGAACACCATTGAATATGTTATTCCCGAAGGTACTGTATATGCTGCAACTGACGCTCTCTACCACTTGCGACTGGTGCAATCCATCACCATTCCAACAACCATGGTTGACATTGAGTACGGTTCGTTCGACCAATGCCCCAATCTTAAAACCCTGGTTCTTAAATCGTCAACACCGCCGACTCTTCACAAAGATGTGGCAGGAACTCATCTTACTGGTATCTTTGTGCCTTGCGGCGAAGCGGCACAATATTCAAACAACGGCAACTGGAACTCATATGGTGGCGGCCATATTCAAAATGCCGTGGTTGTTGAGTTCTACGTTGAAACCAACAATATTGAATTGGGCGATGTGGAAATAACCAGCCGTGCCGACTGCGAAGGCTACGAAATGACAATAACTGCCGTTCCGACAAACTTTGGCACATTCTCTCACTGGCAAGACGGCAGCACCACCAACCCACGCACAATTGCCATTGACAAGGAAGATTTGTCGATAATATACCGCTACAAAGCGTTTTTTGACCCGAAACCATACAGAATCACACTAAATAAAACCACTGAGCAACTGGGATCTTGGTTTAATCAGTTAAATGTAAAAGACTATTACCAAGTCTCTGCTACCAAAGGCTCAACCACAATAGCAACCACAGGTACGACCATGACTGTGACATCCCCAGAAAACACATTTTTTTATGGTGATACTGTTACTCTGTATTGTGATATAACGGGATCAGGTGTGAAATTCTCAAAATGGGGAGACGGCTCAACGGATGACCCTCGCGTTATAGTTGTCAAAGAAACCGGATCATATACCGGTCAACTAACATATAGCGCAGAAATAAAATCTGGTAGCATTTCTATCAAAACCGCATCAAACAACAATAATTATGGCACAACATCGCCCACATCACAAACCGCTACGTTTGGTGACGAAGTTACATTTTCGGCTACTCCCAAACCGAAATACCAACTTTCGTATTGGGACGATGAACCAGGGAACCGGACACCTGAACTCACACGTACAGTTATTGCAACCGGCGACAAGACTTACACTGCATTTTTCGCCAAATTAACATACAATATAACAACAGCATCAAACAATGACGATTGGGGTTCGTGCTCTGGTCTTGGAACATACGAAGTGGATGCATCCGTAACACTTAATGCCACACCAGAACCCGGATACCGTTTCGTGAATTGGAACGAAGACCCCAGCCTGACTAATCCTTCGCTCACTATAACCGTAACTGAAAATAAAACCTATACAGGATATTTTGAGCCAATTCCATACACTATCAGATTCTTGAATGAGAATGGTGATGTATTACAGAGCGGTGATGTTGATTTTGGCACAACACCAGTATACACTGGCGCAACACCCCAAAAGGCATCTTCTCAGCAATGGAATTACACATTCGATAAATGGTCGCCAGACATCACGCCCGTTTCCGGCGCAAAAGACTACACTGCGACATACACCAGTTCAGTGCGTTCATACCCGATAACCTTCAAAAATGAAGACGGAACTCAAATTGATGTGATAAATGTAAACTTCGGAAATGTGCCATTGTATAACGGCCCAACTCCAACGAAAACTCCCACAGCGCAATACACTTATACCTTCGCAGGTTGGACACCGACTCCTACAGCGGTTACAGGCGCTGCAACTTACACTGCCACGTACAATTCAACGGTGAACCAATACACCATTCGATTCATGAACGGCACGAACGTTCTGCAATCCGACAAATTGAATTATGGTGCAACTCCGTCGTACATAGGCGAAACACCTGAGAAATCAGCCACAGCACAATACACCTACACTTTCGATGGCTGGGATTCTGAGATTACAGAAGTTACAGACGACAAAGATTATAAAGCACAGTTTACTGAGACAATAAATCAATACACCATCAGGTTCCTTAATGGTAATGAAGTGCTGCAAACGGAAGATCTGGACTATGGCGCAACACCTGTATATAAAGGTACAACACCCACAAAAGAAGCTGATGCACAATACACATATACATTTGCCGGGTGGGATAAAAATATAGCAACCGTCACTGGGACATGTGACTATAAAGCGCAGTTCACTCCTACATTGCGTACATACACAATAACATTCAAAAACCATGACGGAACAGTTTTGAGTTCAGCAACTGTTGATTACGGTGTGGTGCCAACATACACCGGCGCCGTTCCGCAAAAACCAGCAGACGCACAATACACATACACCTTCAGCGGATGGTCTCCAACAGTGGTTGCAGCAGTAAGCAACGCTGTATACACTGCTCAATTCTCGACTACGAATGTGCCTTACGCCATCAATTTCCTGAACTGGGATAATTCGCCACTGACCGCGACACAATACTATGCTTTGAACGAAATCCCGTCGTTCGACGGAACACCCACGCGTCCGGCCACAGCACAATACACTTACACTTTCGACAAATGGGATCCGGAAATAGCGGCCGTGACTAAAGATCAAGACTACAAAGCCACTTACAGCCAAACAGTCAACACTTACACCATCACGTTTGTTGATGATGACAATACTACACTGAAAACTTTGGAAAATGTGCCTTATGGTGAAACACCAGTCTATGGTAGCGATCCGACAAAGGCGCAGACCGCACAATACACCTACTCTTTTGCAGGTTGGACACCGGCAATTACCGCCGTTACAGGCGCACAAACTTACAAAGCCACTTATAACAGCACATTGCGCTCATACACAATAACATTCGTTGACGGTGACGGCAATGCGACATACGACGTGCTTGATTTTGGCGAAATGCCAGTTGCACCTGAAAATCCAGAAAAAACCGCTACTGCAGAATACAGCTATAACTTCAAAGGGTGGGACAAACCCATCATGTCGGTAAGCGGTGACGCCACCTACACTGCGCAATTCAACGCCATCAAAAACAAATACACCGTTCAATTTAGGAACTGGAACGATGATGTTTTGCAATCATCGGAAGTTGAATACGGCCAAATGCCATCGTATATTGGTGGTGCGCCAACTAAAGTGTCTGATGCTCAATACAATTACACATGGACTAACGAATGGGACAAGCCAATTGAAACTGTGAAAGGCAACACAATATACAAAGCCACTTTCAACCACACGCTACGTGCCTACACAATAACATTTGTAAACGAGAACGGCAGCGAGCTTTGGCATCACTCATTTAATTATGGCACAACGCCTACGTATGGTGGTGACACTCCTACCAAACTGCCAACCGCTGAGTTCACCTATACTCACTCTGGTTGGACTCCTGAGATTACGGAAGTTGTTGGCGATGCCGTTTACACTGCCACATTCATCGGGACAAAACGTTCATATACTGTAAAATTTGTAAATGACGACGGTAATGAACTTGAAAGCAACACATACTTATATGGTTTGCATCCCGCTTATAATGGCTCGACACCACAAAAAGCAAACACTGCTCAATACACTTATACGTTCAGCGGATGGGATCCTACCATTACCAACGAAACAACTGTAACAGGTGACATAACTTACACTGCACAATACTCTTCGACAGTGAATGCCTACCCCATCACATTTGTCAATTACGATGGTACAGAACTGTATCAATCGCAATTCAAATATGGCGTCACTCCCGAATTCAACGGGGTTGAACCAACAAAGCCGACAGACGGCGTGAGCACTTTCAAATTCTCTGGTTGGACTCCGGCTTTGGCACCTGTAACCGGTCCGGCCACATATACAGCAAAATTCGTGGTTGATGGTGCTGCCACACACACTATAACATTCCTTGATTACAACGGGAACTTATTGTACACGGAAGAAATAGAGTATGGCCAAATGCCTACACCAGCAGACCCGATGCGTTCGCAAGACGACCACTACACATACGAATTTGCCGGATGGGATCCTGAGCTTGCAATTGTCACAGCACCCGCCGAATACACAGCCACATACAACAGCACTGTACGCAAATATCAGATAACATTCATTGATGGCGACAACAACAGCGAAACACTGGAAGTGGAATATGGCGAACTACCAACACCGACCACACCGAGCAAAACAACAACCGATGAATTCACATACACATTCAGCGGTTGGGATCCAACATTGACAACTGTTACCGGTGCAAAGACATACCGGGCTATGTTCACACCAGTAAGACGCAAATACACAATCACTTTTGTTGATTATGATGGTAGCGAGACGAAATTTGATGTGCCTTATGGCGAGACACCGTCAAAAGCAAACCCATCGCGCCCGGCAGATGTGCAATACACCTACACATTCACAGGTTGGACACCAACCATAGCACCTGTAACCGGCGCCGCAACATACACCGCAACTTATTCGTCAACTCTTAACCAATACACAATCACAGTTTTGAGTGCCGATGCAAACATGGGCGTGGTATCAGGTTCAGGCACATTCAATTACAATGCTGAAATCAGTATTACTGCTGATGGGCAGACTGGCTACCACTTTACAAAATGGAACGACGAAAACACTAGCAATCCACGTGGCATCACGGTTAAAGGCGACGCTGAATACACCGCATATTTTGCGCCTAACACCAACACTGCCTACACGCTGAACATCTACACACAGAACATTGAGAACGATGATTATCAACTTGAGACTCAGCCGATGACCGGCACAACCAATCAACTCTCAAGCTATGACGCTCCGGCACTCACTGGATTCGAACTCCAAAATTATGAGCAGGTTAACATCAATGCCGATGGTAGCAGTGTTCTTTCGGTTTACTACAACCGCAGAAGTTATAATCTGACTTGGAACGCAAATGGTGGCGATGATCTCACCGGAACATACACAAATGGTTCAGTGAAATATCAGGCTGCAATAACTGCGCCTAATGCACCCACCCGTATTGGTTTCGACTTCAACGGATGGCAGCCGAACCTTACCACAATGCCAGCCGAAGACATAGAGTGCATTGCATTGTGGAACGAGAAAGGTGACACTCCGTACAAAATCGAACATTGGCTGCAAAATGTTGAAGGCGACTCATACACACTTGATTTTGTTGACGATACCAAAAAAGGTAAGACAAACGCACAAACAAATGTGGCAGCCATCACCTACACAGGTTTCACTGCAGAAACTGAGAAAACCGTCAACTGCAACATTAATGCCGACGGCTCAGGTGTTGCTAAAATCTACTACAAACGTAACATCCACACATTGCACTGGATGGTTGATGGTGTAGAAATAACCGAAAACTGCACCAACGGAAACGTTAGGTTCGGCGCTGCAATAATCGCTCCTGCCGACCCTGAAAAAGACGGCTACACATTTGCCGGATGGAACAGCACGATTGCGACCACAATGCCTGACGAAAATGTTTCGTACACTGCCTTGTGGACACCAAACGCCAACACTGCCTACACTGTGAACCACTACAAGCAGAATATCGACGGCAGTTATGCTGCAACACCTGACGCAACCGATAACCTGACAGGCACGACAGGCTCACCGACGGCTGCCGAAACATATGAATACGAAGGCTTCACAAGCCAACCATTCGATCAGGTGCAAATTGCAGCTGACGGCTCAACAGTCATCAACATCCGATACACCCGCAATCATCATGAATTGATTTGGAATCTTGGCATCTGCACCATTGGTGAAGAACCTTACACTGAAAGCAACGACAACATCGCCTTCGGTACACCGATTGTTGCGCCGGTACTCACCAAAGATGGCTACTCGCTGACATGGGACACAGAAATTCCTGCCACCATGCCTGACCATGACCTTACGCTGACTGCCATCTGGACAGCCAATGACACTGAATACACCGTCAACCACTGGCTGCGTACAGTCGATGGCACGCTCTACACTCTCGATGCTACCGAAACTCTATATGGTCCGACTGACGCCATGACTGAAGCCGCAGCAAAAACATACACAGGCTTCACTGCACAAGCATTTAATCAGACTACTATTGCCGCCGACGGCTCGACGGTAATCAATATCGAATACTCGCGCAACTGGCACAGCCTAACGTGGAACATTGGCGAAGGTGTAATCAATACCGAAACCGCCTACACTCACGCAGCAGACTCTGTTACATACGGACAGCCGATTATTGCACCGGTGCTTATCCGCGAAGGATTCAGTTACAGCTGGAACATTGACATTCCAAAAACAATGCCCGACAACGACATCGTTGCAACCACCGTTTGGACTGACACCACAGTTACTGTTGCCAATTACGTTGTCCGTCACAACCAGCAAGCACTCGATGGCAGCTTTGCCATTGCTGCAACCGATACTCTCAGCGGCTTTGCCAACTCACCGACTGCAGCTGTGGCTCTTACATTCGAAGGCTTTACTGCACAACCGTTTGAACAAGGCACAATATCAACTGTAAGCACAACGATTGTAGAAATCATGTACAATCGCAACAACTACAATCTGACTTGGAATTTCAATGGTGGAACAACAACAGGCGAATACACCAGCGGTCAGGTATTGTTTGGAACACCAATAATCGCCCCCACCCCAACCAAAGAAGGATTCGGCTTCAAATCGTGGGACAATCTGCCTGCAACCATGCCGGCTCATGATGTTACCATCACAGCCGTTTGGGAAGAGCAGCCGAAGGTTGAACCTGTATCGTTCACCGCACCAGCAACATTCGATGTCTGCGAACGTGAGAAATCGATAGTTCTGACGAACATCAGCGGCGGAAAAGAGATTAAGTTCGAATGGTCAATAGACGGCAAAGTTGACAAGAGCCAAACCGGACCTGAGTTCTATATTCCGGAAGATGCGCCCGTAAATGGCACTATCAGCGTTACCGGATATATTCCAAACGCTTCGGGCAGCGCTCGCACCGAACAGATTGTGTACAAACAACGCAAACGAATCACCACATCTTTGTGGGATGATGTGATTACAGCAATCTGCACCAACTATTCGTTCGAGTCGTTCCGCTGGTACCACAATGGTACGTTGGTTGACACCACTGAGTACTACAACGAAGTTGGCGGCCTGACAGGCAAATACTACCTTGTGGCCACAACTGAGAGCGGTGTTGAGATTTGCTCGTGCGAGAGCGACTTTGGCGCCGCACCGGAAGCCACAATGGCCGTCTATCCAAATCCGACTGTCGACAACATCACCGTTGCGGGCAGCCTGATTGAGACCGGCGCCACAATAAGCGTCATCGACGGCAACGGCAAG
>JAFYYA010000100.1 GCA_017557785.1 Salinivirgaceae bacterium
ATAGTTATTTAAGCCTTTTGAACGATGAAGATGAGGATAAATATCGCCAAGGTGTTGATTAGCACGGTTCTGGCAGTCGTGCTGTGCGCTTGCGGTAGCCAACCATCGCCGCAAGGCCAACAACAGCAGAACGTCGAAACATCGGCGCAGACCGAAAAAGCCAAACCGAAGACTGAAAAACCAAAGCAGACATCGACTCAAAAGAAAAAGGCCGACAAACCCAAGAAGGTGCGCCTTACCGAAGACAATGTGGTTGATGAACTTACCAAATACGGCCGCCAAAATCCCGAAAAGCGCGTGCGCATAATCACTTCGATGGGCACAATGGTGGTGGAGCTGTACGACAACACACCGCTTCACCGCGCAAATTTCATCCATCTTGTCAAGGAACACTATTACGACGGAACCGAGTTCTATCGCGTCATCAATAATTTTATGATTCAGGGCGGCGACACCGACGGCTACGAGCGGCGCGCGGTGAAGGAGAAAATCGGCAAATACACGCTGCCTGCGGAGTTCCGCGAGGGCAACATCCACAAGCGCGGCGCCCTGTCGATGGTGCGCGAGTATGAGAACAACCCCGAGAAACGCTCGTCGCCGTTTGAGTTTTTCATTGTGCAGGGTACGGTTTACACCGAAGGCGAGCTGAACGGCACCGAGTTCAACTACAATGTGAAAATCAGCCCCGAGCACCGCGCCGTTTACAAGTCGGTGGGCGGTTGCGCCTATCTCGACGGACAGCATACGGTTTTTGGCGAAGTGGTTGAAGGCCTTGAAGTTATCGATAAGATTGCCGCCGTAAAAACCGACAATGGCGACTGGCCGATTAAGCCGGTGACGATTAAGATGGAGATAGTTAGGTGAGGGTGAATCGGTGAATTAGTGATGAGTGCCTATTTCGCAATAATATATTTGGGCATATGTTTTTCTATAAAATCAATATCTTCTTCGTTATCGCGGTAGTATTCGCATTCTTGTGCGTGGGTTTCTATCGGATTTTTGGGGGTACCGTAATTCTTATAAAGACAACAAAATGTGCTATTATCACCTTTCCCCACATCAAAGCCGCTTCGGTAATATTTGCAAAAGCAGCAAGCTCGCGTAATTACACCATTTTGTATCGCTAATAAATAGCCCATTTTATATGTTGACAATTTTGTTTCGCCAATGCTTACTTCAAATAGTGTCCTAGTTTTTATTTTATTTTCTGGTTGATATTTACACGATATTGATTCGACATATGAATTACCCGTATAGTATAAATAGAATCTATTTATTCTTTTTACTTCAAGTGGTTCTGGTTCTTTACATTTTCTTGTAAATCCATAGAATTTTGCAAATCCAATATTATCAATGTCTCTATCTGCGTAGGAGTTTTCTTTTAAATCTGTTTTAAGTAAATCCGTAATTCCGTTTTCGTCTTTTATTCGTAGTTCAATAATATGTAGTCCTGATTTCTTTTTTTCTATTTCGCATTCGTGAGATACTTGTATTTCTATCAATATGGGTTTTATCGAAGGTTGTTTAGAATTTGTGAGTAGAAGGTCTGCAATATAATTGTCGATTGGTTGTTCAACATTACACGTGTCATAATACTTTTTTAAATCATAAGTTTTCAACATTTTATAATGGCAGTCACTCTTTTGGGCGAGTGAACAAGTTTGTAAAAGAGAACATTTAACATCTTGATAATAACTGATTTCAAAAGAATTAGAATCGTCAAATTTTTCTTTGACAAGGCGTTTTGCTAGTTTATGTAAGTATGTTTCGGGATTGCAATGCTCTTCGGTTCCTTTATGAGCAAAGTGCCATTTCCGCACTTTCCCCATTCTTGGAATCATTGCTGCATTACAACTAATGCAATGGTATGTGTGCAGCGATTTATCTTCATTGGGAATATCATTAATAGAAACCGTTTGACCTTGTTCGTCAAGTGCGTAGATGTATTTGATGTCGTTAGTCATAAAACATTGTTTATCCCATTCCATTGTAAAAATAAAAAAATAAATTGCAGGACGTTTTTGTAAATTAAAAGTGTATAAAAATCAGATTGTTATTGATGGCAATTGAATAATTCAGTGTTGTCTGTGTAATCTGTGCGAAAATTAAAATCAAATGAATATGAATCTTCTTCTGATAAGCAATTCGACAATGGCCGGCGAGCCGTTTCTGGAATATTCGAAAGACGAGATTGTGAAATTTATCGGCAAGTGCCAAAACATAGTTTTCATCCCGTATGCGGCCGTAACGTTCAGTTTCGACGATTTTGAGGCGAAGTTGAACCGCCGCTTCAAGGAGTTCGGGTTGAGTGTCAGGTCGATACATCGTTTCGACAATCAGGTTGAGGCCATCGAGACCGCCGATGCCATTGTGGTTGGTGGCGGCAACACGTGGAATCTGGTGCGTCATCTGCATCAGAATGGCCTGATTGAGCCGGTGCGCCGCAAGGTGCAGGCCGGAACGCCATACGTTGGGTGGAGTGCGGGCGCCAATGTTGCCTGCCCAACAATGCAGACCACCAACGATATGCCCGTGGTTGACCCGCTGGGATTCGATACCTTCGGATTGGTACCATTCCAAATCAATCCGCACTACACCGATAAGCAAATTGAAGGCCACGGAGGCGAGACACGCGAGGAGCGCATTCTTGAGTATCTGGCCGCCAACCCAAAATCGACTGTTGTGGGCTTGCGCGAAGGTTGTATGCTGAAAATCAATGGCGAGCACATCGAGTACATCGGAAAACAAAGCTTGCGGCTGTTCCTTAACGGCCGTCAACCTATTGAGATTGAGCCTGACGAAGAATTTGACTTCCTGTTAAACCTTAACCGCTGATGTGGCAGATAATTTCGGGTAGTTTGCTTTTGAGTCTTGTCCACGCCGCCATTCCCAACCATTGGCTGCCCATTGTGGCCATTGGCAAATCGGAGCGCTGGACAATGCGTGAGACTTTGAACGCCACCGCTCTCATCGGGGCGGCCCACATTACAAGCACAATAATCATTGGCGTGCTGATTGGCCTTGCGGGATTCCGCCTGTCGAGCAACCACGCCGAGCTGGCGCATTGGATTGCGCCTGTGGTGCTGGCTGTGCTGGGTGTGATTTTCATTGCTTCCGATTTCATCGGCAAGGGCCATCGCCATCACAATCATTTCGACGAGACCGGCGGTCGCAGCAAGCGCGCCATTGTCGGGTCGATGGTTGTGGCAATGTTTTTCTCGCCCTGCATCGAGCTTGAGGTCTATTTCCTTCCCGCCGGAGCGTTTGGCTGGTCGGGCATTTTGACCACATCGGCCATCTACTTGTTTGCCACCGTCAGCACAATGTTGCTGCTTGTTTACGTTGGCACGAAAGGCTTGAGCCGGCTCAACTGGCACATTTTCGAACATCACCAAAAGACACTCACCGGCGTCATATTGATTGCGCTGGCTGCCTTGTCGTTTATTATCGATTGATATGAAAAAACTGATTGCATTACTGATGATTATTGCCGGCTTGCAGACGCAGGCGCAAATCTTGTTGCCAAAAGGCAGTACTAATCCCGATGCGTTTCAACTGGCGCGATATTCATTCTGCATAAGTCTGATGCCGACAACGGGGTTGGATGCGGTCAGCTATGGAATCCACTGCCTTTCGTCAGATGGCAAGGCCACCGTGCGATTCATGTCATATGAGGCTTTTCTGCGTCAGTTTGGTGGTGCCGAGCCTTCGAAAGCCAATCCCGACCGCATCGATTTGTTCGAAGCCCACGGCATTAACCAATTCACGTTCAAAGACCTATGGAAGTTGCGTTACGCCACTTATCCTTTCGGTGAATCGAAAGCGCTGGGGTGGGGTGGTCAGAACGGTGTGCCAACCGAAGGACAGATGCAGATTCTGTCGCAGTATGGGTTGGAATTTTTGAGCAGTACGATTTATGGCGACAATCTTATCCGTCTGCTGAAAGATATGCAGGACTCGAAATGGGTGGGCGACTATATGTCGGCGAAATAGCTTTTTTGAGGTAATAATTCTTTTCTTGTCATAATCGTTCATTTTTATTTGTATCTTGAAACTCTAAAACGATACATTATGAAACGATTGATTTTCAGTTTGTTTGCTATAACAACGGCTGGTTTTGCCGCAGCGCAGAACGGTGAAGTTCGTGAGTTTACGGCCAATGGCGTTAAGTTCGAGATGGTTTGTGTCGATGGCGGCACATATAATATGGGTGAGCCTGGAAAGCAGGAAGAGACAGAAGTCGGCGGCTTTATGATTGGCCGCACCGAGGTGACGCAGGAGTTGTGGAAGGCTGTGACGGGCAAAAATCCGTCTACATTGCGTTCACGCAGCAAAGATATGCCCGTTGAGTCGGTTAGTTGGAACGAGTGCAAGGCTTTTATCGAGAAGCTAAATCAAATGACCGGGCAGAAATTCCGCCTTCCGACTGAGGATGAATGGGAATATGCGGCACGTGGCGGCAGCAAAAGCGGCAATTATAAGTTCAGCGGCGGCGATGCGATAGGCAAAGTTGGGTGGTACTCAAAAAATAGTGAATCGCACGCCCATCCGGTGGCAACCAAAGCGCCTAACGAATTGGGAATCTACGATATGAGCGGCAATGTTTGGGAGTGGTGCGCCGACCCGTACGAGGGCGTTGAATCGCTTCAGTATGTGATTCGCGGCGGCTGCTTCAACGACACATCGCAGGCTTGCTGGGTTTGGAACCGCAGCAAAAACGCCCCGACCGCTAAAAACGATATTTGCGGGTTGAGGCTGGCGATGGATAAGTAGGTGCCGGATAACACTTAAAACCCCCATTTTTTTCTCTATTGCGACAGCCATTTTTTTCATAATTTCGCACTCGAATTTTACGCAAGTGCCATTGCTTCGTAAAATTCTGATTGTTAGATTATTAATTATTAAAACGATTATAAAATGGCAAAAGGAAAAACGCTGTTGATGATTCTCGATGGATGGGGAATTGGCAACAAGACAAAAAGTGACGCAATTTACACTGCCGGAGCGCCCAATATGGAGCGTCTGGCAAAGGAATACCCTAACGCACAGTTGCTTACAAGCGGCGAGGATGTTGGTCTGCCTAACGGACAGATGGGCAACTCTGAGGTCGGTCACCTTAATATTGGTGCCGGACGCATTGTGTATCAGGACCTTGTGAAAATCAATCGCGCTTGCGCCGACAACAGCATTCTGAAAAATCCCGAGATTGTTTCGGCCTACGAGTACGCCAAAAAGAACGGCAAGAGCATCCATTTGATGGGCTTGACATCGAACGGCGGCGTGCACTCATCGCTCGACCACCTGTTCAAACTCATCGAGATTGCTAAAGAGTACGGAATCAGCAATACTTTCGTTCACTGCTTTATGGACGGCCGCGACACCGACCCGAAGAGTGGCAAGGGTTTTATTGCCGACCTGCAGAAGCACTGCGACGCCAACATTGGTCACATTGCAAGCATCATCGGCCGCTTCTACGCTATGGACCGCGACAAACGCTGGAACCGCATCAAAGTGGCTTACGACCAACTGGTTAACGGCATCGGCCGCAAGGTTACCGATATGGTTGCTGGTGTGCAGAGTTGCTACGACGCTGATACTGAAGAGCATAAAGATACCGACGAGTTTATGGAGCCGCTCATCAACGCCAATGTTGATGGCCGCATCAAAGACGGCGATGTGGTAATCTTCTTCAACTACCGTAACGACCGCGCCAAAGAACTCACTATTGTGCTGACACAGAAGGATATGCCTGAAGAAGGAATGACTACAATTCCTAATCTGCAGTACTACTGTATGACGCCGTACGACGCCACTTTCACCGGAGTGCACATTCTGTTCCCGAAAGAGAACGTGAACAACACTTTGGGCGAATATTTGAGCAGCAAAGGTTTGAAGCAGCTGCACACTGCCGAGACCGAGAAGTACGCTCACGTTACGTTCTTCTTCAACGGCGGCCGAGAGGCACCGTACGACGGCGAGGAGCGCACACTGGTGGCATCGCCGAAGGTTGCAACCTACGACCTGCAACCCGAAATGAGCGCTTACGAGGTGAAAGACAAACTGATTGCAAGCATCAACACCAACAAGTTCGACTTTATTGTGGTGAACTTCGCCAATGGCGATATGGTTGGCCACACTGGCGTTTACGATGCAATCTGCAAAGCCGTTAAGGCTGTCGATTCTTGCGTTGGCGAGGTTGTTGAGGCTGCCAAGAAGAACGGCTACGACACTGTTATCATTGCCGACCACGGCAACGCCGACAACGCCATCAACCCCGACGGCACACCAAACACAGCACACTCGCTCAACCCTGTTCCTGTGATTGTGGTTTCTGACGATGTGAAGAAGGTAAACAACGGTCGCCTGGCCGACGTTGCACCAACCGTCTTGACGCTTATGGGGCTCGACATTCCTGCCGAAATGAACGGAAATGTACTGGTTGAATATTGATTGTTAGACAGATAACATTTTGATAAATGCCGTATCGGATTGCTGATACGGCATTTTTTTTTTTGAGATAAAATGCTATATTTACAAAAAAATTGAATTGACAATGGAAGAAACAACTATGCAATGTCCGTATTGCAAAAAGGAATACACGGGACAAGTGGACAAATGCCCGCACTGCGGCTATCCGATTACAGGCACAAAAGAGGAACAAGGTGTGTTTGTGGGGCAACGAATCTTGATGAAAGGTGATATTGACGAATCGAAGAGCAGTATAAAACGAGCCAGAGTGGTTTTGATTGTGTTGGCTTGCTTATATGCTTGTATCACAGTGCGATTCGCCATCCTGTTCAAAGGATTGGATTTCTATCAGATATTGATTTTGTGCAGTCCGTCGATTCTAATCACCATACTTTTTTCGGTTTGCATTTTTCTGCTGAAGAAACGCCCGGTATTATCACTGTGGATGTCATTGATACTGTACGTGTTATTGGAACTCTATTCGATAATTAACCTGCGGGGAATTGTTCTGATTGCCATAGTGATAGCAATTCTTATAAAGGGTTTGTATGATGTCAAGAAAGCCGAGAAGGCTGAAGAAGAATTGAAAATCAAATAATTGTACGTTTTATTTAAAGGCCTGAATGCCGCTTCGCGATTGTGGGGCGGCATTTTTTTTGTGATTTTTGTCAGTAAAACTCGCACTATTAAAAAATAATCTTGCTTTTGCAGAACAAGTTTCCTACAATTGTATTGTATAATTGACAATTAAATGGGATTCTTAAAATTACCTGTTTTGGCAATGGCAATCACGTCTGCAACATTGGGTTGTTCCACTGATGGCGATGTTGCCAAATATGTCGATGGTATGCTGGTCGATTACAGTGCTTTCGATGGTTGCGGTTGGGTGTTGGAATCTTCTGACGGTCTGCTTGAGCCGTTGAATATTAGCGATTTCAGCTTCGATTTAACCGATAGTTTGAAAGTACGTTTTGCATACGTTGAAGCCGACAACCAAAGGTCGGAGTGCCGAGTGGGCACGGTTGTCAGCTTGCTCGATATTTACGAAAAGTGAGAGAGAGTAAAGTTCCCTTTCCACTAATACCTAATCCCGATAGCTATCGGAACTAATCCCTAATCCTGGAAATTCAATCCTTCACGCACCTTACGGAAATTGCATTCTGCGGTTTCTCGTAGTAGATGAATGCCTTTTTCAGATTCTTGTGGTAGTAGAGTTTCCAAATGTTGTCGTGCGATTTCGATGACGACCAAAGCGATGCTGAGTTGCCAACATTTTGGAAGTCGCCATTATAGAAACCGGCATAAACCAAGTTGAACGGATTTATCAGATTCTCAACTACAGAATCGTTGCAGAGGGCAACCGAAAGGTCGGTCAGTTCGGCGTGTGTGGGGATGTGCCAGCCGTCGGGGCAGAGGCCTTGAGCGCCTTCATCGGTGCTGCCGTTCATTGCGGCGTCCCATGTGTAGAGCAGCCCTTGTTCAGGTGCTTCGGGGTTTTGGAAGTATTTCACTTCGTCGCCGTTGCTGTTGGTTGTCGATTTCAGATTCTCGGCCATCCAAACGCGGTCACCAATAATGGTGGTTTTGTAGCTGTTGCCTTCGTTGTCGATGCAAATGGGGCAGTTTGGGCCCGTAACTTCAATAGTGTCAGCGCCCACACGGCCTTTGGCATCGGTGACGGTGACAATGTAGGTGCCTGCCGCCAAGTTGCTGATTTCGGCCACAGCCTGATTGTTCGACCATTTGATTGCGTACGGCTCTTTACCGCCGCTGATGGTTATCGCTATTGAACCGTCGTTGCTGCCGTAGTCGGACAGCGGTGTTACGCTCGACTCAATATCAATTTGCTTTTGGCTGCAACTTGCTAATACTGCGCCAATTAGCGCTGCTGACAATAGGCTTTTATAATATGTTCGCATTTTTCGTAAACGTTAAATAAAAGTTAAACCGACTTAAAAAAGTGTTTAAAAATAGCAAAAACACATTTATTTGTGAGTTGATTGACAAATTTATGTCGAAATTTATAAAAAAAGTTGCGTTTGCGTCCGCTGTTTTGCTTTTGGCGGTCGTTGCCGAAGGGCAGGATCCACTGCAGCCTGCCGCTACAATCATCCGCGGAAGTATTCTTGATGCCGCTGATTTTCAACCTATTCCGAATGTCAATATCTATGTCAGGCACGGATATGGCACGGCATCGAACGAGAACGGATATTTTGAACTGCCCTGCCATTTGGCCGATACGATAATCTTCTCGTGCGTTGGCTATCAGCGGGTTACATTCCCCGTTCCCGATTCGCTCATCGGCCGAAGCCGAGTGTTGGGGATTGTGATGCAGACCGATACTGTGCTTTTGGGTGAAGTTGTTGTGCTGCCGTTCATCACCTACGCGCAGTTGAAATACGAAGTGGCGAATATGCAGCCCGATGAGAATATCAGCCTGGCAATCAGCAATGTGGATCTCGCTGTCAAGTCGGCACGGACGATGCCTGCCACAACCACTTCGGATGATGCCCCAATGCGGCAACTCGCTAGTTACACTCGCCGTCTGGAATACGCAGGAATGTACGACCCGTCGAAAACGCTGAATCTGATAGGTTTGGGCACTGGTTTGGTGGATTATGTGCGGCTGCTCAAAAAATTGAAAGCGCAGCAATCAGTCACATACAACTACAACAGGGCCGCGTGGCAACAGCAGATGGCCGAAGAAGTTCGGAAAATCGTCAGAAAACAAACCGATACTACACCGACACTTCGCCCTTGATGTGCGGGTGCGGGTCGTAGTTGTCGAGACGGAAATCTTCGAACTTGAATTTGAAAATATCGTCAACTTCGGGGTTAATCCACATTGTGGGCAGCGGCCGCGGCTCACGAGTGAGTTGCAGTTTCACCTGTTCAAGGTGATTGTTGTAAATATGCAAATCGCCGAAAGTGTGGATGAACTCGCCCAACTGCAGGTGGCAAACCTGCGCAACCATCATTGTCAAAAGCGAGTACGACGCAATGTTGAACGGCACGCCCAAAAAGGCGTCGGCACTGCGCTGATAGAGTTGGCACGACAGGCGGCCGTTGCGCACGTAGAACTGAAACAGCGCGTGGCAGGGCGGCAGAGCCATATGGTCGATGTCGGCCACATTCCAAGCGCTCACAATCAGGCGGCGCGAGTCGGGGTTGGTCTTTATGTCGTGGATGAGTTTGCTGATTTGGTCGATATGCGTGCCGTCGGGTGCGGGCCACGAGCGCCACTGATAGCCATAGACGTGACCAAGGTCGCCGTTCTCGTCGGCCCACTCGTTCCAGATTCGCACCCCGTTGTCCTGCAAGTACTTAACGTTGGTGTCGCCCGCCAAAAACCACAGCAACTCGTGAATTATCGATTTCAGGTGCAGTTTTTTTGTTGTCAGGCAGGGAAAGCCCGCGTTCAGGTCGAAGCGCATCTGGTAGCCGAAGGTGCTGATGGTGCCCGTTCCAGTGCGGTCGCTTTTCTTGTCGCCCGTCGCAATAATGTGCGACAGCATATCGAGATATTGTTTCATTTTGTAGCAAATTTTGAGCCCACAATTTAATCAGCCGCCGCCAATTTCCGCCAAGTTGCCGTCGAGATGTTATTAACAAGTTAAGAGAAGGGTATGGGTTCTTTCCGCTTTGATGGCATAAACCAAGTAAGAATTAGGTTGTTGGTTTCTTGTGATTACAAATCTTCATCTTCCAACGACTTTAGATACTTCTCCAATAGTTCTTCACTCTTTTCTTTGCTCATTTTCCCCTTCTCGATTTTCAATTTTCGTGGCGTATTATCGACTTTCGGCACCGTCATACATTTTGAGATTTGGTCTATCAAATACAGAGTTTCGGTTACCGTGATGTTTCTAAAATTCATATCTCTGATTTCGTGCGCATAGCACCACAGCATTCCTTCGGGGCCTTTTTGAAAGACGAATTTCTGTCCTCGTTGCTCCGTGTATGTTCTGATTTTTTCTTCAAGCCATTCTGGCACGAACACGGCTTTCTTATCGCTTATCCATTCGCCGTTGTTGTTGCGAATCTTAAACCATTTGTTTTGTTCTTCTGCAGTTTCCATTATAAATACTCTTTTTGTGGTACATTATTCGTTACGGGGGCCAGTTCTCCGTCATCGTCGCTTGTGGGTGTTGCCAGACGGACAACGCCGTCGCTCATCGTCTCGTCAATCAGCAGTGTCAGCGGAAAAATGTCATTCTCTTTGCCAAACACTGGATATCCAAACTCATCAAATTCAGTCATATAGGCGGAATCGATGCCATAGACAAGAATATTCTTGCTGCGCAGGTCCATTTGGTGGTTGGCGTAAGCGTCTTTTTCCGCGTCGAAGGCATTGCCTTGAAACAAATCCATTCCGTACACCAAAAACGGCGCAGCATCGTTTGATTTTGCCAAAAGTCTCATTGTCTGCGAGTTGGAATAAAAGTTCAGGGCATATTCGGTTGAATGACTGCCGTGAAACGCATATTCAAAATCCTTTACCACATCGCGAAACGTCTTCCCATCGGCCTTCCGGCGGCCTCTTTCATCAAAATCATCGGGATTGAAATGATATATTTCGCTGATTTCTTTTTCCATAACTTTCTGATATTATCAATTATACATTATCGCATTTGACCGTCTTTCAATCTTTTATCTCGATTGTGACAGGCGTGTCGTTCCAATGCCCGTCTTTTGTCAGTTCTGTACTTTTGGTGACGATTCGTTCCTGCAGTTTCGGCGAAAGCCCTAATACGGAAAGGTCGGATTGCGCCTCTCTGTGAATTGGGATTATCGCCATCGACGGATTCACAAACTCGCACACCTCGCGTAAAGTCTGCTGCGGCGCGTGCCCTGATGTGTGCAGATACTCAAGATGCCACGGGTATTTCCGCACAAAATTGTAGGTTGACTGATTGAACGCAGGATGACCGGGGTCGATGTAGCCGCTGAATTGCGAGTAGATGAGCGCTGTCTGGTTCAAATCGATTTGCGGGACAATCTCTTCAAGATATTTCTCGAAACTTGCCGAATCGCGCACCAGCATTGTAAATCCGTCCTTCAGCATATCGGACAAAACCTTGTCGTGGTCAAAGCCAAAATCCCGATAAACGATGCTGGAATAGAATCTTATCGGGCTGTTTCTTATGTTTTGAATCTGTTTGCCTTGATACGTGTCGGTCACGAGCCAGCGGAAATTATGCGAACAACGGCGCGTTGCCTGATACATTGTCGCAATGCGGTCGGCGTCGGTCGACGAGCAGAGCACAAACACGTTTTTGTACTCGTCCATAATGTCTTCGGCAATGTCCAGCAACTCCCATTCCGTCATCACTTCCTCGTCTTTTCGGGCCAGCATCGTCCCTTCCGAAATTAGCACATCGACGTTTTTCGGAACAATGTTGCATTTCAGATTTTTCATCAAGCCGCCGCCCAAATAGCCGTGGTCGCGGAAATCGCCAGTGTGTAGAATGGTAACTCCGTCACATTCAATCAGAAACATATAGGCGTCCACAGCCGAATGGCTCACAAAATAAGGTGTGATGCTGATGTCGCCAATGGTTTCGGTTCGTGCCGCCTTGTAGGTTTCAAAGTGCGCCAGCGCCTCCAAACTTTTTGCGGCTGCATCCTTCAGACCGTCGGCTTTCCATAGATGCTGCTTTAGCGTCCGCAACATTTTGAGCGCCATCCCGCCAATATGTTGCCTGACGTCGGCCTTGTAAATCTCATACTCAAAAGCGATGTGGTCGCCGTGATAATGGGTGTAATACACGTCGGAAACACCCTGCAACACCTGTATCAGGGTGTCCCGATTCTCGAATTTGTCTTCGGCTTTTTGGTCGCCTTTGGGCAGATTGTGTCCGAAATCGATAAGAATTTTGTCACCTGCCGCCGATTGTATTTCCGTGATACAACCGCCAATCTGATTCGCTCCGCGATG
This sequence comes from Salinivirgaceae bacterium, assembly GCA_017557785.1. Taxonomy (GTDB): domain Bacteria; phylum Bacteroidota; class Bacteroidia; order Bacteroidales; family SZUA-534; genus RUG13583. Next base: position 12,407 of record JAFYYA010000100.1, read on the forward strand.
AATTGTAATCTTCATATAACCTCCGTTGTTAAAATTTTTTACAATAATAGCGATGTAGATGTGCGATATGCCCGCACAGGATGAAGATTTTTTAGAAAAAACTCATTTTTTTGCGGATACCATTTAATAACACAAAAAAGCACGAAGTAAATCCCCGTGCTTTATTTGTAAAACATATCAATGTGGATTTAGAATTCAGAATTGATTGTGAAAGATATTTTTTCTCTTTTTAATATTTTTTCTATTCTTTCTTTGCGATTATCTCTTTTAATATGCGGCTTCTCCCAACGATTAAAAATATAAAGTTCTGGTACTTCATTTACTTTGGTTGGACAAATCATTGACTTTGGAAGTAACCCTAAGTTATTTTTAATTTTCCATAATTTTTGATAGTACTCTAAGATGTCTTTTTTGTTTGCGTGGATAAATTCTTTATAATCATTTATTTGTGATATTACTTCGGGAGACGCGTCATCAATCTTAAGCATTCGATTATCATCAAGGCGTTTAATTTCAACAAACTTGATTTCACCATCGACGCATTTCACAATGTCGATACGAATGTCATAATCATCATTTTTATATGCAAATTCAGAATCAAGACAGCAAGAACGGTTGTTCAAAACATATTGAGATTTTATAAACGACTCACTCCATTTCTCTTTGTCAATTCCGTTTCTCTTAGAATACTCTGCCTGAATATTCTTTTTTATTTTATTCAACTCATCAGAAACGTTTTTCCCATCCAACCATTTGATTAGGTCTTTATACTGCTTACCCTCACCACCTACTAAATATTTTTCGTGAATTTTGGCTTGCATTTCCTTATGTTTTGAACAATAATGCAAACACATCAAATTAGCACCTTCAAAATAGGCATTGATATAATTGTCTTTGCGGACATCCCAATAGACATTTTTATCTGCAAGAAGATTATTTTTCAGTTGCTCCCACGTGGCGTTTCCAGAGTCGGATGATTTGAATACCTTAAAGATTAAGGCGTCTTCATTTAATGTTTTAAAAGTAACTTTCTTTGCCATAGCTATAGTATTAAATTGTTATACATAAGTATCCTCAAATATAATGATTTTCATTTCAATAATGCAATAATATCTGCATTATAGGACGTCTGCAAAACGCACTTCGTCCCGATTATTTAATCTGTGAAAAATCCGCAAGAATCCTTTCAATCAGCGTCATCCGCGTTCTGTCATCACCCCGCCTTCGCACGTTTTATCAGGAACGGTGTGAGAATGTCAGCAAATTTTTGGTTCACGTCGGCGCTTACGAGTTCGATGCCGTACTGGCCGCACTTTGTCTGCAAATCGCTCAAAAAAGTGTTGACGGTTGATTGGTAAGTGTCGCGTATCTGGTTGGGGTTCAGTTTGATTCGCTCACCCGTTTCCATATCCACAAAGCAGACGGGGCGGTTAGGGTAGTCGAGCCGCATCTCGTGCTCGTGGTCGGTGATGTGGAAGATGACCACTTCGTGGCGATTGTGCTTCAGGTGCTCTATGGCGCTGTAAAGTCCCTGCATATCAGGCGCGAACAGGTCGGAAAAGACGATTATCAGCGACCGCTTGTGCATTTTTTCAGCCGTCAGGTGCAGAGTGTCGGCAAGGTCGGTGGTGTGTCGCGCTGATGAGTGCTTCGCCCAAAGGCACTTCTCGAGTTCGGCGTAGAGCATTTTTGCGTGCGATTCCGACAACCGCGATTCGGTCTGCAGTTCAATCTGGTCCGAAAAGAGCGTGATGCCCACCGCGTCGCGCTGGCGGCGCAGAAGATGGATGAGCGCCGCGGCCGAGTAGATTGAGAATGTGAGTTTGTTCATCTGCTTGCCCTTGCCTGTCGGGAACAGCATCGACGACGACGTGTCAATCAGTATGTTGCACCGCATATTGGTCTCTTCTTCAAACTGTTTGGTGAAGAGTTTGTCGGTGCGGGCAAAAAGTTTCCAGTCGATGTGGCGCGTCGATTCGCCCTGATTGTAAAGTCGGTGTTCGGCAAACTCAACCGAGAAGCCGTGGTAAGGGCTTTTGTGCAGGCCCGTTATGAAGCCTTCCACAATTTGGCGTGCACACCATTCGAGATTGTCGAACCTGTCGAATTCGATTATCTCTTGCAGCGTTTCCATCCGCTATTTCTGCTTGAAAAGGCCGTTGATTTCGGCGTCCACACGGTCGATGATGGTGCGCAGATCCTCAGGTTTTTCGGTGAAGTTCATATCATCGACATCGAAAATGAGCAGTTTTCCCAAATCGTACTTTGCAATCCACGCCTCGTAGCGCTCGTTGAGCCGCTTCAGGTAGTCGAGTCGGATAGAACTCTCGTAGTCGCGGCCGCGCTTTTGGATGTTGCGCACCAAGGTTGGCACCGATGCACGCAGATATATCAGCAAATCAGGCGGTTGGATGAATTTGCTCATCAGTTCGAACGATGAGAAATAGGTGTTGAAGTCGCGTGTGCTCAATAGTCCCATATCGTGCAGGTTGGGTGCGAAAATGTGCGCGTCCTCGTAGATGGTGCGGTCCTGGATGATGGTTTTGCCCGATTTCAGGATTTGCAGAATCTGGTTGTATCGGCTGTTCAGAAAATAAATCTGAAGGTTGAACGACCAGCGCTGCATATCGTTGTAAAAATCGTTCATATACGGGTTGTCGGCCTCTTCGTAGTGGGCTTCCCATTTGAAGTTTTTGGCCAAAAGCCCTGTCAGAGTGGTCTTTCCAGAGCCGATGTTTCCTGCTATTCCGATGTACATAGTGTCAGTTTTTAGTTGCGACTAAAATAGAAAATTAATTTTGAATTTAGGATTTAGAAGGTAGGATTTAGGAATTATGATTTTTGAATTAGGATTGAATGATATTGTGCAGATGTGGCGCGTTTCGTCTTTACCCAAAAAACGATTCACCGATTCACCATCTTTTAGAACCTCAACTGCATCTTCGCCAAAATTCCGAACGGCAGCACATCCTCGTGGTCGAGATATGTGAGACGCCAGATGGCATCGACGCGGAAAAACTTGAAAATGTTTTCGATACCAACGCCCGCTTCGGCGTACGGCTTGTGCAGAGTGTTGAGCGTGGTGGGGAAGAACAGGTCGTCGTTGGTGCGGTGCGCAAAATCGCCGACCAGAATCTTGCCAGTGGCCACCTCGCGCCATTTGAGCCGTCGCATTAGCGGTATGTGGTTCAGAAACAATCCTTTAAAGTGATGTTCGAGCATAAGGGTGACGTACTGGTCGCTCACAAACTCGTAGTAGTTCATCAGGTTGAAGGCATACTCATCGTAGGCGTAGGTTTGGTTGCCCTCGTGCAGTTGCTGGAACGGGAACGGCGCCTTGCCAAACGTTTTGCCCGCGTCGATAACGTAGCGCAAATCGCCAAGGGGCTTCAGCGGCACAGTCTGTTCCACACTTGCGTGAAGTTTGTAATACTCATATTTACTGTTCATTATGTTTGGCACGCCGACGGTCAGCCCGATGTTGAAAATCGGGTAGTCGGTGCCAAGACTGCGGCGCTCAAACTCGCCCATAATAAACTTCTCGTTGTAGGCGAATCGGAAATTTACCGACAATTCGGTTGTGCGCAGGCTGGTAACATTCACTGTGTCACGCAGTTTCTCGTCGTACATCTGGAATGGCACCGTTTCCGACGCGTAAATTTGCTTGTGGCGCACCTTGAACTTGGTTGAGAATCCCGCAAACCACTCGTGGTCGTAGTAGGCGCCGCCCTCGTTTACAATGGTGAGTTTGTCGTTCTGCTCGCGCGCAAACAGCGACGACAGAATGTTGTCGCTCAAAAAGGCGTTGTCGGTCAGGCCGAGTTGCTCGTTGTCGTGGAAATAGTAGATGTTGGCGCACCGTCGGGGCATTTTGCTGAACATTTCAGTAAATCCCAGGCCGTACTTCAGTTTGCGGTCGCGGGTGCCGTAGGCAAGGTGGCCGTAAAGCATATGCCTGGTACTGAATAAGTTGCTGGTTCGCAGGCTCAATTTGAAACGGCTACCCTCGATGGGGTTGAAACTGTAGAGTGTGTAGTATGGTCCGATTTCGACATATCCGCTTTCCCAATAGCCTGTTATAAAGGCATTTACAAGTTTGACGATGTTGTTGAACATCGGCACCTCGCGCACCGAGTCCACCATCACATAAATGTCCTTCTCGCGCTGGCTCAATTCCTCGTGGCGCAAGTGGTCCCAGTCGTCGGTCGATTTCTGCATAGCGTCGTCGAGCAGCACGGTTTCGGTCGGTGCCGATGCCGAGAAAGTCTTTTCGGGCAGGTCGGGGTGAATGTTTATGTTGCTGTACGACGTGGTTTTGCGCCCGAAAAAGCCGTAGTCTTTCTGCGTTACCGAGAAATCGACAAACAGTTCCTGTTTCTTCGGAAACCACACAGAATCATCGACATACGTAAACGACTGCTCGGCCACAAAATCCGACACAAAGTTGATGTTCACGCCCTCGGAAATGCGGATTTTGTAACTCTCGATGGCAAACGTGGTGTCGTGCACCCAGAAGTAGCCCGTGAACGTGGGTTCCTGCTTGCGTTTCGGCTTGAACGAAATCTGATAGCACCAGCGATTGTCGCGGAAAGTGCTGTCAATCAGGTAATATTTGTAGTACACGCGGCCGATGTTCGCAATCGGGCTCACAAAATCGTGCCCCAGAATCGGCACAAAATTGTCGTAGATATTGAAATCCAGATACATCTTGCCCGTAAATTCCGACACCATATCGTCCTCGGTGCCCGAGATGCGGCTCGCCTTTATCACCTCTTTCTCGCGCTTGGGGTTCTTCTGATAGTAATAGTCTGACAATGTTTCGGTTATGAATACAGGCAAGAAGGTTTTTCCTGTTATTGCTGATGTGTCGATATAATCGAAAATGAATTGAAACTTCTTGAAAATCTTTTGGTTTTTGTATTCCTCAGAGATGTTGTTAATGTCGAGTTCCATTTTGTTGTAAACCTCGTAGGTGTAGAGCGACTGGCGCATCGGGTTGTTGCGGGCCTTGTTCTCGTTAATCGCGCGCAGAATGCGGAATGCGGGATTCTCGCCAGGGTGCACCACAATCTCGTCCATCACAATGTTGTCTGGCTGCAGTCTGACGTTGATTTCCTGATAGATACCATTGCGAAGCGCCGTTTTGAACTGATGGTAGCCCAAGTACGACACCAGCAGCGAATCAACGTGGCTGCGCGTCTCGATGAAGAACGTGCCGTCAACACTTGTGATGGTGCCAATCTGTGTGCCCTTCACTGCCACGTTCACAAACGGCATCGGCTCGCCAGTCTCGTCATCGACCACCGTTCCGCGGATACGCGTAACCTGTGCGCTCAGTTGTGCGGCGCAGAGCAGTAAAAGCAGTAATATGTTGATTTTCAGTTTCGTGATTTTCCTTTTTGGACTACAGACAACGGACTTCAGACAACAGATGGGGACGTTTGAAGCAATAACTAAACATCTAAACTTCTTTCCATCTCGCCATTAATCATCACTCTCTCAGCACGAAATTCTGCCCCAGATAAACTCGCCGAACTTCTTCATCGTCAGCCAGTTCGCGGGCCGAGCCTTCCTTCATAATGCGGCCGTCGTAGAGCAGATAGGTGCGGTCGGTGATGCAGAGCGTTTCCTGGACATTGTGGTCGGTGATGATGACGCCAATGCCGCGGTCTTTCAATTGGCGCACAATGCGTTGGATGTCTTCAACCGCAATCGGGTCGACACCGGCAAACGGCTCGTCGAGCAGGATGAACGACGGGTCGATGGCCAGGGCGCGGGCAATCTCAGTGCGCCGACGCTCGCCGCCCGACAACTGAATTCCAAGGCTCTTGCGGATATGGTGCAGGCTGAATTCCGTCAGCAGCGACTCGAGTTTTTCCTTCTGCTGCTCTTTGGTCAGGTCGGTCATCTCAAGAATCGACATGATGTTGTCTTCAACGCTCAGTTTGCGGAACACCGACGCTTCCTGCGCCAGATAGCCGATACCGAGTTTTGCGCGTTTGTAGATGGGTTCTTTCGTCACGTTCAGGTCATCGAGATAGATGTTGCCGCCGTTGGGCGTAATCAGTCCCACAATCATATAGAACGATGTGGTCTTGCCGGCGCCGTTCGGTCCTAGAAGCCCCACAATCTCACCCTTTTCGGCTTGAAACGACACGTCTTTCACCACCGTGCGGCTGCCGTAGCGTTTCACTAAATGCTCTGCAATAAGTTTCATTATCGGTAAATACTATTCTGCAAAAATAGTAACATTGTACTCAAAACAAAAAACGATTATGACACCGCTCACAACACCCGACCGCAACGAACTCATCGAACTTGCCAATACCCGTATGCCTTATGGCCGGTACGAAGGCCGCTTGCTTGTGGAACTGCCTGAACCATACCTGGCTTGGTATGCGCAGAAAGGCTTCCCGCCAGGAAAAATCGGTGCACAGTTACATCTGATGTACGAAATCAAAGCCAACGGATTGGAAAAACTCATCTGGCCGTTGGTGAAGTGAAAAAAATAGCATAACTTTAACCTGTCTTTTTACTAACATTTTTAAATATTCTTATTATGAAGAAGTTAGACATTCTTGAAGTTTTGAAAGAGAGCCTTTCGCTTGCTCTTAAAAACATTTTATCGCTGATTGGTGCGGTTTTGTTGTGGATTATCACCATTTGGATTCCGTACATTAATGTCGGTACAACTATTGCCATAATGACGATTCCTCTCGAGTTGTCGAAAGGCCAAATCATCAATCCGACATTTATTTTCGATGCTAAATACCGTAAGCGTATGGGCGAAGTGTTCATTCTTTGGGCGCTTATTTATGCGGCCGTAATAGCCGGAACACTATTCCTTTTCATCCCTGGAATAGTAATTAGTTTCGCATTCTCAATGGCCATCTATATTTTGCTCGACCACAATGTCAATCCGTTGCAAGCCATCAAGTTGAGTAACGATTACACTTACGGCAATAAGTGGCGCATGTTTTTTATCGGGCTTTTGGTAGGTTTGACCATAGGCGTGATTTCAGGCGTGTTGACGTTCATTTTGGGTCGCTTTATTATTGTGAATGCAATAATTACGATGATATTGATGCTGGTTTCGATGTCTTGGAGCCTGTCAATCAATGCTATATTCTACCGCGAACTGGTGTCGGCCAACGCTGTGGCTGTTGAATAAATTGCTTGAATTTAGTCGATTAAAGCCGTGCCGATTGGTGCGGCTTTTTTTGTTTCAAAGTCAACGATAGGCTTCCCAAATTGCTATTTTTGCCCCGCAAAACGTGCAACATTGGAACCAACACAGTTGATATCGGAATGGGAAGGTCACCGTGGCGTTAAGTCGCTGGTGCAGGCGCTTGCCGAACGGCAGGCGGTGGTGTCGCTCAAGGGGCTCAAGGGCTCGTCGGTGGCGATGGTGCTGGGGGCGACGTTCAGGCTGCAGCAGCGGCCGATGGTGCTGGTTGAAGCCGATATGGAATCGGCGGCATACCTGTACAACGACCTGCAGACCATTCTGGGCACGGCCGACGTTGAGTTTATGCCGTCGTCGTACCAGCGGTCGATGGACCACGAGCGCACCGACAGCAGCAACATTCTGCTGCGCACCGACGTGCTGGGCAAGGTGGCGTCGGCGCAAAGCCCGATGATTGTGGTCACTTACCCCGAAGCGGTGATGGAAAGGGTGGTTTCGCCCGAAAAACTGGCGTCGAACACGTTTGTCATCAGCAAGGGCGACACGCTCTCGCACGATTTTCTGGTTGAGTTGCTGCACGATTACGGCTTTGAGCGCGTCGATTTCGTCTACGAGCCTGGCCAGTACTCGGTTCGCGGAAGCATTATTGATGTTTTTTCGTTTGCCGATGAGATGCCTTTCCGACTCGATTTCTTTGGCGATGATGTTGACAGCATCCGCACCTTCGACATTGAAAGTCAACTGACTAAAGACACGCCCGACCGCGTCACCATCATCCCCAACATCCATGACCGCGAGATGGGCGACGTGCGGATTCCGATTACCGATTTTTTTAGCGATTCGACCGTTTATTTCTTTAATAATCTGGCGGTTGCCATTGAACGGATAAACACCATCTGCACAAACGCAGCCGAGCGGGCCGACGCTGGAACCATCGCGCAGATGGCGCTCAACGGTGACCAGTTCTACAAACTTGTGGCCACCCGAACCTACGGCGAGTGGGGCGGCAAGATGCTCGACAAGCGCGGTGTGCCAATCAAATTCGACACCACCGTGCAGCCCGTCTTCCACAAGAATTTCGACCTGCTCGCCCAAACGCTCGACGACTACACTGACCGTGGCTATCGGATTCATATCTTATCTGATAATCAAGCACAAAACGACCGTCTGTCATCGATTTTCAAAGACCGCGGAATACGGACAAAATTTGTTCCCGTGCTGAAAACACTGAACGAAGGTTTCGTTGATAACGAACTGAAAATCTGCTACTTCACTGACCATCAGATTTTTGAGCGCTTCCACCGCTACAATGTCAAAACTGGTTTCAACAAGCGCGAGTCAATCACTCTGGCCGAATTAAATAACTTGCACATAGGCGATTACGTGGTTCACATCGACCACGGCATCGGCCGTTTCGGCGGACTTCAAAAGGTGGAAATCAACGGCAAGTATCAGGAATCTATCAAACTGATTTACAGAGACAACGACGTGCTTTTTGTGAGCATTCACTCGTTGCACCGCATATCGAAATACAAGGGCAAGGACGCTGAGGTGCCCACCGTCCACAAACTGGGTTCGGGCGCCTGGCAGCGGCTCAAGGCCACCACAAAAAGCAAGGTCAAAGACATTGCCAAAGACCTTATCAAACTTTATGCGCAACGCAAGGCGCAGAAGGGTTTTGCTTTCTCGCCCGATACGTTTATGAATCAGCAACTTGAGGCGTCGTTTATGTACGAGGACACGCCCGACCAGATGAAGGCCACGCAAGCCGTGAAGGCCGATATGGAGAGCACGATGCCGATGGACCGCCTGGTGTGCGGCGATGTCGGGTTCGGCAAGACCGAAGTGGCTATCCGCGCCGCGTTTAAGGCAGTGGCTGATAATAAGCAAGTTGCGGTGCTTGTGCCCACAACCATTCTGGCAATGCAGCACTACAAGACGTTCAAAGCGCGTCTGGCCGATATGCCCTGCACCGTCGATTATTTGAGCCGATTGCGTACCGCGAAGGAGCAGAAAGACATTCTGGCGCGGCTCGAGAGCGGTGAGTTGAACATCGTCATCGGCACGCATAAACTGATTGGTAAGAGCGTGAAATTCAAAGATTTAGGTTTGTTGATTGTTGACGAGGAGCAGAAATTCGGCGTCGGCGTGAAAGAGAAACTTAAACAATTGAAAGTCAATGTCGATACGCTGACCTTGACGGCCACGCCAATTCCGCGTACTCTGCAATTCTCGCTGATGGGCGCACGCGACCTTTCGGTCATCAGCACGCCGCCGCCCAACCGCCAACCCATTCTGACAGAGGTACATACGTTCGACGAAGGCATCATAAAGGAGGCCGTCAGTTTCGAACTGAACCGCGGCGGGCAGGTGTTCTTCATCAACAACCGCATTGAGCAGTTGCCGAAAATCGCTGGAATGCTGACGCGACTTGTGCCGCAGGCCCGTGTGATTACGGCTCACGGCCAGATGGACGGCAACACGCTGGAGCAGATTATGCTCGATTTTATGGAGGGTAAGTACGACGTGCTGGTTTCAACAACCATCATCGAGTCGGGGCTCGACATTCCGAACGCCAACACCATCATTATCAACGACGGGGAGCGTTACGGATTGAGCGATATGCACCAGTTGCGCGGCCGCGTGGGGCGCTCGAACCGCAAGGCTTTCTGCTACATTTTCTCGCCCCCGCCCGAAACGCTCACCGACGAGGCGCGCCGCCGCCTGAAGGCCATCGAAGACTTCAGCGAGTTGGGCAGCGGTCTGAACCTGTCGCTGCAAGACCTTGACATCCGCGGAGCGGGCAACCTGCTTGGCGCGGAACAGAGCGGCTTCATCGGCGATTTGGGCTTCGAAACCTACCAGAAGATTCTCGACGAGGCACTTGTCGAACTCAAAGAGTCGGAACTCGAAAGCGAGGTGAAAAGCGGTCAAGCCGATGGCTCGCCTGCCGACACATCGGTGTTCGATGAGATCCAGTTTGTGGCTGATTGTCACGTCGATACCGATATGGAACTGCTCATTCCCGACAGTTACGTCGAGAACGTATCAGAGCGCATCAATCTCTATCGCCGTATCGACTCGCTGCAGGACGAAGCAGCCATTGCAGCCTTTGTATCAGAACTGACAGACCGTTTCGGCTCCGTGCCGCAGTCGATTCTCGAGTTGCTTCAGGTTGTGCGCCTGCGCTGGATAGCCGTAGGGCTTGGAATGGAGCGTATAATGCTGAAAAACGGCAAGATGACAATCAGTTTCGTCAGCGACCAGAATTCAGTTTTCTACCAGTCGCCGCAGTTCACAACCATCATCGGCAACGTGCAGCGCTACCGCAGCACCTGTCAGATGCAGGAGAAAAACGGCAAACTCGTGCTCTCGTTCGACGGCGTGCGGACAGTGGAGAAGGCGCTGGGGCTTTTGCAAAAATTAGGAGAAAAAAACAGTTAGCAGTGTAACATTCCCGCAAGGCCTTCGTCTTTTAGTCGTGTTTTGAATAAAAAATTATTGACTATGGAAACAGAAAAAAAACAAAACGGACGCGGATTGGGCATTGCTTCAATGGCTTGCGGAATTGTCGCGGTAATATTCAGTATGATACCGTGCGTTGGAATGGTGTTTTTGCCGCTGGCGGTTGTGGCGCTGGTCCTGGGCTGCATATCGTGCAAACAGGCGGTTACCACAGGCTCATCGGTTGGAATGCCAGTGACGGGAATCGTGACATCGGCTATCGCTCTGTGTTTCATTATAGTATGGATGATTTCCGTATTCAAACTCGATGTTCACGAGAAGGATTTTATAAACGATTTCAAAAACAATTTCGAGTGGAGAATTGAAACCGACGAAGAGATATTCGAAGGCACCGACAGCACAATGGTACGGCTTGGCGCCATTCTCGACAGTATGAACAATCCCGCAAGTGTGCATCTCGATATAAACCCGAACGACACGATTGTCAAGATGTCGATAACCGATGAGAACGGGAAAAAGATGAATATGGACATCGCCACACGAAAGAAAAAGTGATGCGTAACGCTTGGCGCGAACCGTATATCATTTGTAATCTGATATTTGCCGTAGTATTGGCAGCAGTGCTGGCCTACTTCGGCATTTTTTCGTCGGCAACCGATTATCCCATCCACGCCATTGCTTCGGGAACGCTTACCAGCACTGGCCTTCAGCGCGCCCTATCGGAACTAATGCGCGGTAATCTAACTGAAGCACTGCAATTTAACCGCTATTCGGTTGGCATTTTCGCGTTTTTTGTGGTGCAATTGGTTATGCGCCTTTCGCTTGGCGCGATATACATTTTTTGTGCCGACAAGCGCCGCCGCTTGATTCTTGCCGACGCCATAATCTCAACTTTGTTATTTTTGTGCGCCTTTGCGCCGATGGCAATTAGGCAAATGTTGAATAATTGAATAACTGATTAATTGAAGGAAAGATAAACTCAGTTCACGGTTGTCTTCTGCTAATCTATCAGTCAGTAAATCAATCTATAAATCAGTTAATCAGTCAATCTGTAAATCAATAATTGAACGATGCGTAAACTCACTAACGATGAACTGAACCGTCTGACGGTTGACGAGTACCGCCAGGCCGCGAAAATGCCTGTGGCTATTGTGCTCGACAATGTGCGTAGCGCCAACAATGTGGGCTCGGTGTTCCGCACGGCCGACTGCCTGGGCGCAGAACGACTCTGCCTGTGCGGCATCACGGCCACGCCGCCCAACAAAGACATTAACAAAACAGCCCTTGGTGCTACAGAATCGGTTGAGTGGAAGCATTTTGCATCAACGCTCGACGCTGTTGGCGAACTGCGGGCCGAGGGTTACACCATTCTGTCGGTAGAGCAGGTTGAAGGCAGCATTGCCTTGCAGGATTTTGTGCCAGCAGTGGGGCAGAAGTACGCTCTCATTTTCGGTCACGAGGTGAACGGCGTGGCGCAGGAAGTTGTCGATGCCAGCGACGGCAGCATCGAGATTCCGCAAGTGGGCACCAAGCACTCGTTCAACATCTCGGTGAGTGCAGGAATTGTGCTTTGGGAAGTGTTTCGGAAGATGCGCTTTACAGCACCCGCTTAACCCCAGGAATCAGCCTTAACAGCCACGTCAAGCTAAAAGATACGGCGATGGCCCAAACAGTCACCAGCGCGAATTTGCCGAATGCGCCAACCCAGACTTTGTCCAGGGCGAATTCGATGATGAGCAGCAAAGGCAAATGAACAACGTACGCGCCGAACGCCTGCGCCGAGCACCATTTCCAAAAGCCGTTGTTCCAGTTGCAGAATTTGCCAAAGAGCCACACAAGGCCTATGCAAAGGAAAACGCAAAGGAACGATTCGTAGATGCCGAACCAGTGCCATACAAAGCCGTCCCAGGCCCCGCCGGCGCGCAGATAGTTGCCTGCGCAGAGCGCCAATCCGATAATCAATGCTGCAAGGCCGTTTTTTTGTGTGATTTTCTCGAAACTGTTGCTACGTCCAGCCAGAGCACCTAACGCAAACATTATTATATATTGCAGATAATGAGCAGGTTCGAACTTGAAAGCCCCCCAAACAATCCAATTGTTCTGCGGACTGACAGTGCGGATGAAATAACTGCCAACGCTCATTAAAACGGCTGTCAATAAAAGAGTTACAATTGAAATATCGAACTCTTTCACGGTTTTGTTCTTTGCCGCAAGGCGAATCAGCGCGTAGCACAGGCAGAACAGAAACAGGCTCTCGAGAAACCACGTGTGGCCCGCTTCAAGTTGTCCGCCCAATGCGGTGAGCAAAGCCGTGACAGCCACCACAGGCACAATGAGCCGCAGCACTTTTTTGCCGATGAATGACCAAAATCCTTGTCGGTCGAAACTTTTTGGGACGAAATAACCCGATATCAAGAAAAACAGTCCCATAAAAAACGAAGCGTTTGTGCTCAAAAAATGCCACATAAACGGCATATATTCAGCAGTGTTCGATGTTTGGTAGGCCCAATTTTCGCCTTCAACAAAAGGCATTGCAGCGTGGTGCGCTATCACTAAAAAAGTAAGCAATACTTTCAAATTATCAAGATAATAGCACCGTTTTGTGAGAGTAGATTCGTTCATATCAGAAAAACAAAAAACTGATGGCGGCTTAAGCGCAACCATCAGTTTAATGACGAAACTATTGCCGGATTGTTACACTAAAACAGGGTCCGAATTTCTTCTTTTAGATAGTTGATGGCTTTTGTAGTTGGGTCTGTGTCGCGGTCCATCGTATTCTCAAGTATCAACTTGCAGAGTTGTAATGAGTTACCATCTGGTTTTGTTTGTAGAGCCGTCTGGTTGATGAACTTGATGCACTCTTCTTTTGCCGCACGCACCATTTCCCACGCCTTGTCGCTGATGTAGAGTTGGTGCGCCATATTGTGCTCAAATTCAGAGCGTATGGTCTTCAAAAGCGACGATTGCAGTTCCTGATTTGTGATATTCTGCCGTTGCGTGCGCATAATGAGCGATTGCGGCGATATGCGTTCCATCAGCAGCACCATCCGCTCGTAGGCTTGCAGGCGGATAGGGGTGATGTATTTCTGATTGTTGAGCACGGCTTCGGCCTTCAGGCGGTTCCGCTCGTTGTTCAGCATCTTGCTCAATGTCAGGTATGTAGTAAGAAAGACAATGAGCGCCGGCAGTGTGTATTTCAGAATCTCGGAAATCATGGCATATTATTGTAAAAGTCTGTTTTTCAATTCAGTATAATCAGCTTTAATCTTCACGGTCTGTTTTGTGCCTTCGGCGAATTTCTGCAGACGGGCAGGAATCTCAACACGCTTGCCTGTGTATTTCTCAACCGTGTCTATGAATTTTGCCGGGTGGGCAGTCTCAAGGAACAGGCCTAACTCGCCGTCGTTCAGGTGGTCGCGAAGGGCGGAATAGCCAACAGCACCGTGCGGGTCGAGTTCGTAGCCGGTCTCTTTCAGCACTTGTGCCATTGTGGCGCCAATCTGCTCGTCGGTGTAACTGTAACTGCTGATTTCAGCACGAATGTTGTCAACCGATTTGCCGAACAGTTCAATCACGCGGGCAAAGTTGCTCGGGTCGCCCACGTCCATTGCGTTGGCGATGGTGGCAATCGATTTCTGTGGCTTGTAGATGCCAGTTTCAAGGTAGTCGGCAAACACGCGGTTGGCGTTGATGGCGGCAATGAACCTCTTCACTGGCATTCCCATACGCCACGCCACAAGCCCGGCGGTGATGTTGCCGAAGTTGCCGCTCGGCACGGTCATAACCACGTCTTTCCAACGCTCTTGCGGAATCTGCGACAGCGCGTATGCGTAGTAAACGCTTTGCGGCAGGAACCGTGCAAGGTTGATTGAGTTGGCCGAT
>JAFYYA010000007.1 GCA_017557785.1 Salinivirgaceae bacterium
CCGAATGTCGAACGGAACTTCGCGAACTTTCCACCCTCCTGAAATTTGGGCTTCACGTTATCCAAAAAATTTCTTAAAGCGTTCAATGTTTTAGATTTTTGGTTTATAACTAATTATCATCCAACTTCTTTCATCATCAGATTCAAGCCGTTGCGCAATGTCTTTTGGATTGCGATTTTCGAAGTGCAGACGAACTCGCAGAGCGCCATATCCTCCTCAACAACCTCGTAAATGCCCAATTGCTCCATTTTGTCGATATCCTCGGCCATAATGGCTTTAATCAGGTGTTCGGGGTAAATGTCCATTGGGAATACCTTCTCCATCTCGTTGCTGACCACAAAGGCGCGAAGTTCGCCGTGGGTGTTGGCGTTGAGTTTGTACTCGTGCTTCTTGCCTGTGAGCCACGAGAAGAAGGTACGCGACGCGCTGAACTTGTTGAACCCGGGTGCTGCCCAGCCCATAAACTCGTACTCGTCGCCTTCAGGAATGGCTGTGAGTTGGCTGTCATAGTAGCCCAGATAGCCGTCGGGCTGAACCTGTGTGCCGGTGAGCACGTTGCCGCTGATAAGGCGCACGTGGCCGTCGGCAAGGTTGCCGTTGACCATTGTGGTGAGTTGCGCGCCGAGAATGGTCTTCACGTAAGCGCGTTTCTTCATTTCGGAACCGCAGAGCACAACCACGCGGGTGAAGTCGTGAACGCCTGTGGCAAACAGTTTGCCAATGGCAACAACATCTTGCGGCTGAATGGTGAACACCTTCTCGCCAGCGTTAATCGGATTGGTGTGGTTGATTTGAACGCCCACGCAGCCTGCCGGGTGCGGACCTTCGAAGGCGGTCACCTTCTCGCATTTGGCTCCGCTGAAGGCTTTTGAGCAGCCGTTGTTGTGGGTGCCGACATACACCGGTGCAATCTTCGACAGAACGTCGAGACCTTTCTGGAAGAACTCCTCGTTGGTGCTGACAATGAAATCGTAGTCAGGCGCCAGCGGTGCGCTGTCGAAAGTTGACACGAAGATAGCCTTCGGTTCGGCCGTTGGGTTGGCCACAATGTTGTAGGGGCGCTGCTTGAAGTAAGTCCACGCGCCCGACTCGAGCAGTTTGTCGACAACCTGCTGACGGCTCATAGCCGCGGGGTCGCTCTTGCCGAAGTCGATTGGTGCAGCCTTGCTGTCGGCCTTGACAACAATCTCCGTAATAACCCGTCTGTCGCCACGGTTGACTGCGACCAACTCGCCGCCTACCGGTGACACGAACTTAACCTCGGGGTGCTGCTTGTCGAAAAAGAGCACGCTTCCCGCTTGCACCTTGTCGCCCACTTTGGCCACCATCTTCGGGGTCAAGCCCTTGAAATCGGACGGCTTAATGGCAAACAATTCCGGCAACGGAATTTGGGCGAAAACCGTTTCGGCTTTGCCCTGCAAACGAATGTCGAGGCCTTTCTTGAGTTTTATAACATCAGACATTTGTTAAGTATTAATAAAATTTTGAATTAAAAATTGTTCGGTTCAATGCAATAAACACTTCTCCAAAAAACGGTGCAAAGAAAATCAAACTCGCTGTGATTTGCGAATTTATTGGGTACGATTTTTTCGGAATTTTTAACAAAAAAGAAGATTGACGGACTGAAAACTACCTGTTTTCGATTTCAGCCAGAATATCCATCATTTCGGCGGGTGTCACCACAATGGGCTTTTGCGGAAAATGCTTTTTGTTGCCCGTAACAAGATACGCGTCGTCTTTCGACAGGGCAACCTCGTAGAAAACAATGTCTTTAGGGTCTGATATTATCTCCATAGTGCGAATACGTTCCGCCTCTTGACCTGATTCTTTTATTTTTTGTATGACATTCTGTACTAAATGATATGGCAAATGAAATTTTGCACGCCCGAGCACTTCCTCATATTCTTTAATAATTTCTTCGTGAATCAACGGGCATATTTCACCTTGCTCCACCATCTTTAAGACTCTAACTGTAGCAGCATCGGATTTGTTTGATAACAATGCCGAGACAATCACATTGGTATCAATGACGGCGTACACTTTCATTTTCCTGCTCTATAAAGCCTTATTTCTTCATTTATTTCTTCGTCTGTCAACTGTGGCAGTTGTCCAGCCTCGGCCATTTGCCTTATTTTGTGAAATGCATTCCATCCTCTTTCATACGCAGAAAGTTCTTCTCCTTCGACTTCAAACGGAATCTTTCTTTTACGCACCACCGCGCTGGCAAATACATTCATTGCTGTATTTGCGCTCATTCCAAATTGCGAGCAGAGTTCGTCGAACTTTGCCTTTAACTGCGAGTCCATACGGACTGTCATTGATACTTGTGCCATAATTTTACGTTAATATGACGCAAATATACGTCAAAATGATTTAAATCGAATCATTATTATGGCATAATGCACTGATTTTTGGCGAAACAAAAAAGGCCACCCATTGGGCAGCCTTTTCTTGTATCTATCTTATTGATTTACTTTTTCAAATCAACTTTTATCTGCAACTCGTCCATCTGCTTTTGGTCGATTTCGCCTGGGGCGCCGAGCATCACATCGCGGCCCTGGTTGTTCTTGGGGAAGGCAATGCAGTCGCGGATTGAGTCGAGACCTGCGAACAGGCTCACAAAGCGGTCCAAGCCGTAGGCCAAGCCTCCGTGCGGCGGTGCACCGAACTTGAAGGCGTTCATCAGGAAGCCGAACTTGGCCTGAGCCTGCTCGGGTGTGAAGCCCAATATCTCGAAAATCTTCTGCTGCAGTTTGGCATCGTGGATACGGATTGAGCCGCCGCCAACCTCAACGCCGTTGATAACCATATCGTAGGCATTGGCGCGGACGCTGGCAGGGTCGGTGTCGAGCAGCGGAATGTCCTCGGGTTTGGGGCTGGTGAAGGGGTGGTGCATTGCCATCAGGCGCTGCTCCTCGTCGCTCCACTCATACATCGGGAAGTCGATAACCCACAGGCATGAATATTTATCTTTGTCGCGCAAGCCAAGTTGCGAGCCCATCTCAAGGCGAAGTTCGCAGAGTTGCTTGCGGGTTTTCATCGCATCGTCGCCGCTCAAAATCAGAATCAGGTCGCCAGCCTCGGCGTTCATTGCGGCTTTGAGTTGCTGCAGAACATCTTGCGTGTAGAACTTATCGACACTCGACTTGACGCTGCCGTCAGCCTCAACGCGGGCATAAACCATTCCTTTGGCGCCAATCTGCGGACGTTTTACAAACTCGGTCAGTTGGTCGAGTTGCTTGCGGGTGTAGGTTGCGGCTCCTTTGGCGCAGATGCCGCCAATGTAGGCAGCGCTGTCGAACACGCCGAATCCGTGGCCTTTGAGCACGTCCATCAACTCAACAAAGCGCATATCGAAACGGGTGTCGGGTTTGTCGGAACCATAATATTTCATAGCGTCGGCCCAAGTCATACGCGGCAGTTTGGGCAGGTCGATACCTTTCAGTGTCTTGAACAGGTGGCGGCTCATACCCTCGAACATCTCCAGAATGTCTTCCTGCTCAATGAACGACATCTCGCAGTCAATCTGTGTGAACTCGGGCTGACGGTCGGCACGAAGGTCCTCATCGCGGAAGCACTTGACAATTTGGAAATAACGGTCGATACCCGAAACCATCAGCAACTGCTTGAGTGTTTGCGGGCTCTGCGGCAGAGCGTAGAACTGTCCGGGGTTCATACGGCTTGGCACCACAAAGTCGCGGGCTCCCTCCGGCGTTGAGTTGACCAGCACAGGGGTTTCTATTTCAAGGAATCCGTGCTCGTCAAGGTAGCGGCGCACCTCGAAGGCGAACTTGTGGCGCAACTCCAGATTCTTGCGAACAGCCGAACGGCGCAAGTCAAGATAGCGGTATTTCATACGCAGGTCGTCGCCGCCATCGGTATTGTCCTCAATGGTGAAAGGCGGCACTTCCGACGGGTTGAGCACTGTAAGCCGGCTGACGGCAATCTCAATGTCGCCGGTGGCCATTTTCGAGTTTTTGCTCTCGCGCTCAATCACTTTGCCCTCAACCTGAATCACAAACTCACGGCCAATGGCTTTCACCTGCTGAACGAGTTCAGGTTTGTCGGCGTCGAAAACCAACTGTGTTATTCCGTAGCGGTCGCGCAAATCGACGAAGGACATTCCGCCCAACTCGCGTGTTTTCTGGACCCAACCGCACAGCGTGACGGTCTGGCCTATGTTTGCGGCATTGAGTTCGCCGCAAGTGTGTGTACGATACATATTAGTATATTTTTTTACGGTGGCAAAGGTAATAAGGGAAACGAAAAACGATAACAGAAAAAACGATAACGATTAACGATGACGATAACAAATAACGATAACTGAAAACACAAACGCAATCGGAAAACTCAAACTGCAACTGCAAACACTAAAAAAAACTGCTGCAAGCTCCAATGTTGTTGCTTGCAGCAGTTATGTTTGTATCTGTCAGATAACGGCTATTCCCATACAGGTTTTTCGTCGATTAAGATTTGCATATTGCTGATAGTGAACGTTCCCGGACCATTCTCATATATTTCTTCACCGAAATCAATTCCGGAAAGGTTGATTTCAATGCCAATGCCGTCTTCTCCTTTTGGACCAATTTTGCCACCCCACTCAACTGGAGTCACGACACCACGGACAACGGAAAACGTCTGACCCATTCTGCTTTCGAAGTCATCAAATTCGAGTTCGGTGTTATGCTCCTTCATCCAAACTTCTTTTTTAGTAAGAGTATTGTAGTTATGGGTTCCTTCAATATAATTATCCGCTCCCGAACAAATTCGGAAATAGGCTTCTTCTTTTTCTCCATCCCAAGTAATGTCGAACTTCATCTGGAACGTTTTCTTCTCTATTTGATTTGCCAATCCTTGAAGAACGATTTCAAAATTGTCACCCCAAACAGCGG
This sequence comes from Salinivirgaceae bacterium, assembly GCA_017557785.1. GTDB lineage: Bacteria > Bacteroidota > Bacteroidia > Bacteroidales > SZUA-534 > RUG13583. Next base: position 4,893 of record JAFYYA010000007.1, read on the forward strand.
CGATGCCATCTTCATCTTCTTCAACTTTTCCTTCAACTTTAATATTAATATTTTTATCTTCTACCCATCCTGTCGTTTTATTATCTCCACCTAAGAACCATATGTTGGGGCCTTGATAAGTGTTTTGAATATCATATTTTCCTATTATTTTGTAAATGGCTGTTAGAGCAACATAATTTTCAGTCATTTCGAATTTGCGAGTGTTTTCTGTGCTGCCATCGTGCCAACGTACGAATTGGTAGCCGTTGCCGTCTTTGGCGGTTATAATAGCTGTCTCGCCATACTCGTAGGCTCCTGCTACTTGATACTTAACGTTGTCGTCTTCCAAAGGCACATAACTCTTGTTGATTTCAATCAAATACGGGGCATTAATTTTGTTTTCATTTTCGTCTGTCGTCCAGACATATACACGATATAAAGGCGTCGTTTCTTCGAACAAGGCTTCTAATTTGATGTTGGTTTCTGCAATAATTGTGCGCGGGTTTTTGGTTTCTCCATCGCTCCACTTGGTGAACTTAAAGCCTTCGTAAGGCATAGCTGTAAGTGTGATTTCATCACCAATTGTATACATGCCCATATCTCCTTCGCCCAAAATATCCACATAACCCATTGATGGGTTAGCTGAAGCACCAATCAAAACTTTATCGCCCGCTTTGCCGGAATAGATGAGTTTGTCAAAGTCGGTGAATCCGGAAGGCATAACACCAAATTTTAGCCCGTTGGTATTGCCGTTCAGTTTTTTTTGCACATCGTCAAAGTTTATTTTCGCTGATTCGGCATCATAAATGGTTGCAACACAAACCGTATCGGTGGCCGTTATGGCATACACGTTGTAAATACCAACCGCGGCCTTACTACTATAAGGGCTGTTTTTGAGTATGATTTCCGGATAAGTCCAACTGAGCAAATAGTAATCTCCTCTCATTTCAACTGTTACTTGGCCATCGCCATTAATATTTGAGAATTTTGCCTTCTCAAAAGCGGGTTCATCGTCGCAGGCGGCAACCATTGCCACCAGTACCATACCTAATATATAACGCAGTGTTTTCATATCTGTATCAGTCTTTTATGTTGATGTTGAGTTTCACACCCACGCTGAAGATAGTGGGGCGTGCGTAGTTGACATTCTTATCATCTATACCATTGTAGATTTCAGGCTCGTCGCCGGTGTATTTTGTAATCACAAACGGGTTCTGCACTGCTGCATAGGCGCGTCCTGAGAGCAACCAGAGATTGCTGAACTTGTAGCCAAGCACGATATCGTCGATGCGCAGGAACGACGAGTTGTGGATGTCGGCTGTGCCAATGTATGGCGCGGTTAAATTGTAGCGGTCGATGCTGGCGTGCGAGTCGATCTGAAGGTAGGCGCCCATTGCTTCGAAATAGGTGTTCAGTCCTGCAATAACCATTGGCAGCGGACTGTATTCCGTCAAATCTTTGTCTTCCCAATTCAAGTCGCCGTCACCCCAATAATCTTTGTTAACATAGAGTCCGCCAATTGGTTTGCCGTTGTCATCGTAAACCGATTGACAAACATTGTAAGTCAATGGTTTGTCGCCAATAGCGTGCGGTTCGTTCCTTTGGCTTAGAATTTTGTTATACGCGTTGCGGTCCGATGTGAAACTGATGTTGTATGCCGCATTGCCGCCAATGCGCCATTTCACGTTCTTCGAGTTGAGGATCTTCACGCCAATTGACAACTCGCCGCCGACATTGGTAAGTGGAATTTCCTGATTGTATTTTCTTATTACTATACTGTCTTGGAAGTATTTATCATTATCGACTTTCCAGAAATATTTATGCGTATTGTGATGTACGTAGAAATTTGCCGAGCCGTAGGCGCGTTTCTTTGAGTTGCCGAAGTCGACACCCAAATTATAGGTTATTGTCTGGAATTTGCTGAGTTCCACGGGTTTGTCGCCCACAGTCAGTCCCAGAATGCCAACGCCCATGTGCAGCATTGCGCTATTTGTGGGTCTTACGCCCATCGAGAACGCACTTGAGAGATTGTTGTAATCAGGGTGAATGTTGTAGCGGCTGTTGATGTTCAGGAAAAACCGCCCGAGAACCGTATTGAACTGGCCGTAAAGTGCTTTCGAAGCTTGGTCGGCATCGTTATTGTCAAAAAGACGAGCACCAACCTTCAACTCAACGTAGTTCTTGTTTTCGAACTCGTGGTTCAGGTCAAGGTTGAAATCGTAAACCAACCCGATGTGTGAATGCGAAGTATCCTTCAACTGTTGTTTCCCAACGATGGAATCTTTCCATTTCTCGTCGCTATAAGCGTAGTTTGCGAGAAAATTCACATGCAAATCTTCAAATGAGTGAACCGAGTAATCGGCTTTAAATATTCCTTGGAAGTTGCTGAAATCCTGTTGGTTTTGATTTTTGCTGCCATCGTTTTTAACGCTACGGAGGAATCCGTTGACATTGATTTTCAGATGTTCGTCGAGTAGGGTAGGACCAACCCAAAAACTTGCCGAAAGACGGTCAGACCCGGTTTTTTCCATAGTGCCGTTTATGGCATTGTAGCCCAGCGATGCGCGATATGGCATTGGTCCGGCCACGCCGGCTACGCTGGCATTGTGCTTGGTGCTGATTGAATTTTCGTAATTGTCGGCATCGTTATTGGCAATGTTGTACGACACGTTGCCGTCGTAACTTGCGCTCAAGGTTTTGTTACCAGCGCGACGGGTGGTGATAACCACAACACCGTTCGAGCCCAAATCGCCATAAGACGCGGTGGCGGCAGCATCTTTCAGTACTCTAATCGATTCAATATCATTCGGGTTTAGCGCTTCAATGGCAAAATCTTCATCGAAATAAGCGCCATCGACAACAAACAACGGCTTTTTGTTTTCGCTTATTGACGAATAGCCGCCGCGCAGGCGATAATCGACGTTGCCCCATGGATTTCCGCCTTCCGACACAATCTCTAATCCAGGTACGCGGCCAAGCATGAACTGGTAGACGTCGGTCTCAAGTCCGGTGGCTACATCGTCGGCCATAATCAATGTGCTGGCTGTTGTAAGGTTATAATAATTGTCGTTACCGTAGTAACCTTCGATATCATTCGACTGGGTTGGTATAAGTTGCAGATTGGCTGTGGGCAAATCACGTACCGTCACTTCAAGATTCTGATAGCCATTGAAAGTGATGACCAACACAGCACTGGAATCAGGAACGTTGATGTTGAACTCGCCGTTCAAACCCGAAATGGTTGAGATGGTGGTGCCTTTCACATAGACGTTGGCACCAATGAGCGGCTCACCGTGACGGTCTTTCACAATACCGCTCACGCGTCCCTGAGCAAACACTGAACCGGCTGACAGCACAAGGCTTAAAGCCACAGTAAGAAAGATTTTCAGTCTCATAATCGACAAAATGAATTTAAACTCGCAAGATAGTCTTTTTAAAAGACAGACAATGCTTCATCCGTCATTTTTTTAAACACAGGCGCAAACTAGAACTCAAATCAAACAAAAAAAAACGCCAATGCCGAAGCATTGACGTTCTGTCGCAAAAATCTAATTTATATTGATTCACACCAAATGTGCAATCAGGTCTTCGCGGTCGCCTGGCAGATAGTCGATGACCGGAATCTCAACCATTGTGTAGCAGCCTGGTTTTTGCTTCATTGCTGCGCGGGCTGTGTTCACAAGTACCTGACCGGTGAGCGCAGGGTTGTTAATCTTCATCTTGAACTCGAAAAGTTGGTTCTGAGTCTTGCCCGAAACGCCCTTGCGCTCAAGCAGAACGCCGTGTCCCATGTCGCGGCAGTCGTCGACGCTGGCAACTGGAATCACGTGCAATTCGTCGTGTGCAAAATAGTCGTCGGCTTTCAGTTCGTCGTAAACCTGCTGAGCGGTGAATCCTTCTTCGAGTTCAACGTAAACCAGACGGCTGTGGATGCCGGCGCCTTGCGGCATTGTCATCGAAAGGGCGTTCTTAACACCTTTCTTCGAGCGGGCAACAACAGAGTGTCCCATGCTCATTCCCGGGCCGAAGTTTGTCCAGGTAAGTCCTTTTGGTGCAAGGCTTTGCATCAGTGTGCGGACGATAGAGTCCGACCCCGGATCCCAACCTGCCGAGATGACAGAAACGGCGTTGCCGGCCTTTGCTGCTGCATCGAGCGAGCGGCGCAACTGAACTATTTGAGTATGAATATCGAAACTGTCGACAGTGTTGATTCCCAACGCCAGGCACTCTTTGGCGTGCTCTTCAACGCTGCGGGTTGGTGTGGCCAAAATGGCAACATCCACATCTTTCAGTTCCTTAATAGATTTAACAATTTCAATGCCAGCAAGTTCTGCCGGGCGGTCGGCAGCACCGTTGCGGCGCACAATTCCGGCCAGTTCCATATCAGGCGAAGCAAGAAGCGCTTCCAAAGCGTAATGGCCAATGTTTCCATAGCCAACAATCGCAACTCTAATCTTTTTCATATCAGTAAAATTTTATGGCACAAAGAAAAAAAGAAGTTGTGCGCCCCGCAATTTTTTTTGGCTTGCCGCGATGGATGCCGATGTCGTTTTGTAACTTTTTGGAATAAAATATATTACACTGTCATAACTTATCATTTTTAATATACGTGATTAACTGATTTTTTCTCAACTTTTTTCATATAATCTCTCACATTCTCACACCCCCAACTTTCATTATCTTTGTAGCAAATCAATTCAATGCAACTATGACTGTATCAATCATTATTACCATTATATATATATGCGCACCGGTGCTGATTGCTGCCGCATTTCAGCGCAGTGCGTTTGTCCGCAAGGCCGGGACTGTGATAATAGCATACGCCGTGGGACTGGTGCTGGCGCTTGGCGGTTTTGTCAAAATGGCCGATGTGCAGGCGCTCGAGTCGGCACAGAACATCATTATGGATGTATCGGTGCCGATAGCCATTCCGCTGATGCTGTTCAATTGCAACTTCCGTCTATGGACACACTCGCTGCCTAAGACGGTGTTGGCGCTCGTGGGCGGACTGCTGTCGATAACAGTGGCGGTGGTTATAGCGTTCTTCCTGTTCCGCAATTCGGGCATCGGCGGTCTCGACCGCATCTCTGGCCTGATGATGGGAATCTACACGGGCGGCACACTCAACTTTTTCGCCCTTGGTTCGGCTTTAAGGGTTGACGAGTCGGTTATTCTGCTCGTTTATGCATTCGAGATGCTTGTAACCTTTCCGCTGATAATGTTCATTGTGGCTGGCGGCTACCGTTTGTTCCGCCGTCTGCTGCCTTTCCCTGACGAGTCGATAACACTACATTCTCACGTTGAGACCGATGGTGGAGTAGAAGATTACAGTCATTTTTTTGCCCGCAGCACTTTTGGCCGCACCATGATTGGCTTGCTGTTGGCAGTGCTGTTTCTGGCCATTGCGGCCGGCTTGTCGCTGCTGATTACAGGCGTTCTGAGCGAACTGATTATAATTTTGATAATCACCACGTTGGCCATCACTGCTTCGTTTTCCGAAAAAGTTCGCAACCTGCCCAAAACATTCGAGTTGGGAATGATTTTCATACTGATGTTCAGCGTTGTGGTGGCTTCGAAATTCGATGTTAGTTGTCTAAACTCTTCGGCTCTCACGCTAATGTTTTTTGTGCTGACAATCATGAGCATAACCGTAGCTATTCATCTGCTGCTCTGCCGAATTTTCCACATAAGCGGCGACCTTTTCACTGTGGCCAACATCGGACTGCTGTGTTCGCCGCCGTTCATTCCGCCCGTGGTTGGCGCAATGGGCAACCGAAAAGTGCTTATCAGCGGAATCATTATTGGCCTTGTGGGTTACGCCGTTGGCACCTATATGGGCATTGGAATGGCCTATCTGCTTAAAACCGTGATGTAATGAAGAAACTGGTTTCCGCATCGATTCTATCGCTGGCAATATCAGTGCAAATGGCTGTGGCGCAAAGCAATGTCAAGACCGGCTGGACGTTTGGCGTGCTGCCTTCGGTGGCTTACGATGCCGATTTGGGCTTTCAGTATGGCGCGCTCACCAATATTTATTTTTATGGCGACGGCAGCACTTATCCCGAGTATCTGCATTCAATATACGTCGAAGCCAACCGGACAACCAAGAAGAGCGGCCTTTTCAGGCTGAATCTCGACTCTCGCTCGCTCTTGCCTGGCTACCGGCTCAGTCTCGATGTGTCATTTATGCCCGACGAGATGAGCGATTTTGCCGGATTCAATGGCTATCAGGCCGTTTACAACAGCACGTGGCACGATGACGGCGCAAGCGACTATCGCTCGCGGGCGTTCTACAAGTACCGCCGCAATTTGTTCCGCACAGCCGCCGACATTCAAGGTCGAATTACCGACCGAATCAACTGGAATGCGGGTCTCGGGGTGCTCAGTTTCGATATCGACCGCGTCAATCTCAACAAACTGAACCGCGGGCAGTCTGACGATAAGAAACTGCCTGATATCGATTGTCTTTACGACAAATACCAGCAGTGGGGGTTGATTTCCGACAACGAGAACAGCGGCGGGCTATTTCCGTATATCCATGCTGGCGCCACATTCGACAGCCGCAACCAATCGGCCGCGCCTTCGTCGGGCATTTGGGCCGATGCGTTCCTGACTTACACGGCGGCTTTTGGCAATAAAAAAGAGTTCAACAGTCTGAAACTCAATGCCAATTTCCGCCAATACATTGCGCTGGGCACACCAAGCGCAGTGGTGGCCTATCGCATTGGCGCACAGTTCACTTTGGCCGGCTCGACGCCGTTTTATATGCTATGCTACCACAACACTCTGACGCTCAAACGCGCCGCCTATGAGAGTTTGGGCGGTTCAAGTTCGCTGCGCGGTGTGATGCGCAACCGCGTCATTTCGCACGGTTTTGCACTTGCCAATATCGAATTGCGCCTGAGAATTGTGAATTTTAATGTTGGTAATCAGCATTTTTACATAGCAACCAATCCGTTTGTCGATGCCGGAATGGTTCTGCAGCCCGTCAGCGTTGATGTGCAGCAAGTCCGTCTTGCCGCAGCAACCACCGGTGACAATGCCGATGACTATTTCAACTTTTCAAAATCAGGCGTTTACCGACCGCACACTTCGGGCGGTGTCGGTCTGAAATTCGCCATGAACGAGAATTTCATTCTATCGGTCGATTGGGCCACACCGTTCAACAGTCAGGATTCGGGCAAGAAATCGAACCTTTATGTAAAAATGGGATACTTGTTCTGAAAAAAACGAATATTTGTGTTTTTCATTCCTTTTTTACTGCAAGCGTTTGCGTAAAATCGCCCATTTTCAGCACGTTATTTTGCCTGTAACATATTCAACTTGTTGCTCAAAACTCTAATTTTGCGCTTTCTTTTTAAGAAGGGTCGGTAACGATTTTTCTAATAAGAAACGAACTGATTGTCAGTTTGATAATAAATGTTTAGAAGTTGAGAAGATTAGAAGTTTAGTGGTTGGAAAGCGGTTTTCTAAACTCTCAACAGCGAAGCGTCTCACCTTCTTAACCTTCTAAACAGCGAAGCGTCTAAACTTTAACAATAATATAATGTCGTTTATTGGAATTTACCTTTTGACACTTTTGGCGGCAATCTTGCTTGTGGTCTTGCTCGATTCCAAGGGCAAAGGCGTTGCTGCCGTTGTCGGTATTGTGGCGCTGTCGGTTATCAGTAGTGTGCCTGCTGTGCAAGCGCTTACAGGACAGACGTTTGTGCAGGAATTTGCAGGCTCGTTCTTTACGGGAATGTTGCCTGTGGTTGTCGACCCGCTTTCGGCGTGGTTCGTTCTGGTCATCAATTTCACGATGATTACAAGCGTGTTATACGGCCGCCGTTATATGCAGGCCTACGCCGAACGCCGTTCAGCCTTGAGTCTGCACTGGGTCAGCTTTCTGCTTGTCCACGCGGGATTGATTGCCGTTTGTGCAATGCGCAACAGCATCGCCTTCCTGATTGCATGGGAACTGATGGCGCTGGGTTCGTTTCTGCTTGTCATTTTTGAAGGCGACAAGGTTACCACCATCCGCGCGGGTATCAACTATTTGGTGCAGTCGCACATTGGCGTGGTGCTGCTCACAGTGGCATTCGTCTGGGTGGCTGCCGTAACTGGAACGTTCGATTTTTCGGGCATCGGGCAGTTTGCCGCAATGCAGTCGCCAACAGCAAGTTTCGGACTGATGCTGCTTTTATTTGTCGGATTCGCTTTCAAAGCAGGATTTGTGCCGTTCCACACTTGGCTGCCGCACGCTCACCCCGCCGCACCGTCGCACGTTTCGGGAATGATGTCGGGCGTGCTCATCAAAATCGGCATCTACGGCATTCTGCGCATGATAATGCTCATCGACACCAACTATCTTGCTGTGGGATACTTCATTCTGACCATTTCGGTCATCACGGGCGTTTATGGTGTGATGCAGGCCATTGTGCAGCACAATCTGAAGAAACTGCTTGCATATCACAGTGTTGAGAACATCGGCATCATTGGCATAGGCATCGGCCTTGGCTGCATTGGAATGGGCTACAGCTGCACACCGCTGGCCATTGTGGGCTTTGCTGGGGCGCTGCTTCACGTGCTCAACCACTCGCTGTTCAAATCGCTGCTGTTCTACGGCGCGGGCAATGTCTATCAGGCCACACACACAATGGATATCGAGCATTTCGGCGGACTCATCAAGCGGATGCCGCGCACAGCGTTGCTCTTCCTGCTCGGCAGTTTGGCCATCTGCGGTCTGCCGCCGTTCAACGGTTTCGTTTCGGAATTCATCATCTATAGTGGTCTATTCAGTGGCATAAACGCTTCGTTCTCAAACGCTTCAATCCTGATGTTTGTGTTTGCGATGGCTGGACTGGCGCTCATCGGCGGACTGGCCATTATGTGCTTCACAAAGGCATTCGGCGTGGTCTTCCTTGGCGAGCCGCGTGTCAAACTTCATTCCGAACCCGCCGAATTCGGTTTCGGCCGTTTGCTGCCGATGTATATGGTTGGCATTCTGATAATTGCCATCGGCTTGTTCCTGCAATATTTCATCAACGCCATAATGTTGGCGCTTGCACAGATGGTGGGTGTGGGACCGACAGCAACAATTCTGCCTGCATCGTTCGGCGCGCTTTCGCAGATTGGCTGGTATATGGCCTGGTTTGTTCTGCTGGTAGCGGCCATCTATGCGCTGCGCAGCTTCTGCACACGGCGTCTGCCCGAGTCGGAAGGCCCAACTTGGGGCTGCGGCTATGTGGCACCAACGCCCAAACTGCAGTACACGGCAAGCTCGTTTGTTCGCAGCTATCGCCGTTTGGCCAAAGGCATTTTGCAGATTAGCAAGCAGAAAACCGATGTCGACGGCATTTTCCCCGCCGAAGCTTCATATTCTACCGAGTCGCTCGACCGCATCGAAACAGGCCTGATTAAGAGCCCGTTGCGTAAGATGCGCTATCTGCTCGGCAAATTCTCGTTCCTGCAAAACGGACGGCTGCAGAACTACATTCTCTACGGCTTGCTGTTTGTGGTGTTGGCACTCGGATTGCCGTTCCTTTATCAATTGATTCGAATATTCATAAACTATCTAAATACCTTATAATGTTGAGTTTTGCGCTAATATTTGCGGTTAGCCTGTTTTTTTCGGGCATAGTTGTCCGCACCAAGAGTCTGGCGTCGGGGCGCAAGGGGCCTGGCATTTTTCAGCCCATGCGCGACATCTGGCGCTCACTGCGTAAGGGCGCGGTTTACAGCTCGGTCAGCAGCCTTGTTTTCCGCATTGCGCCGTCGGTTTATTTTGCGTCGGTGCTGGCGGCCATTGCCGTTGTGCCATTAGGCTCAAATGCAGGTCTGTTCTCGTTTCCGTGCGATTTTGTCTTCTTCGCCTACGTGCTGGCGTTGGGCAAATTCTTCTGCATCATTGCCGCACTCGACACTGGCAGCAGTTTCGAAGGTATGGGCGCAAGCCGCGAAGCCTTGTTCTCGATGCTTGCCGAGCCCGCTTTCTTCGTCTTGATGGGCACGCTTGGACTGATAACTGGCCACACATCGTTCCTGCAGATTTTCAGCGACTTGCACCTTGGCTCGAGCCTATCGTACGCATTGGTGACCATCGCCTGCTTCCTGCTGCTGATGATTTGTATGATTGAAAACAGCCGAATGCCTGTCGATGACCCGAAAACGCACCTTGAACTAACTATGATTCATGAAGTTATGATTCTCGACAACAGTGGTTTCGACCTTGGTCTGATACTTCACGCCACCAACTTGAAATTTGCAATGTACGGTGCGCTGATTGCCAATCTTTTCATTGGTAATCTTGAAGTTGCGATGGCTGTGCCGATGTTTCTGGCCATTCAGTTCGCAGTGGCAGTGGCCGCAGGAATCATCGAGTCGTTTATGGCCCGTTTCCGAATGGGACACAACGCTCAGTTCATTCTTGTGCTCTCATCGCTCGCTCTGCTGATGCTCTTCGGCGTAATGCTGATGCAAGGACAGATTAATTGATTGATAGATTGATTGAATGTTTTAAACGATTCACCGATTAAACAATAAAGATATGACAACCATCTTATTGATAATATTCGCTATCACGCTGTTATACTTTTCGATAGCAAACCGTTTGATGACATACTTGTCGCTGCTCACCGTGCAGGGAATGCTGCTTTTCGGCGTGGCGCTGGTCGAACTTCATCAGATGAACATCGTCAACCTGGCCTTCATCCTGCTCGAGACAGTGGTTGTGAAGGCTGTGGCCATCCCGCTTTTCATCCGTTACGTCATCAAAAAGAATCAGATAAAGCGCGAAGCTGAGCCGTTTGTGCCATACTTCGTGTCGCTCACCGTGACAACGCTCATCATTGCGGCGGCTTATGTATTGTCGATGGTTGCCGATGTGCCGCAGTCGGGCAAGCCGTACTTCGCCGTGGCTCTGGCATCGGTGTTCTGCGGACTGTTCTTCATCGTCTCGCGCAAGAAAATCATCACTCACGTCATCTGCTACGTGCTCATCGAGAACGGCGTTTTCATTCTGTCGATGGCCGTGGGCAACGAGATGCCGCTGCTGGTCAACCTTGGCGTGCTGCTCGACGTGTTTGTGAGCGTGTTCCTGCTTGGAATTTTCATCAACAAGGTGGGCAACGTGATTAACGACGGCGATGTGAACCAACTGAGTAGTATTAAAGATTAACTATTTGAAATTATGATAATTGCATATCTTATTGCATCCATTACAATAGCTCTGCTGCTTTTTGCGAGCCGCAACAGGGTGTTAAGCATTGCGCTGATGGCGCTTTTTGTGCTGCTTCAGTGCGGATTGACTGCTTATGAGTTCACTATCAAGGATTTGGCCGATGCCGTCTATTTCAAACCCGACGCACTTGCGCTGATAATGCTGGCCGTGCTCACTGTGGTCTGCATTCCCGCGTTCATCCATAAATGCAACTATGTCAATCCCGAAGACGATTCGCCGCGCGTTCGCGGAATCTATCAGGGTGCGATGGTGCTGCTAGTGACGGCTCTTTCTGCGGCTTATCTGTCGGCTCACATCGCCGTGACGTGGATTTTTGTGGAAATCACAACATTAAGCGCATCGGCACTGGTTTTCCACCGCCGCAACGCTGGCTCAATCGAAGCCACTTGGAAATACATCTTCGTCTGCTCAATCAGCCTTGTGTTTGTGTTCATCGGCATTCTGCTGCTTGGCATTTCGCTAGGAAACGCGCAGCAGTTCGATTTGCAATACGACACTTTAGTGAAGCTTGCCCCAACGCTCGACACGTTCTGGATTAAGATTGCCTTCGTGTTCATCTTTGCAGGCTACACCGCCAAATTCGGGCTTGTGCCGATGTACACCGCTGGCATCGACGCCAAGGACAAAGCACCCGCACCTGCGGCTGGCTTGTTCTCGAGTGTTCTGATGAACGTCGGTTTTGTTGGTGTTTTCCGCATGTGGCAGATTGTGGCGCACACAAGCGTTATGCCGTGGGCGGCCAATGTGGTTGCCGTTGCGGCCCTGCTTTCGATTCTAATAGCAGCCGTCTATCTGCTTAAAGTTAAGAATGTCAAGCGAATGCTGGCATATTCGAGCGTTGAGCATATGGGTGTTGTGGCACTGGGTCTTGCAGCTGGCGGCGTAGGCTATTTTGCTGCAATTCTGCACATTGTGCTTCACACATTCGCCAAGTCGGCATTGTTCTTCCAAGTGGGGCACATCTACCACATTTATCACACCAAAAACATCTATCACATAGGCAATTACCTGAAATTCAACCGTGCAGGTGCCGTTCTGCTTCTGCTCGGCTTTGTATGCATCACGGCAATGCCGCCTTCAGGCTTGTTTATCAGCGAGTTGATGGTGTTCAAGTCGATTTTCGAAGCTCACTCGTATGTGGCGCTCATCGCCGTGCTTGTGATGCTCACCATAATAATATGGGCGCTTGGCAAGAATTTCTTCAAGATGCTGTTCACACCCGCGCCTAGCTGCGGAAATATTGGCGAAATCAAGGTCAGCCCGATTGAGACCATATCGCAGTTTGTGCTGCTGGCTTTGGTCTTCTGGCTCGGAATGTGCCCGCCACAGTTCTTTGTCGATTTGATTAACGATGCTGTTCAATTATTAACATACTGATAATATGGACTATATAACGATAAAAAACAACCAACGGATTGCGTTTGCCGAAATCCCTGTTCTAGATTACGACACGTTCTACAAAACGCTGACCGACAACTTGTTGAGTCAGTCGGACGCACATTGTGTCAACTACTACGGCGTGCAGGCCGACAAAGGCGTGCAACTCATCTGCTGCATTGCCCACGACAAAGCCCAAAACATCAGCGTGCTATCGACAATTGTCAGCAAATCAGACACTTTGCAGTCAATAACGGCAACTTATCCTGCGTTCCATCTTTTCGAGCGCGAGATTCACGAGAATTTCGGTATCGGTTTCAGCGGTCACCCGTGGCTCAAGCCTGTGCGCTATCCGCACAACGCCGCCGACCGCTCGGCCACCATTGCCGATTATCCGTTCTATAAGATTGACAGCGAAGAACTTCACGAAGTAGGCGTCGGCCCGATTCACGCAGGAATCATCGAGCCTGGACACTTCCGTTTCATCTGCAACGGCGAGCAGATTCTGCATCTCGAAATACAACTAGGCTATCAGCATCGCGGCGTCGAGAGTCTTTTCCTGAAAAAGACAAAGTTGCTCGAACGCGCCACTTTGGCCGAGAACATTGCTGGCGACACGGTTATCGGTCACTCAACGGCTTTTGCCAATGCTTGGGAAAGCCTTTGCGGTTTCACCCCTGACCGTCAACTTCAGATTGAACGTGCTTTTGCGCTTGAGAATGAGCGCATTGCAATACATACTGGTGACCTTAGCGGCATTTGTACTGACATTGCCTATCAGTTGGGCAACTCGGTTTTCGGCCGTCTGCGCACGCCTGTCATCAACTATTTCCAACGTTGGGCGGGCAACCGTTTTGCAAAGGGGCTCATCCGTCCGGGAAAGACCAATTTCGGCTTGACCGCCGACCTGACAAAGCAATGGCTTGAAATGATTGCCGCCTATCGTCCCGATTTCGTCGAAATGGCCAATCAGACATTCGACCTGCCATCGGTGCTGTCGCGAATTGAGCGCACTGGCATTGTTGAGCCTGAAACGGCGCAGCAGATAGGAATGGTTGGTATGGCAGCCCGCGCAAGCAACGTTGCCCGCGACATCCGTGCTTCGCACCCGTGGGGGTACTACACAAGTATTCAGTATCAGCCTGTTACAGAGCCTGTTGGCGATGTCTATTGCCGAGCACGAATCCGCCACGATGAGATTCTGCGCTCGATTGATATGATGACGGAAATGATTGATTCAATGGATTATAAACCGCAAACGGCAACGCCGCTCACAAAAGCCGCTGCCGACTCGTTTGTGGTGTCGCTTGTCGAAGGCTGGCGCGGCGAGATTTGCCACTGCGCCATTACCGACGCCAACGGCGAACTCAAGCATTACAAAATCAAG
>JAFYYA010000101.1 GCA_017557785.1 Salinivirgaceae bacterium
CAAACTTTTGAATAGAAAAACTCCTTGAATTATTCCGATAAAAAGTGCAACTGAAAAATTACACTTCTATTTTGAACTTACGTAGCCCCCAAAACAAAAAAGGCCTCCGTACCCGGAAGCCTTTTCAGTTATTCAATTAATATGTTAATCAGTCATTATTTTACAAGTCCCGAAAATCCCATAAACGCCATAGCCAGGATGCCGGCTGTTACGAGTGCTATTGGCATTCCGCGCATTGCTTTCGGGGTTTCCGAGAATATTTGATTATTGTTGAAAAAGTTATGTTATTAATCTAATAATGGATTTACATAATCGTCGGAAGCAAAATAATCTTCAGTGATATTGTAATTATACTCAATATGGCTAAATTTAGTTTGTTTTAGTTGCCCGCTACATGATTCTGACTGTCGTTTTTTATAATTTTGGGGTAGCAGCAAATTTTTTCCTGAATTATTTGATTTAACGAATAGTATTGAATCGGTAATTTGTTTGTTTTCAATTTTATATACAACCAAACTGTCGGATTCGAAAATGATTGGCTTAAATTCATCTTCGTATTCCCACTTGAAAAAAACGTCCGTATCAGAATGGTGATCTCCCTTATATACAAAAGAATAGCCTTTCGATATTAATTTTAATTCAACATTTATTTTTCTGCAATGAATATTGATATTATAATATTCGCATTCGTCAGTAACACAGGATGTTACCATGGCAGAAAGAATAATTGCATAGCAGATAGATATAATTACCTTCCAAATAGCGTTTTTCATAAATATTAAAAGTTTTAGTATCGTTCAAATTACTATGTATGCGTACCGATTGTTTTTAACTATTTTTTTTGTACCCATTCCCTATATTAATCTAATTTATTGCATTTTACCGTCTAATACAAATTGTCATCTGTTTCTGTTAACAATGGATTTTCATAGTAGTCAGATACAAAATAATCTTTGGTGATTTTATAAGAGTAGTGGTGTTCTCTCGTTCCTTCTTGAGAATCTTCCATGAGCCTGTATTTATAGTTTTGTGGCAACATTAGGTTTTTTGTTGAACGATTTGTTTTGTCAAACATTATTGAATCCACAATTTGCTGATTTTCTATTTTATACACCACCATGGCATTTGCATTGAAAATGGACGATTCAAATTCTTCATCACCTATATAAAGCCAAAGGAAGTCTGCATTTTCGTAGTAATACGGTCCGTCATTGTGAGTTATAGAGAATCCGTCCGATATAACTTTTATTTTAATATTAGTTTCCTGACAATAAATGGCAATATCATAATAGTCGGTCATTGAAGATCCACAAGCCGCAGCGACCAAACCGATTATTATAAAACATGCAAACTGTCGTATTCTATTTATCATTTTTTATAAACTGTGAATAGTTACCTTGTTTTTGGACGTATGTTCCAACCTAAAAAGGTTGCCCCTTTCAGAGCAACCCTTTTATGTTGATATTATCAGGCGACAACCTGATTTTAGTAAATCAATCAATCCTTCAATCCTTATTTCACCAACCCCTGAAATCCCATAAACGCCATAGCCAAAATGCCAGCTGTTACAAGGGCGATAGGCATTCCGCGCATTGCTTTCGGGGTTTCAGAGAACTCAAGTTGCTCGCGAAGGCCTGCAAAGAGCACCAGCGCAAAGCCGAAGCCGATGGCGTTCGAGAAGGCGTAAACAACGCTCTCAAGCAGGTTGTAGTCTTTCTGAATAACCAAGATGGCCACACCAAGGATGCAACAGTTGGTGGTGATGAGTGGCAGGAACACGCCCAGCGCCTGATAGAGCGACGGCGATGCCTTTTTCAGCACAATCTCAACCATTTGCACCAATGCGGCGATTATCAGAATGAATGTGATAGTGCGCAGATACTCAAGCCCGAACGGTGCCAGAATGCAGTGGTTGGCCAGGTAGGTGACTATGGTTGCAAGCACAAGCACAAAGGCCACGGCGCCAGCCATACCAAGGGCGGTGCTAATCTTTTTCGAGACGCCAAGGAACGGGCAGATGCCCAGAAACTGCGACAGTACGATGTTGTTTACAAATACGGCCGCTATAAACATTAACAAGTATTCCATAATTCAGCTCCTTTTTAAGATTTGCGTAATTTGTTGACCAGTGCGATGAGAAATCCCAGCGCGATGAAAGCGCCTGGCGCAAGCACAAACAGCAGCATTCCGTAACTTTCGGGGTAGATGGCGAAGTTGAAAATCTTGCCAGTTCCCAGCAGCTCGCGGATACTTCCGAGCAGTGTCAGCGCAAGGGTGAAGCCAAGGCCGATGCCCAGTCCGTCGAACATTGACGGAACAACGCTGTTTTTAGCGGCGAATGCTTCGGCGCGGCCCAGCACAATGCAGTTAACCACAATAAGCGGAATGAACAGGCCGAGACTTGCGTAGAGTGCGGGCACATAGGCCTGCATTACCATTTCGACCATTGTTACAAATGCCGCAATCACAACAATATAGGCAGGAATGCGCACCTTGTCGGGCACCAGATTCTTGATGAGCGAGATAACCACGTTCGAGCATATCAGCACGAATGTTGTGGCCAGGCCCATACTCATTCCGTTAATGGCCGACGATGTGGTGCCCAGCGTGGGGCACATACCCAACAGCAGTACGAATGTCGGGTTTTCCTTAATCAGGCCGTTCAGCAGTATTTTCAGATTATTGTTCATTGTTATTGCCCTCCGTTGTTTGAGTGGCGCCGCTGTTGGCGTCGGTTTGTTTCTGATTGTTGGCGGCCGCGTAGGCGTTGTAAGCCGTGCGAACCGATTCAAGGAACGCTCTCGAACTGATGGTCGATGCCGTGATGGCGTCAATCTCGCCGCCGTCTTTCGACACGGTCATTTTGTTCACTGCGGGGTTCTTGCCGATAATCGAGCTTTGCTTTTCGGCGGTTTTCACCTCGTAGTGGAAGATGGTCTCCAGCAGGCTCTTTTTCTTTTCGGTCTGCGGACGGAACCAGGTCACCATTTTGGTGCCGAGTCCAGGCGTCTCCTTTTGTTCAAGAACCGAATATTCGGTGATGTTGC
>JAFYYA010000102.1 GCA_017557785.1 Salinivirgaceae bacterium
AAGAGCCCGTTCGAAGTTAAGTTCAATAGTAGCAGGATTTGTGTTAGGATTGTAACTACCCAATCTCTCAATGAACTTACCATCACGTGGTGCCCTGCTATCGGCAACGACAATGTGATAGTAGGCGGCTGCCTTTCTACCCTGTCGTGTCAAGCGAATTCTTACAGACATAATTTATTGTTGTTAAAAGTTTAAAAATCGGGCGCAAAGATAGACTTTTTTCGGTTTGCCCGACAATGGCGCCGATGATTTTTTTTGTTTTTAGAAACGCCGTCAAAATCCGCATTCCACATACATATAATTTAATGTGGAATTGTTACAATTAGGCGTTTCTGTAAAACGCTTTCGCGATATTTTATTGCAAATCAATCTGTTTCTATTCGGCTCGGGCGTCAATGAAAATTTAAATGAAATATTCGTGCCGACAAGCCAATTTAGCAACCGAAAATTGTTAGTTTTGCCCAAATTTTAACTGACATTTAATTAAAAAATTCAGACTATGAGTAATTCTTGTTTGTCATCAATCGGAAAGAAACTGATAATGAGTATATCAGGTCTTTTCTTGATTCTGTTTTTGCTGTTCCATATGTCGATGAATGTGGTGGCAATTTTTAGTGGTGAAGCATACAATGCTGTGTGCGAGTTCCTTGGCGCCAACTGGTACGCGCTTGTCGGTACCGGCATTCTGGCATTGGGATTTGTGTTCCACATTGTGTACGCCTTCATCCTGACTATCCAGAACCGCAAGGCGCGCGGCACTGAGCGTTACGCTTATCAGGAGAAACCCGCCGCAGTTGAGTGGGCATCGCAGAATATGCTGGTGCTCGGCAGCATTGTGTTTGTGGGCCTGATTCTTCACTTGAGCCAATTCTGGTACAAGATGCAGTTTGCCGAAATTGCAGGCGTCACCAATCAGTATGGTGTGGCCGACGGCGCCGCTTGGATGCAGTACTACTTTGGCCAACTGCCTGTAGTCATCTGCTATCTGGTTTGGTTCGTGGCCATTTGGTTCCACCTGAGCCACGGCTTCTGGAGCGCTCTGCAGACCATTGGCTGGAACAACAAGGTTTGGATGGACCGCTGGAAATGCATCTCGAACATTTTTGCGACAGTCGTTATGCTCGGTTTCGCAGCAGTGGTTATCGCCGCTTACATTAAATCGCTTTGCTAACTATCTAATTTGAAATAAAATGGCTACAATAGATTCTAAAATACCTGAAGGTCCGATAGCCGAAAAATGGACCAACTATAAGGCACATCAAAAACTTGTGAACCCTGCCAACAAGCGTAAATTGGACATCATTGTCGTTGGAACAGGTTTGGCTGGCGCATCGGCAGCATCAACTTTGGCCGAGATGGGTTTCAACATCCTGAACTTCTGCATTCAGGACTCACCGCGCCGCGCTCACTCAATTGCGGCTCAGGGCGGTATCAACGCAGCAAAGAACTATCAGAACGACGGCGACTCGGTTTACCGCTTGTTCTACGATACTGTTAAAGGTGGCGACTATCGCGCACGCGAAGCCAATGTTTACCGTCTGGCTGAAGTGTCGAACAACATCATCGACCAATGCGTGGCTCAGGGCGTTCCTTTCGCTCGTGAATATGGTGGCCTGCTTGCCAACCGTTCGTTCGGTGGCGCACAGGTTAGCCGTACATTCTACGCCAAAGGTCAGACTGGTCAGCAACTTCTGCTTGGCGCCTACTCGTCGCTCAACCGCCAAATCAAGGCTGGCAAGGTGAAGAGTTACAACCGCTACGAGTTGCACGACATTGTTATGGTTGACGGCCGCGCCCGCGGTATCATCGCCAAAAACCTGGTAACAGGCGAGTTTGAGCGTTTTGCCGCTCACGCTGTTGTTCTGGCAACTGGCGGCTACGGCAACACCTATTTCCTTTCGACCAACGCTATGGGCTGCAACTGCTCGGCTGCCATCGCGGCTTACCGCAAGGGCGCTTACTTTGCAAACCCTTCATACGTACAGATTCACCCGACTTGTATTCCTGTTCACGGCGACAAACAATCGAAACTGACACTTATGTCGGAGTCGCTGCGTAATGACGGTCGCATCTGGGTTCCGAAGAAGATTGAAGACGCCAAGAAACTTCAGAAGGGCGAAATCAAAGGCTCTGACATTCCTGAAGAAGACCGCGACTACTACTTGGAGCGCCGCTATCCCGCATTCGGCAACCTGGTTCCGCGCGACGTAGCAAGCCGTGCCGCCAAGGAGCGCTGCGACAAGGGCTTCGGCGTGAACAACACTGGCCTGGCCGTGTTCCTTGACTTCTCTGAAGCCATCAACCGCCTTGGCATCGACGTTGTCCGTCAGCGCTACGGCAACCTGTTCGATATGTACGAAGAGATTTCGGACGTTAATCCTGGCGAGTTCGCACGTGAGATTAACGGCGTGAAATACTACAACCCGATGATGATTTTCCCCGCCATCCACTACACAATGGGCGGTCTGTGGGTTGACTACGAACTTCAGACTTCAGTGAAGGGCCTGTTCGCCATTGGCGAGTGCAACTTCTCTGACCACGGCGCCAACCGTCTGGGTGCTTCGGCTCTGATGCAGGGTCTGGCCGACGGCTACTTCGTTCTGCCTTACACCATTCAGAACTACCTGAGCGACCAAATCACCGTTCCGCGCTTCGACCCGAACAGCAAAGAGTTCATCGACGCTCAGAAGAAATGCGAAGCCGAACAGGACGCTCTGATGAAAATCAAGGGCAAACGCTCGGTTGACTCTATCCACAAGGATTTGGGCCACATTATGTGGGAATATGTTGGTATGGGCCGCACTAAAGAGAGCCTTGAGACAGCGCTCACCAAACTGAAAGAGTTGCGCAAGGAGTTCGAAACCAACCTGTTCATCCCTGGAAAGGAAGAAGGTATGAATGTTGAACTCGACAAGGCCTTCCGTTTGAAAGACTTTATTATGATGGGCGAACTGATTGCCCGCGACGCACTGAGCCGTAACGAGAGTTGCGGCGGCCACTTCCGTGAGGAGTACCAAACTGAAGAGGGCGAGGCAAAACGCGACGACGAGAACTACTTCTACGTTGGCTGCTGGAACTATCAGGGCGACGACAACAAAGAGCCTGAACTGCTGAAAGAACCGCTTAAATATGAGGCTATCAAGGTTCAAACTCGTAACTATAAATCATAATCATCTTAAAAAGTAAATCAAATGGCTACAGATAATATAATGAAAGTAAACTTGAAGGTTTGGCGTCAGGCTGGCCCGAAAGAAAAAGGCGGGTTTGTAACTTACGAGAATGTTGAGACAACCCCCGACACTTCGTTCTTGGAAACTTTGGATATTCTGAACGAGTCGCTTGTTGAGAAGGGCGAGGAGCCAATTGTGTTCGACCACGACTGCCGCGAGGGTATCTGCGGAATGTGCTCGCTCTACATCAACGGCCACCCGCACGGTCCTGCAACTGGCGCAACAACCTGCCAATTGTATATGCGCCGCTTCAAAAACGGCGAGACCATCACCGTTGAGCCGTGGCGCTCGGCTGCGTTCCCTGTTATCAAAGACCTGATGGTGAACCGCAACGCCTTCGACCAAATCCAACAGGCTGGCGGCTACGTATCGTTCAACTGCGGCGGCGCTCAAGACGCCAACGCTATTCCAATCTCGAAGGTTGACGCCGACGAGGCTATGGACTCGGCTACTTGCATCGGCTGCGGCGCTTGCGTTGCTGCCTGCAAGAACGGCTCGGCAATGTTGTTCGTATCGGCCAAGGTTTCGCAGTTCGCACTGCTGCCGCAAGGCCGCGTTGAGGCTGCCAAACGTGTTAAGGCAATGGTTGCCAAAATGGACGAACTGGGATTCGGTAACTGCACCAACACCCGCGCCTGCGAGGCTGAGTGCCCGAAACGCATCTCAATCAGCAACATCGCCCGTATGAACCGCGAGTTCCTTTGCGCAAAACTGAAAGACTAACAGTCTTTTAAATAACAGCAAATCCCCGTTGCCGTAAGGCGACGGGGATTTTTGTTTTTATGAGCGGAATAAGTTACATATCTTCCAACGAAAGCCCGCCGATTCTGATTTTCATCCCATTCATCTCGAGGCAGTTTTGCAGCAGATTCTCAACTTTCAGTTCAAGTGCAGCCTTGTCGAAACGCGATTTATCCTTTTTAATCTCGTAGATTTCAGCCACGTTGTCGATTTCATTCACTGCAATTAGGTCGATTTCGTTGCCGCCTTTGCGGTCCCAATATTTACCAATACGGGTGTAGTAGCCAGTTTCGCGCCACTTGCGCTCAAAATAGCGCTCAAGGGCGAAACCCGAATATGAGTCATAGTCGCGGTTGATGATGCGCGTCAGTTGGCTGATTGCGTTGTTGGCCACGTATGACTGATATTTGTAAAAGAATCGGAACCAAAAATCTAAAAAATTGTCACTCAGTGTGTAACGTACTTTTTTTGCTGTTTCTTTTGCAAAAATCGGCAGTTGTTTCTCAATCAGACTGTAATAGTTCTCAAGACGAATTATGTAACTTCCCAAATTTGTGGTATTCATTTGATTTTCAATCTCGCCACGCGTCAGCCGACCGCCAGCAACGCAGGTAAGAATTGAAAAATGTGTGGCATAGTCGGCACCAAATTCTTCAATCAGGATGTTTTTCCCTTCGTTGATGAATGGCGAATTAGGCTCGGTTACGTATTCTAAAATACTGTTTTTGTTGATTTTGCCATTATCCATCAGCAGTGTCACGTACCACGGAACGCCGCCTGTCACAGTGAACAAGGCGAGCAAATCTTCGGCAGTGTATTTTGGATTGTAGTCGGCAATGATTTCTTTTAACACACTGGTTGAAAACGTGTTAAGCCATATTGTCTGATTGGCGCGACCAAACAGCGGTTCGCTCGCATCTTCAAAAATACGTTTCATCAGCGAAAAAACAGAACCGCTGATAATCAGATTGATGTGACTTTTTGCCTTGTGCAAGTCCCACTCGCGCTGCAACTCGCTGAAAATGGCGGGGTTGATTCGCTGGAAGTCCTGAAATTCATCTATTATTAGTGTGAACGGGTGTTCTTCGGCATAAACCAGCAGAAAACGGAACAGTTCGGCGAACGATTTCCGTGTGCCGACAGGAATGTTCAGTATGGCTTCCGCTTCGCGTGCGAAATCATCGCAAAGCAATGCTTCAGTTTTGCGTGCCACAAAGAAATAGAGCAATGTGCTGTCGTTGCAGCGGCGTGCCAGTTCGGTTTTGCCAATGCGCCGCCTTCCCATCAAAACCGTCATTTGGCCTTCGGCCAAACTACGCTCTTTTGCTGTTGCTAAAGCGTTTAACTCGTTGATTCTGTTATAGAATTTCATATTTCCAAAATAATAGTATTTTAAAATACCGTATCTTCAAATAACATTTTATGCAAAGAAAAGAAAAAATGTTGAGTTGTATAATCGGCGGTGCGGATAATTGAAGATTTATTTTTCTGAATAAAATGTATCTTTGATTCAGTTTCAGCAGATACCGATGTGTGTTTCTGCGTTGAACATAAAATGATTTAATAATTTATAATTGATTGATATTGAATAGATAACAATTTTTAACTGACATATTATTTATATCAGCGTTTGCTGTATTATTCGACACTACTCTTAAATCTGCAAATTTATAATAGTAATAATCGCGAATAAGTCTGCGAACGTCTGCGCTTTGCGCGGACGCGGCTTATCGATTATTACGGGCTTTGCAGAGCCTAAGAGTGTGGATAAGGTTTCCCATCCGCGCTTTTTGTGCCCTTGCATAGTCCGTAAGTCTGAATGATAAGTGAGCGCACAACCAAAGCGCACAATGACACCAACCGAACAGACGAAAGCCGCCGCTGCGTTTGCCGATTTTTGGGCGGGCAAGGGCGACGAGAAGCAGGAAACTTCACGTTTCTGGATTGACTTGTTACAGAATGTTTTAGGCATTGACAATCCTGCAAAATACATTGAATTTGAAAAACGTGTAAAACTCTCGCACACGTCGTTTATCGATGCTTATATTCCTGATACAAAAGTTCTTATTGAACAGAAAGGTGCAAAGATTGACTTGCACAAAGCCTACGAGCAGAGCGACGGCAGTGTGCTGACGCCCTACGAGCAGGCCAAACGCTATGCCGATGAGATGCCAAACTCGCTGCGGCCGCGCTGGATTGTGGTTTGCAATTTTCAGGAATTTTTGGTTTATGACCTTGAGAAACCTGGCTGCGAGCCCGAACAAATTTTCTTGAAAGATATTGAAAAAGAGCATTATAGACTTCAATTCCTTGCCGACGTCCGCCACGACTATCTGCGGCGCGAGGAAGAACTCTCGTTGCAGGCTGGCGTGCTGGTTGGCAAACTCTACGACGCGCTTATCAAGCAGTATATCAATCCGAAAGACGAGCAGAGCCTTCGCTCGCTCAACATTTTGTGCGTGCGGCTGGTGTTCTGCCTTTATGCCGAAGATGCAGGACTTTTCGCCACTCGTACGGCTTTCGAGGACTATATCCGCTCGTTTGCCATTGAAAACACGCGCGACGCTATCATAAAGTTATTCAAGGCGTTAGACACCAAAATTGAGAACCGCGACCGCTACGACACAAAACTGCAGCCGTTCCCATACGTTAACGGCGGACTGTTTGCAGCGGAAAACATTGAAATTCCGAACTTTACCAACGAGATTATTGATGTTCTTTGCGACCATTGCGCCCCGTTCAACTGGTCGGCAATCTCGCCAACCATTTTCGGTGCGGTGTTTGAGAGCACATTGAACCCCGAAACGCGCCGCCGTGGCGGAATGCACTACACAAGCGTGCAGAACATTCACAAGGTGATTGACCCGTTGTTTATGGATGGGTTAAATGCTGAATTTGAATCGATTATGGGTGGTGTAGAGACGCGGCGCGCCACGTCTCTACGCGAACGCGACCAAAAATTACAAGATTTCCAACAAAAATTGGGCGATTTACGTTTTCTCGACCCCGCCTGCGGTAGCGGTAACTTCCTGACAGAAACCTACGTATCGTTGCGGCGGTTGGAAAACCGTGTGATTTCTGCCTTGAACCGTGGCGAGCGCCTATTAGGTTTCGATGATTTTATCCACGTTAAAATCAACCAATTCTACGGCATTGAGATTAACGATTTTGCCGTGACGGTTGCCAAAACCGCGCTTTGGATTGCCGAAAGCCAAATGATTCGCGAAACCGAAACCATTTTGAGCCAAAATATTGATTTTCTGCCACTAACAACCAATGCTTTTATTGTTGAGGGCAACGCCTTGCGTATGGATTGGGCCACACTGAAACCCATTGATGCCGATGCTGCGCCCATTGGCGGCTTGTTCAGTGGCTTCACCACCGAAACCGACGGCCTTACGCACCATTACGACTATATCATTGGTAATCCGCCGTTTGTGGGGGCGAGAATGATGGAACAGGGCAGTGTACAAAAGCAAGAAATCCAACAACTTTTTGGCGATATTAAGGATGTTCAAGATTTGGACTATGTGTGCGGTTGGTATCATAAGGCTGCAGATTTTATTAAAGGAACTAAATCAGAAGTGGCTTTTGTTTCAACAAATTCCATTTGTCAAGGGGCACAAGTCCCAATTTTATGGGGGACGTTATTGAACACATTCGATGTTAGAATCAATTTCGCTTATCAAACATTTAAATGGCAAAGTGAAAGTTCAAATCAAGCCGCAGTTCATTGTGTAATAGTTGGCTTTGCCAATTTTGACCGAAAAGAAAAAACTCTTTTCTCGTCAGATAATACCAATAAAAAAGTATCAAACATCAGCCCGTATTTGATTGAAGGACCAAATGTTTTTGTTGAGGCAGAAAAAGAACCAATCTGCGATGTTCCGAAAATGAATTTTGGCAACCAACCCCGTGATGGCGGCTATTTTGTTCTTTCCGTAGAAGAAAAAGATGAATTGTTGGCGAAAGAACCGTCAATAGAGAAATTCATAAGGTCGTACATTGGTGCTGAAGAATTTATAAAAGGCAAAGAACGTTTTTGTTTGTGGCTTAAAAATGCGAGTCCTATAGAAATTAAAAACAGCAAAATTCTGTACGAACGTGTAAACGCAGTTCGTGAGTTCCGAATAGCGTCGAAGGCAAAAACCACTAATGGTTACGCCAAAGTTCCGAATCTGTTTGCGCAAATAACCCAACCTGAAGATGTTGATTATATTATAGTTCCGTCAGTTTCATCGGAAAGAAGACGATATGTTCCAATAGGTTTTGCAACGGCAAATGTAATTTCGTCTAATGCTGTTCAAATTGTTCCCAATGCCACAACATTTCATTTTGGGGTGCTCACAAGTTACGTTCATATGGCCTGGATGCGTGTTGTTGCGGGGCGATTAGAAATGCGATATCGTTATTCAAAAGAAATTGTATACAACACATTCCCGTGGTGCAATCCAACTAATGAGCAAAAAGCAAAGATAGAATCAACGGCACAGTCGATTTTGGACGCTCGCGCTAAATATACCGATTGCTCGCTTTCGGTTTTATACGATGAAAACACTATGCCCGCTGATTTGCGTAAGGCACACGAAGCCAACGACAGGGCCGTTCTCGCCGCCTACGGCTGGTCGAAAGATTTGCAGGAATCGGAAATCGTTGAGCGGCTGTTCGGGCTGTATGAGGCAATGGTGAAAGGGAAATAATTTTCACCACCATTGAATTGGCCGATTTGCTACATTTGGCAAAAAAACAGAATGATGCTTCGGCAGTTCAAACAATTTGTGAATCAGAACGGTCTGTTCGACCGTGGGCAGAGCCTGCTTGCGGCTGTAAGCGGTGGCGTCGATTCGGTTGTGATGCTGCACCTGCTGGCGCAATGCCGGCTGAAGGTGGCGGTGGCGCACTGCAATTTTCAGTTGCGCGGTGCCGATGCCGATGGCGACGAAGAGTTTGTGCGCCAACTGGCCGCGAAATATCAAATGCCGTTCTTCAGCATCCGTTTCGATACTTTGGCTTATACCGACGAGCACCGGCTGTCGGTTGAGATGGCCGCACGCGAACTGCGCTACAACTGGTTCGCTCAACTGGCCGCCGAGCACCATTTCCACCGCATCCTGACGGCCCATCACCTGAACGACAACATTGAGACCATGCTGCTCAACCTTACGCGCGGCACCGGCATCAACGGTCTGACAGGCATTGCGGCCATCAACGGCAACATTGCGCGGCCGCTTCTGTTTGCCACCCGCAGTCAGATTGAAGAGTATGCGCGGCTCAACAATCTTACGTTCCGCACCGACAGCACCAACCTTTCCGACGACTATCAGCGCAACATTATCCGCCACCGCGTTGTGCCTGTGCTGAAAGAGTTGAATCCGGCGTTCGAAGAGCGCATGTCGAAGAATTTCAAGCATATCCGTCAGGCAGCCGACATCTACAACTGGTATGTGGCAAAGGTTGCCGCCGAAGTGGTGCAGACGGCAGGCCAACAGACAATTATCGATACGGAAAGACTTGTGCAACAACCATTTGCCGAGACTGTCCTGTTTGAAAGCATCAAGCCGTTCGGGTTCAACAGTTCGCAGACTGAAGATATTATGAAGGCTGTCGGGCAGAAGTCGGGCAGCACATTCGTGTCGGCCACACATCGTCTGCTTGTCGACCGCAGCCGCATTATCATTGAGCCGACCGAAAATTCTGATTTTCAGACTATTGAGATTGACTCACCCCGCAACATCGACAGCCTTGGCCTGACAATGCGCGTTGTGCCGATTGCCGATTTCGTGCTCGACAAACGCCCGAGCGTTGCCTGTCTCGACCTTGACAAACTCTGTTTCCCGCTGACAATCAGGCGTTGGCAGCACGGCGATTTTTTCTGTCCGATAGGAATGGACAAAGCGCAGAAATTGAGCGACTTTTTTGTCAACAACAAGGTGAATGTGTTTGACAAAGAGCGTGTTATGGTGCTTGTGTCTGGCGAACGGATTGCGTGGATTATCGGCTACCGTCCCGACAACCGCTTCAAGGTCGACAAAAAGACACAGCAAGTGCTGGTAATCGACAGCAATTCAAACCAATAAGTCGAAGTGGTGCGTTATTGCCCGTCCGACATCTTTATGTCGTAAACTTTCAACTGCAGTGTTTCTTTTCCGCGGAACGTATTCATTTCCAACGAGAAACAAATATCGAATTTTTCGCCACGATGAATGGCGTCGAAATGTTCCGACTGCTTGAAAGCAATGGCCGACATTGAGCGGTTGACAGACTCGTCCACAACAGTCAGTTTCAGGTGCTCGCGCGTCTGACCAACAAGTTGCGTCTGGCCGCTGTCAGTAAGGCCCCGGCAGACAAAAACCGGCGCCATATTCCCCGGTCCGAATGGTTCAAACATTTCAAGGCACTTGAAGAATTTCGGCGTGATGTCCGACAGCGTCAGCACTTCGTCAACATCGATGCGCGGCACCATAATGTCGTCGGTGATCATGCTGTCCACAACGCTTTCAAACTTCTCGATAAATGCTTCGAGATTCTCTTCTTTGAGCGTCAGGCCGGCAGCGTAAGTGTGGCCGCCGAAACTCTCGAGCAGGCTCTGGCATTTTTCGATTGCTTCGTAAAGGTTGAAATCGGGTATTGAGCGGGCCGAACCGGTAATCATTCCGTTTGATTTTGTGCAGATTACGGTCGGTCGGTAATAAAAATCAATCAGCCGTGACGCCACAATTCCGATGACACCCTTGTGCCATTCGGGGTTGTAGAGCACAGTTGAGCGGCGGTTTTTCATTTCGTCGCTGCTGTCAATCACGGCCAACGCTTCGTTGGTGATGTTCTGGTCGTGGGTTTTGCGGTCGGTGTTGTCGGTCTCAATCTTGCAGGCCATCTCTTCGGCCTTCGCTTCGTTGCGTTCAACAAGCAAATCAACCGAGTAGCGTCCCAAATCCATGCGTCCGGCAGCGTTGATGCGCGGTCCGATTTTGAAAACGATGTCACCGATTTTCACCGGGCGGAATTCGGGCTCGTCGGCCGACTGAGTCACTTCGCAAGGTGCTGACGGCACATCGAACTGGCGGTCGTCCTTGTTGCGCTGCGGTGGCGGTGTTATGCCCGATTTCTTCATCACGGCACGAAGTCCCACGCGTGGGTTGGTGTTCAACTGCTTGAGTCCGTAGTAGGCCAAGATGCGGTTCTCGTCGATGATAGGCACAATGTCGCTGGCGATGCTCACCACAACAAGGTCGAGAAACGGTTTAATCTGGTAGAACGGGATTTTGTTCCGCGATGCGTAGGCCTGAATCAGTTTGAATCCGACGCCGCAGCCCGACAGTTCGTTGAACGGATAGTTGCAGTCGGTGCGTTTGGGATCGAGCACGGCGGCCGCCTTGGGCAACTCTTCGCCCGGCTCGTGGTGGTCGCAGATTATGAACTCGATGCCTTTTTCAGCAGCGTAATCCACTTTGGGCAAGGCTTTTATGCCGCAGTCGAGTGCAATGATGAGTTTGCAGCCCATCTCTTCGGCGTAGTCGATGCCCTTGTACGAGATTCCATACCCTTCAGTATAACGGTCTGGAACATAATAAAATACGTTACGGCACTTGCTTTTCAGGAACACGTACATCATTGCAACTGCTGTTGTGCCGTCGACATCGTAATCGCCATAGATAAGCACATTTTCCCGTTCTACAATGGCTTGTTCGAGCCTAGCCACAGCCCGGTCCATATCTTTCATCAGAAATGGGTCGTACAACTGTTGAAGGTCGGGACGGAAGAATTTGCGTGCCGATTCGCTGTCGTTTATGCCTCGTTGCAATAGTAAGTTTGCCAAGGGTTTACTGATATTGGCTGATTCTGCCAATTCATCAATCTTTCCCGCTTCGGCCTGTTCCTTTAGTATCCATTTTTTTTGCATTTATATAGTTTTGTATTTCTTCAGTTTTGGGGCGATTGCCGAAAGCGAATGTAAAAAATCTTGCCATATCCTATGAATTTTTACATCATTTTTTTGCCTGATTGTACAAAATGATACCAATCACGCCGAAAATCACATTCGGAATCCACACAGCGATCACAGGCGGCACGTGGGCGTTGGTAGCCAACACGTTCGATACTTCCATAAACATTATGTATGTGAAAGCCAATAAGATACCAACACCAATATTAATACCGATGCCACCGCGTTTTTTTCGCGACGACAGCGTTACGCCAATCAGCGTCAGAATAAATGTTGAGAATGAATAGGCAAAACGCTTGTGCTTTTCAATCTTCCAAAGCACCACATTCTCAGAGCCTTTCATCGTTTCCTGCTCAATAAATTCGTTAAGCTCACGGTAGTTCATTGCCTCTACCACGTTGTTGCGCCGCGCAAAATCGCCGGGTAGCATATTCAGCGTAGTGTCGAGTTTTGGATGGAATTTCACATGTTCTTCGCCGTTGGCAAACGTGCGGATGTAGCAGTTGTAGATTTTCCACTTGTTGATGGTGGTGTCCCACTGTATATATTCTGAGATGAGTTTCGACTTCAATTTGCCGTTTTCAATCTGCTCGAGCGCAAAGTTGTAGCCCCTGTCGTAGTTGGTGTTGTAACTGCTCATATAGATGAACTGTCCGGGCAGAATCTGACGGTGAATGTCCTGTTCGTTGTTTACAAATTTGTTGTTGCGGTAATATTTCTCTTCAAAAGCAAGACGATGCTCGTTGGCTGGCGGTATAATCCAGTTAATCAGCAAATAAGAAAAAATGGCCAAAATAAGTGATGACACAAAATACGGGAACAGAAATCGTCGGTAGCTCACGCCGCTACTCAGAATAGCAATTATCTCAGAGTTGCCGGCCATCTTCGATGTAAAGAAAATCACAGCAATGAAAATGAACATTGCCGAGAAAAGATTTGCAAAGTAGGGGATGAAATTCAGATAGTAATCAACGATGATGGCCTTCATTGGTGCCTGTTTCACAATAAAATCGTCGATTTTTTCCGAGATGTCGAAAATCACCACAATGAGCAGAATCAATATGAGCGCAAAGGCGAACGTCCCCAGGAATCTGCGGATGATGAAACGGTCCAACTTCTTCATATAGTTGCTCATAGCCTACAATCGATTTGTAACTTTTTGGACCATAACGTTTTTCCACTCCGCAAAATTGCCTTCGACAATGTGTTTTCGCGCCTCGCCAACAAGCCAAAGGTAGAACGCTAGATTGTGCATACTGGCAATTGACATCCCCAACATCTCCTGAGCCACAAACAGATGGTGGAGATAGGCCAAAGTGTAGCTCGAATCGACAAACGACGTGCCGTTGGGGTCGATGGGCGAAAACTCGTTCTCCCACTTCTTGTTTTTTATGTTGATGATACCCTTGCTTGTGAAGAGCATTCCGTTGCGACCGTTGCGGGTTGGCATCACGCAGTCGAACATATCAACTCCGCGGCTGATGCCCTCGAGAATATTTGCCGGTGTGCCAACGCCCATCAGATAACGGGGCTTATCGGCTGGCAGAATGGCGTTCACAACCTCAATCATCTGGTACATCACATCGGTTGGCTCGCCCACGGCCAGTCCGCCAATGGCGTTGCCGTCCATTCCCAACTCGGCTATCTCGGTGGCCGCACGCTGACGCAAATCGGTGAACGACGCACCCTGCACAATCGGGAAATAGGCTTGGTTGTGGCCATAGAGCGGCTCGGTGTTGCGGAACGCCTCAACGCCCCGGCGCAGCCAGCGCATTGTCAGGTCGAGCGATTTTTTTGCGTAGTTGAAGTCGCAGTCGCCCGGTGGGCACTCGTCGAGCGCCATCATAATATCGGAACCGATAATGCGCTGTATGTCAATCACATTCTCGGGCGTAAACAAATGCTTCGAGCCATCGATATGCGAACTGAATCGAGCGCCTTCCTCGGTGAGTTTGCGGTTCGCCGAAAGGCTGAAAACCTGATAACCGCCGCTGTCGGTGAGTATGGGGCGGTTCCAGTTCATAAAGCGGTGCAGTCCGCCGGCTTCGCGCAGCAAAGCCGTTCCGGGACGCAGATAAAGGTGATAGGTGTTGCCCAAGATTATCTGCGCGCGAATGTCGTCGGCCACGTCGCGCTGGTGAATTCCTTTGACCGAGCCCACCGTGCCAACAGGCATAAAAATCGGTGTTTCAATGGTGCCGTGGTCGGTCAGAATCTGCCCCGCGCGGGCGGCTGATTTGCTGTCGGTGGCTGTTAAACTGAACTGCATTGCTTTTTTCTGATAGCGGGCAAAGATAAACGAAATCGCTGACAAATGACGAATCGCTATTCACGTTGGCCGGACATAAAAAAAAGCACCTGCCTTGCAAGTGCCTTTTGAGCGGGTAACGAGACTCGAACTCGCGACCCTCAGCTTGGGAAGCTGATGCTCTACCAACTGAGCTATGCCCGCGTTTGTGTCGGCAAAAATAGTTTTTTTCGGAAAACAAAAAACAAAACCGACCCGTTTGAGCCGGTTTTGCCTTTATTGCTCTATTTCAGCAGATTAGCCTTAATGTAGTTCTCAACATTGTTGAAGATGCGGTTCTGCACGTCGGTGACGTCGCCAGGAACGAACTTGCTGCCAACAATGTGCTCGTAGAGCTCGATGTAGCGGTTCGATATCTGGCTGATGATTTCGGGTGTCATTTCGGGCACTTTCTC
This sequence comes from Salinivirgaceae bacterium, assembly GCA_017557785.1. GTDB lineage: Bacteria > Bacteroidota > Bacteroidia > Bacteroidales > SZUA-534 > RUG13583. Next base: position 14,617 of record JAFYYA010000102.1, read on the forward strand.
ACCTGCGCGGCCTTGGAAGCCGTTGGCCATAAGCCACTCACGCACAAACTCTTTCGAGAGTTGTTTTTGAGCCTCGCCTTTGGCAAAACGCTCTTCGTAGCCGTCGGCGTAGAAGTAACGCGATGAGTCGGGTGTGTGAATCTCGTCAATCAGGTAAATTTTGCCGTCCTTCTTGCCGAACTCGTACTTGGTGTCGACCAGAATCAAGCCCATCTTCTTGGCCATCTCGGTGCCGCGTTGGAACAGAGCCAGCGTGTACTTCTCGAGTTGGACGTAGTCTTCAGCCGAAACCAAACCTGTGCGGATAATCTCCTCGCGTGAGATGTTCTCGTCGTGCGTGCCAATGTCGGCCTTGGTTGTCGGGGTGATGATGGGGTGGTCGAAACGCTGATGCTCGCGCAGGCCTTCGGGCAGTTTCACACCGCAAATCTCGCGTCCGCCGTCGCGGTACAAGCGCCACGAACTGCCAGTCAGGTAGCCGCGGACAACCATTTCAACGGCAAACGGCTCGCACTTGTGTCCGATGGTGACGTTCGGGTCGGGGCTGGCAACTTTCCAGTTTGGAACAATGTCGGCCGTAGCATCAAGAAAATACGATGCTATCTGGTTCAGAACCTGCCCTTTGTAAGGAATTCCCTTTGGCAGGATTACGTCGAAAGCCGAAATACGGTCGCTCACTACCATTGCCAGATACTGGTCGTTGATGTTGTACACATCGCGCACCTTGCCGTTGTACACACCCTTCTGACCACTGAATTTGAAGTTTGTCTTTGATACTGTGTTCATATTAATTTTGAATTAAGATTTTAGAATTCAGAATTTTATGTTTAAACGTTCCGATGATTATTTTTTATTTTCTAACCGATTGAATCCGATTTAATCAGAATAAGCTATCGATTTAAATCGGCTTGAATCGGTCAGCACTTTATTCTATTATTCAATCCTTCAGTCATTCAATTATTCAGTCCTTCACTCCTTTATCAAAGGCTTTAACAATCTCTTTTACAAGACGATGGCGCACAATATCGCTCTCGTCGAGTTCGACAATGCTGATGCCTTCAATTCTTTTCAGCAGACGGATGGCCTGCACCAAACCACTGTCCTGCGTGCGTGGAAGGTCGATTTGCGTGACGTCGCCCGTAATGATGAATTTCGAATTCATACCCATACGCGTCAGGAACATCTTCATCTGCGGAAGCGTGGTGTTCTGCGCCTCGTCAAGTATGACAAAGGCGTTGTCGAGCGTGCGGCCACGCATAAATGCCAACGGCGCAATCTGAATCACGCCATCCTCAAGGTGCGACTCGAGTTTCTTGGCCGGAATCATATCGTTGAGCGCATCGTAGAGCGGCTGCAGATACGGGTCGATTTTCTCTTTCAGGTCGCCGGGCAGAAACCCCAGGCGCTCGCCCGCCTCAACGGCTGGGCGGCTCAAAACAATGCGGCGCACCTCGCGGTTACGTAACGCCCTAACAGCCAATGCAATGGCGGTGTACGTCTTACCAGAACCGGCAGGGCCCAGCGCAAAAAGCATATCGCTCTGCGCCACCGCATCAACCATCCGCTGCTGGTTGGCACTGCGCGCACGGATGGCGCGGCCGTTGTTGCCAAAGACAATCAGGTCGTCGGGCACATCGCTCTGGTGTTGCTGCTGATTGTTCAGAATCTGCACCAAATCGTCGTCGGAAAGGCGGTTGAAGGTGTCCAGGAAATGCACCACCTGGCGGAATTTGTCCTCGAAATCGGCAATCTGCTGCTCGTCGCCCAGAACTTTCACATCGTGGCCGCGCGCCACAATCTGAATCTTCGGGAAAGCGCGTTTCAGAATGTCGAGCCGCGAGCACTTGGCGCCGTAAAGGTCCAGTGGCTCAACCGTTTCGAGATGCAAAATCTTTTCTGCCATAATCAGTCATTGATTGGGCAAATGTAGTCAAATTGGTTAATCGGTGAACAGAAAAGACGACAGACTTCGGATTTGACCGATTCATCAGTTCAACGTTTTAATTACATTTGCCGAAAGCAAAAAAACGATGGCGGTAATAACTCTCACGACCGACTGGCACAACGACGACTTCTACGTTGGGGCAATGAAGGGCAGGATTCTGTCGCAGTGCCCGGGGGCCACCATTGTCGACATCACGCACAAGATTGAGAGTTACAAATCGGCACACGCGGCGTTCATTCTGCGTGGCACGTTCCCGCATTTTCCGCCAGGTACCATCCACTTGATTTGCACCAACAGCGAAGTGTCCGACAAGCGTATTCCAATGTGTATCAGTTACAAAGGACAATATTTCATTGGCTGCGACACAAGCGCGATGAAGGTGATGTTTGCCGAGCAACCCGAAAAAGTTGTGGTGCTGACGCCCGAAAAGTTCGCCAACTCAACGTTCCCCGAACTGACCATTCTGGCGCCCGCAGCCTGTATGATTGCCAACGGAGCCACACTCGACGACATCGGCATCGACGCCACCGACGAATTCTCGATTCTGGAACTCGGCCCATCGTGCACCGACGACAGCATCTCGGGCAGCGTCATCTACATCGATTCCTACAAAAACGCCATCACCAACATCACGCGGAAGATGTTCGAAAGCATCCGTGGTGGTCGCCGTTTCGAGATTGTGGTGAAGAACGACACCTACAAAATCACCGAAATCAGCCGCACCTACAGCAGCGTGCGCACTGGCGACCTGCTGGCTCTGTTCAACTCGCTGGGGCTGCTCGAAATCGCCATCCGCGACGCCTATCTGGCCGACCTTGCAAAAATTGAATGTAACACATCAGTATTGGTAAAATTTTTATAAATGTCACGAAAAGAACAACTTGAAGCCTTTGGGCAACTGCTCGACATTATGGACGAGTTGCGCGAGAAATGCCCGTGGGACCGCAAACAGACCTTTGAATCGCTGCGTGTGCAGACCATCGAAGAATCGTACGAACTCACCGAAGCCATCCTGGCCAACGATATGGACGAAGTGAAAAAAGAGTTGGGCGACCTGCTGCTGCACATCGTTTTTTATGCAAAGATGGGTTCGGAGCAAGGCAAATTTGACATTGCCGATGTTATTAACTCGCTGTGTCAAAAACTGATATACCGCCATCCGCACGTGTTCGGCGACGAGAAGGCCAACTCGGCCGAAGCCGTTCTGCAAAACTGGGAGCAGTTGAAACTCAAGGAGAAAGGCCGCAAACCGAGTGTGCTGTCAGGTGTGCCGAAATCGTTACCTGCGCTGGTGAAGGCCTACCGCATTCAGGACAAAACCCACAGCGTGGGCTTCGACTGGCCAGAGCGCGAGCAAGTATGGGCAAAGGTTGAAGAAGAGTTGCAGGAGTTTAAAACTGAACTCACGGCCAATTCCGATTCGGAAAGTACCAAAGCCGAATTCGGCGACCTACTTTTCAGTCTTGTAAACGCCGCGCGGCTCTACAAAATCAATCCTGAGAACGCGCTCGAGAGCACAAACTTGAAATTCATCGGCCGCTTCAACTATCTTGAAGAGCAAATCCAAAAGAACGGAGGAACGCTCAAAGATACGTCGCTTGAAGAGATGGACAGGCTTTGGAACGAGGCCAAAAGCAAAGGTTTGTGACTCAAAAGTGTTTTTTACATTTATTCATAACGGCTTAAAAACCGAATTTGAATTTGCCACTACCGAATTTTAATCGCCGCTGACCATATTTACATTTGCAAAAACGGGGAGAATTATCGGTTATATTTTTGAATCGTTAAAGAAACAAGACAACGTTCAAATTAATGCCAATACTTCTTCTCTAAGAGAAATGCGACTTCGGGCTCAACCCCCGAAGCCGTTTTTTTTGTTTTCGCCGCACCATAAAAAGAGTATCTTCGTCGCGCCAAAAGCAATGAGTTGCGGCGGTATAAAATCTTGATAATTATGACAATCGGTAATAAAACAATGGTCGTTCCCGACAGCTCGAATCCCGAATCAAAAAAAGTGCAGGTCGAAAATATGTTCGACAGCATTGCACCAAAGTACGATGTGCTGAACCATACCCTTTCGCTCAACATCGACAAGATTTGGCGTCGGAAGGTAGCGCGGATTGTGGCAAAAAAACGCCCTGAAACAGTTCTCGACGTGGCCACAGGCACTTGCGACCTTGCCATTGTCACAGCCCGCAAGGCGCATCCGCAGTCGGTTTGCGGAATTGACCTTTCGGAAGAGATGCTCAATGTTGGACGCCAGAAAGTGCTGAAAGCCAATTTGTCAGGCACCATCAAGGTGCAAAAAGGCGATGCAGAGAATCTGCCTTTCGGCGACAACACATTCGATGCCATCACGGTGGCCTTCGGAGTGCGCAATTTCGAGAATCTTGAAAAAGGTCTGACCGAGATGCTGCGTGTGCTGAAACCTGGTGGCTCGTGCGTAGTGCTCGAATTCACAATGCCGGCGGCGTTTCCCGTCAAGCAACTGTATAACTTCTATTTTCGCCACATTCTGCCGCTGATTGGCCGGTTGGTGTCGAGTCACAAATCGGCTTATACATACTTGCCCGAATCGGTAAAAGCGTTTCCGCAACGCGCTGATTTTGTGCGGATAATGGAACAGTGCGGCTATGCCGACGCACGATTCCACAGCCTGTCGCTCGGAATTGCGGCTATATATATAGGTACAAAATAGGGTGGCGCACCAATTTGCATTTTCCAACTTTTTTCTAATTTTGCGCCCGATTTTAAAAGATAGCAATGCAATTTATATCACACATCGGAACTAACGCACTTGCCTGCAACGCAGCCGCAAGCCGTTCGTTGTTGCTATCGCTATCACTACGATTGCGCCGTCGCTAACGGCCGTACTTCTCTCACGCGCTTCTACGCGAAGCGTATTTTCAATTTAATAGTTAGGATTTAGGAATTAGGAGTTAATGACTTCTATTTGCTTGATTCATAATAAATAATCGTAATTCGTAATTCAAAATTCGTAATTCAAAAAGTTATGTCAGATAAAATTTTCATTTTCGACACCACGCTGCGCGACGGCGAACAAGTTCCTGGGTGTCAACTTAATACAGTCGAAAAAATTGAAGTAGCCAAAATGCTTGAGCGCCTTGGCGTCGATGTCATTGAGGCTGGATTTCCGGTTTCGAGTCCGGGCGATTTCAACTCGGTGGTCGAGATTTCGAAGGCCGTGACCTATCCAACCATCTGCGCCCTGACGCGCGCCGTTGAGAAGGACATTGAAGTGGCCGCCGAAGCGCTTAAGTTCGCCAAACACAAGCGTATACACACGGGCATAGGCACATCGGACTCGCATATAAAATATAAGTTCAACTCAACGCGCGAGGCGATTATCGAGCGTGCCGTGAAGGCAGTGAAGTACGCCCGCCGCTTTGTCGATGATGTTGAGTTTTATGCCGAAGATGCCGGACGCACTGATAATGAGTATCTTGCGCGAGTGGTGGAGGCCGTCGTAAAGGCGGGAGCCACTGTGGTCAACATTCCTGACACCACGGGCTACTGTCTGCCGGAGGAGTACGGCGCAAAAATCAAGTACCTAATTGACCACGTTGATATGGGCAACGCGATACTCTCGACCCACTGTCACAACGATTTAGGTATGGCAACCGCCAACACCATGGCCGGACTGATGAACGGCGCCCGACAGTGCGAGGTGACCATCAACGGCATTGGCGAACGCGCCGGAAACACGGCCCTTGAGGAGGTTGCAATGATTCTGAAGTGCCACAACATCGGCCTTCACACTGACCTGAACACCACATCAATCTACCCCGCAAGCCGCATGGTTTCGAGCCTGATGAATATGCCGGTGCAGGCCAACAAAGCTGTGGTTGGGCGAAACGCTTTCGCACATTCGTCTGGTATTCATCAGGATGGCGTGCTCAAAGACATCAGCACCTACGAGATTATGAACCCACACGATGTGGGCATCGACGACAACTCGATTGTGCTCACCGCCCGCAGCGGACACGCAGCCTTGAAGCATCGTCTGTCGGTTTTGGGTGTGCAAGTCGATGGCGAACGGCTCGACAAAATCTACGAGCAGTTCCTGAAACTGGCCGATCGCAAGAAAGAAATACACGACGATGACCTTCTGATGCTTGCCGGCGCCGATATGACATTAAATAATCATATCAAACTTGATTTTCTGCAGGTTACTGCTGGTGTAGGCATAAAACCTGTGGCAAGCATCGGACTGACTATTGCGGGCGAGAAATTTGAGGCGGCTTCGAGTGGCAACGGTCCTGTGGATGCGGCCATAAAAGCGCTGAAGCAGATTATCAGGCGGCAGATGACGCTCAAAGAGTTCACCATCCAATCAATCAACAAGGGCAGCGACGATGTGGGCAAAGTGCACATGCAGGTTGAGCACGACGGCCGTCTTTACTACGGTTTCGGCGCCAACACCGATATCGTTGCTGCTTCGGTTGAGGCGTATATCGACTGCATAAACAAAATGGAGTGATTAAGAGTTATAAGTTGTAAGTTGATAAGTTATAAGTTTTTATAGGGTGTTTGGGTGTTAGGTCTTGGGTGTTGGTTTTTGTCCTACCAACACCTAATACCTAAAACCAAAATTTATATTTTTGTATTGAATCAAATAGTTTCGAGAAATGGGAATAACTTTTGATGATGATAATCAAGTTTTTGTATTTGATTTTGAGCACGATGGCGACAACAGCATTATCAATTTGAAGGTTGATGGCTATCAGATTGAGGCTTTCGGAAAATGCTTCTATTACGGCTACGAGTTTAATACCGACACCGATACCGCCATCCGAAGTGACTTTATTAAATACTTAAAATTCTCTGATAATCTGCAAGATAATACTAATCTGACCAATTTCATAAAAAAGGCCATCGACACGCTGTCGAAAAAAATTAACCTTTATGACTATGATTTGGTTGTGATGCCGGAATCGTCGAGTAAGGTCAACCAATATATGCTGCGTTATCTGTACCGATTTGCGCAGCCCACACTGCGTAAAATGGAGTTAGTCAAGGCTTTACCGGAAAATATCGGGTTCGATATGGATGGTTTTGAGCAGCAGTATCTTGACGATGTGCTCGAAAACGGTCGCCCGCGCTACACTCAAGCGCAGAAAGACGATGTGAAACGGTCGATTGCAAAGATGCTCGATTTGATTCATCAAAAGGACTATTTCACTATAGCAAAGGATGTTAGGAAGAATCGTTTCCGTCCTTACATTATGCAGTTTCTAAAATTTGCGTCGGCTGACGATGAGGCACTTTGCTCAAAAATCCGTCAGCAGAACATACTGATTATCGACGACATTGCGACAAGCGGCTCAACGCTAAACGAGATTCTTCGAACTCTACGTATCTTGAACGAGGACAATAATATAACTATTTTTAGCCTGATTGGTCGGAAAGATTTGATGGCGGATTCGTTTTAGTTGGAATAAGTGTAAAAGCATTAGTTTTTTTAGTTTTTGGGTGTTAGTTTTTGTCCTACCAACACCTAATACCTAATACCTATCACCTTTGGCGCTTATTAATCAATGCAATTCAGAATACCCATAATCTTCGTCTGCTTGTTCTCTTTGATGGGAACTTCAATGAAGCCTGTTGTGACGAAGTATTTGAATGTTTTGACCGGGTAGCGTTTGAGTTTCTCGTACTGTTCGGCGTTGATAGGGTAGATTAGCATTGCCGATGAAGATTCGACTGTTGAGCGGATGGTGTCGCCCGCCGCGTGGCGCGGATAGATGACAATCTCTTCGTTGTTGGTCAGGCGCAGACTGATTTCGCGCGACTCGTCGATTGAGAAGTTGTTGTACTTGTAGTAGCGCATTTTAAGGAAGCGATATTTGCTTCCAATGCTTTGCGCTTTGAAATACAATGGGTTATTGTTCAGTTTGGCCACCGTCACGGGCTGAGTCACCTTAACCTGAGTTTCGGTGATGGCATCAATGGCGTTCTTCTCGAATTGGCAACTCTGTGCACTAACAGCCTGAGTGCCAATCGCGAAAGCGGCCGCAACAATAACCTTATAGATTCTATGCGCAACTTGCATTTAATAATAAATTTGTCGACTGTCTCATTGGATAATCTGACACAAAAATATTCTTTTTAGATTTGCTCGCAATAAATTTAATTCACAACATTATGGCACTTACAGCAGAAATCTACACAGAAAAGGGCGTTATGAAGGCTGAATTGTACGCTGAGGACGTTCCGAACACGGTTAATAACTTTGTGAAACTTGCGAAAGAAGGCTTCTATGATGGACTGGCTTTCCACCGCGTAATTCCGAATTTTGTAATTCAGGGCGGATGTCCGTTCTCTCGCAATCCGGGCGACCCGCGCGTTGGCACTGGCGGTCCGGGCTACAGCATCAAGTGCGAGACTAACGGTGGACGTCAGTATCACGACCGCGGCGTTCTGTCGATGGCTCACGCAGGCAAAGACACGGGCGGCTCGCAGTTCTTCATCTGCCACAACCGTCAGAACACGCAGCACCTTGACGGCGTTCACACATGCTTCGGCAAACTGTTCGACGGTCTCGATGTTCTCGATGCCATCCGCCCCGGCGACCGCATTGAGAAGATTGTTATTGTGGAAGATTGATTATTTAGAATTTAGGAATTAGAAATTAGGATTGTGGAGACGTAGCGCACTACGTCTCTACTTTTATTCCATCTATTCAATTCACCAATTGACCGATTAGCCGATTCATCAATAAATTATTACCTTTGCGGCTCAAATCTGAAACATAATATTATGGAAGAAAATCAAAACCAATACAAGTTCGACGCTGTCGATTTGATTCTTTACTTTTGGAAACGCCGTTGGGCGATAATCATTGTCGGCTTTGCCACAGCCGTCATCTCTTCGATTGTATCGCTCTGTATGACAGAAAAATACAAATCGGAGGTAATTCTTTTCCCGACGGCTGCCGGTTCGCTATCGCAAGACTTACTTTCGACTTCGTCGGTGGGTATGGTGAAGAGTGTGCTGCGTTTGGGCGAGGACGAGGAACTCGACCAACTGATGCAGGTGCTGCAGTCGGACGAGATTCGCCGCCGCATTGTCGAGAAATTCGACCTTATGAATCACTACGAAATCAAGCCCGATTCGAAATATCCTTACACGCAACTCTATGCGAAATACAGCAAAAACATTGTCATAAAACCGACTAAATTCCTGTCGGTCAGCATTTCGGTGATGGACACCGACCCGAAACTCGCAGCCGATATTGCCAACGAGATTTCGAATCTGGTGGACACCGTGCGCAACAATATGCTTCACACAAAGGCCATTTTGGCTATGCAACTTGTTGAAAAAGAATACAATGAGTTGCGCGAAGACATTGAAGAGCAGGAAGAGACGCTGAACGAGATGCGCAAAAAAGGCATTGTCGATTACGAGAAGCAGGCCGAGGCTCTGTCAAGTGCTCTTGGAACGGCGCTCGGGAACGGCAACAAGAGTGCCGCCAACGAGATTCAGAAGCGTCTCGACGAACTGGGAAAAGAAGGGGGCGCTTTTGCCGGAATCAGCAGTCAGTTGAAACTCGACCGCGAGCGCTTGGCTGGTTTGAAGACCAAACTTACTGAGGCACAGTTGGATGCGCGTCAAAATCTGCCGCACAAATACGTTGTCAACCCGGCCACAGTATCTGAAAAGAAGGCCTATCCGGTGCGCTGGATGATTGTGGTTTCGTCAACCATTACCACAGTTATCGCACTGATGCTCTTTATGATAATCCGCGATGCTGTTGTCCGCCGTATCGACTATCTTAAAAAGGACTGAACCTTGCAGATTCCGACAAAAAACGGCTGGTGGGTTTACGCTTGCACGGCGTTGTTTCTTGCGCTGAACCTGGTCTGTATCTACAACGGTTTTTACCTGTTGGGCGCGCTGCCGATAGCAATAATTCTTGTGGGCGCGGCTTTTCTGGCACTCGATAAACTGCTGTTGTTTATTGCTTTTCTGGCACCGTTGTCGGTCCCGTTGAGCGAGGCGGTCGAGGGCTTGCCAATTGATATGTTCCTGCCAACCGAGCCGTTGCTTGCCGGCATATTGTTGTTATTTATCTTTAAGATTATCAGCGAGAAGCGCTTCGACAAACGCATTCTGACTCACCCCGTCAGCATTACCATTTATATTTACTTGGCGTGGATGCTAATTACTTGTGTCACAAGCGTTGAGCCGCTGGTTTCGTTCAAATTTCTGCTTTCGCGACTGTGGTTCATTGTTCCGCTCTACTTTGTAATGACGCAGGTGTTCCGCAAAGACGAGAACAATGCAAAGACATTTGTGATTCTGTATGCCGTAGCGCTCTGTATTGTAGTCATTTACGCACTTGTGCGTCACGCCAAATACGGCATTTTCGATGAGAAGATTGCCCACTGGTCGGCCAATCCGTTCTACAAAGACCACACGTCGTATGGCGCATTGCTGGCATTCTACATTCCGTCCGTTATCGCATTGGCGTTCAGCAAATTGATTGACCCGCGCAAGCGAATGACCTTTATGGCGATGGCCCTTCTGCTGATTGTGGGCATCATCTTCTCGTACACCCGTGCGGCGTGGTTGAGTCTTGTCGGCGGATTCGGCATTTGGTGCTGCCACAAACTGAAAATCAAGTTCACCACCATTGTGGCCATAATCGGCGTTGTCGCGATAGGCTTTTTCACCTTCGGCGATATGCTGATGCGCGACCTGAAAACCAACGACCAAGACTCGTCGACCGACTTTGTCGAGCACTTGCAGTCGATGGCCAACGTTTCAACCGATGCATCGAACCTTGAGCGCATCAACCGCTGGAACTGCGCCGGACGAATGTTTCTCGAAAAACCGATACTCGGTTGGGGACCAGGCACTTATATGTTTTACTACGCACCGTTCCAAATCTCATACGAGAAGACCATCATCAGCACCAACGAGGGCGATTTGGGCAATGCCCACAGCGAATATCTTGGTCCGTTGGCCGAAGAGGGATTCCTTGGTCCGCTTACGCTTTTGACCGTGATGGTTGCAACTATCATCACAGGTTTCCGCGCCATCCGCCGCACCCGCGCCAACCACCCGATGCTCTACACTATTGGCTTGGCCGCCATCATCGGACTGTTCACATACTATTTCCACGGCGTGCTCAACGATTTTCTCGATACCGACAAGGCTTCGGTTCCGTTCTGGGGCTTCACGGCGCTGCTTGTGGCGATAGATGTTTATTACTCGGATGAGAAAACGAAAAATTCTGATTTAAAGGCTGATGAAGAATCGGATAAAGATTGATTTAGCCGATTAAACGAGTTTTATCCCTATTTCAACACCTTCCGTGCCCGCACCACAAATCCCTTTGAACCCGAATTTTCAATTATTGAATCAACAATCATTTTCAGTTCAGATTTGAGTTCGGGGTAATCTGCAAGCCGTCGGGCAATCAGCGACATACAGTTGGCTTTCACGCCGATAGGCTCATCGGGAGTTTCGAGCATTCGAAAGCAAAAATCGACAATTGGGCCATCAAATTTCTGCGGTACATCGGTGAGCATCAGGATTTTACAGGCGATGCGGCGCATTCCGCTGAATGTGAATCGCGGAAGGGCGGCAACAAGGGCAGGAATATGCGGCAGCAGAATATTATGGTGCGCCGCAGCCACTTTCTCAAGCGCCCACAAAGCCCGTGCAGCCGTCTGGCCGTCAGCGTTTAAGGCAATATCGACCAAGTCGGCAATGCGTTCGGCGTTGGTGCCAGCCCAGTTGGCAATAAAATCGGTGTTGGCGCGCGACGCTTCGGCTTCCAGTTGCGCTATAAGTTGCTGATTCATTGGGCTGGAATCCAACTTTTGAGCCTGTTGATTTCGTCGGGCCAAAGAGTCTCGTCGGGTGTTTCCAGGACAAGAGGAATGCCGTCGAAACGCGAGTCGGCCATAAGCATCTTGAAGGCATTCTCGCCCAAGAAGCCGCTGCCGATAGACTGGTGGCGGTCCACTCGGCTGGCGTGGCCTTTCATTGTGTCGTTAAGGTGCATCCCGCGAAGGTATTGAAAACCAATCACATCGCCGAATTTCTGCCACGTGCGGGCAAAGCCTTCTTCAGTTTTCAAGTCGTAGCCAGCGGCGTAGGCGTGGCACGTGTCGATGCAGACGCCAACGCGCGATTTGTCATCTACCTTGCTGATAATCTGCGCAATCTGCTCAAAGGTAAAACCGAGATTTGTCCCCTGGCCAGCCGTGTTCTCAATAACGGCTGTCACGCCCGATGTTTTTTCGAGCGCAATGTTTATCGATTCCGAAATAAGCGCAAGACACTCATCTTCAGATATTTGCTTTAGGTGACTGCCAGGGTGGAAGTTCAATCGGTCGAGACCCAACTGTGCGCACCGCTGCATCTCATCAATGAACGACTCGCGCGACTTCTGCAGCCCGTCGGGGTCGGGGTTGCCAAGGTTTATTAAGTAACTGTCGTGCGGCAGAATCTGCTTTGCGGTGTATCCGAATTTGGCGCAATTCGCTTTGAAAGCGTCTATTGATGCGGGTTCGAGCGGTTTGGCAAACCACTGCCGCTGATTTTTTGTGAAAAGTGCGAAAGCCGTTGCGCCTATCGCGCTGGCGTTCAGCGGCGCATTCTCAACACCGCCCTGCGTGCTCACGTGAGCCCCGATGTACTTTGTCATTGTATTCGATTTTGGTGCTAAGATAAAAATAACAGCGGATTTTTGCCGTATCTTCGCAGCGTTATGAGCAAATCAATAGCAATAATGCGACATACGCTTACCGAAAGCGGTTGGCAGAAACCCGACCCCGATCGTTGTATTTTGCCCGAAGGCGAAGTGCAGACCACGAATGTTGCGCAAAAGATGGCTTCCGTCGGGATTGTCCCCGATGCTGTCTGGGCAAGCCCAGCCTTGCGTGCCGCTCAAACAGCGGCGATTGTCGTGCGGCAGTTGTGCCCCAATGTCGAGATTGAGACAGTCAGGCAACTCTACTACGATGATGAATATCAGGTGGTCGACCTTATTGAGATTTGCCCCGACACTGTTAACAACCTGCTGATCGTGGGACATAACCCGATGGTTTCGAGGCTTGTAAGCCGATTATCGGGCAGCGGTGATTTTGGATGGTTTGCCACATCGGAACTGGTCTGGCTAGAATTCGATACCGAATCGTGGGCCACGATTGCAACTTCGCCTATTATTGGCAAAATAAAAATATCACCATTAAGAGATTGACATACTGATTAATAGATTTAGATTTAATAATATTTTCGCCGTCAAGGTGCAACCTTTTGCAAAAACGGCATCATAAGGTTAAAAACGCGTTTTTCAATGGACTTAACAACTGACTTCTGGACCAAGGCCTACAACCGAAACATCGGGAAACTGACGGGTGTCTGCTACCGCTATGTGGCTGACCGTCAACTTGCTGAGGACCTTGCCCACGACGCCTTTATGGCTGCGATGGAGAAATCGGACTCGTTCCGTGGTACCGGCCAGTTTGATGCGTGGCTTCGGCGCATAACGGTGAACACCGCTCTGCAGCACTTACGCACTCAGGCTGCCAACCAGTTATACGAAAACATTTTAACCGACAACGAAATGGACAACAGCGACAACAGGAACATCATAGCGCAAGTCGATTTCTCGCAAGAGGAACTGCTTGCCGCCGTCAACCAACTGCCTGAGCACCACCGGCTGGTGTTCAATATGTATGTGATTGACGGATATACGCACGCGCAGATTGCTGAAGAGCTGAATATCAGTGAGAACACATCGAAATCGCATTTGATGCGGGCTCGCAAAAGACTTCAGGAGATTCTGACCGAGGAAGCGCACAAGAAGCAGCGGAAACGCGCCTGGTTGCTGTTCTTCATTCCGCACCGCGAAGGCTTTGTCGACAAACTTTTCCAGCACAGTTTCAGCGATTTCAGTCTGGCACCGGCCGCAACAACATCCACCGCCATCAATTTTGGTGCTGCGGCAGGGCACGTCACTGTGGGCTCGACGGCCGCAGTCACAACGGGCATAGCCACGGCCACGGTTGCCGCCGGAGTTGGAGTTGGAGCAATTGTGATGAACGCCGATAGCGAACCTGTTCAGGAACCCGAACCGATTATAATTGCGGCCGATAGTACTGTTATTCAGACTGATACGGTTATTGACGAGTTCCCAGCCGACACGCTCAATCTGGCCGACACGCTGGCAAATCTGCCGCTCGAACCTGTGCCAAAGGCCGTCAAGACGAAACCGAAGGAAGAGAAGAAAACCGTGGTTGTCAAAAAGAAAATCATCCGTCACCGCAAGGTTGTGGTGACCGACACCGTGAGCGCATCAACCACCAATCAGTAATATATGAAATCGCTGCTAACCATTCTTTTAGCTATTGCAGGCTGCCTGTTGTCGGGTGGTCTTTTCGCGCAAGATACAGTCTATATTTACGAGGAAGTAATTGTGTACGACACTGTGTATGAGTACATTGAGAAGCGCGTCAACCCGTTCGAAGACACCAAGACAATGCGAATTATTCAGGTTGACACACTCACCAACACATCGAACCTGCTGATTATCGGCAACGGCAAAACCACGACCATTCCCATCGACAATGTGGTTATCAGTGAGGATGTTAAGAAAAACGACAGCACAAACAATGTGGGCTTTTGGAATCTTATGGCTTTTGCCGTTAAAAATATGCTCATCGACAAAAGCACACTAGATATGTTTTTGGGCGCCGGCGCGTGGACAAGCATTTGCAGCCCGATAGTGGTTGAAGACCATCTGGCTTGGAATCCGGGCGGTAACGCCACTGTCAACTTCGGTGTGAATTACGAGACACAATTCATCAGCCGATTCACCTTGGGCGCAGGTGCTGCCATTCATTTTCTATTTGAAAACGAAGGACTTAAGGGTAAATTCACTTGCAACTATCCCGACTGCAACTCTTGCACCAACGATGCAAAATACACTATAAGTATCACCACCTTTAACATCGAAAAAGGCGATGATGGGCACGGCGAGGGCCTTGATATGCATTGGAACGAGGACGAGAGCACCGGACAATATGATGATTCGGTTGGTTTGGTGGAATCGACAACGAACTATGTGATGTTTGCCGTACCGGCGCGCTTAGGCTTCAGAATAGGCCGATTCAACCCCTACATCGGCGCTGAATACAACATCCGAATGGCGATGAACAACGATTTGAAAGACCTGCACTCGCTGGGCATCATCACGGGTATGCGCATCGATTTGAGCAAGCATTTTGCCGTGTCGAACAACTTATACATCCCCATCACCAAGGATATGGCGCACCGCGGTACACTCTACAGCCGCGCCGACGGCACTTTCGTCCGCAGCGACAATTACACTTGGCGGTCATTCCGACTCGAGTTTGCAGGACACTTTAAGTTTTAGTCCATAAACACAAGTTTTATAAACGAAAAAAGCACCGGCTAACCGGTGCTTTTTTCGTAACAATTCAATTAATCAGTTAATCGATATTTGTTTACCAGATATCAATGCGCTCGTTTTCAGGTATAAACATCTTGTCGCCTTCCTTGACATCAAAGGCTTCGTACCATGCATTTATGTGCGGCAGAGTGCCGTTAACGCGCCAACGGCCAAGTGAGTGCGGGTCGCTTTTGGTGCGCACGCGGATTTCTTCGTCACGGATGTTGTTTGCCCAAACAGTGGCGTAAGCCAGGAAGAAACGTTGTTGTGGGGTGAATCCGTCTTTGTCAGGCAGTGGCGCGTCTTTGGTGGCGTTTAGGAAAGCCTGATATGCAACCTGCAGTCCACCGTGGTCGGCCAGATTTTCGCCCAAAGTCAGTTTGCCGTTAGCTTTCAAGCCGTCCAACACTTCAATGTTGTTGAAGAACTCAACCAATGGTTCGACGTGAGCTTCAAATTTTTCGCCATCGCCTTTCGCCCACCATTCATGAAGATTGCCATCCTTATCGAATTTGCGGCCTTCGTCATCAAATCCGTGAGTCATCTCGTGGCCGATAACCACACCGATGGCACCGTAATTGAAAGCATCGTCAGCTTCCATATCAAAGAATGGATATTGCAGAATGCCGGCAGGGAAGCAAATCTCATTGGTAGTTGGATTGTAATAAGCGTTGATTGTTTGCGGTGTCATGAACCATTCATCAGGGTCGACAGGCTTATTGTAGTGTTTCTCAACATAATAGTCAAACTCGTTAAGATTGATATTTAACATGTTCTCCCACAATGATTTGTCGGGCGAAATGTTCAGATGCTCATAACTGCGCCATTTGTCGGGGTAACCGATTTTTGCGTGGAATGTGTTCAGTTTGTCAATGGCTACTGTTTTGGTTGAATCGCTCATCCAATCCTGAGCCAGAATGCGTTCGCGCAAAGCGGTTTTAAGATTCTGCACAAGTTTCACCATACGTTCCTTGTGCGATGCGGGGAAGTATTTCTCGGCATAAAGTTGCCCGATGGCTTCGCCCAAATTGCTGTTGCACATTCCCACGGCCCGTTTCCAGCGAGGTTGTTCCTGCAAGCGGCCGCTCAGTACTTTGCCATAGAAATTAAAATGCTCACCACGTACTTCGTCCGATAGGTATGATGCCGATGCATCAATATATGCCCATTCAAGAAATGATTTCTGGGCTTCAAGACTTTCATCAGCAATCAGCTTGTTCACTTCGGCCATAAAATTCGGGTGACATAAATTCAATTGCTCAAGATTGACGAATCCCATCTCGTTGCAGAAACCGTCAAAATCAATGTTTTTGTATGTGTCGCGCAAAGTTGCGTAACTGATTTTGTTATAGTTGGCTTCAGGGTTGCGCAGCTCGACACGGAATTTAGATGCTTTAGCCAGGCGGGTTTCAATTTTCAGCACATCTTCCATTTTCTGTGCAGCCGTTTCGGTATCATAACCGACAATTTCAAACATTTTCTGCACGTGTGCCCTGAACTCTTTCATGATGTTGAGTGTGTTCTCGTCGGTGTCGGTATAATATTCCCTTTCGTTGAGCGACAAGCCGCCTTGAACTATGCCAACAATGTAATTCTTGCTGTCTTTTATATCGGCTTCGATTCCATAATTGAAATAGCCCGGAATGCCTTTGTGCATGAATTTGATCATTGTTGCGGACAATTCATCCTTGTCTTTTATGCCACGAATCGTATTCAAGTCAGACTCAATGGGTTTGATGCCGTCAGCATTGAGTTTGGTGCTGTCCATCACCAGATTGTAGAGCGTGGCGATTTTGTATGCTACAGACCCTGTTTTTTGCGGCTGGTTGATCAAGTCTGTTATCAAGTCGTTGATTTGCTGACGAGTATCGTCGGCAACCTTATCAAACGAACCGAACCGCGAGAACTCATCGGGTAGGGGGGTGTTTTTCATCCAGCCGCCACAAGCAAACTGGTAAAAGTCGTCGGCCGGACGTACCGATGTATCAAAATTCTCAAGCCGAATACCTGATTTTTGTTCCGGTTGGCTGCACGATGCAATCATTGCTGCTATAGGCATTAAGAGTAGTGTTTTTAAGTTGCAAATCCTTTTCATATCGCTGATTAAATTGATAATGACTACAAACATAATAAATATGTCTTTGGCTGACGAAAAATTTATGGCATATTTTGCAACATGTGCAGAACATATTGATACTCAAAATAATAATAACATATATAAAAATATCAATCTTGCGTGACGATAAAAAAGTACAAAACACTTTTTAAATCCGTTTCCGTTAGCGATATTTGTGTAATTTTGGGAAAACACTTAATCGGGAGACGAAATGAAACAACTTAATAGAGAGACCGCGAGCGCCAAAACCTACACCGAAAAGGTGATTCAGTTTGGCGAGGGGAATTTTTTGCGCGCTTTCGCGGATTGGATTATCTGGAAAACCAATCAGATGACCGATTTTAACGCGTCGGTGGTGGTGGTTCAGCCGAGGGCGGGCGGAAAAGTTGAGATGCTCAACGCTCAAGACGGGCTTTATCACCTTAACCTTCAAGGACTTGACGGCGGTAAAACGGTTGACACCATTGATTTGATTGACGTTGTGAGCCGAGGCATTGACCCGTACAAAGATTTCGATGCCTACCTGAAACTGGCCGAGCAGCCCGAAATGCGGTTCATCATATCGAACACCACCGAGGCCGGAATCGCCTTCGCCCCGTCGTGCAAGTTCACCGACAAGCCTGCGCTCTCATATCCTGGAAAACTCGTACAACTGCTATACCACCGTTTTGAGTTTTTCAAGGGCGATGTCTCGAAAGGCTTCATTATTCTGCCGTGCGAACTTATCTTCCACAATGGCAAGCATTTAACCGAATGTATCAATCAGTATATCGACCATTGGAATCTTGGCAGTGAGTTTAAAAAGTGGTTCGATGAGGCGTGCGCGGTTTACAACACGTTGGTCGACCGCATTGTGCCTGGCTATCCGAAGGACAACGCTGATGCCATTTTGGAGCGTATCGGCTTCGATGACAAGCAATTGGTTGTTGGCGAAGTTTTCCACCTTTGGGTGATTGAAGCGCCCGAATCACTTTCTGACGAGTTCCCTGCCGACAAGGCTGGGCTGCACGTGCATTTTGTGCCGTCGGAGGCGCCGTACCACGAGCGCAAGGTGACGCTCTTGAACGGACCGCACACTGTGCTTTCGCCTGTGGGCTATTTGAGTGGACTTGACACAGTTCGCGAGTGTTGCAGCGACGAACTTGTGGGCCAATTTGTTGATAAAGTGATGTTTGATGAACTTCTGCCTACATTGAATCTTCCCGAAGACGAACTGCGCCGTTTCGCTCTCGACGTCAAGGACCGCTTCAACAATCCGTTTGTAAAACACTATGTTACAAGCATTATGCTCAATTCGTTCCCGAAATTCAAGACGCGCGACCTGCCTGGCTTGAAGACTTATCTGGAGCGCAAAGGACAACTTCCGAAGTGCATTGTGCTTGGGCTTGCGGCCATTTGCACCTATTATAAGGGCGGCCGCCGCGGCACTGACGACATTGTGCCGAACGATGCCCCCGAAATATTGAATTTGCTCAAAACACTTTGGGCAACAGGCAGTTGCACCGAAGTTGTAAAAGGCGTGCTTGGTGCTAAAGAGTTGATTTGGGGCGAGGACCTGAATCTTATTCCCGGACTTACCGACTTGTTAACCAACTATTTGGAGTTGATTCAGAAGTCGGGTATGCGAGAGGCTGTAAAATCGGTTTTGTAGGCTATGGCACAATATATTCAAATAAATCAGGCTGATAATGTGGCGGTTGCGCTACAGCCGATGGCGGCAGGAACCACTGTTCCGCTTTGCGGTGGAATCACCCTTGCCGACGACATTCCGGCCGGTCACAAATTCTCGCTCAAAAATCTCGCTCAAGGCGAAAACGTGATAAAATATGGCTTCCCAATCGGTCACGTGACGCGTGCCGTTGGTGTTGGCTGCCATATCGACCATAATATTTTGAAAACCAATCTTGAAGGAGTATCTGAATACACCTATTCGCCAAAACTTGAAGAAATTGCAGAGGCTGCTGAAAAACTGACTTTCAACGGTTTCCGACGGAAATCGGGGCTGGTGGGCATTCGCAATCAGATTTGGATAATTCCGACGGTTGGCTGCGTGAACGGAATTGCGCAGAAACTAGCCGAACGCTTTTCGGCCGAAGTGGCCGGACAGATGGGCAGCGTTGACGCAATTGTCGCATTTCCACATAATTACGGCTGTTCGCAACTCGGCTGCGACCACGAGAACACGCGCAAAATCCTGCGCGATATGGTGCAGCACCCCAATGCCGGCGGTGTGCTGGTTGTGGGGTTGGGTTGCGAGAACAATCAACTTTCAGCCTTTAGTGAACTTGTTGGCAATATCGATGAGTTGCGCGTAAAAATGTTTGAAGCACAGAAAGTTGATGGAGACGAAGTTGAGTATGGACTTGAACTTCTGCGTTCGATTTTTGCGGTTTGCTCACGCGATGAGCGCAAGCCCGTGCCGATGTCAGAATTGCGCGTCGGTTTGAAATGCGGCGGGTCCGACGGACTGTCGGGCATAACGGCCAATCCGTTGCTCGGCCTGTTTAGCGACTGGCTGGTGGCGCAGGGCGGAACAACCGTCTTGACCGAAGTGCCGGAAATGTTCGGTGCCGAAACCATACTGATGAACCGCTGCGAGAGTCGCGAGGTTTTCGACAAAACTGTCTCATTGATAAACAATTTCAAGCAATATTTCATTGCCAACAATCAGCCGGTTTACGAGAATCCGTCGCCGGGAAACAAGGCAGGCGGCATTTCGACGCTCGAGGAAAAATCGCTAGGCTGCACACAGAAATGCGGTAAAAGCATTGTCCGCGACGTGCTTGCATATGGCGACCGCATTGAGCGCTGCGGCTTGAACCTTTTGAGCGCGCCTGGCAACGACCTTGTGGCTGCCACCGCGCTGGCCGCAAGTGGCTGTCAGATAGTGCTTTTCACCACTGGACGCGGAACGCCATTCGGGACATTTGTGCCGACATTGAAAATATCGACCAACACGCCGCTCTTTGCCGCAAAGCCGAATTGGATTGACTTCAACGCTGGCGTAATTGCTGAAAATGAGTCAATTGAAAAAGTTTTGCAACGATTTATCGAATTTGTGACTGGCGTTTTGAACGGCAATCAAGTGAACAGCGAGAAGAATAATTATAGGGAAACTGCCATTTTCAAAACTGGGGTAACGTTGTGAGGACTAATATATTGATATAAAGAATTTTATAGAGTATTGACAATTTGAAAATATATCGCCGCAAGGCGGACACAAAAAGAATATGGCATCAGATAAGAACTTTTTGGATTATGTGCTTGACCAACTTTCGGCACTCGATGGCGTGACTTTCCGCGCAATGATGGGAGAGTACATTCTGTATTACAATGGCCGAATTTTTGGCGGAATCTACGATAACCGCCTGCTAATCAAGCCTGTGCCGTCAGCATTGCGACTGATTTCTGACATTCGATATGCCGAGCCCTACGAAGGCGCTAAACCAATGATTATCACTGATATAGTTGATAATGGCGATGCTTTCTGCAATCTAGTTAGGCAGATGTATGATGAACTACCCGAAGTGAAACCGAAGAAAAAGAAATGATTATGAACATAATAGACGCGCATAGCCACCTTTGGCTGAAACAGGACACAGTGGTTGACGGGCAGCGGATTTACACCACCACCCGCGGCCGCTCGATGTTTTTTGACGGCGAACGTCAGATGCTGCCGCCGTTTATGGCCGACGGGCGCAATACCGCCGAAGTTTTCCTTGCCAATATGGACTATGCGCAGGTTGGCGGAGCCGTTGTGGTTCAAGAAGTTATCGATGGTTACCAGAACGATTATCTTGCTGAAGTGGCGCAAAAATATCCCGACAGATTTTTTGTCTGCGGAATGCCGATGCTTGGTCTGGAATCTGTCGAAGCCGAAAAACTGATTACTGCCGATGATATTTTGAATGATGTCAAGACTTTGTATACTCGTGGTTTTAATGGAATTGCAATACCTGGGCATCGTGTACGCCGTCCAATGGCCGACTTGCTGCCAGCGATGAAGTTTATGGAAGCCAACAAAATGATTTTCTCGATGTGCCTTGCCGATGACGAAAGGCAGATTGCAGAATTTCAGCAACTTATAACGGAATGTCCGAACTTGAAAATCGCAATTGGCCACTTCGGACTTGCGACAACCAAAAATTGGAAAAATCAGATTCTTTTGGCAAGAAACAGCAATGTCTTCATTGAGTCGGGCGGAATTACATGGCTGTATAACAGCGAGTTCTATCCGTTCCCGTCGGCAGTAAGGGCCATTCGTGAGGCGGCTGACTTGGTCGGCATTGACAAACTGATGTGGGGCAGCGACTATCCGCGAACCATTTGTGCAATAACCTATCGAATGTCGTACGATTTTATTCTGAAAACCAACGATTTGACTCAATCAGAAAAGGCGGCATTCCTTGGCGAAAACGCGGTTAAATTCTATGGATTCAAGAATTTACCCGAATTAGAGTATGTAAAAAATATGTCGGAATAACCTAAAATTTAAATATATATGATGAAAGCAATTCAAATTCAATCACCTGGCAACGTTGCGGTTGTCGATGTGGAAAAACCGGCGGTGAAACCCGGCGAGGTGCTGTTGAAACTCGGCTACGTGGGTTTTTGCGGCTCCGACTTGAACACCTATCGCGGAGGAAACACTATGGTTACTTTTCCGCGCATTCCAGGGCACGAAATCGGCGCAACAATTGTTGAAATTGGCAGTGATGTGCCATCGCAACTAAAAGTTGGTCAGGTGGTTACGGTGAATCCTTACACTAACTGCGGGCATTGTGCTTCGTGCCGCCGTGGTCGTGTGAACGCTTGTGAGAACAACGAGACGCTTGGCGTTCAGCGCAACGGCGCAATGCAGGAATTTATCAGCCTTCCGTGGCAGAAAATCATTCCTTGCGGCTCGGTTTCGCTGCGCGATGCGGCTTTGATTGAGCCGATGAGTGTTGGTTTTCATGCAGTTGACCGTGGCAGAGTGACTGATACTGACATAGTTATGGTAATCGGCTGCGGAATGGTCGGGCTGGGCGCTGTGGTGCGTGCCGTGATGCGCGGCGCTACCGTCATTGCCGCCGACCTTGACGACGAGAAACTTGCACTAGCCCGTCAGCTTGGCGCCACTTACACCTACAACACCGCCACCGAATGGAATCTGCCGTCGCCCGACGTTGTGATTGAGGCCGTTGGTGCCGCACCAACCTATCAGCTGGCGGTTAACAAAGTGGCCTTCACAGGTCGTATTGTCTGCATAGGTTATGCAAAAGCCGATATTGCGCTGACAACCAGTCTGTTCGTGAAGAAAGAACTCGACATAATGGGCTCGCGCAATGCTAATCCGTCTGATTTTGAAGCGGTTATTAAATATCTTTCGAAACCGGGAGTGCCAATCGAGTCGTTTATCAGTCGCGTAATTGAGCCGAACGACGCCGCTAACGCACTGAAACAGTGGAGTGAAGCCCCTGGTAAAATCTTTAGAATACTTGTAAAATGGAATTGAGAAATCTTGGAAAAACGGGCTTGAAGTTGTCGGCTTTGGGCTTTGGCGCTTCGAGTTTGGGCGGCGTTTTCCACTCGCTCAAAGAAGCCGACGGCATTCAAGCGGTGCACACTGCAGTTGAGAATGGAATCAACTTTATCGATGTGTCGCCGTACTACGGGCACCTGAAGGCCGAAACCGTTCTGGGCAAGGCTTTGCGCGAGATTCCCCGCGACCGCTATATTCTTTCGACGAAAGTCGGACGCTACGGCAAAGACGGCGTGAACACGTGGGATTATTCCGCAAAACGCGCCCACGACAGCGTTTTTGAGAGTATGGAACGGCTCGGCGTCGATTATATCGACCTGATTAACGTCCACGATATTGAGTTTCAGGCTGCTCTGCCGGGCGGTCTGCAAAAGATTGTGGACGAGACACTTCCTGCTCTTGTCGAACTTCGAGAGAAGGGCGTTGTGGGGCACGTTGGCATTACCGACCTGCAACTCGAGAACTTGAAATGGGTTGTTGAGCACTCGCCCGCAGGCACAGTTGAGAGCGTTCTTAACTTCTGCCACTATTGCCTTTGCGATGACAAGCTTGTTGATTTTCTTGACTTTTTCGAAAGCCGTGGCATAGGTGTCATTAATGCGAGTCCACTGTCGATGGGCCTTTTGACAATGCGCGGAGCCCCCGACTGGCACCCTGCACCTAAAGCGTTACGCGACGCTTGTGCTGAAGCGGCAAAATACTGCGATTCAATCGATTATCCTATCGAAAAACTCGCAATGCAGTACAGCCTTGGCAACAGTCGCATTGCATCGAACCTGTTCTCGACAACCAATCCGCAGAACGTTCTGAAAAACATTAATTTTGTCAGCGAACAAGCTGATGCTGAAGTTGTTGCAAAGGTTCGAGAAATCATCGGCGACCAATTCCGCGTAAGCTGGAAAAACTCTTAAAACCGCATAATAACCACTAAAACCACACATAAAATGAAGACAATAGAGAAAAAATATCTTGTGCCGTTCAGCCTTGTGACACTTCTGTTTCTGCTTTGGGGAATGGCTAACAATATGACAGACACGCTGTTAAGCGCCTTCAAGCGCATAATGTCGATGACCGATACGCAGACATCGCTCATTCAGTTTGCGTTCTACGGCTCGTACTTCTGCTTTGCGCTTCCGGCCGCGCTTTTCATCCGCAAATACAGCTACAAAAGCGGTGTCATTCTGGGCCTTGTGCTCTACGCAGCCGGTGCCATTCTGTTTTTCCCGGCATCGAGAGCCGCATCGTACGCTTTCTACCTGATAGCCATATACATACTGGCTGGCGGATGCTCGATCTTGGAAACAACGGCCAACCCTTACATCTTGTCGATGGGCTCGCCCGAAACGGCTACCCGAAGGCTTAATATCGCGCAGGCGTTCAATCCGTTAGGCTCGATAACCGGCATTCTGATGAGTCAGTTTTTCATTCTTTCGCAATTGTCGAGCGCCACAGCATCCGACCGCGCCGCAATGAGCGCCGCCGACCTTACAGCTATGCAGTCGCACGAGTTGAACGCCATCACAGGCACCTATATGACTCTCGGTTTTGTGCTTTTGGTGATTATGGTTGTGATGCTTTTGGTGCGTATGCCCGAAGGTAGCGATGACAGTCGCGACAGCGTACTCGATTCGTTTAAACGACTGATTAAGAACAAGAAATACGTATTCGGCGTTATTGCGCAATTCTTCTATGTGGGCGCGCAAATCTGCGTTTGGTCGTTCACCATCCGCATTGTGATGCAGGAACTTGGCCTGCTCGAAGCCGATGCCGCAACCATCTATCTATTTAGTATTATCGGATTTAGCTCGGCACGATTCATCTTCACATGGTTGATGAAATGGATTCAGCCGTCGAAACTGCTGCTATGGGCTTCAGTCGCCGATATTGTTCTATGTCTGATAGTTGCATTGTGCAGCGGCACCGGCGCAGTCTGCATTGTGGCGCTCATCGGTGTCAGCTTCTTTATGTCGCTGATGTTCCCAACCATCTACGGCATCGCACTCGAGAATGTGGGTGCCGATGCAAAAATTGGCGCTTCAGGCTTGATAATGGCCATTTTAGGTGGTGCTCTTCTTCCACCGCTTCAGGGCGCAATTTCTGATGCCACAAATATCAACATCTCATATCTGGTACCGATGGTATGCTTTGTGGTGGTGCTGATGTTCTCAATCTCGGTTAGAAAGAACGAAAAGAGAAGTTGTTAGATAAGAAGTGTTGGTATTTTCTAAAAAAAGTGATTGATAAATATTGTTATAACCATACATTTGATTTCAGATTCCAAACGGAATAAATTTTGGTTAAAATATTTATAATTAGTTTGATATATGTCTGTATCGAAGAAAAACATTGCGGTGGTATGTGGCGGATATTCCAAAGAGAGCGTGATTTCGCTGCGTAGCGCCGAGCAGATTGCATCGGTTATTTGCACCGACTACAACGCCTACACCGTTTACATAACCCGCGAAAGCTGGAACGCCAAAATCGGCGAGAATCTCTATCCTATTGATCGTAACGATTTTACGTTTATGCTCGATGGCAACAAGATTGTTTTCGACGCTGTTTTTATGGCCATTCACGGCACACCGGGCGAAGACGGAATGCTGCAGTCGTACTTCGACATGCTCAACATTCCATACACAACTTGCAGCGCGTTTGTTTCCGCATTGACTTTCAATAAGTTTGCTTGCAAAGTATTCCTTAAAGAGTACGGAATTCTAACTGCTGACGCCGTCCTGTTGCGTAGGAATCAGCCCTACTCGCTCGACGAGATAAGCAAGCGTTGCGGTTACCCGATGTTTGTCAAGCCAAACAATGGCGGATCAAGCTTTGGTGTGACAAAAGTTAAGCAGCCGGCCGATTTACAACCTGCAATCGACAAGGCTTTCGCCGAAGACAGTGAGATTATCATCGAGCCATTTATCAAAGGTGGTGAGTTCACTTGCGGTGTGTTCAAGACTGACACAGAGTCGATTGTGTTCCCGCCAACCGAAATTGTCAGCAAAAACGAGTTCTTCGATGTTGAAGCCAAGTACACACCGGGAATGTCGGAAGAGATTACGCCTGCGCGTCTATCGGAAGCTGAATTAAAAGATTGTCAAACTCTTACATCGAAAATTTACGATTTGCTGGGTTGCACAGGCGTTGTCCGCATCGACTATCTTCAAAAAGAAGGCCGGTTCTACTTTATGGAAATCAACACAGTGCCGGGCATGAGCCGCGAATCGATAATTCCAAAGCAGACAGTTGTTTATGGCCTGCCACTCAACGAACTGTATAAAAAACAGATAAATGACGCTTTGTCGCGCAAGCGCTAACTTGCCGATCTTGGTATGAAAACTAAAAACCCGCTGTACCGAATCGGTTGCAGCGGGTTTGTTTTATGTCCCGATTGAATGTTTATTCTTCTTCAGACTCTTCATCGCGGTGTATGTGATACCGCTCTTCCAATTCTTTAAGCATGGCCTCTTTGCGGGCAAGGTCCTCTTGCGTTGCGCGAAGTTCCTCGTAACTTTGTTTCAGCACTTCCGACTGTTCTGCAAGCATGTCTGCCTTGTCTTTCGACTCTTCGAGCAACTTGGCGGTGCTGGCATTTATCTTCACCATCGAAATGGTCGATGAGAATGCATCGCTGATTTTGTTCAGGAAATTCACCTTGTAATCATCTATTTTTGTGAACGATGCCAGTTCGATGACTGCGTAAACCGTGTCGTTCATGATGGCCGGAATGAGCAGGATGAATCTCGGGTTGGCCTCGCCCAGACCGGAAGTGATTTCCATATAGTTGTCAGGAATCTCGTTCAGGTAGATTGGTGCTTTCTCGTAGGCGCACTGACCTACAAGGCCGATTCCCACTTCAAACTCTTTCTCGTTGTGCTTGACGCGATTGTAGGCCACAGCACCTTTCAATTCGTATTTCACATGCTCGGGGTCGTCATCGTTGATAATGAACACGCCGCCCTGCACAACACCAATATAGTCAGTCAGTTTGCTGATGAATGTGCGGCTCATTGCTTCAAGATTCGATGTTTCCTGACGCAGTAAATCGTTGAAGATGGCGATTCCGTTGGCAGTCCAAGCTTCTTTCTCTTGCTCTGCGGCTTGTTGCTGTTCTGCATCTTTAGCTTTTTTCAACTCGTCGCGCATGTTGGTCAGCGCTTTGCCAAGCTCGTCATCTTCGCTTGCCATCTGATATTCTTGCTCAAAATTGTTGTTGGCAATGGCATCCGCAAATAAAGCTGTATTATGCAGATTCACTGCCATATTCTTAAACGAACGGTAGATGTCGCCAATCTCGTCTTCCTTGTGTTTGGTTTCGTTTTGGCTGGCCGCGAACACACCGCGTCCCATCTCGTCAATCTTTTCGCGAAGCCTGACAATCGGTCGTTGAATGAACTTTTTTGTTGCCACATTGCTTACCATCAAGGCCGCGAAACACGATGGAACGGCCCAAATCAGCGACCAAATCCCATAATAGCCGACCGCATAGGCGACAATCGTGCAGAACATTGCCGGCAGGAAAATCACTAACCCAACCTTAAAAACGATGGTCTTTTTGTATATGATGCGAAGAAATGCGATCCCGAAGGGAATAACGCCGAAAATAATTATGAGCGCAAATAGAAGTACAGAGTTCATATGACACATTTTTTAATTGGCAAAGGCGCAAAACGCACCAAAGCACCTTCAAATATATATTGTTTGGCCGTTTAAAACACAATATGATTGATTTTTATTTTCCGATACACATTTTTACACTACTTTTGGGCAGCATTCTGAATAATTAATTTTATGAAACACAACGTTTTAGTGTGGGGATATCTTTCTTCACTCATTTTATTGCTCGGCACAATTTTTATGAATCTCGATTTTGTGGCGGGTAAAGTGCTCTTTCTGGTGGGTTTTTTCACCTTCAATCTGGGCTACCTGATACCGCTTTTCTTCGTCATTTTCAAAGATAATCAGGAAAACCGCATCGGGCTGATAATAGTTTTGAGTATTCTCGGATTCTTCATCTTCCTGATGGGCGTCACGTTCTTCATGGTTAGCTGGGGCGGCAACAAGGTGCTCATCTACGTTGGCGGCTCGTTCCTGCTGCTGGCTTCGCTGCTGATGCTGGCCATGCGTCGCAGGTTCTACGAGACTAGCGTCGACTCATGGTTCCCGATTGTGCTTTTCAGCGTTTTCATTGTGATTGGAATGCTCACCAGCTTGGTTCACAGACCAATTTTGCGTTCGTTTACCATATCGAACCAGGAAGCGCAAATTCAACTATCGTCGTTGCAGAACCGTAACCGCCACATCTTCGATGAACTAAACGAACTTTGTTCGGGTGACTCGGTTTTGCTGGAAATCAAGCAGAAGGCTGAACTCATAGCCAGCAAGAGCGACAGTATGATGAACTTTGTCGATGACCTGAAACGTGACCTGATTGTTTATGTCGAAGGCAAGAAAATGCTGCAGGATTCATCGTTATTCATAAACCTTGTGCCAGTTCAGTCGAATGTCGAAATTAACTCGGTGCGGCGGTTCATGCTTGGGCGCAAGCGTCAAAAAGCCGCGCTTCTGCATGGCAAAATCGATGATTATCATCGCGAAATATCAGCTTTGGTGTCAAAGAATGATTTATGGCTTGCTGATTTTGTCGATGCCAATCTGAACACCAACGTGCTTCGTCTTAACAAGCGCCGCTACAACCGCGACTGGGAACGGCAGCACTTCTATAACTTCCCGCTGGTGACGGTCATCAGCCAGCTTACCACCTTGCAACTCAATGTCTGCACGGTTCAGGGCGAGTTGCTAAGTGCCTGCTACAGAGACGCGTTGCGACAGCATCTGCCAACAGCCGACAGCATCGGTGAAAAATAGCGGCAATTTTTTCAAGGTTGTTTGCGCGATTCAAAAAAAAACATACTTTTGCAGTCCGATAAAAATGATAACAAAACATAAGAAAGGGAATATATTATGGCAATGAAAAGAACATTCCAACCGTCTCAGAGAAAGCGTAGGAATAAACACGGATTCCGTGAGAGAATGGCTACCAAGAATGGCCGTCGTGTATTGGCAGCCCGCCGTGCAAAAGGCAGAAAAAAACTGACTGTTTCTGACGAGAAATTGCACAAGGCATAATACAGTCTCTAAACGATACAATTAAGGCAAACCACATGGTTTGCTTTTTTTGTTTGTGATTCTCACAAAATAATGGCCAAAACAACAAAGGGGCGAATAACAATTCGCCCCTTTGTTGTTTGATTTAATAAGATTGTTTATCAATCAAGGATTCACCATCGACTGCGGCTGACCAGTGGCTTCAAGAACGTTCCACCAGAAATCGCTGTTCAGGTTGATTTTCTTGCGTTCTGCAACGGCAATCGGAATCGGCACAATGGTGAATTGATGTTTCCAGTAGCCTACCACGAAGTCGGTTTTGCCGGCCATTGCGGCGTGCACAGCGTTTTGCGCCAGAATGTTACAGAACTTGCTGTCGTTGGCATTGGCTGGTGCACTGCGGATGATGTAGCTCGGATCGATGTAGCGAAGGGCATACGGGAATTTCTTGGCCGTAAACTCTTCAATAATCTTGTCACGCAGAAAAACACCAATATCTTGTTTCTTGATGTTGCCCGATGCGTCTTTCTGCTGCTCTTTGATGTCGAAGAAGTTCTGTCCGGCGCCTTCGGCAACCACAACCAGCGCGTGATGCTTGGTTTCAAGGCGCTTGCGCAGACATTTCAGGAATCCGTACGGACCGTACAGTTCAAAATTCATCTCTGGCACCAGCACAAAATTCACTTCTTGAGTCGAAAGTGCGGCGTTGGCGGCAATGAAGCCGGAATCGCGGCCCATAAGTTTAAGCAGGGCGATGCCGTTGAAGGCGCCTTTAGCCTCATTGTGGGCCGAGTTGATAATGTCGTTGGCCACAGAGAAAGCCGTCTCAAACCCGAATGAGCGCTCAATAAAACTGATATCGTTGTCTATAGTCTTTGGTATTCCGGCCACCGATATGCGCAGACCGCGTCGTTCAATCTCTTCGTGAATGGCGTGTGCGCCGCGCAGAGTGCCGTCTCCGCCAATACAGAAGAGTATGTTGATATTCATAATATCTAGGGTGTCAACAATCTGACCAACGTCCTGATTACCGCGTGATGAGCCCAAAATGGTACCGCCCGACTGATGGATATAATCGACAAGTTTCGGTGTTAGTTCCACAATCTCGTGATTGTATTTCGGCACAAGTCCTTCATAACCATACTTGAAACCGATGATGCGCTTTACATCGTAACGGTAGTAAAGGTGGTTGACAAGGCTTCGGATGACGTTGTTCAAGCCCGGGCAAAGGCCGCCGCAGGTCACAATGCCTACTTTGGTTTTGGCGGGTTCAAAGAATAGGGTTTTGCGTGGGCCGGCCTTTTCAAGCGTCATCGGCTCTTTCTTGCTCTTGCCGCACAGTTTGAAGTAATCCAGCGAGTTGTCGTACAGAATACGGTCGTTGTCGGTGGTGAAGTCATAGGCCGTCTTTGCCAACGTTTGAACCAGGGGCGACTCCACATTGCCCTTGCCCAACGATTTTACAATAAAATCTTTATTCTCCATTTTCGAAATAATTATTTGGTATCAGCAAAAATAGAAAAAGGCATCTGAAAAACAGAGCCTTTTGTATAGTTTTTTGTCGTTGGCCGATTTTAGGCGTAACGATGGCCGCCTTTAGAACGAGTCGTTCATTGTGGCTGCGCTGTCATCGTCATTCGAGTCATCGGGGATGTTGCTGAAGTCAGCGCTATCGTCCAAATCGTCGTCCTTGTTGCCGTCGTCGAAAAAGTCATCGTCGTCAATATTACCAGTATCTTCGTTGTTGATGCGAAGCAGATACATACGGTCTTCTGTCTCGAACGGCAGACCGCAGCAAAGCTGCCCTTCCTTGTTCGTAAACGAAATCAGATAAGCGTTGAACCCATCTGGATACGCTGCCTTCACTTGGTCGCGCATCTCATCGCTGATTTTGTCGAAGTCTTTGATGACACGCGGTTTGTTTGTACTGCCCATATAGTGTTGTTTTTCTGTTAATATTCCGTCTGTCAGCATTGCGTTGCTAACGGCACCAAATATTTATATTTTTTCATTATCTGCAACACTTGGTCAATAATTTTATTTGTTGAAATGGTAAACGAAGATAATTGTGCCTTCAAAAGCCAGTTTCGGGCTGTCTTTTATCTCCATTTTTATGGCGATACAAGCCTTTACAACACCACGTAAATCGGTTACCGACAGCATATCGGCGTGCATACGAACGAAACTGCCCGAGAGAACCGGCTGACCGAATTTCAGTTTCTCGATGCCGTAGTTGATCTGCATTTTCAGGTTCTGCACATCGATAACCTGCTCCCAATGATAAGGCATCAACGCGATGGTCAGGTAGCCGTGGGCGATGGTGCTGTGGAACGGCGACTCGACGCGCGCACGCTCAACATCGGTGTGAATCCATTGGTGATCGTTCGTCACATCGGCAAACTTGTTAATCTGCTCCTGCGTTATCTGCTGCCAATCAGACGTGCCAATTTCTTTGCCTTCAAGTGCTTTTAGTTGCTCATAGTTCTCAATAATGTGTTTCATCGCTTAAAAAGTAATTAGTTCGGTTTGGGGTGTAAGCAAAAAGCGGACAAATCTGTGGCTCTTCGGACTCGTAATTTTTATATTATGCGAAAATCAGTGTATCTATTTGAAATAAAATAAAAAACCGCCTCGGAAAAATCCGAGACGGCTTTTCACATATTTGTCTAACAATAAATACTAACCAAGGAAAGCAATCAGAATGCCCGCTGCCACTGCCGAACCAATCACGCCCGACACGTTGCTCGACATACAGTAGTTGAGCACGTGGTTGCGCGGGTCGTATTTCAGTGCAATGTCGTTGGCAACACGCGATGCCATTGGCACGGCGCTCAAGCCAGTTGCGCCAATCAGCGGGTTGATTTTCTTCTTCGAGAACAGGTTGAAGAGTTTCACCAGCAGAATGCCGCCGAAGATTGACAGGCCGAAGGCGAAGAATCCGCCAACCACAATGCCGATTGTCTGAAGGTTCAGAAACGCATCGACAGTCATTGTGGCGCCAACCGACAAGCCAAGGAAGATTGTGGCAGAGTTCATTATGGCATTTGAAGCGGCATCGAAAATGCGCGATGTGTTGGCACCAACTTCCTTAATCAGGTTACCGAACATCAGCATACCAACAAGTGGAACGGCGGTCGGAACCAGGATGGCCACAACGGTTGTGGTGGCAATCGGGAAGATGATTTTCAGAGCACGCATATTCTTGAACTCTTTAGCATTCGGATAGAGTTTGTCTTGCTCTTTCATATTGATTTTCAATTCTTTCTCAGAGCAAGTAAGTTTCACAACCAACGGAATAATCACCGGCACAAGAGCCATATAAGAGTAGGCTGCAATGGCGATGGGGCCGAGCAAATGCGGCGCCAGTTTAATGGTGGTGAAGATTGCGGTCGGACCGTCGGCACCACCGATAATGGCAAGTGAACCAGCCTCTTGCATTGTGAATCCGCAGTAACTTGCGATAATCAGCACGGCAAAGATTCCGAACTGTGCGCCTGCGCCGAAAATGGCAAGTTTCAGGTTGCGCAACATCGGACCAAAGTCGGTGAGCGCGCCAACACCCATAAAGATGATTGGCGGCAGCAATCCGCTCTTAATCAGCGCGTAGTAGATAAAGTTCATAATGCCAAGGTCGTGTGCAATTTCGGGCAGCGACATCTCATAGACATTTTTCGCCATCTCAACGCCATCTTTGGTGTAGTGCACAAGGCCTTCGCCATCGGCGCCAAGCACGCCCATACCGCCACCGGGGAAGTTGGCAATCAGCACGCCAAAGGCGATGGGGATGAGCAGCAGCGGCTCGTATTGCTTCTTGATGCCCAGATAGAGCAGCAGAAACGCGAGCGCGTACATTATCAGAAACTGCGGTTCAGCAATAATGTTGCTGATGGCAGTCATATTGTATATTCTCTCAAATATCTCGCTCATAGCCAATTACTTAATTTTCATCAGAACATCGTCTTCAGCCACGCTTGCGCCGCTTGTCAGGCAGATTTCAACAACGGTGCCGTCGCATTCGGCTGCAATGGCGTTGAAGGTCTTCATTGCTTCAACGTAGCAGACGGTCTGGCCTTTCTTCACGGTGTCGCCAACCTTCACTGCGGTGTCGCCCGACGATTTTACAAGGTAGAATTTACCTTCGAGCGGCGATGTGAGTTCTTTTGCTCCAGCGGTGTCGCCAGCGGCTGCGGGTGCAGCTGACGCCTGTTGTGCAGGTGCTGCCGAACCGTTGTTCTCGCCAATCACAACTTTATATTTCTCGCCATTTACATCGACTGTAACTGTCTGTGGCAGAGTGATTCCGCCCTTGCCAGCACATTTTTCGGCTTTGCGTTTTGCAAGGTCGGCCTCGAAATCGGCTTTGGCCTTGCCGCTCTTGTAAGCGCGATACTGCTGCGGGTGCATAGCCAGCTCGAAGAGTTCTTCCTCGTCCTCGCCAAGCTCCCAACCGTTATCCTGCATCTCCTTGCGGAAGGTGTCGAGTTCGTCGGGATATTGGTCTTGCGGATTGCCAGTGAAGAATTCGCGGCCTTGCTCTTTGGCTTTGGCTTCGAGTTCAGGTGCGATTGGGCCAGGCAGTTTACCAGCCTTGCCGAGCAGCATATTCCAGATGTCGTCGGCAATGAGCGACCAGCGTTCCTTGCCCTTCTCCATCTGAATAACGTTCATCAGCGCCATATTCTTCACATACTGGCTGAAAGGCGTAACCAGGCAGGGGTAGCCCATCATAGGCCAAACGTATTTAACCTCGTCGAACAACTTCACAAGCAGTTGGTCCTGAGAGAGTTTCGGCTGATTATTTTTCTCTTTCCATTTGTTCAGGCTTTCCAGATTTGTCTCCAAATCGGTCATCAGCGAGCCCATCATTCCGCCCGGCAGACCCGGTGCAATCAGCAGCGAGTTCATCTGGCGGTTGCGAGCCGGGATGTAGTAGCCCAGGAAGTCGTCCATCATCTCCTGAATCATTGTGCGAACATCCATATAGGCGTCCATATTGATTTCAGGAACGTCGAAACCAGCGTCTTTCAGCATTGGCTGAACGGCCAGAATATCGGCGTGACCTGTGCCCCACGAGAGCGGCTCCATACCAACATCGACAAAGTCGCAGCCAGCTTTGCAGACCTCAAGAATGGTTGCCATTGAGAAGCCCGGCCCAGCGTGACCGTGGTATTGGATGGTGATTTTCGGATATTTGGCCTTTATGTTCTTCACAATTTCGCCAAGCGATACGGGGCGTGCGATTCCAGCCATATCCTTCAAGCAGATTTCGTCGGCGCCAGCCTCGATGAGTTCGAAAGCGAGTTTTGTATAATATTCAATTGTGTGAAGCGGTGAGAAAGTAACGCAAAGGCAGCACTGCGAAATCATTCCGCCGTCGTGCGCGTAGCCGATTGACGGGATAATGTTGCGGGTGTCGTTCAGGCCGCAGAAGGTGCGGGCAATGTCGGTGCCTTGTTTTTTCTTCACCTTGTAGAACATACGGCGAACGTCAACTGGAACCGGGTTCATACGGATGCCGTTCAGCGCACGGTCGAGCATATGTGTCTGAATGCCAGCATCGTGGAATGGTTTTGTCCACTGGCGCACGGCCTTGTTGGGGTTCTCGCCGTAAAGCAGGTTCACTTGCTCAAAGCCACCGCCGTTAGTCTCGACGCGGTCGAAACAGCCCATTTTGATGATTGCGGGCGCAACTTTTACCAATTGGTCAACCCGCGGCACGTATTTTCCGGCCGACTGCCACATATCGCGGAAGACCAGACTGAATTTTACTTTTTTACTCATATTTTAAATTTTTTCGATTGATTCAACTTTGCCCTTGCCGCCGGTGATGCTGTTCACGGCCGACTCAATGGCTGTTTTGATGTTCGGGGCGACAGCGGCCACTGCGGTTGCGGCCTGCGCCTTCGGTTCTTCTTCGGGGAAGAATCGGTTAACCACGCTGATGAGCAGGTTTCCCATACCTATTATTAATAGAAGCGCGCAGAACACCGTCCCGAGCCCCACTACCAATAATGTCCATACTGAAATATCCATAAAATGTCTTTTTTTTAACTGAAGTTTCAAAAAACTTGCGCTGTTTTAAATACATAAATTATTAAAAACCAATTCTTTGGTTAATTTAACGTATTTTTAAAACAACCGTGCAAAATTAGTTTTTTTTCGCGCACGGTGATTCAAAAAATATGCCATAAATAAGTTTTTGTCGATGGTTGTTTTTGCTTTACTGATATAATATTGAAGTTCAAAGAGTTGTGATTGATATTTTTGCTCAGGGTGGCTGTTTCCTCGATGAAATATGTTTATCTCGCGAAATTTGTTTTTCGAAAAGGTCATTTGTCAACAAAACATAGTTATTGCCGTAAAAAAAACGAACATGGTAAATGGGTAAAAAAATATTCTTACTTTTGGCGTCTTGTAAAAGCATTATTGACTGTATGAAACGCCATATATTATTGATGTTCTCATTGCTGCTTATTGCTGTCGACTATGCCGACGCTCAGGCAACACGTTGGAAACGAACAAGATACGAAGTGTTTGGAGGTTTGGGCTTGACAACGTTTGTCGGTGAGTTAGGTGGAAAAAATGGTGGCAACGGACACTTTTTGTCTGATTACGATTTCACTTCGCAACGCGTTATGGCTCAGGCCGGTATGCGTTACAAACTGCTTAATCCGCTTGCAGTGAAGGGTACGATTTCTTATGCGTGGCTGTCGGGTAGCGATGCCAAAACTGACGAAATGTACCGCCGCGACCGCAATCTGAGTTTCCGTACTAATTTGTGGGAAGTCGCTGCTTTGATAGAATATTCAATAATTCCGGAACCTATCAATTACAGGTCGCGCCGCCGTAGGAAATTCACATGGCGCAGTCTGCTCGACATTAATACATATGTGTTCGCCGGTGTTTCTGCGTTCTATTACAACCCAAAAGCGAAAGATGATGGCGAAGACGGCACAGGCAAATGGGTAGCACTGCAGAAATTGGGAACCGAAGGTCAGGGCCTGATGGAAGGCCGCAAAAAATACAAACGGATTGCAATGGCTTTCCCGTTCGGTGTTGGTTTCAAATATGCGCTTTCGCGTGAGCTCAGCATAGGTCTTGAGTTTGCACCGCGTTACACTACCACCGACTACCTTGACGACGTGAGCAAATCGTATGTTGACAATAAATGGTTGGCCAGCAAGAATCCGCAAGCGGCACGTATGGCCGACCGTAGCATAAAAACCGATGATGAACATGACCCGCTGCCAAACGTGAGATACGCACCAGGCGAGCAGCGCGGCGAGTCGAAATACAACGACTTTTACATGTTTACGGTTGTTACGGCATGCTATAAACTTAAAACAGGTCGGAACGGATTGCCTAAATTTTAACGGATAGCCATTATGAGAACTAGAATAATGTGTAGGTCGGTGGTTGTGTCAGCATTGTTGTTATGCTGCATAAGCGCATCGGCACAAAGATGGAGCCGACGTCCTTATGAGTTCCACATGGGTGTTGGTTTAACCAATTTTATGGGCGATGTGTGCTCACCGAACGATCCGGATAAGCAGATGTGGATTTTGCCTTTTCGAACAACCGGCTATTTGACTGACGCAATTTTGAAATACAATTTTAAAGGCCGCCACTCTGCAAGTTTTAGTACAAACTTGGGCTATATGAGCGCACGCGAGACAATCGAAAAACGTGCTAAATATTATTATCGCCAGGGAATAGCATTTAAAACCGGTTTTGCAGAGTTGGGCTTGCGCTATGAGTTCATGTTCATTAAAGAGAACGAACGACGTAACGTTTACCGCAAGTTGGGTGAGACCAAACTCAAGAACTTCACAATGCCGTCGTATCTGTTCGCCGGTTTAGGCGGATATTTAAGTTACGGTAATTTCTATTGTAATGATGAAAAGGGGCGCGAACGTTTCACAGAGCAATATTTCAGCATGGCGCCTGTGGTGATGTTGGGTGTGGGCACAAAAGTCAGACTTGATCGAAATCTATATGTAGGCTTCGAGTTTGGTATACGTGAAGTCATTGGTGACAATGTCGATGGTGCTGTTGGTGGAAAAGAAATGTCAGATGCAACACCAATGGGTGATTTGTACAAAGGTGGAAAATTCGGCAAGTGGATTGACCAATACCAGTTTGTGGCAGTTAATATCGCCTTCAAGATGCGCGAGAAGAAGAACCACATGCCTAACTTCAAAACAATTAGAAGATAAACAATGCAGATTCGCATCCGATTGCTCGGTTTGGCGCTGCTTATGCTCATGGGTGCGACTACCATTCGCGCACAAGAGTTTCCGAATGCCGATATAGGTATCCAATTGGGCGGCGGATTTTATCTGGGCGACATCAACAAGGTGCCGTTTAAAGGAACGCGTCCGGCCGTTGGAGCATTCTACAGGCATAACATCAATGTCAGATATTCAGCGAAAGCCTTACTCTCGTTTGGACAGATAACAGCATCTGACTCAAAATACAAAAGCGAATATCAAAAAGAGCGCGACTGCTCGTTCAAACGCTATTTGGGACATTTCAGCATTTTGGGCGAGTTCAACTTTCTGCCCTTTGTTTTCGGGAAAAAAGACACGCCGTTCGCCACTTATCTGCAAGGTGGAATGGGCGTTGGATTCTTCCCTGACGATGCCAAGATGGACAAGGTTATTGTTGACATTCCGTTCGGATTTGGCGTAAAATTCAACTCATATCGTAGGTTTGTGTATGGCGCCGATTTTCTGATGATTAAAACTTTTTCGGACAATATCGACTTCATGTCGCCGCGGCCATCAGAAATAAACAAGATGAAACAGCGCTATGTTTCAAGCAATAACGACTGGTTGTCGTACTTCTCAATTTATTTGGCATATAAATTCGAATATCCGCAGAAATGTCCGACGTTTGACTAAATTTGCGCGGAAATTAAGCAGGAATGTCACTTAAAGATAGTATCATAAAAGAGCGCTTGCCAAAGCACATTGCCATTATAATGGACGGCAACGGCAGGTGGGCGAAGCAGCATGGCAACGCACGCATATTCGGGCACAAAAGCGCCATGAAGGCAGTGCGCGAAGTGTGTGAAGGCTGCGCCGAACTTGGTGTGGGCTATCTCACTTTGTACGCATTCTCGACCGAGAATTGGAACCGCCCGAAGATGGAAGTCATGGGCTTGATGGATTTGCTTGTTTCGGCAATAAATACAGAAACCGATACACTAATCAAGAACAATATCCGTTTAAATGCAATAGGAAGGCTCACTGACCTGCCTGAGAAGGTCCGCACAAACCTTATGGATGCGATCGGCAGAACCCAGGGCAACACGGGCATGACGCTGACTCTGGCGCTGAGTTATAGTTCGAAGGTTGAGTTGGTTGAAGCAGTGCGAAAGATTGCGCGCAATGTTGAATCGGGTGCGATGACCGCTGACAGCATTGATGACAGCGTGGTGAGCCGCAACCTGTACACAGGTGGAATTCCCGATCCTGATTTGCTCATCAGAACAAGCGGTGAGTACAGAATCAGCAATTTCATGCTCTGGCAGTTGGCCTATTCCGAGTTGTATTTCACGCCGACATTCTGGCCTGATTTCGACAAAGAAGAACTCTACAAGGCAATTGTTGACTATCAGCAGCGTGAGCGCAGGTTTGGCCTGACCAGTGAACAGATTGGCTGAAGCATTTGAAATTTTGAGCAGATGATGAGAAAAATAATAGTTGCGGTTTTATTGATGCTGAACGCTGTGGCGGCGTTGGCTCAAACAGAAAACGGCAGCAATATTAAAATAGATTATTCGAAACCCAAAGAATACGAGATTGGCGGAATCACTGTTTCCGGCGTCAAATATTTGAATCAGACAACACTCGTGAATCTGTCGGGATTGCAGGTGGGGCAGAAGATTGAAGTGCCTGGCGACGCCATCACAAAATCACTCAACAAACTTTGGAAACATGGCTTGTTCGGCGATGTGCAGATTACGGTCACAAACATCACCGACGACAAGATATACCTTAATCTATATCTGAAAGAGCGTCCGCGTCTGTCGAGAGTTGAATTCTCGGGCATATCGAAATCGCAGGCTGATGACCTGAAAGACGAAGTTAAACTGGTGCGTGGTATCCAGATAACTGATGATATGATCAGTTCTGCACGCAAGAAAATCAGAGATTTTTATGTTAAAAAGGGATTCCACGATGTGAAAATCAACGTGAAGCAGGAAGAAGACACAATGATGGCCAATACCGTCATTCTGCATTTCAATATCAAGAAGAACAGCAA
Organism: Salinivirgaceae bacterium; assembly: GCA_017557785.1. GTDB lineage: Bacteria > Bacteroidota > Bacteroidia > Bacteroidales > SZUA-534 > RUG13583. Next base: position 54,026 of record JAFYYA010000102.1, read on the forward strand.
GGTTAAGATTAAGAGAATCAATATTGAAGGCAACGAAGTGTTTTCTGACGGCAAGGTGCGCAGAGCAATGAAAGGCACCAAACAGAAGACGTGGTACAATATTTTCAAATCGTCGAAATACATCGAGTCAAAGTATGAAGAAGACAAAAAGAAAATAGTTGAGAAATATAATGCTCGTGGTTATCGCGATGCCCGGATAGTGTCAGACACGGTTTATCGCAACGAAGACAATATGTTCAACATCGACATTCAGGTGGCTGAAGGAAACCAATATTTCTTCCGCAACATTGAGTGGGTTGGCAACACAAAATATCCGGCCGAGATTCTCAGCCAGCAGTTGGATATTAAGAAAGGCGATGTGTTCGACCAGGCTGAACTCGACAAGCGTCTTATGATGGCCGACGACGCTGTAGCATCACTTTATGTCGACCGCGGCTATCTGTTTTTCCAAGCCATTCCGGTTGAGGTTCAGGTGGATAACGATTCCATCGACTTGCAAATTAGAATCTATGAAGGTAAGCAGGCCCGCATCAACCGGGTAACAATTCATGGCAACGACCGCACAAACGAGCATGTTATCCGTCGTGAGATTTGGACTCACCCAGGCGACCTTTACAGCAAGTCGGACATAATGCGTACAATACGTGAGTTGGGAACTCTTGGCTATTTTGACCCTGAGAAGTTCGATGTGAAGCCAACCCCCAACCAAGCCGATGGTACCGTTGATTTGGAATACATTGTGGTTGAGCGCGCATCTGACCAGATTGAGTTGTCTGGCGGCTGGGGTGGCGGAATGGTGATAGGCACGTTGGGCTTGTCGTTCACCAATTTCTCGCTGAGAAACGTTACTAATCTCGACTCGTACAAACCGCTTCCGTCGGGCGACGGCCAGCGTCTGTCAATCCATGCGCAAACAAGCGGCAAGCACTATCGTTCGCTGAGTTTCTCGTTTACTGAGCCGTGGCTCGGCGGCCGCAAGCCGAACTCATTCACAGTGTCGTTCTACCACACGGTGCGTTCGAGCGGCAACGTTTACAAGTCGAACATTTCGCAGTATATGAAGATTACAGGTGCGTCAGTCGGTCTTGGACGCCGACTGTCATGGCCTGACAACTATTTTACATTGTACAACGAGATTAGTTACCAGCGGTATAACATCCGAAATTACTCCATTTTGAGTGAATTCTCAACCGGTATATCTAACAACCTGAGTTTCACAACTGTTATAGGCCGCAACTCGCTCGATCAGCCGCTATATCCACGGCATGGCGCTAATATCTCTCTTTCGATACAGGTGACACCTCCTTATTCGCTAATTCGTGACAGGGAGTATTGGAAATTGAACCACAATGAGAGAAAGGCGCTTGACAATAATGCTACTACTATTCGTGAGGAAGAAGCCCGTCGCAAGTACAGACTTATTGAATTCCATAAGTGGAAATTTAAGGCCGATTGGTTCAATGCCATATACCAGAATCTGGTGTTGCGAACCAACTTCGAATTCGGTTTGCTGGGTTATTACAGCTATCGCTGGGGATACTCACCGTTTGAATCGTTCCAGTTGGGTGGCGACGGCATGCAGGGCGGCAACTACTATTATGGTTACGATGTGATCCCGCTTCGTGGTTATGATAATGGTGTCAACGGAAACGGCTCGCTGACAGCCTATCCGCAAGGTAATATCTATCAGAAGCTGTCGGTTGAGTTGCGTTACCCATTGGTTATGAAAGAGTCGTCAACCATTTGGGCATCAGCATTTTTCGATGCCGGAAACTCGTGGTATGAGTTGAGAGACTACAATCCGTACAGTCTGTACCGGTCGGCGGGTGTGGGAGTGAGGTTCTATCTGCCAATGCTCGGTCTGCTCGGTCTCGACTGGGGCTACGGTTTCGACCGCAATCCGCGCAACCCGGGCTCGAACGGCAGTCAGTTTGCGTTCACTATCGGACAAGCGTTCTAATTCTATGTTTAATTTAAATCATACGATTATGAAAAAAGCACTTTTTGTTGGAATGTTGGCATTTGTCGCCACATCAGCCTTTGCGCAGAAATTCGCATACGTTGATACCGATTACATTCTGAAGAGCATTCCGGCCTACGAGTCGGCGCAAGAACAGCTGGAGATAATGTCGAAAGACTGGCAGGCGGAGATTGAGACAAAATATGCCGAAATTGAGAAAATGTATAAAGAGTATCAGGCCGAGAAGGTTCTGCTCACCGATGAGATGAAGCAGAAACGTGAGGATGAGATTGTGCAGAAAGAACGTCAGACCAAGGAGCTGCAGAAAAAATATTTCGGCACTGATGGCGATTTGTTCAAGAAACGCCAAGAACTCATCAAGCCAATTCAGGACGATATCTTCAACGCAATAAAGGAGATAGCATCGTCGGGTAACTACGCTTTTATTTTTGATGCCGCAGGCGGAGCTTCGTTTCTCTATTCCGACCCGAAATACGACAAGAGTGACGACGTGCTGCAAAAACTCGGCTACAAGAACTGATTATTGTGCATAATTTTAATTGAAAGTGGCAACTCTAAACAAAATTTCTATATTTGCGATTATCAATAATTAAACGATAGAATAATGAAAAAGATCTTAATTGTTGTTGCAGTGGCATTTATGTCGTCGATTGCAACAGTTTCAAACGCACAAAACTTCAAGTTCGGCCATATAGATTCAGGTCAGTTGCTGCAACAGATGCCTGAAAGAGAACAGGCTCGTGTACAACTTGAGAAATATGCAAAGCAACTTGAAGACCAGATGGCAGCAATGAATACTGAGTTGGAAAACAAGTACCAACAATATCTTGAGCAGCGCGATTCATTGCCGCAGGTTCTGCTTGAAGCCAAAGAGCGGGAACTGACTGAAATCCAGCAACGTTTGCAGGCTTTTCAGCAGTCGGCTCAGAAAGATTTAAGTGCAAAAGAAGGCGAGTTGCTTCAGCCAATCATCGACAAGGCCAAGAAGGCTATCGACGATGTCGCAGCAGAGAACAACTTCACCTATGTGTTCGATATGAGCATGGGTGCCATTCTCTACCACTCTGATCAAAGCGTTGATATGTTGCCATTGGTTCTTAAAAAACTTGGCATCAAATAATTTTTAAAGTGTTTAACAAATGGCAATATCCAACGGGCAACTGTTGGATATTGTTTTTTAGGCCAATGCTATGAACAGCAGTCCGATAGGTATATTCGATTCCGGGTTGGGCGGTTTGACGGTGTGGCGCGAAGTGCGCCGGCAACTTCCGGCAGAGGATGTGATATATTTTGCTGACAGCCGAAACTGTCCTTATGGCCACAAATCGGCTGATGAGATTGTTGTGTTGGCTAAAAACATTGTCGACGGTATGCTGACTGCTGGCTGCAAGTTGGTGGTTGTGGCTTGTAACACAGCCACTGCGGCTGCCATCGACGAACTTCGTCAGTCCTATCCCATACCTTTTGTTGGTATGGAACCGGCTATTAAGCAAGCGGCACTGAACACACGCACCGGCAGGGTGGGTGTGTTGGCAACAAAAGGCACTTTCGATGGGCGGCTTTATAAAGAGACAAGCCGGAAATATGCCCGCGACATAGACGTGATGGTGCAAATTGGCGACGGACTAGTTGAATTGGTTGAAGCAAACGAGTACGAAGGGCCACAAGCGAATCCACTGCTTGCAAAATACATTACCCCGATGCTTGAGCATGGTGTTGACCAGATTGTGCTGGGCTGCACTCACTATCCGTTTTTCAAACCGCAAATCGAGCGGATGGTTGGCCCAGAAGTGGCGGTGATTGATCCAGCACCAGCTGTGGCAAGACGTGTCAGCGATGTTCTGGCCGATGCACGGATTCAAAACGGCGCCGACCATCGGGGAACCGATGTCTTTTTGTCATCAGGTAGTGTTGACGCCATGGAAAACTTGCTTAAATCGATTACAGGACGGAATTTTTCGCGTAGCACCACGCAGCTTGGTGACACCGAATATGAGTCGCTGACGTGATTTTTTCGGCAAAGCCCCAACAAGTACCGACAAAGCACGCCACATTGCAGATTTTATAAATGCGGTAGTTGCATAATATTCTTATATTTGCAGTTCAATCTGCAGAATAACGAAAACAAACACACGTATGTTATCGAAAAAATTGTTCTTAAACATTGCAATGGTTCTGGCGCTTGCGGTCTCAGCAAAAGCTCAGGACGATGATATTATCCTTATAAAAAAATATGCTGAAAACGCGTTTAAGAAAGGCGATTATGAATATGCCCTTCAAAACTATCTTATTCTTTACAAGTACGATAAGGAAAATATCGAATTGAATTACCGCATTGGTGTATGCTACACTGAAACCAACATCGACAAAGAAAAAGCCGTACCATTTCTTGAGTACGTGGTGAGCTTCAACAACTATCCAATACGCACAAAATTCTTCCTTGGCAAGGCTTATATGTACAACTACCGTTTTACGGAAGCCATTGAGGCGTTTTACGACTACAAGTTGGTGGGCGTCGATGAGACCGACCTGTTTGAGTCGGACCGCATGATTCAGATGTGCGAGTATACCAAACAGCTGATCAACAACCCTATCAACGTGAATTTCACACGTTTGGATACAACTATAAATTCCGAATTCGATGATATATGTCCGGTTGTTACCCCAGACAACAATCTGCTCTATTTCTCGAGCAACCGTAACTATATAAAAGAATATGAAGCATATATCTATAGCGGACAATACAGCGAAAACAAAAAAGGGGCGTGGCAGCCAGCAATTCAGATTCCTATAAGCAGTTACGATGATGAGAACGTTGTCGGAATCACGCCTGACGGCAACAAAATGCTGGTTTACGCCAATGGCGACTATGCCACTCACGACATCAAGATGTACACCCGCAAAGGCGTTAAATTCACCAAGGCTCAGGCATCCGATTTGCCGGCAGACATGAACACTGATGATATTGAGATGGGTGCATGCTTTACTGCCGATGGTAACACGATTTATTTTGCCAGCAACCGTCCAGGCGGACGCGGCGGACTCGATTTGTATGTGGCGCACCGCGGTCCTGACGGCAAATGGGGACCATCAGAAAATATGGGCACGAGCATCAATACTGAATATGACGAGAACTATCCGACTTTGAGTCCTGACGGACACACGCTTTATTTCGCTTCGAAAGGCCACGATGGTATCGGTGGATACGATATTTTCAGCACATCGTTCAACGAATCTGCAGGTAACTGGTTCAAGCCAACAAACATGCGTTTCCCGCTGAACACCCCGCTCGACGACACAAAAATTACATTTGCAAATGACGGCACGGCATACGTTGCCGCCAAACGCAAAGAAGGTGTCGGCAATCTCGACATCTACCGTGTTGATTTTGGTGATGAGAATATTCAGCCGAAAACTTTCGGTTACACTGTTCGTGTTGGCGAAGACAAGAATTCGGCACAGCCGCACAATGAGCAGATGCCAAAGGCTTACGCATGGGTGTATGATAAAAATGGCAACATTATCAGACAGATAGACGTTGATGAAGGTATGTTCTTTGCTGCTTTGTACGTTGGCGAATACACGTTGGAAGTGAAATTCGAAGGCCAGCCGTCGGGCACCAAAGAGAAACTCAGCGTTAAAGATTCCGACGATGATTATATTGAGAAAAATATATATCTGAAACCAATAAAATAGTCGCGTAATGAGAAGATTATCAATAATTACCATTATTGTCTTGCTTTTGCCAGTTGTGGCCATATCGCAAGATGTGCGGGAAGCCAACTATCAGTTCAAGATTGAGAACTATCAGGTGGCGCTGAAGATGTTTCTGAACGCATATAAGAAAGATACTGGTAATGTTGATATTAACTACAGCATCGGCATTTGCCGCACAAAAACATACGCGGCACCCGACAAGGCATTGCCGCATCTGCTCAAAGCCGAAAGCAAATATGGCCAGGAAGCCGATTACCTTTTAGCTTTAGCAAAGGCCTATTTCTTTAATTATAAATTCGATAAGGCCCGCGAGACGTTGACTAAGGCGTCGGCGAAGCTGAAGGGAAACACTGAAGCAGACTTGCTTAAAATACATATCGATAACGCGGAAAAGATGGTCAAATCACCGCTCGATGTAACATTTGTCAATCTGGGCAAAGGCATCAACAGCGATATGGACGACATCACCCCAATGCTCACCCCGGACAACGAAATAATGGTCTTCTCATCGAACCGCAAGTATGACACAAGTCTGAAGGAATATATGTGGGACGTGCTTTATTCAAACTCTGAATCAGGTGATTACAAAAAGAATAAGGCGGCGACAGCTTTCAACACTGTTGAGGATGAAATGGTGGCCGGACTGTCGTTGAATGGCGTTGAGATGTATTTCTATCAGGACGCTTACGGTATCGATCGCGATTTGCTTATATCGACATTCGAAGCCGGTGGGTTGAAAGGTAAGACGCCATTGTCGGCAAGTGTGAATACCAAAGGCATTGAAAAATCCGCCTACTCAACATCGACGGGTGATACATTGATTTTTTCAAGCGAAGGTCACGGCGGCCAGGGCGGTTTCGACCTTTTCTACACAGTTCGTCTGCCGAATGGTGATTGGAGTTTGCCTACAAGTCTGGGAAATGTGGTTAACACCAAATACGATGAGATGTACCCAATGCTTTCAGCCGATGGTAAGAAACTCTATTTCTGCAGCAATGGTTCGAAATCGATGGGCGGTTACGATGTTTTTGTCAGCAGTATTGATCTGAAAACCTTAAAAGTGGGCGAACCAAAAAATATCGGTTATCCGCTTAACGATGTATATGACAACTTTACCATCAGTTACACCAACGACGGCAACTACGCATATGTGTCGGCCATCAAGCCCGATTCGTATGGCTACACAGACATCTACCGTGTGGTGTTCAATGATAAGGATCCGATGGTGAAACTCTACATTGTCAAACTTCAGATTGCTCAAGGCGATACGAAAGTGGATTTTGCTGAGACAGAGACAGATTTGAAAGTGTCGGTTCTCACAAAAAGCAAAACACTTTTCGGAACTTACAACTACAATCCGGCCACAAGCAGTGTAAATGTGGCACTTCTGCCAGGCGATTATGTGCTTGAAATCGAAGGGAACACTATTGAGCCGTTCTCGATGAAAATCAGCGTGCCAAATGGCCCGGGTAAGAAAATCGAGAATCTGAAGGCGGTTGTAAAACTGAAGAAATAGCCCGCGGTTATATGCGCTATAAGTGGCTCTATTTCGATTTGGACGGCACTCTTTGGGATTTTGCCGCCAACTCAGAGTTCACACTTCGCCACTTGTTGCGCCAAATGCTTCCCGAACTTGTTCCGCACGAGCAGGAATTCCTTGATTTGTACCACCATTACAACGATATTCTTTGGGTTGATTACGGCTTGGGCAAAATCACCAAAGAGCAACTACGCTGGAAGCGTTTCCACGATGCACTAGTTCATTTCGGCATCACCGATAAGGCTGTGGCTGAGACTTTTGGCGAAAGATATATTGAAATGTCGCCGCATCAGACTCGCGTTGTGCCCCACGCCTTCGATGTGCTCGACTATCTGAAAGCCAAAGGCTACCATCTTTATCTGCTAACCAACGGATTTGTTGAAATTCAACATATTAAAACCACCGAATCGGGGCTTGCGCCTTATTTCGAGAAGGTTTTCACTTCGGATGAGATGGGCTACAAAAAGCCGCACAAACTGGCATTCGATTATGCTGTGAAATACGTGAACGCCCGCAAACGAGAGAGCCTAATGATTGGCGATGAGTGGCCTACCGACATTGTCGGCGCCCGCCAGGCCGGCATCGACCAAGTGTATTTCAACACTCGCAACATACCCGCCGAATTCCCGGTAACCTACGAGATTCACAATCTGCTGGAACTTAAAGAGATATTGTGATTCTATCTTTTCCTTTTTCGTTCCGTACCCTGTCGACTGAAATTTTCATTCCAAATTCCGATTTCTCATGAATCGATACCAGTAAACAATATTTATCAAAGAATAAAAATGAGAAATGCCTGCCACACCCCTATAAAAATGGGGGTAGTGTAATAAAATTGTAAGAGATTCACGTACAACGGCACCATTTTTGCCATATCTTTGCGCCATAAACATAAAATCTGACAAAAATGTCAACAATCCGATTCAAGGCTTTGGAGCAACTGATGAACCGTCAGGCGGTGAAGGTTGATGTGCCCGACAAAAAAACATCCGAGTATTTTGCCGAAAATGTTTTCGACAAGACCAAAATGAAGGAGTTCCTGTCGCGTGAGGCTTACGAGTGCGTTATCGATTCAATCGAGAACGGCACACGCATACCACGCCGCATTGCCGACCAGGTGGCATCGGGTATGAAAGCGTGGGCTTTGGGCAAGGGTGCAACGCACTACACCCACTGGTTCCATCCACTAACCGGCTCAACCGCCGAGAAGCACGACGCCTTCTTTGAACCTAATTTTGATGGCGATGGCGGTCTTGAGGCTTTCGACGGTGGCAAACTTGCTCAACAAGAGCCTGATGCGTCGAGTTTCCCAAGCGGCGGATTGCGCAACACTTTCGAAGCTCGCGGCTACACGGCTTGGGATCCGTCGTCACCGGCTTTCATTCTTGAAAAAACGCTTTGTATTCCAACCATTTTTATATCGTACACTGGCGAGGCTCTCGACTTCAAAACACCGCTTTTGAAGGCCACATCGATGTTGAATGATGCGGCTGTTGGCGTCTGCCAATATTTCGACAAAGACGTTACCAAGGTGGTGACAACTTTAGGTTGGGAACAAGAGTATTTCCTTGTCGATTCGGCTCTGTTCCTTGCCCGCCCCGACCTGCAGCTGACAGGCCGCACGCTTATGGGACACGCATCGGCCAAAGACCAACAGCTCGACGACCACTATTTCGGCACCATCCCGAGCCGTGTGAACGCCTTTATGCGTGACTTCGAAATTGAAGCCTATCGGTTGGGAATACCAGTTAAAACACGCCATAACGAAGTAGCACCCAATCAGTTTGAGTGCGCACCGGTGTTTGAAGAAGCCAACTTGGCCGTCGATCACAATATGCTTCTGATGGACCTGATGAAAAAGGTGGCACGCCGCCACAATTTCAACGTGCTCTTCCACGAAAAACCGTTCAAGGGCATTAGCGGTTCGGGCAAGCACAATAATTTCTCGATGGCTACCAACACAGGCGTCAACCTGCTGTCACCGGGCAAGAACCCTAAGAGTAATATGCAGTTTTTGGTTTTCCTTGCCTGCACCATCAGCGCCGTTTATGAGTATGGCGACTTGATGAGAGCCAGCATCGCCACCGCAGGAAACGAGCACCGCTTGGGCGCAACCGAGGCACCACCGTCAATAATGTCGGTATTCTTGGGCAGCTACCTGTCGGGAATTCTCGACGACATCGAGCAACGCGTAAGCGACAAGAAGATGACGCCCGACGAGAAGACCGACATCAAATTGGGCATTGGCCGGATTCCTGAGATTCTGCTCGACAACACCGACCGCAACCGCACATCGCCGTTTGCCTTCACTGGCAACCGCTTCGAGTTCCGTTCGGCCGGAGCCAGCGCCAACTGCGCCGCGCCGATGACCTTCATCACTTTGGCCGTGGCAGAGCAACTGCGCAAGTTCAAGCTGAAAGTGGATGCTAAAATCGAGGCTGGCGTGAAGAAGGACGAAGCCATCTTCCAAGAACTGAAAGAACTCATAGTTTACTCAAAACCCGTGCGTTTCGACGGCAACGGCTACAGCCACGAGTGGGAAGTTGAGGCCGAGCGCCGCGGATTGTCGAACCCCAAAGGCGCCATTGCCGCTCTCAAGGCTTTCTGCGACCCGAAGAACATTGAACTTTGTACCAATGCGAAAGTGTTCACCGAGCGCGAGATTGAAGCCCGCCACGAAATCCGTGTCGAGAACTACACCAAGAAAATTCAGATTGAGTCGCGCGTGTTGGGCGATTTGGCCACAAACCACATCATTCCAACCGTTTACAAATATCAGAACCAACTGATTGAGAACGTGCGCGGTTTGAAAGAAGTGCTTCCCGAAGCCGATTTCAAGGAAGTGGCCGAGTTGCAACTCGATACCATAAAGGACATTTCGAAGTGTATAACAGCCATAAAATCAATGGTTACCGAGATGACAGAAGCCCGCAAGCGTGCGAATGCCATTGCCGATATCTTCGAAAAGGCCCAAGCCTATTCCGATACGGTGAAGCCTTATCTGTCAAGCATTCGCGAGCATATCGACCATCTTGAGATGATTTCGGACAACGAGATTTGGCCGCTGCCGAAATACAGAGAGTTGTTGTTTTCACATTGATTTGAAAGGCTACGCAAATAAAAAAAAGGACGTCCATGCGGACGTCTTTTTTTGTTCTTTGCTTTACGGCCTGTACCTTGACGCATTCAGCACCATTTGGTAGTCGTTCTCGCGCATCAGTTGCTGAATTGTGACTTGAGAATTGTGTTTTAGATACGATTTAATAATCTGATATCCAATCCATTGTCCGACACCGCCAGGCGATTTTTGCGAGAACGATGCCGTGAATGGTGCGGGTGCTACCATTCGGTTTATTTCCTTCATCGATGTGCTGAAAAGCGCGTCTTTCTCGACCATTGAGAGCCACATTTGCTGTTCGTTGCGGTGGCACCAGTCGAGTTGTTGCCGGGTATAGCCCCATTTCAAAGTGTCGGGGGCGTTGGGCAGCAGTGCGTCGAGCAGAACGTGAATCTTGCCATAGTAGAGCATCTGCGAAATCAGATTATCGTCTTTCGGTGCATACTCAAATTCCGTCAGACACAAGGCCATTACGGCGTCGGTGGCCACTTTTTGCGGGTGCATATTGCGTTGCTGATAGACCGGCGTGCGCAGCATTTGGTAGTATTTGTGATTGACACCCAGATACTTGTCAAGGCTGATGCTGATTACACCCGAGTCGGCCACAATGTTTTGGTTGAAGCCCGACAGGTGGGTGTAGATTTTCGGCAATTCGATGTCGGGGAAGAGCACCGCCATTCGTGCCCACGCTTCTGATAGGTCGCGGCTGAAAGCCGGTTCGCCCGTGCCGAAAATACGGCTCACTTCGCGGTACGAACCGCGTATGTCGGGGTCGGTTAGGAACGATGCGAGTTTGCGGTCGTAGTTGAGTTGGTTGGTGCCGCCAATATTGATAACACGCTGATTGTAAAGGTCGAAGAACCGTCCGTATTTCTGTTCCATTTGCGGTACATATTGCCAGACGCTGTCGGCCGGAATGGCGAACAAGTCTTGCTCAAACCGCTGAATTTCAATGTCTTTATAAGTGCCGCTAATATCGATGCTCTTGCTACCGCAGGCGGTTGCCAGAAGTCCGATTGCTAAAATCTTGATAATGTTTCTCATAGCGGCTGTTATTTGTAAAAATTCATTTCGTCGATATATTCCCAAACCTTTTCGGGCACGAAAAACCTCACATCCTTGCCGCTGCCAATGCTCTGACGGATGAAACTCGACGAAATGTCGATTTGCGGCGCGTCAATCAGTTGCACGTGCGGGTGTTGGTGGAATTCGGTTTTTGGGCAGTTTGGGCGCGGATAAACCATTATCCGATAGTCGTTTAGCAGCAACTCGTAGTTCTTCCACTTGTGCAGCGTGGCCAAGTTGTCTTCGCCCATAATCAGCGTGAACTCGTGGTTGGGGTGCTGTTCGCCAAGGTAGGCCAGCGTGTCGATGGTGTACGACGGCTTCGGCATTCGGAACTCGACGTCGCAGGCGCGGAACTTCGGAAAATCGCGCAAAGCAAGGTTCACAAGGTGCAGACGTTGGTAATCGTCGAGCAGTTGGGCGCGCTGTTTCAGCGGGTTTTGCGGGCTAACAACAAACCAAACGGCCTCAAGCCCGGTGTATTCCACAATGTAGTTGGCCAGAGCCAGATGCCCAATGTGGACCGGATTGAACGAACCGAAGTATAGCCCGACCTTCATTGTATTAACTGTTCAGGAATTCGGTCACTTTGCTGTAGGCCTCGTTGCAGGCTGTTTCGAGCACGTCGTTGACAATGGTGATGTCGAACTGATTGGCGTACGAAATCTCATCTTCGGCTTTGGCCACGCGGCGCTCAATCTCCTCGGGTGCGTCAGTGGCGCGGCCAACAAGGCGGCGGCGCAACTCCTCAACCGACGGCGGCATAACAAAAACCGACAGGGCGCGGTTGCCGAATTTCTTTTTCAGATTTATGCCGCCCTTCACATCTACGTCGAAAAGCACGTGGTTGCCTTTGCCCCAGATGCGTGTCAGTTCGCTTTTCAGCGTGCCATAGTAGCGGCCGGCGTAAACCTCTTCCCACTCCACAAAATCGTCATTATCAATGCGTTTCTTAAATTCTTCGGCAGTCAGAAAATAGTAGTCCACACCGTTTTGCTCTGTTCCGCGGGGTGCGCGGCTGCAGGCCGATACCGAAAACTCCATTTTCAAACCTTTCGACAGCAAGTGCTTTACAATGGTTGTCTTGCCCGAACCCGACGGCGCCGAAAAAATCACAATCTTACCTTCTTCCATAACTTACAGTACATTAAGTGATTGCTCTTTTATTTTCTCCAATTCGTCCTTCATTCCAACCACAAGTTTCTGCATTTCCGAGTCGTTGGCCTTCGAGCCGAGAGTGTTAATCTCGCGTCCCATTTCCTGCGCAATAAAGCCCAGTTGCCGTCCGGCACCTTCGGTGTTCATTGTGTCGAGAAAATACTTGCAGTGGTTGGCCAGGCGCACTTTCTCCTCGTTGATGTCGAGTTTTTCGATGTAGAAAATCATTTCCTGTTCAAGGCGGTCGCGGTTGATGTTCTCAAGTTTGATGAACTCCTCAAGGTCGCCT